>JBBSUV010000036.1:0-42224 GCA_038234075.1 Flavobacteriales bacterium | reverse complement strand
CGGTGTAGCGCAACGCTCACCCAGGGTCTCCTGGCCTTGCACGCCGTGGCGGCACATCATTTCAGGACATCAACACAACCACTCGGGTTGGACTCAACGGAGGACTTAATCGTCCTCACGCCGGCAAACATAAAAGGGTCAGTCCATGATCCGTCGATCGCCCACCAAGATGTTCCCGATACGTTGGCCACTTTTCCCTTCTGCCCAGAAGCGCGCGTCCACCATTTGCCGGTAGCTGCCCAAGTTGATCATATCGAACTCATCGTTTTCTGGATACATATTGGACCGTTCCGCTTTACTGATGTAAGGGCGCATCTCCCACCAACTCCGAATTCGGTCGAATAGGCTGGGCTTGGGGGCCTTTGCGGGTGGATCGATGTAGCATGGCTTACGCTGAACCCCCAACGCGCGCAATGCCTCGTTGAGGGAGACATCACGCAGTACTGAACCGTCGGCACCGTGAAAGCTGGCGTTCTGTTCACCCACCCCACCGAAGTAGTCCGTTTCGATCAAGGCATAGGATGCCATGTACAACTCTTTGGCCAGCTGATGTGGGACCTGGGTGTTGAAGATGGTGGTAGCGGCACCATCGGCAGGCTCATCATCGCCTGCCAGCTTCCAGATCAATTCCACCGGTACAGGAATGATCACGTAGTTGCCTTCGTAGATCACGGGCAGTCCACGCGCAATGGCACTTGCCTCGTTGATCGGGGCTTGGGCAATAATGGCGGTGATTTTGTGGCCCATGAAAACAGATCGATCATTGGGGCTTTCAGTTCGCCTTATCGGGGCGATGCCGCCTTATCGGGGCGATGCCGCCTTATCGGAGCGATGCCGCCTTATCGGGGCGATGCCGCCTTATCGGGGCGATGCCGCCTTATCGGGGCGATGCATGCATCGCCCCTACGCAGGGTGTCCGCCTACCGGCGTCCTCCCTGCGCTTGCTGCATCCTTTGCATCATCGCCTGCATCTTGCTCTTGTCGCCCATCATCTTCATCATCTTGCGGGTCTCGTCGAACTGCTTCATCAGCTTGTTCACTTCGGCCACGTTGGTGCCGCTGCCCGTAGCGATGCGCTGGCGGCGGCTGCCGTTGATCACGCTCGGATTGGTGCGTTCGATGGGCGTCATACTGCGGATGATGGCTTCGATGCCTTTGAATGCGTCATCCGGGATGTCGAGGTTCTTCATCGCCTTACCCACACCGGGGATCATGCCCATGAGGTCCTTCATGTTGCCCATCTTCTTGATCTGCTGGATCTGCTCCAGGAAATCATCGAAGCCGAACTGGTCCTTGGCGATCTTCTTCTGTAATGCCCGTGCCTGCGTCTCGTCGAACTGCTCCTGCGCGCGTTCCACCAGCGAGACCACGTCGCCCATGCCGAGGATGCGCCCCGCCATGCGGTCCGGGTGGAACTCATCCAGCGCCTCCATCTTCTCGCCTGTGCCGATGAACTTGATCGGCTTGTCCACCACACTGCGTATGGTGAGCGCCGCACCACCGCGGGTATCACCGTCCAGTTTGGTGAGTACCACGCCGTCGATATTCAAGCGGTCATTGAACGCCTTGGCTGTGTTCACCGCGTCCTGCCCGGTCATGGCATCCACCACGAAGAGCGTCTCCTGGGGGTTGATCGCCTTCTTGATCGCGGCGATCTCGTCCATCATCTTCTCATCGATCGCCAAACGGCCGGCCGTGTCGATGATGACGGCGGTGAAACCGTGTTGCTTCGCATATGCGATGGCATTTTTCGCGATGCTTACCGGGTCCTTGTTCTCGCGCTCGCTGTACACTTCGATCTCCAGCTGCTTGCCCAGTGTTTCCAACTGGTCGATAGCGGCCGGGCGGTATACGTCGGCTGCGGTGAGCAACACGCGCTTGCCCTTCTTGCGGATGTAGTTGCCGAGCTTTCCGCTGAAGGTGGTCTTACCGGAACCCTGTAGGCCGCTCATCAGGATCACCGTGGGGTTGCCACCGAGGTTGATGCCGGCGTTCTTGCCGCCCATCAATTCGGCCAGCTCGTCGTTGGTGATCTTGGTCAGGAGCTGTCCCGGGCTGACGGACGTCAGCACATTCTGCCCCAACGCCTTGGCCTTCACGCGATCGGTGAATTCCTTGGCGGTCTTGAAGTTCACGTCGGCGTCCAGCAAGGCACGCCGGACCTCCTTCATGGTCTCGGCTACGTTGATCTCCGTGATCTGGCCTTGGCCCTTGAGTACTTTGAATGCTCTCTCGAGCTTGTCGCTAAGGTTTTCGAACATCGAGCTTAAAATGGGACCGCGAAGGTAGCGGACGGTGCTTTCCCGGTGGATATGCTCTCCGAATAGGTGGCGAACAGTCTTTCCATTACGAAACCTCCGCAGCGGAGCCGCGTAGTAGGGTCAGGGAAGCCAAGCTCGCTCGCATGCTGCGAAAACTACTCATCTCGATCATATTGTGTCTGCTGATCGCCACCACGGCGAGCGCCACACATATCTCCGGAGGTGAGATCTACTACGATTGCTTAGGGGGCAACCAATACCGGATCACCTTGGTGGTCTACCGTGACTGCGCGGGGATCCAACTGGACAATTCCTATCCGTTGGACATCCAAAGCCCTTGCGGCAACAAGACCATGACGGTGACCACGCCCGGAGGCGTGGAGATCTCCCAGCTGTGCAACTTGGAACTGCCGAACAGCACCTGCAACGGCGGAAGCCTGCCCGGCATTCAGCAATTCATTTACACTGGCACGGTGACCCTTCCGCCTTGCAACTCCTGGACGATCTCCTGGACCAAGAACTGGAGGAACGGAGCGATCGCGAACTTGGTGCAGCCCGGTAACAAGAATGTGTACATCGAGGCGAAGCTCAACAACCTCCTTGCGCCCTGCGATGATTCCCCCATGTTCACCAACACGGCTATCCCCTACGTCTGTGCGGGATATCCGATATCATACAGCTACGGTGCGTATGACCCGACAGGTGACTCCCTGACCTACACCTTCATCAGTGCGATGAACACCGGTGCGGTGAACCTTCCATACGTCAGCGGGTTCAGCGGCACCCAGCCCATCACTGGTATAACGCTGGACGCGCATACCGGGCAGGTGAACTTCACCTTGAACCAGACCGGCAACTGGGTGGTGGTTGTCCGTGTGGACCAATACAATTCAGCTGGGAATTGGATCGGTTCCGTGATGCGTGACATGCAATTCATCGCCTATCCCTGCACCAACATACCTCCGGATCCCGCAACTGGCCTTGTGGACAACCTCAGTGGACTGGCCACGCAGCTGGGTCCGCGTGCGATCGAGATCTGCGAATCGGGTAATTTCTGTTTCGATGCGGTCATCACCGACGCGAACGCCAATAATATCCTCACCGCGACATCGAACGTCACCCAGAATCTCCCGGGGGCGACCTTTTCCTATACCGGAACCAACCCGATCACCGTCCACGTGTGCTGGACCGGCATCGCAGGAGCCTCGGGCTTCTTCCCTTTCATCATTACGGCAAATGACGGGGCTTGTCCGATCCCGGCGTTGCAGACCTACGTCTATTCGATCCACGTGCTGCCCGGCATCAGCTATTTCGGTCCTAACATCATCAACGAATCCTGCGCCGGGAACGGTGACGGCAGCGCATCGGTAGAGGTTGGTGTGGGTTTGGCACCCTTCCATTTCCTATGGAACACCGGCGACACCACTCCCTACATCACAGCCGGTGCAGGCGACTACACCGTGACGATCAGTGATGGCAACGGCTGTGTTAACGGGCCGATCCAAGCCACCATCGGTGAGGCCAACCAGCCTAGCATGGCACACGCTGGGCCGGACCTTGTTGCTTGCCAAGGGGAATTGCCCGTGGCCTTGCATGGAACTGTGACGAACGCACCGGGGGGCACCTGGTCCGGCGGTAACGGCACCATCACAGGCACCGATATGAACGCTTCGTACATGCCGACGGCGACAGAACTGGCCAATGGCGGAGTTGACCTCTACTTCACGACAACAGGCGAATCGCCATGTGGACCGGCACAGGACACTGTTCACATCGTGTTCTCGACCAGTTACACTAATGCGAGCACCAGTTCCACGAACCTGCTATGCTCCGGCTCTGCTAACGGCACAGCCACCTTCACCCCGAACAGTACCGGGCTCACCTACCTCTGGAGCGACCCTTCAGCACAATCAACAGCCACAGCCACTGGCCTTTCCCCTGGAACGTTCAGTGTACTGGTCACGGACAACTACGGCTGCGACACCACCATGAGCGTGTCCATCTCCGCGCCCGCTGTACTGGCCATCACCAACTTGAATGTGGTGGATGAGCAATGCGCCGGCAACGGAGATGGTAGCATTACAGCGATGGTGACCGGCGGAACAACGCCATACCACTACACTTGGAGCAATGGTGAGACAACGCCCATCATGCACGGGGGCGCCGGCACTTATACGCTCAGCGTGACCGATGCCAATGGCTGTGCTGCTGCGCAAAGCACCGCGACCATAAGCGCACTTGGGCAACCGAACGTGGCGAATGCGGGCGCTGACCTCATCGGCTGCTTCGCCACTTTGCCGGTGCAGCTGAACGGAAGCGTTACCAATGCCACGGGCGGTTCATGGTCCGGAGGGAATGGCACGTTCTCGGGTGCCGGGCTGCAACGGACCTATATGCCAACGCCGGCCGAGATCATGGCCAACGGCGTGGACCTCCTGCTCACCACTATCGGTAACTCCACCTGTCCACCCGACCAGGACACCGTTCACATCACCTTGCCCACCAGCTTCTTCAGCGCAGGGGTGGCATCCGTAAATGCAACTTGTAATGCCACTTCCACCGGTTCTGCCAGCTTCACGCCGAACAACCCCTCCTTCACCTACCTCTGGAATAATCCTTCTGCACAAACAACCGCGAATGCCACGGGACTTGCCGCAGGCAGCTACAGCATTCATGTGACCGATAGCTACGGCTGTGACACCACCATGAGCGTTTCGATCTCGGCACCCGCTGCGATCGCCATTGCCCAGCTGAACGTGGTGGATGAGCAATGCGCAGGCAATGGTGACGGCAGCATCACAGCGATGGTGACCGGCGGAACAACGCCATACAACTACACCTGGAGCAACGGTGAAACAACGCCCACCATGCATGGTGGCGCCGGCACCTATACGCTCAGTGTGACCGATGCCAACGGCTGTGCACCCGCTCAAGGTAACGCCACCATCCAAGCGTTGGGACAGCCCAATGCGGCCCATGCTGGTGCGGACCTGATCGGATGCTTCTCTTCCCTTCCGGTGCAGCTTAATGGAACAGTCACCAATGCAACGGGCGGTTCCTGGAGTGGCGGGAACGGCACCTTCAGCGGCACGGGGCTGCAACAGAGCTACATGCCCAGTCCGGCGGAGATCGTGGCCAATGGCGTTGACCTAGTGCTCAACACCACGGGTAACCCCACCTGTGCTGCAGACCAGGACACGGTACACATCACGTTGCCTACCAGCTTCTTCGGATCAGTGGTGAGCAGTAGCGCACTGGCTTGCAACAATGATCATTCAGGAAGTGCCCAGTTCACTCCGAACAATGCTGCGTTCACCTATCTCTGGAATGATCCTTTGGCACAAGCGACGGCGATAGCCAGCGGATTAGCCATAGGCACCTATACCGTTCATGTGATCGACAACTACGGTTGTGACACCACGGCCTCCGTCGTCATCACGGAACCTTCCGCCTTAAGCGCGGCCAATGTGAGCGGCACTGCTCCCGCTTGCTTCGGAGGCGCCAATGGCTCGGCCACCGTGCAAGCGGCCGGGGGAACACCCAGCTACAGCTATCAGTGGAGCAGCAATGCCAATTCCCAGACCACACCTACAGCATATGGCCTTCCTCCCGGTGCCTACACCGTGGTGGTGACGGATGCGAATGGTTGCCACGCGCAAGCCACCACCACTTTGACAGCACCGGCACCAGTGACGCTCACGGCACAGGCTGAGGATACGGTCTGCGTGAACACACCGGTCCCGCTGACGGCACAGGCCTCAGGCGGTTCTGGCGGCTATACCATCACATGGGCTGGCATTGGTACGGGTGCGGCGCTCCAATATTCCTTCCCCACCTCGCAAGTGATCCATGTTTCAGTAGTGGACCAGGCCGGTTGCCAAGGTCCTGGTCTGGACCTCCCGGTTACCGTGCTTGACCTTTCGCAGGCCGTGCTGCACACGTATGGCGACACTGCCTTCTGCTCCGGCGGAACGGCCAAAGTGGGAGCATGGCTTACCGGCTACCCCGGCAGCACCTCGATCGCCTGGCCTCAGCTTCCCGCCACAGGGAACGGTCCCTTCAGCGTGCCGGCCACGTCCAGCAGGACCTTGATCGTCACCGTCACCGATGTGTGCGCGAACAACCTCACCGGTAACGTCAACATCATCGTGGAAACGCCACCGGCGATCACGCTGCCGTCGATCATTGCGGAAGGATGCGCTCCGGTCACCGCACACTTCCCCGCGGGCCTCACCAACCAACCCGTCTCCTACCTCTGGCACTTCGGCGACGGCGCTACCAGCACCTCGATGGCGCCTGTGCACGTCTATCAGGCCGGCGACTATACAGTTACCCTGACCGTGACGACGCCGCTGGGCTGCAGTGCGGATGCCCAGAACACCAGCATGGTGCATGCGTATTCACTCCCTGTTGCCGCATTTACCGCGAACCCTTGGGAAACGGACGCCGACCATGCCGACGTGCAATTCACCGATCAATCCATTGGGGATATCAGCACATGGGACTGGACCTTCGGTGATGGCGGCATCAGCATCGATCCCGACCCGGCCTATCACTATATCGAACCGGGGATCTGGCAAGTCGTGCTCCGCGTGACGGATGATCATGGCTGCACCTCCAATGTCGACCACATCGTGAAGATCAATCCGATCTATGACGTCACCGTTCCCAACGCGTTCACGCCGGGTGCTAACGGAGGAGGCGGAGGAGGCTACAACCCCATGGACCTCAGCAACGACGTGTTCTATCCATTCATCCGCTTCGTGAAGGACTTCCGCATGCGTGTATTCAACCGCTGGGGCGAGCTGGTGTTCGAGAGCCACGACATCCACCAAGGATGGGACGGCTACTACAAAGGCAAGATCAGTCCACAGGACGTATATGTGTACCAGCTCTGGGTACGCTTCACCGATAACAAGGAGATCCAACGCACTGGAGACCTGACGATATTCCGATAGAACATGAGCATCCGCGTACATATCCTGTTCTCTTTAGTCGTGCTCTCGGGCTTTAGCGCGATCGCGCAGGACCCGCAGCTCTCGCAATTCTATGCGGCACCGCTTTACCTGAATCCCGCCCTGACCGGTAATACGTTCCAGGACCGCATCGGCCTGAACTATCGCCTACAGTGGCCAGCCATCGGTCCCGGATACAAGACCTACGCGGTGACCTACGACCATCGCAGTGCGTCCATGAACAGCGGCATCGGTGCAATGGTGATGCGTGACCAGGCCGGCTCCTTCGGGTTGAACTTCACCCAAGCAGCATTGAGCTACTCCTATGAGGCGCGGCTGAACAGGCGGCAAGCTATCCGAGGCGGCCTGCGGATGGGGTACACCATGCGCTCCTATGACCCGAAGAATCTGCTCTTCGCCGACCAGGTGATCCGGGACAACGCCCCCACGTCCATCGAGCCGACCATGCTGCAAAGCGTCTCCTACATCGACTTCTCGGTCGGCGTGCTATACTATTCCGAGCAATTCTGGGCCGGTGCCTCCTTTAACCACGTGAACCAACCCCAAGAGACCTTCTTCCTGGACGGGGATGCCAAGCTTCCTATGCGCATCAGTGCTCACGCAGGCTATCGATTCGCCTTGGACGGGCGTTCCTTCCGGAACAGCGAGACACAGATGACACTTGCCGCACACTACAAGGCCCAGGACAAATGGGACCAGTTGGACATCGGCGGCTACATCGACCACAGCTCCATCACCTTCGGCCTGTGGTACCGCGGCCTACCGGGCCTGAAAGCCTATCAGCCGGGGTACCCGAACGATGACGCTGCCATCGTCATGTTCGGTTACAAAACGCCTTATCAGTTGCAGATGGTCTACAGCTATGACGTGACGGTGTCCAAGCTGACGATGAAAAGTGGCGGTGCGCACGAGATCTCCGTGATCTACGAGTGGCCGAAGCACAACAAGAACCGGAAGTATCGCGCGGTGCCCTGTCCGAAGTTCTGATCGAAGAGAAGGACCACGAAGGGCACGAGTGCCAAAACAAGTGGTCCACGAAGGTTGCCGGCACGTCGGCCCCGCTGGAGAAGCTCTTCTCACATCCGCTCGGGTACCTCGATGCCCAAGCACCACATGGCCTTTTTCACGGCTTTTCCCACCGCAGCACTAAGGGCCAAGCGGTAGCTCCGCTTTTCCGCATCCTCCTCCTTCAGCACGGGAACGAGCTGGTAGAAGCTGTTGTAGGTCTTCACCAGTTCGTAGGCATGATTGGCGATGGAGGATGGATCAAGCCTTATGGCCGCCTCGTTCAGCACTGCGGGGAACTGATGCAGCAACTTGATCACCGCACGCTCTTCAGGGAGAAGTTGATAGTTGTTGGTTGTCAGTTGTCCGGATACGCCCGTCGCATCCACGCCTGACAACTGAGAACTGACAACCGACAACTGAGCCTTGCGAAGCAAACTCCGGATGCGGGCATAGGTGTATTGGATGAACGGTCCCGTATGGCCTTGCAGATCGATGCTTGCGGCCGGGTCGAATAGCATGCGCTTCTTCGGATCCACCTTCAGGAGGAAGTACTTCAGTGCAGCGAGGCCGATGATGCGGAACAGCTCCTTCTTCTCCTCCGCGGTGAACTCGTCGAGCTTGCCGAGCTCTTCCGTGGCTTTGCCCGCGTCCGCGATCACTTCCGCGATGAGGTCATCGGCATCCACTACGGTGCCTTCACGGCTCTTCATCTTTCCGCTGGGTAGGTCCACCATGCCGTAGCTGAGGTGGTAGAGCCCGTCCGCCCAGGTGTATCCGAGCTTTTTCAGGATCAGGAAAAGCACTTTGAAGTGATAGTCCTGTTCATTGCCCACGGTGTAGATCAACTGCTTCAGGTCCGGGAATTCCTCGAATCGACGGATGGCCGTGCCGACGTCCTGCGTCATGTATACGCTGGTGCCATCGCCGCGCAGGAGGAGCTTTTCATCCAGCCCATCCGCAGTGAGATCCACCCAGACGGAGCCATCCGCCTTCCGATAGAAAGTGCCGTTCTCCACACCATCGAGCACATCCTGCTTGCCCAATAGATAGGTCTGGCTTTCGTAGTAGAGCTTGTCGAATTCCACGCCCATGGCGGTGTATGTGGTTTTGAAGCCATCGTACACCCAGCCGTTCATCCGCTCCCACAAGGCGCGCACTTCGGCATCGTTGGCTTCCCATTGGCGCAGCATATCCTGCGCTTCCATCATGATCGGCGCCTGCTTCGCGGCCTCGTCCGCTGTCTTTCCCTCCGCGATCTGTTCCGCCACTTCGGCCTTGAACGCCTTATCGAAGGCGACGTAATACTTGCCTACGAGCTTGTCTCCTTTCAGGCCGCTGCTTTCCGGGGTCTCGCCGTTGCCGAACTTCTGCCAAGCCACCATGCTCTTGCAGATGTGGATCCCGCGGTCGTTGATGATCTGCACGCGCACCACTTCATTCCCGGCTGCTTCCAAAATGCGGCTCACGGAATGACCAAGGAAGTTGTTCCGCAGGTGGCCGAGGTGCAAGGGCTTGTTGGTGTTGGGGGAAGAATACTCCACCATCACCTGATCACCCGTGGCAGCAAAATTCAGAATGTCCGTTCCTCCAGCTTCCTGCAGAAAGCCATGCCAGTAGCGATCAGCGATCACGATGTTGAGAAAGCCCTTCACCACATTGAAGCGCTCCACCACATCCACATGGGCCTGCATGTACTCCCCGATGGCCGTGGCTGTCTGCTCGGGGCCTTTGCCACTGATCTTCAGGAACGGGAAGACGTTGATGGTGACATCGCCCTCGAATTCCGCACGGGTGGGCTGGAATGCGATGGTTCTAGGGTCCAACGTATGCTGGAAAAGTTCATGGAAGGCGGTCTGGATCGCAGGCAATAACTGCGCTTGAAGGCGGTCTTGGAACATGAGGTAAGATGGATCGACTATGAGCACAAAGGAAGAAAGTTCTCCGCGAGCATGCAGCGAACACTCCCGCCACCGATAGTTTCAATGGTCGGGATGGGCACTGGCATCAGTTCCCCGTGCTTTTTCAATTGGCGGATCTGGTCCGGCTGCAAGGAGCGATGGGCCTGCTCCGAAAGAAAGATGAAGTCGCCCTTCCCGCTTCGCAGTTGCAGGATATTCCCCGCGTAGGCGTGCATTTGGGCGAGCGTGATCTGGATAAGCTCCCTCCAGGACTTTGCCAATTCCGCGGCAACACGGTGCCGGTCATTGAGGTCCGGGATCGCTTCCATGCAGACCACTGCAAAGCGCTCACCGATGCTCATCAGGACATTGGTATGATAGACGGGCTGCCCCTCACGAGTGCCGTCCATGGTAGCCGTAAAGGCGATCGGCTCATACTTCATTTCCTTGCACCACGCCTCCAGCACCGCCTCCGATGTCCGGGGCGAGAGGGCGGCATAGGCCGTATGTGTCTTGCGGTCCAGCACCATGCTCCCGGTGCCTTCCAAGGCTTGGCCCTGCGCTTCCCGATCACTCAGGTCGAACGTCCCCTTGTTCGCGAATCCGGAACTGAGCAATGCATCGCCTAGGTTCGGATCCCGTTCGGACCGGCGGGATGCCGTGGCCATGGGATAGGTCACTATGCGCCCTACCTCATCCGTGCTGAACCAGTTATTCGGGAAAACGGCATCCGGAGCTGAAGGATCTTTCGGATCGAGCACGAGTACGCCGACCCCACATTTGTTCAAAGCCTCGAGGAGCGCGTTGAATTCCTGTTCTACCTTCTGCTTCAGGTCCGGTGCGGAGAGATCCTGCTGAAAACCATTGGTGGCGGCGGTTTCCTTGGAATACGCAAAGCCCACCGGCCTCACCAGGATCACGTTCCGGGCGACTTGTTCATGAGGTGTAAAGTGAGCTCTCACGAAAATTCAGTTCAGCGGGCACGAAGAATGGGGAACAGCGGCTCCATCACGGTGAGTACGCTCTCCGCCATGGAGTTCATGGTGTCCAAGGCAGGGTTGATCTCCACCACGTCCAAGGTCACGGTCTTGGGATCGGAGCAGAAACCGGTCAGCAGCTCGCAGGCCTCGTCCAAGAAGAGTCCGTCGGGAACGGGGGTACCGGTACCAACGGAGATGGTCGGATCGAGGCTGTCCACATCGAAACTGACGTGGACCTTCTCACAGGCACTGAGATGCGCCAAGGTCTCAGCCACCACGGCCTTCGCCCCTTTTTCCCGGAGGTCCTTCACAGTGATCACCTTGATGTTGTGCTCTTCGATGATGGCCTTTTCCTCTTCCTCGTAATCCCGGAGCCCGATGAAGACCAGGTCGGATGGGAGCACTTTGGGGCCGCTTGAGCCGATCTTCCGGAGGCGGTCCCAGACGTCGAGCGTGAACATCTTGGGCCGGTTCGCACCCTTCATTTCGATGTTCATCAAAAGCGACAAAGGCATGCCATGGACGTTTCCGCTGGGCGTGGTCCAAGGGCTATGGAGATCGGCGTGAGCATCGATCCAGATCACACCGATGCGCTCGTTCGGGAAGGCCATCTTGGTGCCGGAAACAGAGCCGATGGCGATCGAATGGTCCCCTCCGATAACTATAGGGAACACATTGTTCCTCAGGAATTTGTACACCTCATAGGCCAAGTCCGACTCAAAGCGGATCAATCCATCGATGTGGTGGGCATTGGGCGATTCCTTATCGTCCTCATAGAGCACATCGTTCTCGTCCCGCAGGATGCTTTCCTCGGCATGGCCGAAGAGCTCGCTGCCCTTTTTCCAAGCGGCCACCCGCAGGGCGCTCATGCCCATGCTGGTCCCCCTCGTCCCTGCCCCGATCTCCGAGGCGGCTTCGATCAATCTGACTTCCATCTGTCTTGTTTTCGGCTCTCGCCTCAAAGGTAGGCGGCAGGCCTTGGTGGATGAATGAGTAATGGATACGGGCTCTTCCGCACCGGGATCTTGGCCAAGTTGAAGAACCTCCCGCGATCGGGACCTTTTACTGAACGACTGATCCCGCCTTCAGCTATTCTTTTCCTCCATGTCGTCGTATGCGACTTCCTCCGGAGTGAGATGCGGTAACACCGAGCGCAGCCAAAAGAAGCCCATGATGCCCGCAACTAGCGACGAGAGCAGGATGGTCGTCTTGGACATCAGGATATGCTCGGCATCGTCGAATGCCAGTGTGGTGATGAAGATGCTCATGGTGAAGCCGATGCCCGCGAGGCAAGCCACGCCGAAGAGCTTCTTCCAACTGATGCCCGTCGGAAGGGTGCAGAAACCGAGTCCTATCGCAGCTGCGCAGAATAAGGTGATGCCCAAAGGCTTACCGACCACAAGGCCCAGGAAAATGCCGTAGCTATTCAGCGTGAGGAGATGCCCGTACCAGTCCGACCCCAGAACGATACAGGTATTCGCCAAGGCGAAAAGCGGCATGATGATGAAGGCCACGGGCTTATGGAGGAAGTGCTGCAATTTCCATGAGATGGTATCGGACTTGCCATCCCCGAACGGTATCGCAAAGGCCACCAGCACGCCCGTGACCGTTGCATGGACCCCGGAATGGAGCATGAGCCACCACATCACCACACCCAATACCAAGTATGGAATGATGTTGTACACCTTCAGACGGTTCATCGCGAGAAGTATCGCGAAGACGCCCATGGACCCTCCCAAGTAGGCCCATTGGATGCCACCGGAGTAAAAGACCGCTATTGTGAATATGGCACCGAGGTCATCGATCACCGCGAGTGCTGTAAGAAAGACCTTCAACGAGAGCGGAACACGATCGCCAAGCAGCGCGAGGATACCGATGGCGAAGGCGATGTCGGTGGCCATGGGAATTCCGGCCCCGGCCTGAGTGGGCGTACCATGGTTGAAGAGCAAGTGGATCCCAGCCGGCACGAGCATACCTCCGAAGGCCGCGATCACTGGCAGGGCGGCCTTTTTCATGGTGGAGAGCTCACCGATGTACACCTCCCGCTCCAATTCAAGCCCGATCATCAGGAAGAAGATGGCCATGAGGCCATCGTTGATCCAGTATTCCACCGAGCCGTTGGCGAACTCTTGGTGCCAAAAAGCCAAGTAGTCGGGCCCAGCGGCCGAATTGGTGAGCCAGAGCGAAATAGCGGTGCAGACCACTAAGAGCACGCCTGCTGCCCGTTCATTGTTGAGCAGGTCCAGAAATAGGTTGACCGGCTTCATCAGTGCAGGTCCGTTGTCTTCTGTCATCGGGGCCGCAAGTTTACGGCCCGCTCCGGCCTACTACCTTGGCCGCATGTCCGAAAAGATCGGAAATGTTCGTTTGCAGGCGTGGGTGCTTCTGGCTGGCATCGTCTTGATGTCGGTGAAGTTCGTTGCCTGGCGCATCACGCACAGCAATGCCGTGCTCAGCGATGCGTTGGAGAGTATCGTGAACGTCACCGCAGGCGCATTCGCCCTTTACAGCCTGGTGCTCGCTGCGAAACCGCGCGATAGGGAACACCCTTACGGGCATGGGAAAGTGGAATTCATCAGCGCCGCCTTGGAAGGATCGATGGTAGCGATCGCCGGGGGACTGATCATTTACCGTGCTATCAATGCATGGGTATCGGGTTTGGAGATCCATGACCTCGGCACAGGTACACTGCTGATCGCAGGGACCGGTGCAGCCAACTTGATCCTCGGACTGGTGTTGCGAGGTCGTGGAAGAGAGAAACATTCCTTCACGATGGAGGCCGGAGGTGTTCACCTGCTCTCGGATGCATGGAGCAGTGCAGCACTGGTGGCGGGGCTTGTGGTGATCCAACTCACCAGCCTGCATTGGTTGGACAGCCTGTTCGCGATCAGCTTCGCGCTCTTCATCATTTGGCAAGGCGTACAGGTGGTCCGGCGAAGTGTCAGTGGCATCATGGACGAGACCGACATGGGCGTGGCCGATGACCTGGTCCGGATCATCGATACCGACCGCCAACCCGAATGGATCGACATCCATAATTTCCGTGTGATAACGTTCGGAAGCACCCTCCATATTGACTGCCATGTGACCTTACCGTGGTACTTCACCTTGGAAGCAGCACACGCCGAGATCACCAAGTTGGATGCATTGGTGAACCGGAATTCAGGCCGGGAAGTGGAATTCTTCATCCACATGGATCCCTGCATACCAACATCCTGCCCCATCTGCGAGATACTGGATTGCCCGGTGCGTCAGGCCCCCTTCATCAAGCTCATACCGTGGACGTTGGCCACGGTGCTCGCGGACAAGAAGCATAGCGTGGAGGAATTAACCTAGATCTCAAGTCAACGGCCGCTATGCGGTCGGTAGCCGCTGCGCGGCTTGCCTTCCACCCAAACAAAAAGCCCCTTTCGGGGCTTCTTGTTTTGGGGTGGAAGACCGGGCTTCCCGCGTCAAGCGCGGGATAAATCTCAAACCACCGCCCGCTGTGCGGCCGGTAGCCGCTATCGCGGCTTGCCTTCCACCCAAACAAAAAGCCCCTTTCGGGGCTTCTTGCATTTTGGGTGGAAGACCGGGCTTGAACCGGCGACCTCCGGAATCACAATCCGGCGCTCTAACCAACTGAGCTACATCCACCATTTCCATCGGGCAACGCGCCAAACGGGCCGCAAATATAATCCGTGCCGCGCCACCACGTTACTTTGCCATGCATGCACGTGCTCGTTCTGCCCAAATGGTACCCGGGACGCCCCGATCCGCAGTTGGGCGATTTCATCCGGAAACAGATGCTGGCCGTGGCCGAACAGCACAAAGTGAGCGTGGTCTATCCCTGCCCGGTGAATAATTTACCGACCGCCTATGAAGAGGTGCTGGACGAAAGCGCTGGAGCATGGGAGCTGCGCTGCTATTACCGGCCCAGTGCATTGGAGGCCGCCCCTTTGCGCAAGTCTGTGAACTTTTTCCTCTACCGCCGCGCGCTCCGCAGCGGGATAGAACGGTTGATACGCGAACGCGGCCTGCCGGAGCTGATCCATGCGCACATCCTCACACGCCCGGTCTGGGCCGCTTGGTGGTGGGCACGTAAATGGGACGTTCCATTTGTCGCCAGTGAGCAGAGCAGCGTTCACCTCGACGGCACGTGGCAACGGAAAAGCAAGAGGGCCAAAGGCATCGACCAATTCCTGTTCAGACAGGCCGCAGCCTTGACCGCTGTTAGCCCGCACTTGGCTGCGGCACTGGCCAAGGCCGGCCTCGGGAGATCCCATGCGGTGGTGCCGAACGTCGTCCCGGGTATGGAACTCGCCCTTCCGCCGCGCGGGCCTTCAGGACATTTTATGATGGTGGCCGACCTAGTGGACCGTACGAAGAATGTCAGCGGTGTACTTCGCGCACTTGCAGCCACACGCTCCCAAGGCAATGACTTCCAATTGGAGGTCATCGGCGACGGGCAGGACCGCGAGATGCTGCACACCTTGGCCGATCAACTCGGGATCGCCGCCCAAGTTCGCTGGCACGGAAGATTGGCGCACGCTGATGTGCTTCCGGCGATGGCTTCCACCGGCACGGTGATCGTCAACAGCAATTTCGAGACCTTCAGTGTGGTGACTGGCGAGGCGCTTGCTTCTGGAAAGCCCGTGATCGCCACGCGCTGCGGCGGTCCGGAAGCCTTCATCACCTCGCAGAACGGCATGTTGATCCCTGTGGCGGACGATGACGCGCTCGCGCAGGCCATGGTGCGCATAGCGAGGGAACACGAGAACTATTCACCCGCCACCGTGCGTGGAAGTGTGAGTCAGCGCTTCAGCCCGAATGCGATCGCGGAAGGCTTTGATGCGGTCTATCAAAATGCCCTTGCCCATGGCTAAAACGGAATTGCGCATCGGCATCATCGGGGAGGCGGGCGAACTGCGGCATTGGCATGTGCAGTGTTTGCAGGCACTTTTGGAAGTGCCCGGAGTTGAACTTGTATTCTTCGCGGAAAGCGATGGAACGCAGCCTGAAAAGAAAACTGCCATCCTGTACCGCCGCTGGTTGGGCGGACGCTCTGCGGTGAAGGCAAGGGGGGTTGTTGATACCGCTGCCCCCTTGAACAAGATCCCCCACGTCCAACTGCGCAACGGCCTCCCAGCCGCCGATCTTGAAAAGCTTCGGGGTTATCACCCGGACGTGCTTGTGCAATTCTCTTCCACCGAACTTCCAAAAAGCCTCCACGATCTTCCTCGTTTTGGCATCTGGCGGTTTGTCCACGGAGAAAGACTTCTCATCGCTGATGAGGTACCGGGCCTACAGGAGACGCTTCAAGATGAGTCGCATGTAACGGCCTCCTTGCAGCGGTCGCCGGATCGCCAAGGGAAAGGCCGGATCCTGCGTAGCGGCTCCTTCGGGAGGAACGGGCGGTCAATTGACGAGACTGCGGAAATTGTTCTCCAGTCCCTTGCGAGCTGGCCGGCACAGGTGATCAGGGCGTTCCTTTCCGGCGATCCGGAAGCCGTTGTCGGGGCTGAGGCAGGAGCATTGAAGCCACCATCTCCTTCTCCCACCAACGTGGAAATGCTCAGACTTTGGTGGAAGGGGTTTGCGGGAAACGGGAAGACCAAAGGCTCTTCACAACACGAACTTGAGGAATGGAACTTCGGTGTGCTTCCACAACCCATCACCTCCCTTTTGGAGGAACGGCCGAGCCTGAATGTCCGCTGGCTGCCGCCGCCCGGCAGTGGCCGTTGGCGCTCCGCACCATTCGGGTGCATGAAGGACGGGCAGTTGAGCGTTCTGTATGAGAAGTACGACCGCGAACAGGACAAGGCGGTGATCGGACGGCTGCGCCCCAAGCGGGACAACAACCTCAAACGCTCTCGCAACCTGCTGGAAGCAGATGGTCATCTCACTTACCCGTTCATCTTGGAACATGAGGGCGCGGTGTATGTGATCCCGGAGGATGTCACCGGCGGGAAGGTGACGCTGTACAGCTTGAATGAGGAACAGACGGCCTTGACACCCGTCCGCACGCTATTGAACGAGCCGCTGTTCTCCCCCACCCTTTTCCGCCATGAAGGGCTGTGGTGGCTGTTCGGCACAAAGGCCCCCTTGGAGAACACAGCGCTTTACGCCTATCATTCCGAGCACCTTGAAGGACCGTACTCGCCCCATCTGCTCAACCCGATCAAGACGGACATCCGCTCGTCACGTCCGGGTGGAACACCTTTCCGGCGTGGTGAAGAACTGTGGCGCCCAGCACAGGACCACAGTGTGGCCGGAACGGTTCGGATCGCGCTCAACCGCGTCACGCAGCTCACACCGGATCGCTTTTCCGAGAAGACCGTAAAGTTCTTCGAGCCGCTGAAGGCCCCGTGGTCCAAAGGGATCCGGACACTCAGCGCGGTCGGTGACATCACGCTGGTGGACGGAATGCGCCACACCACGGGCAAAAGCACGCGCAAGCCGGACCGTAAGCGTACCGTACAGAAAGGTCGCAAGAGCGAACCCGATGACCTCAATGCTCTTTGAGCCATGCTGAAGGTGATCACGGGCACTATCGTAGCGCGCATCATCACCACGGCGATGGGCCTGCTGATCTCCGTGATCGCCGGGCACCGGCTGGGCTTGGATGGCTTGGGCACCATCGGCTTGATCGTCCTCGGCATCACCTTGATCCGCTTGGGCATGGACCTCGTTGGCGGGAGCGCTTTGGTGTACTTGGTGCCGCGCGTGGCTTTGGGGCGTCTGCTACGGCCGGGTTATTTGTGGGCCGTGCTGGCAGCGGGCGTGGGCTATGGAGTCGTTCGCGTATTCAAGCTGGTGCCGGAAGGCTATGCCGGTGATGTGGCGGTACTGGCCTTCCTGCAAGGGATCCATGCGATCCACCTCAGCGTGCTCATCGGGCAACAGCGCATCCGCGCGAACAACATCATCGCGGTTGTGCAGGCCTTGGTGCTGGTGGCGGCGTTCGGTGTATTGACCAAGGATCCAGGCGCCGATGCTCATGCCTTCATTGCAGCGTGCTACATCTCCATCGCTGCCGCATTGGTCCTCAGTGTGCTCGCCATGCGCAAACATGTGATGCCGCACGCGGAAGCTCCAGCGAACGTGATCCGTCTGCTTCTCCGGCAAGGCGCCTATGTGCAGGTGGCGAACGGGATGCAGCTGATGAACTACCGGCTGGCCTACTGGCTGATCGAGAAATTCCAAAGCACTGCGGCACTGGGGATCTACACCGTGGCCAACCAATTGGCAGAAGGCGCTTGGCTTGTCCCGAAGAGCTTGGCGGTGGTGCTCTACAGCAAGATCAGCAATACCACGGGGCCGGAAGGACAACGCCTGTTGACCCTTACCTTCCTCAAGACATCCATGGCCTGCGCCTCTGCGGTGGTGCTCGTGCTCATTCTTCTCCCCTCCACCGTGTTCCAATGGGTCTTCGGGCCGGAAGTGGTCGGTGTCACGCCATTGATCGTGCTGCTGGTGCCGGGCATTCTCAGCATGGCCGCCTCGCAGGCTTACAGCCACTTCTTCAGCGGCACGGCGCGCAATGTCCACAACGTGATCGGTTCCGGACTGGGGCTGGTGGCGACCGTGGTGGCCGGCCTGCTGTTGATCCCGGTCTATGGCCTCGTCGGCGCCGCCATCTCCGCCACACTGGCCTATTCCATCAACGCCGTGTACCAGACCATCGCCTTTATGCGCATCACGGGGTCGAGGTTCATGGACCTGTGGCCGAATGCGGTAGATGGGCGGCGGTTGCGGGGGCTTTTCGAGCGTCGAGCTTGAACTGAAAGGGAGTTTTCTTGGGTCCTTCTGAACTCATAGTAAAACTAACTTCGATCATCCCAAGCCCACAACCCATGCCACGCAACCTCCTCCTCGCCCTCGCTTGTACATTAGCCTGTAGTGCATCAGCACAACCCACGTGGCGCTTCCACTTGGCCTTTGAGGATGGGAATGGAGCCAAAGACACGATATGGTTCCTCTATGACACATTGGCAACCCTTCCATTCAGCTCTGGGCAACCACAAGTTGACCAAGAATTAGGTGAAGGAGCGGTCCAACTTTCACCAAATGACTTTCACGTTTTTGTATTGAATGCAGAGGGTGATACCACCCAGACAAATGCAATGCCTTATCCATGGTTTCCCATTTTCCAGGAACCCAATATCGACGCGATCAACTGGACCCCTCCTATGACCATACGCTGGGACACGAGCTTGTTCCATGCGCCGTATTTGCCGTATGCGCAAGGGAATTTCGGATTGGCTTTTATGGACGGCAACTATTTCTTCTTTCATTCCAATACAGGAAATGAAATGGGGTATAGCATGCTGATCACCGATTCCGCATTCGTGAATGAGGATCTCGATTTTCTCTTTCCTATATCCGTCTACTTCGGCCCCGGAGATCCCTTGCATGTTGGCTCATGGAAGAATCCAGAGAGGATGGAGGTATTCCCGAATCCCGCTCAAAAAACCATCCATCTCTCCGGGTTGCAGGGCAACGGATCCATAACGGTCCATGACCAATGGGGGCGGATCTGTTTGACCGCCGGCCCAAGTTTGATCACCTCGGACATGGCCATTGATATTTCAACGCTCAACCCCGGTATCTACTTCGTCCAGATCATCTCACCCAACACCCCCACCTGTCATGCGAAGTTTCAAAAAATGGAATAGTCTTGCCGCACTTCTCCTAGCGGCATCGGTTCAAGCCTATGGCCAATGCCAATATGTGGATGTGCCGGACACCATTACGCAACAGGGTGGTGGCCAACAAGGTGGTTTGTTGTATGAAAGCCGTAACGGGCAATACTTGCCCACCTCGAATACGTTACGCATCCTGATCGTGCTAATTGAGCAGGAGAATATGGCAGGCAGCAATGAATGGCCTGCGCAATCCCTCCCGATCTGGGTGAACAACTTGGATCCGAACATCAATCTCTTTGATTGGAATGTACCCACCGGCACTGCCACCGGTTTGTTGACCCGCTATTTCCAAGATGCTTCCTCCGGCCATTTCAACGTGATCGCAGACTACCTGGTGCCCGATAACGCTGCTATATTCCATACGAGCGGCAGCACAGTGAGCGATGCCATTGCCGCTGTGAACAGCCAAGCCTCAGGTATCCTTTCGGGACACGGCTTTACCAGTGTGAGCGACTTCGACATGTGGGAAACAAATACCACGGCCACCGGCCAAGGGAAGAACGCCCTTACGACCGATTTATGAACAATCCACAGCAGGCCCTCACAATTAACCTATATTCGTTTGCCCAAGCCCGCACCCATGCCCCGCAACCTCCTCCTCGCCCTCGCCTGTGCCTTTGCTCTTGCTGCGACAGCACAACCCACATGGCGCTTCCCCATTGCATTTGAGGATGGTACCGGGGCCAGGGATACTATTTGGATGGTTTACGACACCAGCGCTACCGTAGGGAGTAATTCATTTCCCACAGTGGATTATGCATTAGGTGAAGGAGCTGTATCAATGGACCCGAATACATTCAACGTGTGGGTTGGCAACTGGGACAATGACTCGACTAAGACCGTGGCATTCCCCTATACGGAATTCCCTTACCACAATGCAACAGTACAAGCGTTCAATTTCCAATATCCGGTGACCATACGCTGGGATTTGAGCCTTGGCACCGAACCTTGGCTACCACAAACCAACTGGCCGATAAATGGGGGAATCATATATAATTCTTACTTCTATTACAATAACAATATAGGACAACCCGGATATTTTAATATGAGCGTGGTGGATAGCGTATATGTCGAAGATCCATCCCCGAATTTCTTATTTCCTGTGGATTTTACGCTTGGGCACCATGACCCCACAACGGTCTCACCTATTTCTGATAATGCCATCCTATCAATCTATCCCAACCCGGCCGAAAACCAAATTCACATCATTGTTGAGCAACGACCTATTTCTTACTCTATATATTCCATGGTGGGCGAATTGTTGCTCTCATCAATATTGACCGCACACACGGATGTGATTAATGTACAAAACCTTCCCAAAGGCACCTACACATTAACCCTCACAACCCCCACGAAAAATGAGCACATCAAGTTTATCAAGGCGGATTAGTTTCTTCGTTAGTATTTGTCTCGCAGTGGCTACCACGCTGGGACAGGAATGTGAGTTCCAGGAGCCACACCCAGCCTATCAGGCCGGATTTTCCCCTCGCGCAGGGTCTCCGCCTCGGGACCCTGCGCTTCCCTATTTTTACCATGGTACCTTCCCGAAATGTCCATACGTACCCGCCAGCGCACTGACGGCGCTATCTTCTATTGCACCTTCACCTGTTGGCAGTGGTTACCCCTTATCGAGCGGACTTCCACCTATGACCACATCTATAGCTGGATGCATATCGCCAAGACCAAAGGCTTCCGCATCTTCGGCTATGTGATCATGCCCAACCATGTACATCTGGTCATCCATGCTGCGGAAGGACTGTCCATAAATGCGCTACTGGCCAATGCGAAGCGATTCCTTGCCTATGAGATCCGCGACAGACTGATCAAACAAGGTGATATGGTACTGCTCGAAATGCTGAAGGCCGCTGTCCGCCCAAGCGATGCAGCCCGCGGCCAGGAATACCGGATATTCATGCCTTCATCCGATATCCGTGAGTGTTTCGATGAGGTGATGATCCAACAGAAGCTGGACTACATTCACACCAACCCGGTAAAGGGGAAGTGGATGCTCGCGGACAACTACTTGGACTATCCGCATTCCAGCGCGGGCTTCTATGAGCGGGGCGATGCTGCGACAGTACCTGTGGAACACTACCAGTTGGCATTGAGATCATGAACTGCGCAATGACCGCAGGGTCCCGAAACGGAGACCCTGCGGGAGGAGAAAGTGGCCAACGGCATGCAGCTGATGAACTACCGGCTGGCCTACTGGTTGATCGAGAAATTCCAAAGCACTGCGGCACTGGGCATCTACACCGTGGCCAACCAACTGGCGGAAGGCGCGTGGTTAGTGCCGAAGAGCTTGGCCGTGGTGCTCTACAGCAAGATCAGCAACACCGAAGGGCCGGAAGGACAACGCCTGCTGACGCTCACCTTCCTCAAGACCTCCATGGCCTGTGCCTCCGCCGTGGTGCTCGTGCTCGTGCTCCTTCCCTCCACCGTGTTCCAATGGATCTTCGGACCGGAAGTGGTCGGAATCACGCCGTTGATCATACTGCTCGTTCCGGGCATCCTCAGCATGGCCGCCTCACAGGCGTACAGCCATTTCTTCAGCGGCACGGCGCGCAACGTCCACAACGTCATCGGTTCCGGGCTGGGGCTGGTGGCTACCGTAGTGGCCGGGCTGTTGTTGATACCGGCCTACGGCCTCATCGGTGCCGCGATCTCCGCCACGCTGGCCTATTCCATCAACGCCGTGTACCAGACGATCGCATTTATGCGCATTACGGGCTCCACCTTCAAGGAGCTTTGGCCGAATGCTGCGGATGGCATCCGGTTGAAAGGTCTTTGGAAAGATCTCTCCCGGCGCTGAATGCAAAAGGGTCCGCCCTTTTGGGGCAGACCCTTTCACTATTTCCTAACGTGTGATCACTCCATCCCGTCAATACCGGCGGACAGGTCGAGCATGATCCTTGCGCACTCCGGGCTGTGCATGTCCGGTGTCGGCCAAGTCGTGAGGTTCAACCCGGCGAAGATCCTGTTCAGGTCCACGTTGATCTGTGCGGTATAGGTATCACCGTTTGCGAGTTCGTGATCGACGTGCGCATGGGCCTCGGTCAGCGCGGTATTCATGCCGCACTCGTATCGCACCGGGGTTTCATACGTGCCGTTGTTGTCCACATCCGCAAAACCACTGACAGCAAAAAACTTATATCCCATGCCCGTCCATTGGCCAGCAAAGAACATGGAGGCATCATTCAGCGGTGCTGCTGCAGTGGCGGGGTCGCCGGAATTGGCCGTCGCGTCCAGACCGAGGTCGAAATGGAACTGATGGATGTGCGAAGCACGTATCTGGCCCAACAGGAAATCATTGGTCGCTTGCGAAGCATCCACCAGCATGTAGGCGGATCCATAGTGGCCGATCGCATTGTCGGCATCATCCATGGCGTGGACACCGCTGACGAAAAAGCGCACCGCGTCCAATTTCACGGCAACGCCGTTCGTATCCCGCAGCACCGTATTGTTCAGGACGAATGGTTCCGTTCCGTTCACGAACATGTAGTTCATGCGCACGGTCGCGGTTATCGAGTTCGGAGGCGTTGTGGCCGGTGGGTCCACCGAGTCCTTTTTGCATCCTGCGCTGGCGAGGAGCATTGCCGCCGTGATGGCGGCGATCGAAATGGGCTTCATGTATTGAATGTTCTGTTATGTGTGTTTGATCGATCGTCAATGGCGAAAGGCCATTGACAGGAACGGTTAATTCAGTCCCGCTCGAAACTGTAGGTGATGCCCGCGAGGAAGCGTTCCTTGTTGGGGATCATCAGCGAACCCAGGTCGTTCACCAAGGCGTGCTGCCAAGTGAAGGAGACGCCGAATTGGTGCCACCAAAGCCGGGCGCCGAGGTTGCTGAACAGCGTGTTGCCACCGGTGGTCGGGTCTTCCACGCCTTTCATCCTATCGGGTAAGGCGGCTTCCACATAGACGCCGGCGGATGGCAACAAGTTGAATTGCTTTAAAGGGATGATGCGGAACACCTCACCTGTGAAGCTCGCACTGTGACCGAAGCGGAAGCCGTCTTCCATTGTACCGTTATAGCGTCCCATCACGCCGAGGCTGGTGCCCCAGCTTTTTCCGCGCACCATGTATTCGACGCTCAACATCCCGTCCCAGGTGCCGGTGCCCGGCTGCAGGTCATGATCCAACTTTTCGCCATACTGCTCCACATCGGTGCGGCCCAAAGGGATCTTCACCCCTAAGCCCACGGTGAAGCGGTGGCGCAAGCGCGTAGTGTCCGGACCGCTTTTGGAGCCCAGCACCACAAAGCGTCCCAGCAGGATGGGGTCGCCCACGTCGTAGATGTCCGCATGGCGGATGCCGTTCACCGCTTGGAAATTGTTCAGCAACGGGATGCTGGCCGTAAGACTGAAGCGCTGGCCGAACCAGAACTCGCCGCGGGCCTCCAGTACGGTATAGGTCTCCGTGTAGGAAAGCGGACCGGCGGGTGCGCTCTCGATATGCCCGCCATGTTTGGCCAGGTCGAGCCCGGTCGTACTTGTTGCGGAAGGCGCGGTGATATCGCCGTGGAGGTAGCGCATCCGCCATTGCAGACCGAAATTATTGGCGTGATCTTGAGGCTGCACTCCCAACAGGAGCCCACAGCCGCATTGATCACAAGCCATACCGGTAAGTGCGCATTGGAGCAGCACCCCCAGCAGGAGGATCTTTTTCATTGTAAAGGTTTTGATGATGGAACGAGGAACAACTGCTCCCAAGGAGCGGCCGATGTCATTCAGCACCAAGGAACCGGCGCGTGCGGGCGCGTATGGCCCTCACGGGGTTCTTCGGTCATCGTGGCCCAAGCTGGCCGCGCCCCATCCAAGGGAATCACCAATTCCGATGCATCGTCATCCGTGATCATGTCACCGATGCGCAAAGCACGAAGTTCAAAAGGCAGGTTCTGTTCCCGTTCGCCGCTCTTTTCCAAGCGTTTCATCAAGCAGCATTCACCATGGCAGGTGCGCTGTTCATCGGGCACCATCCGCTGCACGCAGAGTTCCCGTTGGATGCGGTCGCGCTCCACCATGAAGTCCGCAACTATCCAAGCCGGTGCTAGCATCACCGCGAGGAAGTGAAGGAGCAGGAAGGTGGATATGCCACGCATATTAATGGTGCAAACTTAAGTCCGGTGCTAAGCGCAGATATGATGATCGTCAACTCGATCAAGGCCCCGGCCCTTTTGCTTTTTCGTTGGATGAACGATCATGCTTGATGGTTACAACTTGCTTAGCACAGAGTCCCTCTCAGGGTCTCACGAAGTGGATTCTGAGTTCCATGAACAGGATCTCTCTCAGAGTCTCACGAAGTGCACCCTGAGTTCCTAGAACAGGAGTTCCAGGAATAACGAGGACACGATCGCAGGATCCCAAAGTCCGTAACATCGCAGCATGTTCCACCTTTTGAATAGCACAATGCGCTGCTTGGCGTGCCTGTTCATTCTTTCTCCGCTCCTCAGCTTCGCACAATCCCCCATGGCCACGCTGGTCGGCCAAGTGGTGGATGGCAGTTCCGGTGAGCCTATATCGAGCGCATCGGTTTTCCTTGTTCCGGGCAACATTTCACTCACTGCTACTACCGACAGCGTTGGCAACTTCAGCATGGCGGGCATACCGGTGGGGCACTATGCGCTGCGTGCCGCCGCGGCGGGTTTCGACACGCTGGAGGTGCCGGAACTTTGGTTGCGCACAGGCAAGCAGGCACAGGAACGCTTGGAGCTTTCACCGGCAACAGCCCTGCTCGGCTCGGTGACCGTGAGCGCCATGGCCCGGGAACAGCTGTCACCCTTGGGCGTACGGCCTTTCACCGTGGAGCAGAGCCTGCGCTGGCCTGCCACCTTCTTCGACCCGGCAAGACTAGTGGCGGCCCTTCCCGGAGTAGTGGTTGCCAACGATCAGGCCAACCATTTGATCATTCGCGGGAACTCACCCAACGCCAACACATGGACCTTGCAGGGCGTGGAGATCGTGAATCCCAGCCACACCGGCAATGCGGGTACCGCCAGCGACCTGCCCACGCTCAGCGGCGGCGGGGTGAACATTCTCAGCGCACAGATGCTCGGCACTTCGCAATTGCTCACGGGCGTTCTCCCCATCGCGAATGACAATGCCTTAGGCGGCATCCTTGACATGCACCTGCGCAATGGCAACACACGCAAGCAGGAATGGACCGCCCAAGCAGGCCTGCTCGGCATCGACCTCGCCACCGAAGGCCCCATCGGCAAGAGCGGACGCTCCTCGTATTTGGCGAACTACCGCTACTCCACCGTGGGGATATTGGGCGCGCTGGGCGTGGACCTTGGCGACGAGGCCATCAACTTCCAAGACCTTTCCTTCCATGTTACACTGGGTGTGGGCAAGCGCGGCGAAGTGCATCTCTTCGGTCTCGGTGGCAACAGCAGCAACGTCTTCGAGGCCATCCACGATACCACGAAATGGGAGGTGGACAAGGACAGCAGGAACATCAATTACAGCTCCAGCATGGGCGCCGTGGGCGGAAGCATCCGCGTGCCCGTGGGCGAAAGATCCACCTTCACCTCCACGATCGCGGTCTCGGAGATCGACCAGGAGCGCACGGAGGAGCGGCTGCTATCGGACTATTCCGTGGGCTCGCGTTCGGACGTGGATCTGAGCGAACGGAAACTCTCCGGCATGGCACAAGTGGACGGGACCGTTGGCGCCCGCTTTCATTACACCGTTGGCGGCAGTGCGATGCAACGGCGCGTGAACACCTCCTTGGATCCGGACCTGACCGGCTGGCTGGTGCGCCTTTGGCTGAGCGGGCGATGGAGCTTCACCGACAGGTTGCAGGCCACGGTGGGCATGGCGTGGTCCTGGTTCACCTTCAACGGTGACAATGCTCCGGAGCCACGTGCCACACTGGAATGGCGCATGCCGCACAACCGTAAAGTGGCCTTGGCCTATGGTCTCCGCTCGCAATTGCCCGAATGGCAGGTGATGCGCGTCGGCACCTCCGGCCGCCCGAACAACAATGCGGGGATCGGTTTGACCCGCGCACAGGACTTGGTGCTGGGCTACGACCATCCCGTGAACGACCGTCTCTCGTTCCATGCCGAAGCCTACTATCAGCTGCTGTTCAATGTCGCCGTCCTGAACGCTGTTTATCTGGATCCGCAGCTGAACACGTTCAGCATGGTGAACACGTGGGACGAGCCTGTGTATTACCCACTGAACAGCACCGGTACCGCCACCAATGCGGGCGTGGAGCTCTCCATGCGCCACGACTTCGCGAACAACATCTTCTACCACGCCAATGTCTCGCTCTACAGTAGCCAGTACACGGATGTTACGCGTTCCACGGAAGACTCCCGTTGGGACGGCAAATACATCATCAACCTGTTCGGCGGAAAGGAGTTCAAAAAAGTAAAGGAGGACCGCGTACGCACTTGGGGCATCAGCGGAAGGCTCAACGTCAACGGTGGTCCTCGGGGGAATCCGATCAATGTCCGCCTCTCACAAGCCCTTGGCGGAACCGTCTATGACGGGCCTCTCTGGTCCGAGCAGCTTGGTACCTGTTACCGGATCGACCTGCGCTTCTATCTTAAGAAGGACCGCAAAACGCGCACCGGCATGTGGTCCTTGGACCTGCAGAACGTGACGAACGCACAGAATCCCGCTTTCCGGTATTACGATAGCCGTAAGGGCGAAGTGGTAACGAAGTACCAGTTGGGCATCATCCCGAACCTCAGCTACCGCATTGAATTCTGATCGGCATGAAGATCCTCTACCTCGTCCTCTCCGTGATGTTCCTTGTGTTCGCCGGTCTTCAGCTGAACGACCCCGACCCGATCCACTGGACCCTTTGCTACTTGGCCATCGCGGTTTCGTGCGCCCTTGCCGCTTTCGGGAAATACCCGAAGTGGTGGCTGTGGGGCGTCACGGTGATCATCGGCGTTTGGATGCTCATCGCATCCCCTGCATTCTTCCGTTGGGCGCAGGGCGGCTTCCCGAACATCGCCGGGCAGATGGAGGACTCACGCCCGATCATCGAAGAGACACGCGAATTCGGTGGGCTGGTCATTGCTTTCGTGGTGATGCTCGCCATTGCGATCAGAGGTGAAAGGCGGCGCACCTGAGCCGTTAACAAACAAAATCACGTTGTCCTTGTTGTACCCGGAAAGAACAAGCTATGGCAGCCAAGAAGAAAGCATCCACCTCGAAAAATAAGAAGAAAGCCAACGCTGGTAGCGGCACTGTGCGCATGCACTCCCTGCGTTGGTCCGCCACTGAGCGCAAGCGCCTATCCGGATCACTGAACGAGCTATTGGCCAACTATGAGGTCCACTACCAAAAGCTCCGCAACTACCACTGGAACGTCACCGGCGGGGACTTCTTCGACATCCACGAGAACCTCGAACTGCAATACACGCAGTCGCAGATCAACATCGACCTGATCGCCGAGCGTGTGCGCGTTTTCCATGAGCGTCCGCTCAGCACCTTCGCGGAATACCTGAAGGTGAGCTCGCTGAAAGAGGATAACACCGTGCCCGATTCGGGACACATGGTGAAGAACTTGTTGGCGGACTATGTCACCTTGGTGGACCACATGTACGATACGGTGGAGTTGGCGATGGAACTTTCCGACGCCGGCACCGAGCGCATGGTGAAGGGCTTCATCGAACAGATCGAGAAGCACCATTGGATGTTGGGCGCATTCAACAAGTAGGTGGATCCTCTCGCTTCCTGTCCCGCTCAAGGATTTTTCCAGGCCCTTGAGCGTGTTATAGGACCTCTTCCTGCGTTCACATTCAACCCTTTTACCGTGAGGCTTTGGGAATGACCGTGCGGCCCCATCTTTGCATTTGATCGCATCACCAATGAGAATAGCACCCTTCCTCCTCGCGGCCGCCTTCATCGGCTGCTCTGCGGCTGCTTCCGCACAGAACACCATTTATAGCTACGCCATCGGCAATTGGCGGAACGGTCCAACGGTGGAGATCTCGCCCTTGTTCGAGACCACCGAGAAGTTCACCACACCGCAGCTGATCGCGTGGGTGCGGAAGGAATGGCGGGTATCTTTCACGGATACCACGGACATGGACGTGCAGCGCTTCGCGACCATGGAAGAGGGCATTGAAAGCCGCACCACATTGCAGGCCAAATACGGCATGCGCAAGCTAACGGTCCACATGTTCGAAGCTGACGCCATGCCCAAGACCCCGGCGGAACCGGTGAAGCCCGCCGCGCAGTCCACGGGCGCACCCCGATAAGGGGCGGGCCATGCCAAGCAGGTTCCGGACTTGGGCCGTTGCGCACCGACGCGGTCTTGTGATCGTGGCGCTCGTTCTCGCATTCTTCTTCGCTTGGGCGCGATGGTGGCCGATGGCACCGCTCTTCGATGCACCCTGCTCCACGGTGCTGCTTGATCGCGATGGGAACCTGCTCGGCGCAACAGTAGCGACGGACGGTCAATGGCGGTTCCCACCTGCGGGACGTGTTCCGGAGCGCTTTGCAACCTGTCTTATCCAGTTCGAGGACCGGCATTTCCGCAGCCACTTCGGCATTCGACCACGATCGTTGGTGCGTGCATGGCAACAAAACCGAAAAGCAGGGCATGTGGTAAGTGGTGGCAGCACCTTGACCATGCAGGTCGCGCGGCTGGCGCGTGAGAACAGGGGCCGCACCTACGGCGAGAAATTGATCGAAGCAGTGCTGGCATTGCGGATCGAACTGCGCTGGGACAAGGACCGGATCTTGGCGCTCTTCGCGGATCATGCACCTTTCGGCGGGAATGTGGTCGGCTTGGACGCTGCGGCTTGGCGGTACTATGGGCGTCCTGCGGCACAGTTGAGTTGGAGTGAAGCTGCAACCCTCGCCGTGCTGCCGAATGCTCCTTCGGCGATCTATCCCGGCAAAGGGCACGCCGCCCTCCGTGCAAAACGCGACCGGCTCCTCGACCGGCTGGTGCTCGTCCACGCCATAGACAGCACGGAATGGTCCTTGGCGAAGGAAGAGCCATTGCCAGGTGCGACCAAGCCCCTGCCACAACGCGCGCCGCAACTGCTCGGCACCCTGAAGAGCCAAGGCCATGACGGCCAATTGCTCAAGGCCACGTTGCAAGGCCACCTGCAGGACCGGGCCACCGAAGCCGCTGACCGCTATGCTTCCAGGCTGATCGCCAACGAGGTCCACAATGCAGCGGCGATCATTGTCGACGTGCCCACAGGCGCCGTGCTAGCGTATGTGGGCAACCTCGGTACCGCGGGGCGCGATCATGCAGGCGACGTGGACATCATCCGCGCGCGGCGCAGTACCGGCAGCGTGCTGAAACCCTTCCTCTATGCGGACATGCTGCAGAGCGGGGAACTCCTGCCGGACATGCTGTTGGCCGACGTGCCCACGCGCTACAACGACTTTTCACCACGCAACTACGATGAGCGTTACAGCGGGGCCGTGCCTGCTTCCGAAGCCTTGGCGCGCTCGCTGAACGTCCCCACGGTGCGGGCACTTCACACCCACGGCGTGGACCGCACGTTGCTGATGCTTCGCGCCATGGGCCTGAAGAGCATCGACCGGAGCGCCGCTGATTACGGGCTTTCACTGATCGTGGGCGGGGCGGAATCCACACCCTGGGAACTGGCCGGTGCTTATGCCAGCATGGGCCGCGTCCTGAACAACTACGGCCGCATGGGCATACCTTATCGGCAAGGCGACATTCGCCCACCACATGTGCTACTTCCCGGAACGGCGGAAGTGGACAGCGCCACGGCCTTGGATGGGACACCCACGCTCAGTGCCAGCTCCATCTATTTCACGCTGAAGGCGCTGCGCGAGGTAGCACGACCCGCGGACGAGCAGGGCTGGAGCCATTTCACCGGACAGAAGCGCATCGCTTGGAAGACCGGCACCAGCTATGGCCACCGCGACGCCTGGGCCATCGGGCTCACCGGCAAATACTGCATTGCGGTATGGACGGGCAATGCCAGCGGAGAGGGACGCCCCGGCCTCACGGGCACCTTGGCCGCCGCTCCGCTCCTCTTCGATCTTTTCGGCCTTTTGCCGAACAGCCCCGCCTATGATCCGCCTTACGACGAGATGGTACAGGCTGCCTTGTGCCGCACCACCGGATTCCGTGCAGGTATCGATTGTCCACAAGTGGACACCACCTGGATCCCACGCGTAGGCATGCGCACGCAGACCTGCCCTTACCACCGCCGCATTCTGTTGGACCCCACGGGTACCTGGCAGGTAAGCGGAGGCCAAAGTGTACCCACATCCTGGTTCGTGCTGCCACCCGGCATGGAATACTACTTCGCGCAGCGCAGCCCCGGTTACCGGCCGCTTCCTCCTTGGAAGGACGGCGCACAGCATTCCGACAGCCCCATGGAGATCCTCTATCCGGATGCCAATTCCACGCTGCTGATCCCGGTGCAGTTGGACGGCAGCCGCGGGAACATGGTGGTGGAAGTGGCGCACCGCGATCCAAAAGCCACCTTGTTCTGGGATCTCGACGGCACTTTCATAGGTACCACTATCGGCGAGCACCGCATGGCACTTTCCCCTGAGGACGGACCGCACCGTTTAACTTTGACCGATGGTGCCGGCCACGTGCTTCACCGCTCTTTCACCATCGTCACGGGGGCCAAGAACACCTCATCCACGCATGCTCCGTAAGCTCCTTTTCCCTATAGCTCTTTTGCTCGGCACCCTTCTGTACGCCCAGCCGGACTCGCTCTACATCACAGCGAACGGCGCCACTGTGGCCTACGCGGTCACCTACTCACCCTTGCAGGACCTTACCAACTTCCGTCGCATCGGCAAATACGCCTTCGACACTGCACGCGTGGCCGTGCAACTGGATTACAAGCGGGGCAAGCCCAGCGGCATTTACAGGGCCTTCTATCCTGACGGCAAGCAGCTCATCTTCGCGGTATATGGCTGGGGCTCCTTGCACGGCGATTGGACGGAATACGACCCCACAGGCCGCATCACCGTGAAAGGCCAGTACCGCATGGGCAAGCGCGATGGTGCTTGGGCCTTCCGCGACCAAGGCATCGTGGGCCATTACAAGGAGGGCCAGAAGAATGGCAGCTGGAAGTACTTCCAGAATGGCAAGATCGTGAAGAAGGAAAAGTGGCACAAAGGGGAACTGAAGAAAGGGGGCACATTCCTGTTCGGACTTTGAACCGGTCCTTTTTTGCCGATCATGCTTTACAGAGCTTTTGGGTATCGCCCTCGTCCCCACTGCTTAACACACCTTAACCGCACATCAGCCAACCTCTTTCCCGCGCTCTCGTTAAATTCGTGGCATTCCGGGAAGACCTGTCGGACGCCTTGATCGGGGCCACAGCCCCACGCAACGACCTCCCCGCACCCATCACATGAAGAAACTCCTGCTCGCCCTAGCCGTTCTTGCGGCTGTCCCAGCCTTTTCCCAGCCCAGCCCCGCCGCTACGAAGTTGCAAGCCCTGCTGTACCAGATCGACCACATGTACGTGGACAGCGTGGATGACAACAAGCTGGTGAACTCCGCCATCGTGAGCATGCTTGCGGACCTGGACCCGCACAGCGTTTACATCCCGAAGGAGGACCTCGAAGAGGTGAACGAGCCGCTGAAGGGCAACTTCGAGGGCGTAGGCATCCAGTTCAACATTGTGCGCGACACCATTTATGTGGTGGATGCCATCGCCAGTGGTCCCAGCGAACGTGTGGGCATCCGGGCGGGCGACCGTATTGTGAAGGTGGACAGCGAGATCGTGGCCGGCACGGGGGTGAAGAACTCCGACGTGATCAAACTGCTGCGCGGCGCCAAGGGCACCAAGGTGAATGTCAGCGTGGTGCGCCAAGGCGAGAAGGCACCGCTGGACTTCACGATCACGCGGGACAAGATCCCCATCTACAGTGTGGAGGCCGCCTACATGGCAGAACCTGGCGTGGGCTACATCAAGGTGAGCCGCTTCGGTGCCACCACCACGAAGGAATTCACCGACAAGCTGGACATGCTGAAAAAGCAGGGCATGAAGGACCTTATTCTGGACCTGCAGGGCAATGGCGGCGGCTACCTCCGCGCGGCTCAGGAGATGGCGGACCAGTTCCTGGGCGACCGGAAACTGATAGTCTACACGGAGGGGCGCGCCTCCCCCCGTGAGGACCTTTACGCAACGTCGAGCGGCAAATTCGAGAAGGGCCACTTAGTGGTGATGGTGGATGAAGGCAGTGCCTCGGCCAGCGAGATCGTCACCGGAGCGATGCAGGACTGGGACCGTGCGGTGATCGTGGGCCGTCGCACCTTCGGGAAAGGTCTGGTGCAGCGTCCCGTGATGCTCCCTGACGGGTCGGCAGTGCGCTTGACCGTGGCCCGTTATTACACACCCAGCGGCCGCTGCATCCAGAAATCCTATGCGGATGGTCTTGATGCCTATCGCCACGAGGGCATGGACCGCCTACGCGAAGGCGAGCTCACCAGTGCGGACAGCATCCACATCCAGGACACGGTGAAATACTACACGAACAACAAGCGCGTGGTCTATAGCGGCGGCGGTATCGTGCCGGACGTCTTCGTGCCGATCGATACCTCGCTCAGCTCCGCTTGGTTCGGCCAGCTTGTGCGCAAAGGCATCACCAATACCGCAGCGATCAACTACGTGGACAAGCACCGCGCGGATATCCAGCGCCAGTACAAGGATGTGGACGCCTTCCGGAAGAACTTCAGCGTGGATGCGGAACTGAACGCCGCCATGGAAAAGCTGGCCGAGGAGGCCAAGATCGAACCGGACAGCGCGGGCATGGCCCGATCCAAACGCTTGGTGGATCTCCGGATGAAGGCACTGATCGCCAGGGATGTTTGGAACACCTCGGCCTATTGGCAGGTGATCAATTCGGACAACCCGGTGGACCGGAGCTATGACGAAGCCCTTCGCGTGATCACCGACGTTGATCTGCAGCGCACCAAACTGGCGGAACGCTGATCGGCAGCGGTAGTTCTCTAGCTCAGGATCAAATACCTGTTAATGGACCGGGCCGGAATGGCGCCGACCATATTGCTTCCCCTATTTTCGCCCCAAGTATCCAACAAAAAAAGAGATGAAGGAGAATATCAAGATCGCCCTGATGGCCATCATTGCTGCCACCGTGGTCTTCATGGCCGTTGACCAGCGCAAGGCCGCCGCCACCGTCCCCACGTTCGCACCGCTGCCTACCGCTGCAGTGAAAGCACCACCCGTTTCGGTGGCGGACAAGAACACCTTCGATCCGCTGACACCGCCAGCTCCAATGCCACCGTCCGGCTTTGATGGACCTACGACCACGATCGGTTATGCCGAGGCGTCCCACGATTTCGGAAAGATCAAGCAGGACAGCGAGAACAAGTTCAACTTCAAGTTCACCAACACGGGCAAGGAGCCCTTGGTGATCACCAACGCCGTCGGAAGCTGCGGCTGCACCGTCCCTGACTATCCCAAGCACCCCATCGCGCCGGGCGAATCCGCCGATCTCAGCATCGTCTACAAGCCGGGTAAGCAGGAAGGCCAGCAGAGCAAGACCGTGACGGTAACGGCAAATACGGAGCCCTCGCAGACGGTGTTGCGCATCAGCGCCGACGTGCAGAAGGTGAATTGAGTCGCGCTTCCCTCCTTAGTTGTCAGTTGTTGGTTGTCAGTTGTCCGGCTGCATTGCAGCGCGACAGGCTTTTGCGGATGTATCGCGGCTACACCTGACAACTGAGAACGGACAACTGACAACCAGCGCTGGCGCTCGCGTGCCGCGAGTGCCAGCGCTGATTCATCCAAGTATCCCGTCGATCGCCTTGGCCAACTTTCGGTCCTTATCGGTCACCTTGTCACCGGCATCGTGGGTGCTTAGCTTGATCTCAACCTTGTTGTAGACGTTGCTCCATTCAGGGTGATGATCCATCTTCTCGGCCGCTAAGGCTACGCGGGTCATGAAAGCGAAAGCTTCACTGAAGTCCTTGAACTGGAAGCTGCGCTGGAGTTTGTCGTTCTCTTCTTTCCACATTTTCAGTTGTCAGTTGTTGGTTGTCAGTTGTCAGGACCGACTGGAGAGTTCAGCGGGCCTCTCGGATCCGTGCAGCCCATACTTCTGACACGCGATCGGGCTGGAATGTTCGCTCACGATACCGCCTTCCGATAGAAATGGCGCTGCAAGCGCCGACCTCGCCTGACCCCGCGCTGCAAGCGCGGCCCGGCATTCGGACCGAATGGCGAGTTCAGCGGGTCACTCGGATCGGTGCAGTCCATGCTTCTGACACGCGATCGGACTGGAATGTTCGCTCACGATACCGCCTTCCGATAGAAATGGCGCAGTAAGCGCCGACCTCGCCTGACCCGCGCTGCAAGCGCGGCCCGGCATTCGATAGCGACCCCGTTGGCCGATGCTGGCGCTCGCGTGTCGCGAGTGTCAGCATTGGAAACAATAACTGACAACTACCTCAGTGGTGCAACGGAAGCTCGATCACATGCGGAGGCGCGTCCAGCCCCACCAGTTCCATTTCATCCACCAAGTGCTTCCCATCTAAGTACTTGTCGATAATGAAGAGCACATACTTGATATCCACCGAGATATTGCGGCATTTGGCCGGATCGAAGATGATATCGCTCATCGTGCTCTCCCAAGTGCGATCGAAGTTGATGCCGATCAGCTCGCCTTTGCCGTTGAAGACGGGGCTGCCGCTATTCCCTCCGGTGGTGTGCAGCGAGGAGAGGAAGCAGGTGCGTATCTCACCTTCCGTTGCATAGGGACCATAATCTTTGGCATTGTAGAGGTCGATGAGTTTTTGCGGGGCGGTGAACTCAGGATCCCCGGGGTCGTTCTTTTCGATCACCCCGTTCAACGTGGTGTATGGCAGGTAAGCAATGCCATCACGTGGATAGGCTCCTTCAACTTTGCCATAGCTGAGGCGCAGCGAAAGGTTGGCATCGGGCCACCAGGTCTTTTCAGGGAAAAGCGTGACCAGCCCTTTGGACCACACGCGCAAAGCAGCATCGAGGCTGTCGCTGATGGCATTGTAGCGTGGCCCCACCTTTTCCGCGTAAGTGGAATTGGAGGACATGGCCAACCGGTAGGCGGGGTCCTGTGCCATGCGCTTGGCGTTCTTCTTGGAATAACCGTCCAGCAGACGGAAGAGCTTCACACTATCGGCAAAGACGCTGCGAGCGTAGAGATCATCCGCATAACGCTTGGCATCGCCATTGAACTTCTCCTTCACGACCTGCAGCTCGGGTGGAGCAAGTGATGGGACCTGTTGCTGCAGGACAATGGGCAATTGCGCCGCGAAGACATCATGGTCCACCGTGGCGTTGTAGTTCTTGAAGAAGGCGCTGGCATTGGCCCGCAATCGCTTCACCTCGGCATCGGCCACGGCCTTTGTGATCGTATCACGGGCTTCGATCAGCTTGCTGAAGCCCATGGCAAAGCGAGGCAGGTCGGCACCTGTGTAGATAAATTCACTGAACAGGTTGCGTGCCCGCGCATAGGGCATCTGATCGGCGTACAGCTTTTCCAGTCGTGGCAGGATCCCGGCATACTCCGGCATTCTCTGCGCCCTTTTGATGAACTCGGCTTCCTCGGCCTGCTTCTTCCCCACGGCGTCCAGCTCCTTCAGTCCGCGGACCTCTCCTTGCCACTTCTTCCAGCCGTTGGCGATGCGGCGCTGCCTGGAGGAATAGGCGAGCTTGGTGGCTTCGCTGGCATTCATGGCCGCATCGATCACGTTCAGGCTAGCGGACCGCATGGTGATGCGGAGCGGGTCGGCATCCTCCATCACCTGGCTCACCGCATAGCTGGGGATGTAATACTCCGTGGTACCGGGGAAGCCGTAGATCATGGCGAACTCTCCTTCCTGCGCACCGCTCATGTCGATGGCGACGGAACGGCGGGGTGTGAACGGCCTGTTGTCCGCAGCGTATGCAGCGGGCTGATTATCCGGGGAGGCATAGATGCGGAACACACTGAAATCGCCGGTATGGCGTGGCCACATCCAATTGTCGGTATCCCCGCCGAACTCACCGATGCTCGCCGGTGGTGCAGCCACCATGCGCACATCCCGGAAGGTCTCGCTGACGATGAGGAACCAGCTGTTGCCATAATTGAACGGTCGGACGATGGCATCATTCAACGTGCCTTGCACGGCTTCCGCTGCGATCGCTTGGCTTTCACGCCGCGCAACGGCTTCGCGCTCGTCCTCTCCCATTCCCGGGGTCAGCAGTGCGTTGACGCGATCGGAAACATCTTCAATGCGCACGATGAAGGTGACGGAGAGCCCGGGACTGGCCAGCTCATCGGCGCGCGTAGCGGCCATGAAACCATCGCGGAGATAATTATGCTCCAGCGTGCTGTTGGCTTGGATGAAGCTGTGGCCACAATGATGGTTGGTGAGAATGAGTCCCTGCGTGCTCACCACCTCCCCTGTGCAACCGCCGCCGAACAACACCACGGCATCCTTCAGCGAGCTGTTGTTGATGCTGTAAATATCCTCGGCGCTGATCTGCAGCCCCTCGGTGCGCATATCGCCCTCGATGACCTTGAGCAACGTGGGCACCCACATGCCCTCGTGGGCGTTGGCGAGGGGGATGCAAAGGATAAAAGTGAGGAGAACGGAGAGGATCTTGTGGACTTTGGAGAGTGCCTGTTTCATATCGGTCGTTTCACGATAGGGGGCAAGATACCCGCCTCAGTGGAATGGCGCGCTGACTTTGAGCCAAGGATGGTCCAGCGAGGTCCGGAACTTCTCTTTGGTCAAGCGCATCCAAGTTCCTACCTTCCCACCATGGACACGCGATTGTACCGATTGCAACGGATGTTGCGCCTGAACCATCCCCGGTACCACAACCGGGAGAAGTTGACCTTGCGGGACCATCTGGCCTTGGAGCGGACACGCTTGGGCAATGAGCGCACGCTGATGAGCTATTTGCGCTCCTCCCTTTATTTGTTGATCGGAGGCATCGCGTTGATCCAAGTGGAAGGCCACGGGAACCTCCGATATGTTGGGGACTTGGCGCTGGCCCTTTGCGTGCTCTTCCTCGTGGTGGGCTATTACCGCTTTCATCGGCTGCGGAAACAACTGGACCGGTACTACACCTTCCCACAGAGCAAACAGAACGTGCCTGAGGATACCGCTGACGGAGCTTGATCCTCCGGTCAGCGACGCTCGAAAGGGATTCGTCGACAGAACCCGACTCTTCGTCCGGTACGAAATGGAACCAAGAGGGCTCCACGCCGTATGAGCTTATCGTTTATGGTCCCGATGCTCCGATCGGTCACCGTATAAACGCATAAGCTCCACATCTGAACAGATACTGCTCATATCCTTACGCAGGCCCAAGTTGCCAGGCTGCAAACAGGACATTCCGGGACCGCTGCCAACAGCGCAACCGCAATTGTCCATGGGTGCTCTTGGCGATCGGCATTTCCTTCTTAGGCCTTTGGGTACCGAGCGCCTCGGCCCAAACTCCTGACGGGTGGGACTGGTCAAGCAAAATAGCCACGCCTCAACGTGAGTTCGCTTCCAGCATCGCTGTTGACACGCTGAACAATGCGGTTTACACAGCCGGTCAGGCTGACAAAGGTTTCAGTGGCATTTTAGGCACCGTTTGGACGCTGTTGTTCGGGACTAATACCTCCAGTGACGGATACTTGGTAAAACAGCGCTTGGACGGAACCGTTCAATGGCAGATCGTCATTGGCGCAGCCGGGAATGATGGTATAACAGGGGTCTGCACCGATACGCAAGGCCATGTCTACGTAACGGGTTATTTCTCCGGGGCCAATGCGTCATTCACGGGCGCCAGCGGCGGGAACCAGACGATGTCCTCCACCGGTGGGGAGGACATCTTCGTGGCCTGTTATGATATGAACGGTGCACTACAATGGCGTATAAAGGCGGGAGGCTCCGGCAACGACCGAGGTAATGGGATCTGCTATGCGAACGGACAAGTGTTTGTGGGAGGCTCCTACCAAGGTGCGCCGACCCTTGCGGGGTTTAGCACACCCCCCACATCGGTGGGCAATGCGAACGTGGTCCATTCCTTCGTGCTGGCCTTGCAGGCTTTCGATGGAACCGGTCTCTGGCTTGCCACAGGATCGAACGCTGAAAACAGCGCGATCAATGCCGTCGCCACCGATGGGTCACAGGTATTTGCCCTTGGCTTTCACAAGGGAACGTCCTATTCATTCGGAGCCAGCACCGGACCGGCTACTGTGGCCTTGACCACGCTCGGGAACAACATAAGCGCCGATGTGCTGGCCATGAGCACCGCCGGAACGATCAATTGGGCTCAAGCTATTTCCAACCCCGTGGGTGACGAGATGAACGCATTGGGGATCGCGACCTCGGCAACAGCGGTCTACATCTCCGGAAGCACCCATAACAATTCCGTTTTCCCGGGCTCAGTTGTGATCGGGGGGGCAGGGAATCCGCATGATTATGGATACCTCGCGCGGTTGAACAAGAGCAGTGGCCAGACTGTTTGGGTGCGCACCTTCTTCGGTGCTGCGATCCATGTGCAAACGGGCCGCGCCTTGGCCACGGACCGCCATGGGGACGTACTATGGGCCGGTTGTTACCGCCCGCCGGTCACCCTTCCCGGGGGACGTGTGCTGACCGGCAACAACGACCTGGAGGTATTCTTGATCAAGATCAATAGCAGTGGGGTGCTCAAATGGGCCATAACGCCTATCGGGCAGGGGGATGACATGGCGAACGGGGTTGCGCTGGACGGATCGGGACGCGTGTACCTCGCGGGGAGCTATATAAGTGGCATCGCGTTCAACACCACCTTCTTTGACGACAATTCCCAAAACCTGTTCACCGCACGTCTGACCGATCTTGACTTCGCCGTCAGTGAATTCCGCGACCCCTCGGTATTCACCGCACTTCCCTCGATCTGCGCGGGCAATGGCCCGCTCAACCTCAACTCCCGATGGATACCTGAGCGTACCGGCACCGGTTCCGCGGTTTTCTCTTCCTACGGGATCGGATCAGGCGGAGGCACCGGACCTGGAGGGGCCTTGGGCCAAATGCCCGGAGGCGTGGCCTTGTTTGATGATCCTGGCGACCAGATCGTGATCGATCTCGGCGACACGATCCCTGTCGGGCAGAAAGTGATCGTCCGTTGGAGGAGCACCGGAGGTACGGCAACAATGAATGTACAAGGCGCCTGGTCCGGGGCCGGCATATTCACCGATCATGGCGCGATCACCACCGGTTCCACGGCGTTGCTATTGACCGCCGTTGTGGTCACGGCCCCGATGCGCTTCATCAAACTGACACGGACAGGAGGTACCAACCTAGAAGTGGACGGCATCTTCTACAATCTCGGAAGTGCCACCGACGGGACCTGGTCCGGGAATGGCATCTCCGGCAACCAATTCAACCCCGCTGGGCTCAGCGGCAATGTGGACATCACCTATACCGCCTATGGCCACAGCACCACACACACGGTATCGATCAGCCCGGTCTCCATCGCTGGGGTCCTGACCGGCGGAGGAACGATCTGCCCAGGATCTGATGCACCCCTCGCGCTTTTAGGATCCGTCGGTGCATCCATACTGTGGCAGACCAGCACGGACGGCGGCTCCACCTGGACAAGCGAGCCCTCCGGACTTACGGTTGATACGCTCAACGGAGTTACGCAGACCACGGCTGTCCGGGTGCAGGTCACCAGCGGCATCTGTCCAGCGGTCACCAGCGATGCCGTGAGCATTCTACCACAGGACACGATCGCCCCGGTCCTTTCAGGATGTCCGGGCGATATCACCATTGTCGCAGACCCGACCGATTGCAGCGCGGTGGTGACTTACGCCGCGCCAACGGCAGTGGACAATTGTGCAGCCATGGTCACCGTGGAGAACAGTGATGTGGTGCAGGTCTCCGGCAGCTCCTTCCCTGTGAACGCCACAACGGTGGAATTCCGTTCCACGGATCCCTCCGGCAATATCGGCACCTGTTCTTTCACCATCACCGTGATCGACGCTTCGCCGCCCACATTCACCGCTCCTTCCGTGGACACCTTGTACATGGATGCGAACGGGCAGGCGATCATGCCGGACCTCTACGCCCAGCTTACCGATCTGTCCGACTGTTCCGGCTTGGGGACGCATGACCAGACTCCCGCCAGCGGTTCCGTTGTCGCCGCGGACACTACGGCCACATTGCATCTGTCGGACGGCGCGGCGAATGACACCACCATCCACGTGCAGATCATTGTGCTGGATACCATACTTCCCACGATCTCTTGCCCTGACACGGTTCATGGAACCGTCGCATCCGGCCAGTGCGGTGTAGCGTTGAACATTCCACAGCCATTGTATGCGGACAATAGCGGGACAGCCCATTTGGACAGTACTGGAACGCTCTTCTCCGGTGAAGTATTCCCTGCTGGCACATTCACGGTACAGTACACCGTGACGGATCCTTCTGGTTTCACGTCCGGTTGCGCAGCCACGTTGGTGGTTGTATCGCCTGCGCTCCTGCTGACCTATGCGGCGGATACGATCTGTTCCTCTGCCGATGCGATCGCGCCATTGCAGCCGATGGATGGGGCGATCTTCAGCGCAAGCCCGACCGGATTGACCCTGGATGCCTCAACTGGAGCGATCACACCGCTGACGAGCGCGCCGGGTACTTACCAGATCTACAAGGTGTTCGCGGGGCCTTGCCCGGATAGCGCAAGCATCACGATCAACCTATCACCACCGCCCAATGCGGGCAGCAATGCTTCCATCACGATCTGCTCCAGTGGGGATCCGATTAACCTCTTCGCCCTGCTCGGTCCCGATGCTGAAGCTGGTGGAACGTGGAGCGTTGGGAACGGCACCTACGATCCAGCCACGGACGGCTCCGGCATTTTCACTTACACGGTTTCCGGCGGTGCATTCTGTGCGGATGCGCAGGCCAGTATAGCAGTGACGGAGACCTTGGCCATGAACGCAGGAGCCGACAGCACCATCACCCTTTGCGGGAATGGGGCTGCCTTGGATCTTTCAACACTGCTCAACGGTGCGGATGCTGACGGGAGCTGGAGCGACGGCAGCGGGCAATACGACCCGGTCAGCGATGATCCCGGAAACATCATGTACATCGTAAGTGGTATCGGACAGTGCCCTGCTGACACGGCATTCTTCACTGTGCAAGAGCAGGCACCACCCAATGCCGGCACGGATGCTTCCATCACGATCTGCTCCAGTGGGGATCCGACTAACCTCTTCGCCCTGCTCGGTCCCGATGCTGAAGCTGGTGGAACGTGGAGCGCAGGGAACGGCAGCTATGATCCAGCCATGGACAACTCTGGCACCTTCACCTACACGGTTTCAGGTGGTGCTTTCTGTGCGGATGCGCAGGCCAGAATAGCAGTGAAGGAGACCTTGGCCATGAACGCACGACCCGACAGAACCAACACCCTTTCCGGCACTGGGGCTGCCTAGGATCGTTCAACACTGCTCAACGG
>JBBSUV010000035.1:0-42383 GCA_038234075.1 Flavobacteriales bacterium | reverse complement strand
TTCCATGTTACAGATCTGCTCGGTCATGCCCTTCGAGAAAATGCCCATCCAGCAAGCCTTTCAGACCGATGCCCCTGCATCAGCAAACCCAGACCCGCTGAAACAGTTGAATTTGTTCGACTTTTAACCGGACAGTAGTGAGATGAGTCATTGTTTTGGAAAGAGAACAAATAAATCGCGATGTTCCAAATTGGAACACTCTGGATAGGTGCCTCGGATAGCTTGCCCCGCGGATATGTTAGAAGGGAAGCGAATCAATATCGTGGGGGAGCGGGTGAAAGAGGCGCGCCTTAGGAGATCTCCTCCTATGACACAAGATCAGTTGTCAGGCAAGCTGGCATTGCTCGGTGTAAGTATTGACCGTGCTGGTATTTCCAAGGTCGAGATCGGCCAGCGTGGTGTATTGGATTATGAGGTGAAAGCTCTGGCTAAGGCACTTGCGGTTACGGCAGAATGGTTGCTCAGCGGCAAGTGATCAATGCCGGCTTTCTATCGCTCCACACTCCAAGAATTCCTGTCGGATGATCCAAAGCGAGTGCTTGGCGCTATCCATGAGCAGAGTTCGAATAATGGGTTTGCCGATCTGAAGGAAAGTCAATCAAAAGCATGGCAAGTCCAACTGGAAATTCTCAGGGCTTCTGGGTTAGCTCTTCTAGATCGATATGAAGATGCTAAGAATTGGGGCATTCTTTTCGAGTACCCTATACCTCGAAGGCAGAAGCGCGTCGATGTGGTCCTCCTAGCTCGCGATGTGATCCTTTGTCTCGAATTCAAGACCGGGGAGACCAAGCACAAAAAAGGCACTGAGCGCCAAGTCGAAGACTATGCACTGGACTTGCGCGACTTCCATGAACAAAGTCGAGGGGTGACCATTGTCCCAATCGCTGTAACAACAAGTGCACAGCCAACCGATCTAGACCTGTATCTCCAAGGTGAAGATGCCGTTAGGTCTGTGGTCAGAGCCTGTAAGAGTGATCTTGCGGTTAAGATCGCGAGTTCCGTTGATGCTAATTCAGACAGTCTCTCTCAGATCGATATTGGGCTCTGGGACCATTCTATCTATCGACCGGTTCCGACCATCATCGAAGCGGCGGAAGCACTTTACGCTGGGCACGATGTCCGTGAAATTGCCCGTTCGCATGCTGATGCGATTAACCTTGGCATCACGTCGGACCGACTGGTTCATTGGATCACTGAGGCACAGAAACACCGAAAGAAGGTTCTTTGCATCGTAACTGGCGTGCCCGGAGCCGGGAAAACTCTAGCGGGGCTGAATGTTGCTCACGACCCGGCGGTACGTGATTTGACGAATGGCGCGGGAGTATTCCTTTCAGGGAATGGACCCTTAGTGAAAATTGTTTCCGCTGCCATCGCCAGGGATTTCAAAAAAAGGCAATCTGCCGGTGACGCGGAGCGCACTGTGAGCACATTCATTCAGAACGTTCATTCCTTCATTAAGGACTCGTATCCTCGCCCAGAACCTCCGGTGGAGCATCTCATCATTTTTGATGAAGCGCAGCGAGCATGGGATGCTGATCAATGCAAGAAGAAGTATGATCGCCATGAGTCTGAGCCAGAGTCGATCTTGTCCATCATGGATAGGCACCGAGATTGGGCGGTAATCATAGCATTAGTAGGTGGGGGGCAAGAGATCAATACTGGTGAAGCGGGATTAGCTGAATGGGGCCAAGCACTCAAGAATAGATTCAATCGCTGGGAAGTGGTGGTTTCACCGCATGTTCTTGGGAATGCTCATGGTGACAAGATGCAGCAATTATTTACCGATGGCGAATACGCGGGGTTATCCGTTCACCCAGAACCAGCGTTGCACTTGGCCGTTAGTCTTCGCTCGTATAAAGCCGAAGCCGTATCGCGTTGGGTGGATGCTGTGATTGAAGGTGATGCTGCCTTAGCGCGGTCGATCTTGCCTGAGTGCAGCGGCTTCGAACTTGCGATGACAAGGGATTTGGCTCAAGCCAAGGCCTGGTTGAAGCATCATACTCGGGGCTTACGCCGTTCAGGTCTACTTGCAAGTTCAGGGGCGTTGAGATTGAGGGCTCATGGTATTGAACTCGCATCGGGATTCAGACAAGGAAACAAGAACATGTTTGTCGATTGGTTCCTGAACGAATCGTTTGACATCCGCTCTTCCAACCAACTGGAGGTGGCCGCAACCGAGTATGAATGCCAAGGGCTAGAGCTCGATCTTAGCTGTATCTGCTGGGGCAGTGACCTTTTATACCATCCGCTTCAAGGATGGGAAATGCGCAAATTGGTTGGACCCAAGTGGAATGCAATGAAGCAACCTCGACAGCGCCGCTACCTACTCAACTCTTACCGGGTTCTCCTTACTCGGGCGCGTGAAGGATTTATCATTTGGGTGCCACGCGGAGATGCGAATGACATTACACGCGATCCGAAAGGTCTGGATTCAACGGCAGCCTTTTTGAAAGAATGCGGTCTAAAAGAACTGGATTGACCTAGCCAACGTTCCGACTTGAGATGGCCCATAGATCAATTGTGCCACGGGATACGGACCTTTCCGAACCCGTGCCCAAAGGAAGATGACCGCATTACCCCAACATGATCAACTGCCGATCAAGCATCTGGCCGCGGTATTCCGATCGACCACATCCACCTATAAGTACTACTGGTTCCTCGCCCTCTTGGCTCTGGTGAGTGAGGGCCGCACCTCTGTTCCCTTAAGATCGCTTTATGTGCGCATGGTCGGCAGTTCATGGTATACGGTGAATTACTTCAAGCTGTCATTCGGTGCTTGGGATAGTTTGCACGGCCACATTGAAACGTTGCAATCTGTGGAAGGCTTGAGCGCAAGAGCAAAGCGCGTTGAGGTTGAGCATTGTTTGATGCATACCGAGAACGCGGTTTCAGTGAACGTGCTGCACGCGCTTGGTCGCTATGTGCCTTACAAGTTTCTCACCCCGTGGATAGGTTCCTCCAATTTGAATGACCTGCAAGTGATGAAGCGATCACAAGAGGAGCGGACAGCCAGCCCATACAAGCTCTTCGAGGATCACTTGGAGGTCCCTTTGGAGTGGGCGGCCTATTTCATGCAACACGCTTCGGTTCTGCGAGACTTCTGTTTGTGGAACCTTGCGCAGTTTCTTCAGGCTCGAAATCCAAATGTGCCACAGATCGTGAACAAGCTGGTACAGCCATCCATTAGGGAGTCATTGGTAAGGCAACGGCAACTGTGGAATGCGGTGATGGACCATTCTGAAGGACTGCGCTGCATCTACACCGGCAAGGAACTGGACGCCGATAACCACATCGAGCATTTCATCCCTCATGCATGGGTGGGCCATGATCAGCTTTGGAACCTGGTGCCTGCCGATCCAGTCTTCAATATGAGCAAGAGTGACCGCCTTCCTATTCTGGGACTGCACTTAGAACCTTTTGTGAATGCACACTGGCAACTGCTCCGTGTTGTACGTGAATACGACCTCAACAGCAAGCTGCTCGAAGATTACCAAGCAGTGGTCCAATTGCCTTTTCGGGAGGTCACGGACCGCTATCTGTTCGGCGATAAGATGCGGGACGTCATGGTGCCTTTGCATAGCATCGCACTGAGCAATGGGTTCAGTGAATTAGCTGCGTAGAGCTGAAAGCCTCCAAGCCTAGAGCCGCTGCACCGAGAGCCAAAGCCAAGAGGCCAAATACAGAAGGACCAAAAAGCCAAGAAACCTTCAATCACCCAAACTCCAAGAGGCCAAAAGCCAAAGAAGCCCAGCTGCCTAAGGCCTAACAACCCACCAGCCGAAAGCCACAACAACCCCAAGAGTCAAAAGCCACTGAACCAACAAGCCGTTCACCCAAGGCATCCTCAAAAAGGTAAAAATCACCCTTTGTGGGTATTGCAGGGTTTCGAAAGAGTTGAAAGCTTCGCCGTATGGACGATCCACCCGCCCATAACACGATCCCTCATGTGCCACCGAGGGAAATGGAGGTGTTACAGCTGATGTGCCACCCGGCTTGCTGGTTGGAGAAGGAAATGCCGGAAATGTTGGGGATGTCGCTGGGCACCTTCAAGGAACACAAGGAGAGGCTGTTCAAGAAATTCAAGGTGAACAGTCGGCATGGGCTGTTGGTGGCGGCGATCCGCCTGCAGATGGTGCGTTGCTATTGCCAGTTGCGGCATCCGTCTGGGGAGGCGGGCGCTATGCCCACTGCGCCGCCGCCCGCACCTTGATGCACGGAGGACGTGCGCACACGGTGCCGCCCCAGAAGTGGCCCGGACGGGGAATTCCTGTTCAAGATAGGCGGCGATGGGTGCGTGTTGCCCGGCAAGCTGTTGAAGATGCGCGGCATGTTGTTGAAGATGCGCGGCATGTTGTTGAAGATGCGCGGCATGTTGTTGAAGATGCGGGGCGTGTTGTTGAAGATGCGCGGCGTGTTGTTGAAGATGCGCGGCATGTTGTTGAAGATGTGCGGCATGTTGTTGAAGATGCGCGGCATGTTGTTGAAGATGCGCGGCGTGTTGTTGAAGATGCGCGGCATGTTGTTGAAGATGCGCGGCATGTTGTTGAAGATGCGCGGCATGTTTCCCTTGTTTTCAGGCGGCGGGTGGCTTGTTGCGGGAAATATTCGAATGATCAAGCAGCTTATTGCGTTGAAAACCAGTTGTTTGTGCTTGTTGTCAGCTAAAAAGCTGACGTCACCTTCTGGGGAGCATGCCCGTTCCAAGGGCCATAACCAGGTGGGCGACCACCATAAAACAACAGCCAAATGGCAACAGGAAAAATGGGCCTGATCGGCCTCGCCGCCACGGCGATCGTGGCAAAAGCCCTGGGCGTGTTCAACATGCTCACAGGCAACTTGCTGTATACGAATCCAGTGCCCTCACTGGACGAGTTCAAGGAACACATCGATGCATTGGTGGCGGCCAATGCGGATGCGGACAGCAACGGGGGCAAGGCCGACTACCAAGCCAAGCGCGAGGCGGTGGCGGTGGTGAAGGCGGACCTGAAGAACCTGCTGGCCTATGTGCAGGCCACCTCGAAAGGGGATGGGTCGAAGATCCTCACCAGTGGCTTCGAACTGGTGAAGCGTGCCACCCCGCACGGTGAACTGAAGCCGCCGACGAGCCTGCATTCCAACTTCACCACCATGGTGCAGCGGGTGAGCATGCGCTGGTTGGCACAGAAGGGTTCGGATACGTACCACGTGTTCCGCAGCAACAGCAACGAGCCCTTCCGCTGGGAGTTGATCGGCACCACGACCAAGCGCAGCTTCAACGCTGACAACTTGGAGTCGGGTGTGCAGTATTGGTTCGCCGTGAGCGCCGTGGGTGCTGCCGGTGAGACCAGCAAGAGCGAGCCGCTGTTGGCCCGCGCCGCCTAAGGCCTTGCATCCACTACGATGAACCGCCCCCGTGCCGCCGCACGGGGGCGTTCGCGTTTTAGAACGGCGTGCACCACGTGCCCTGTGGAGTTTCCCTGCTTGGCCTCCACCAACTTTCCGTGGTTGGAAAATAGCACCGTGGAGACCAAGCTTTACGGGAATTCACGTAGGCCTCCACCCATACTTTTCGCCCCATGAAAACAGCTCTACTCCTCCGCGTATCCCCATTGTTCGGTGCCGTGCTCTGCGCGGGTATCGCCCATGCCCAGAACCCCGTGCCCAACCCCGGTTTCGAGAATTGGTCGGGTGCGGACCCCGTGGGATGGACCACAAGCAACAGCCCCTTCAGCGGCGATCCGGTCACCCAGGATCCGAATGCCCATGAGGGTGCCTCGGCTGCCCGCGGTACCTTCCTGAGCCAAGTGGCGGCACCCGTCATGAACCTTTACGATGCCGCTTATCAACCGCTGCCGATCAGCCAGGCCTATCAGCACCTCACCTTCTACTACAAGCTGCAATTGGCCAGCACAGCGGGCACGGAGATCTTCACCGCGAGTGCACAGTTCACCGATGCGAACGGTTACGCGGTGGCACAGGCCTTCCGCATTTTCGATCGCACGGAGAACACCGGCACGTGGACCTATGCGGACCTGCCGGTTACGAGCGTCGCACCGGGATCCGCGGCAGTGAACATCTCCTTCACCCTCAGCGGCCCGGAGGCCGAGGTGGGCTCCTATTTCGTGGTGGATGATGTGGCGTTGCAGAACGGCAGCATCGGTGTGGAGGAACTGGAACAAGGCGCCGTGTTCTCCGCGGCCTATCCGGTACCCGCCAACGGTGTGCTGAACCTGCCCTTCGCGTTGGACCAGGCCACCACCGTGGAGATCGAGGTATTGGATGCGTTGGGCCGTAGGGTCAGCCATATGGACCTCGGCAGGATGGCCCCGGGCCGTTACAAGGAAGTGCTGGATGTGCAGGGCTGGAGCGCGGGCTTTTATACCGCCGTGCTGCGCACCGCTTCCGGCGTGCGTGCGCAGACGTTGGTAGTAGGACATTAAGCTGCACTGCCACCGACCACTCCTTTAGGGAAGGGGACAGCCGGATGACCACTGCGATGAAAGCCTCCGTGCCCCTGCACGGAGGCTTTCGCGTTCGATGTTCGGGGTGAGCGATAAAGTGCGGAACGCGTTCAATCCTTACCCAACGAGTCCAACGCGTTGCCCACGGTATCCACGGGAATCACCGTGTCCATCGGTGTGGTGATATAGCCCCGGCTGTTCAGTTGGTCCTTCACGGATGGCCCGCCCAAAGTGACCTCGTCCACGTTGGCACAGCCTACCATGGCGGACAAGATGGCGAGAAGAAGGAAGTAGAGGAGGGCGCGCATGATACCAGGGCGTCAAAGACCGCGCCGTTGATGCGCGATCGCATCACTCAGGACAAACTCCGCGCCTCTCCATGACGGGACCGGGCATGGATGATCGCGATGATGAACGAGGGTCTGGCCGATGGGCGCTGATGGAAAGAGCTTGCAGCCTCACATCATCCGCACCAACACCCATACCAGCAGGGCCACGATCAGCACGCCCACTGCAAGGATCACATAGGCGCCCTTGGTCATGGCAGCGATGAAGCCCTTGATCTCCTTGCGGTCGTTCACGTTGGGGAAGGGTGTGTTCGGCACGGGCACGCGAAGGAAGTTGCAGAGCGGCCCCCAGCCTTGGTCCACAGTGAAGATGAGGAGCTGGTCGGTGGGGATCGCGGCCTTCACCTCTTCGATGTGGTCGTTGTAGCGCTGGATGGCTGCGGTCTTATTCTCCATGGTGCCATGGTGGAGGCGTTCCCAGATGAGCTTGCGGGACAAGTTGCCGAACATCCGCAGGCGGGGAACGATGGCAGCGAGCAGCTTGAACTGCCACAGGGTCTGCGTGAAGTAGATGGTGTCCATGGTGCTTTCGTACCAGGCCTCGGGCCCGCGTGGATGCAGGGTGAGCACCACCTTCGCCTGGGGGTAAGCGGAGTGCAGTTCGCGCCACACGCAGCTGGCGGGGTTGTCCACCGCTGCGACATAGTTGGCGAACACGGTGCTCCAACCGTGCTGTTTTCCCGCAGGCATTTCGGCCACGTTGTTCCAGAAGCCCATGTGCTCCTTGTTCGCTGGGTTCCGCAGCACCTCGAACATGTGGTAGCACGGGAGGCCGAGCTGGTTGAGGGCGGTGTAGAGGGACATGGTCCCGGTCCGGCCAAAGCCGGCGCCGATGACCTGAAGACCTGAGTGTTTTCCCATGGTGGCGGAAGTTGTTCAGAAGGATGAATGTAGGGGAAGGCTGGTGGCAGGCCTTACTTCACCGCCGTGATCACTGTTGCCATGCCGGTGATCTTCCCGTCGGGGAAGCGCTCGTCCATGGCGGCCACCACGTCGGCCTTGATCTGTGCAACGATGGTGGGATCCACACCTTGGAGCGCCGAAACGAAAGGCGCTGCGATCTCGGTGATCATGTCCCAATAGGCCGCGCCGCCGTTCAGGTCGTACGTGCTGGTGACCGGCTTTTCTGTGGCCTCCTTCAGTCCGGCGTTGGTGAGGAGCCCGGCCATAAAGCCCGGTGCTGCGCAGCGGAACATACCGGGTGCGCCGGGTTGAACGGGCGGCACGTCGATGCGCTTCTTGATGTTCTGCATCATGCCGGTGATCCAGAAGTTCTGCTCCGGCCCGGCCCACACGGCCACCGCGATGCGGCCGCCGGGCTTCAGCACGCGGGCCATTTCGTTGGCCGCGCGCTGCAGGTCGGGGAAGAACATGAAGCCGAAGCGGCAGCTCACGCCATCCATGCTGTTATCGGCGAAGGGCAGTGCGTTGGCATCGGCCTCGCGGAATTCCACGTTGTGGATGCCCGCCGCTGCGGCCTTCTCCACGGCCACCTGCAGCATCTTCCAGGAGAGGTCCGTAAGCACCACTTTCCCCCCGTGCGAGAGGTGGCGCGCGATGCTCAGGCCCGGTTGGCCGGTACCCGCTGCGATGTCCAACACCTGGCAGTCGCCGCTGGCGCCGATGTGGTCGATCATCACTTTGCCGACGGGCCCGAGGAAGTGCATGGTGGCCTTGTCCCATTTCTTCCAACCGGCGGAGAAGTGGTCCCACGAAGCTTTTTGCGCGGCGCTGATAGCATTCAGAAGGGCGGTTTCCATGGTCGATGGTGTAAACCCCGGGGCGGCATTGCCCCGAGGGGCAGTTCGAAGTTAATGCCGTGGAAAAGCGATGGGGAAGAATCTTTGAACAACGCTTCAGGAGCCACGCGGCACGTCATCGCAAAGGCCGCATTCGGGACCGAAGCGATATAAAGCCATGGAGCCCGATCGCTCTAACCCGTACTAAGCGCGATCGTAGTGCGGAGCCGTTCGATCATGGCTCAGAGGGCGAGTACGCTGACGCCTCCCTGGTACAGGATCGCTTCACAGAGCCATGCCTCCGGCACGCTTGCTCGCGATGACGAAAGAAGGGTTGGCGGAACAGGCGTTGACGAAGCAGATCTACTCCACCAACAACTTGCGCGTCAGCACGGTGCCGCTACTCCGCAACTCATAGAAGTACACACCCGCGCCCACGTTGGTCAGGTCCACCATGTAGGCATGCTTCCCGGAGGAGAGCGTACCGTTCACCAGTTCGGTCAACAGCCTGCCGTTGAGGTCGTACACGCGCAGGGAGACCGGTCCGGCGGAGGGCTGTTGGAAGGAGATGGTGGTGGAGCCGTTGGCGGGGTTGGGCTGGTTCTGGAAGAGCTGAAGTCCTGCGGTGGTGGGCCGTTCCGGAACGGAGGCGTACATGTTGTTATACAACGTGTCCAATTCCGCATTGCTCAGGGCCCGGTCATAGATGCGGACATCATCCAAGAGGCCTGCGTAGTAGGAGATGTTGCTATAGCGATACTTTCCCAGGGACGATAGGAACTGGGGGCCCGGGTCCATCATGGCTACTTCCGGTGCTGTGGTCGCCGAAGCGAAATTGCCATCATAGTAGAGCTCCAGCAACTGGCCGAACTCCCATCTGCCGGCAGCGAAGTGCCAGTTATTATTATCCACGAATTTCTGATGTGTCCAGATCCATCCGTCCGGGAGGACGGTACCCAGGTGAACGGCTACGGTCAGCGAATTGCTGTCGGTATACATGGAGAATTCGCCATTGTCCCCATGGTGGATCAGCTTGCCTTCCGTGAAGGTGGTGGGCACCTTGAACCACGCGGAAAAGGTGACCGCACTGGGTGGTGTGGTAAAGACCGTCGGCAGGTCCACGTATGCCGATGTGCCGTTGAACTGATAGGCGCTGGAGTCGTTCCCGAAGCGGTCACTTATAGGGATGGGGCCATAGGGGGTGCCGTTGTTCAAGTTCGGGCTCGAATCCAGTCCATTGTTGTCCAGTTCCCAATGGGCAACAAGGCCGGAATCCAAATTGATCTGGGCGTGCAGGCCGCCCGCGATGAGGTATAGGATGCACAAGGAGGAAAGTGTCTTCATGTATGGTGGGTTGATCGAATGAGCGGAAAGAGGCAGGAAGCTATGGCTAGTAAAAGTAGAGCGTGCGCCAAGGTGGTGGGAGGATATTTTCGGGACCGACGTCCTGCTGATCATGGGTTCGGAAGGAGGCTCCGTACCACAAGACGGAAATGGTTGAAAAGGTGGCCTGGGACGAGATGGGATTTTCTCCGCTGCGATTTCGTCGATAAGGGCCGTCCTCGCTTCCCCATGCTTCCGTGCACGTGGAGCGCCGCGATGACGAAAGGATCTGTTCAGCGCTGGCTACTCCCGCACAAAGCGCTGCGTGGTAATGGCCCCGTTCACAGCGTGCCAGTTCAAGGTGTAGAGTCCACGCGATAGCTGCTCCACATCCAGTACCGTGCGTGGGCCTTCCATGCGTTGTTGCAGCACCACACGGCCATCCACTGCTACCACTTGCAGCATACCACTGGCAGCGTTGCCTTCCGGGACGCGCACCTCAAGCAGACCGCTTGTGGGGTTGGGCATCAGCCAGAGGTTCTGTTTGGCTTCTTTCGCTTGCACGCCTGTGTTGAATTCAGCCGTAAGCAAGCTCGGCTCGGTGATCACCGGATCGTTGAAATCGAAGAATATGTTGGCGGTGTTGGCGATCGGAGTACCCGGTATCAGTGGCAGCCGTGGGCGGATGCGGAAGGATGCAAAGCCATGGCTGGCGGCTTCATTCGAGCCGCTATCGGGTAGCAGGATGTTGGGGAAGATGAACTTCACAATGCCCTGCCCGGTGAGGGAGCGCAAGCCCGCGTGAGAGGTGGCCCCCCAAATGATGGACCCGGGATCCAACGTGGCGGGCAGCGTATCAGTGATGATCACGGTGAACGCCGTGTCCGTGCCGGTGTTCTGGAAGCGGATGGTGTAATCGATCCATTCATCAGCGTCGATGAAGTAGAATTCCCGGCTCAATGCGGAGCTGGTCTGCGCCAGCTTGTCGTTGGGATCGTAGCTGCCGGTAACGGTCATGTTGGTGGAAGCCGTGTTGTTGGAAAAGTCCGCATCGGTGTTCGCGCAACTGAGCGTTGCCGTAGCATTCAATGAGGTGCCGATCAGACCCACATCCTGCGGGACCTGCATGGTTACTTGAATGTTGCGTGCCTGGAAAGCTCCCAATGCAGCCTGTTCCCAAGTGATCACGTTACCGTTCACATTGCTGGGTGTAGGAATGGCGCTGACGTACTCTACAGCAGGGTCGAAAGTGAGGACCGTGCTTGTAGCACCAGTGGAGGCTGGTGTCAGGTTTTGTTGGTGGATGCCATATTGGAGTTGGAAGCCCGGTCGCGCAGGTCCGCTTGTGAGCATCACTTGGGCGTCCAATGGCACGAGCGCTGTATCGGCGAGGTTCAGTGTCTGCCCAATACTGTTCACAGTGATCGTTGTGGGCTGCAGTGGACAGTGCTGCCCGATAGCGGTGGCGGTCTGCTGCACCGTGTAGGTTCCGTTGGGCAGGGAAATGCCGTAGTACCCATTGCTACCCGTTGTGGCGTAATGCGGCCCCGGCGTGAATTCCAGTAATACGCCAGGCACGCGCGTCTCCACGCTGACCGATCCCGGAGTGCAGCTCTGGTCCTGATCCATGTAAACGATGCCGGCCACGTCACCACATTCAGTGCCTAGGTCCGGTATGGTCACCGTGATCTCATCGCTACACCAATCGTAGGGTGTCGTCCACCAATACATGTTGGTGCGTTGGATCAAGCGGTATTGGCCGGGTGCCAAGCCGGTGAATACTTCCGTGGTGGCGCTCCTGCCATGCCATGCGTTCAGAAACGAGATCACTACCTCATCCTGCATGTTCCGCACCTCGGTGCCTACCTTGTAATGATGTCCTTCCTCGGAATAGGCCACCGTTATACTGCCAAATGATCCGCCCGTGCAGGTGCCCTGTACGTTCAGCACGGTGATGACGGGCCATTCCACTGGATAACCCGCTATCACCGAGAAACTGGCCGGACAGCCATTGCCGCTCATGAAGTCGATCTGCACGACTTCTCCAGGTGGGACCATCTGGCCGGAAGGTGTCGTTATAGGTACATAGTAACGGCCTGATCCATCCGGAAGCATCTCTTGGAGCGGTGTCTGTCCATTGAAGGTATATGGCCCGGGAAAGGGGGTTCCCTCACTTACGCTCCAGCGGAAATAGGGATAGTCGATCCCCGCGCCGGGACAGTAAGCCTCTGATGAATCCCCGCTCAAGATCCCTCCAATGACATCTATCGTGGCATCCCTATAGGTCACGGTTCCGCTTGCAGTGGCTTGGGTGAATGCTGCATCGGTGACCGTCACGGTATAGGTGCCGAGCGCCAGTCCGGTAATGGTCTGTGTGGTCTCCCCCGTACTCCAAGCATAAGTGTATGGAGGCAAACCTCCGCTCACATATGCAGTGCAAGAACCCGGAGTGAAACACACCAGGTTCTGGGCGATCACGCTGACGGTCAAGCCGAAGGTCGCTTGATAGAGAAGGACTACGATTACGGACAATATTGATCGTTTCATGGGGATCGTATGATTTAATGAATCGGGTTCCTAAGTGGGTTACTCCCGCACAAAGCGCTGCGTAGTGACGGTGCCGTTCACGTCGTGCCAGTTCAAGGTGTAGAGCCCACGCGATAGCTGCGCCACATCCAGTACCGTGCGCGGGCCTTCCATGCGTTGTTGCAGCACCACACGGCCATCCACTGCTACCACTTGCAGCATACCACTGGCAGCGTTGCCTTCCGGGACGCGCACCTCAAGCAGACCGCTTGTGGGGTTGGGCATCAGCCAGAGGTTCTGTCTTGGTGCTTGCGCCTGCACGCCCGTGCTGAACTCCGCCGTGAGCACACTCGGCTCGGTGATCACCGGCGGGTTGTAGTCGAAGTAGATGTTGGCGGTGTTGGAGATCTCCGTGCCTGCTGTGAGCGGCAGTCGCGGCTGGATGCGGAAGGAGACGAAGCCGTGCGATGCGGGTTCGTTGGAATTGCTGTCCGGCAGCAGGATGTTGGGGAAGATGAAGCGGAGCACACCATGGTCCATCATCTGCACTATGCAGGCATGTGAGCGGGCACCCAGCTTGAACGTGGCGGGATCCAGTGTCTCCGGCAGTGTATCCGTGATCACCACGAAGAAGGCCGTGTCGGTACCGGTGTTCTGGAACTGGATGGTGTAGTCGAGCAATGTATCCTGATCGATGTAGTAGAGGTCGCTGCTCAAGCCGGTACTGGTCCTCACCTCCTTCGCGTTGGGGTCGTACGCCCCGGTGATGGTGCGCGTATTGGTGTATGTGTTGTTGGCGGTGTTGGGTTCGGGTTGGGTGACCACTACGCTGGCCGTACTGACCAGATCGGTGCCGATGAGGTTCACGTCGGGTGGCACTTGGAAATAAGCGTAGACCGAGCGTTGGCTGAAGGAGCCGAGCTGGGCAAGGTCCCATGTGAGGGTATTGCCTACGGCACTGGTGGGAGCGGGCCACGCGCTTACATACGACAGTGCGGGGTCAAAGACAAGCGTGGTGGTGAGCGGACCTGTGACACCCGGGGTCAGGTTCTCAATGAGGATCCCGTAGCCCATTTGGAAACCCGGGCGGGCGGGCGATGAGCCAAGGCCGATCCAGACATCAAGTGGTACCAATGCGGTGTCCGGAAAATTGAGGAAGGTTACCACGTTGGCTGTGTTCAAGTAGAAAGCTTGCGGCACCCCTGAGCAATGCTCGGCAACTGTTGTGCTTTGTTGCTGCACGGTGTAGGAACCCATGGGGAGATTCTGCTGGTACATGCCGCTCGCATCGGACATGGTGAAGTAGTTGCCTGGCTGGATCTCCATCACCGAGGAAGGGAAACTTGGTTCAGCGGATTGTTGGGTGCAATTCAAATTATCGTCCATGAAGGCCGTGCCGCTCACGGTGCCACAGGTAAGGCCCAGGTCGGGTACGGTGAACCACGTGGTATCGCCACAGAACCCCTCCGGGGGGAACCACTGATCCTCCAGCCACGCGAATGAGGAAGGGAACCGCGAGGTGACCACCATGGCATATTCCCCTGCGGGCAGGTTGTTGCGCTGCACGGTAATGGGCACATAACCGAAACTCTGTTCGGGGTAATACTGATCCTGCAGTCGTCCGATCGACGCGCCGTCATGGATCAGGTCGATGTAGTTGGGCCAGGGGTGCTGTGCGACCGGTACATGCACGAGAACGGCACCGTTGGATCCACCAGCACAAGCACCGTCCACCGTCAGCACCTGCGGTACGGGGTAAGCGAAAGGAGCCGGGATGTTCGCATGGATGACACCCGGGCAACCGCTCGCATCCGTGAAGGGAAGGTCGAGCACTGCACCGGGCGTCGCAGGCCAGCCACTCTCCTTGTACATGTAAAGGGCGTTCTGATACGGTTCCCCGCTGGACAGCACATCCCCATGGATGGTGCCATCCTGGAAGGTGATGGGCAGCATGCCCACGTTGGAAAGGTTGCCGTAGCCCAACATCCGGTAAGGATCGCTGAGCACGCCATCCGGGCAGTTCTGGTAGCCGCCGACGGATCCCTCCGGGGTATACGAGGTCAGGGTATAGTTGGCCGTAGCCACTGTGCCATCGTCGTCGGTCACGGTCACGCTATAGGATCCGGCGGTGAGGTCGTGGATGGTGCTGGTCGTCTCGCCGGTGTTCCACACCAAGGCGTAGGGCGGTGTTCCGCCGCTGGCGTATGCGGACAAGCTTCCCGTGGGGTAGGTGCACATCGGCGTGGCATTTTCCGAGATGCCCACCGACAGCGACGCGAAGGCGCCAAAAGCATAAGGGAGGAATACGGTGAGGAGGAGATATCTTTTCATACGGGGCGGTTTTGCTCGGGTTCATGGATGCTTGTGACGAAGCCCGATGGGTGGAAGATAGGATCTCTCTTAAGACGGACCGTGCCGTTAGGGTTGCCTAAAGCTCCCGGTATAAGGGAGGCCGACGGATCCTTATGCGGCTTTTATGGGACGTGCGTCCGTTCCCGATCCGTGCTGGTAGGTCATGATCGAGCACTACACGATGGCCGAAGCTTCGCGGACCTCACTCCCGCACAAAGCGTTGCGTGGTAACGGTCCCGTTCACAGCGTGCCAGTTCAAGGTGTAGAGTCCACGCGATAGCTGCGCCACATCCAGCACCGTGCGCGGTCCTTCCATGCGTTGTTGCAGCACCACACGTCCGTCCACTGATACTACTTGCAGCAGGCCGCTGGCTGTGTGATCGGATACGCGCACTTCGAGCGATCCGTTGGTGGGGTTGGGCATCAGCCAGAGGTTCTGAATTGGTGATTCCGCCTGTATGCCCGTTCCGAACTCCGCGGTCAATACGCTCCGCTCCGTGATCACCGGCGGGTTGTAGTCGAAGAAGATGTTGGCGGTGTTGGCGATCTCTTCCGCGGGTAACAGGGGCTCTTTCGGTGCTATCCGGAAACTCACGTAGCCATGGCTTGCGGACTCGTTCACGTTGCTGTCGGGTAATTGGATCCTGTAGAAAGCAAAGCGCAATGTGGTACCATTCCGGATACTCAGTTCACAGGGATGCGACGATGGCCCTGGTGTGAACTTCCGAAGGTCCAAGTTGGCTGCGATGGTATCGGTGATCACAATATTGAACGCGGTATCTGTGCCTGTGTTCTGGAACCGGATCGTGTAATCGATCCAATCGTCAGCACCAACATAGTACAAGGAATCACTGGCACGCGTACTGGTCTTGGCCAATTTGTCGTTGGGGTCATAAGCCCCGGAGATCGTTACTGGAAGATCGGCCGTGTTGTTCGCCGGGTTGATGTCGGGCAAGCCAGGGGCAACGGTTACCATGGCATGGAGCACGGTGCCGAGCAGGGCAATATCCGGTGGCACTTGGAATCGGACCCTTCGTGAGCTGGTTTGGAAACCGCTCATGTTCTGTAGATTCCAGGTCAGGGTATTGCCCGTATCGCTGGCAGGGGTTTGTGTAGCGCTGATGTAACTCAACACGGGGTCGAAATCCATGGTAAGAACGTGTGATCCCGTATACCCATCATCCAAATTCCGTACATCGATCGCATACTCCAGTTCGAAACCCGGTCGTGCCGCGCCACTTGTGATCATTACCTGAATATCGGCAGCAGTCGGCAGCACCAAACTGGTATCGGCAATGTCCACATGCACTGGACCTGTGCCGCCAACGATCCCGAAGGGTATGGGTCCAGGAGTACACCAAGGGTCCAATGTGTTGCTCACCTGCTCAATGGTGTAAGTGCCGGTTGGGAGTTCGATCGCATAGTGCCCACCGTATTGCTGGCTGTACGTGTAATAAGGGCCCGGAAGGATCTCATACAGGACATTCGGCAAACCGAGCTGGAAGTCGGTAAGCGCACAAACCTGATCGGCATCCATGTAGGATATTCCTCGCACAGTGCCACAGCCGGGCCCCAAGTCAGGTATGGTGAAAAAGGTCAGGTCCGGGCAAGAATTGAACAGGAATGGCTCTCCCGCTACCTCCAGAACTTGTTCGAATACGTAATCGCCGGGCGGCAGGTCCCAACGAGTTTCCGTCTGGTTTGGACCTTGTACTCCAGGAAAATTGTCCCCACCTAATTGGCGAAGGAAGGCAAGTACGGGTTGCCCGTGCCCCTCTGACCCGGTCTGAATTGTAACGTATCCACTGCTATCGTTGGAGCACGAACCGTGGATCTCCAAAATTTCCACTTCGGGGTATTCGATCGGCCAACCGACATTGTCCCGCACAGTACCCGTGCAACCGTTGCCATCGGCGAACGAGTACACGAATTGGGTATCGTTCACCTGCGGTATGTAGTCGTACCAATAGGCGCCACCGGACTCGGACATTTCCACCCCATTGATGTAATAAGGTGAAGGACCTGGAATATTGAATGCATCCAAAACCAGCCGGTCCACACTATCGCACCGCGCATGCTGCCCAAAGATGCTAAGCTCAAAAAGTGCGTAGGTGGTGGAGGTCAAATCATAACTGGCACTGGCCTCCTCGTCGTTGAAGTCGGTGACGGTTACGGAATACGGACCGGCGACCAAGTTGTTGGCGATCTGGGTAGTATCCCCCGTACTCCACAGATACCTATATGGACCAACGCCACCCGAGGCATTTGCCCGGATCTTCCCGTTGGAATAAGTGCACACCGGTTGAAGCAAGAAGGAGATGTTCACCGTAACAGCATTCGCGGTCAAACCGAACAAAAAGGGTACGATGATCAAGGAGTAGCGCATGGCGTAAGCGTTTGATGGAGCCAACGTTGTCCAAAGTAGAAGATCTGCCCTTAGGAAGTATTCAGACCCCGGCGGATGGACTACCACTTCAACAGCGGCAATATGCCTATTCCTCCATCGGCGTCGGTGACACGAAGCAGATAGGAACCTGGTGCTACACCTGAAAGATCGATGGTGCTGGTGTGGCCATTCGAGTTGAACGTATTGATCCATTTGCCATCGATACCATACACTTCCACCTTACTGATCGACACATTTTTCGCGTTGATCGTAACGAAGTGATCGGTTGGGTTTGGAAATAGCTCCATCACAGAGAACTGTGAATTTTTCATTATCCCCGTGCCGAACTCCGCTGTTAATACACTCGGCTCCGTGATCACCGGCGGGTTGTAGTCGAAGAAGATGTTGGCGGTGTTCTCAATGATCGTTCCGGGCAGCACCGGTTGGCGCGGCTTGATGCGGAAGGAAACGAAGCCATGGCTGGCGGCCTCGTTAGCGTTGCTGTCCGGCAGCAGGATGTTGGTGAACATGAAGCGCAGCACACGGTGCTCCTGCAGAGTGATGAGCGTCCCAATGGAGGCCACACCCAGTTGGAACGTAGCGGGGTCAAGTGTTTCCGGCAGCGTGTCTGTGATCACCACGAAGAAGGCCGTATCGGTACCCGTATTCTGGAAACGGATCAGGTAATCGATCCATTCATCTTCTCCGATGGACCAGATGGACGTGCTGCCGGTGCTCGTGGTCGCCGTCTTGTCGTTGGGGTCATAGGCACCGGTCACGGTCACATCGTACTGGAAGGTGTTGTTGCCGGGGTCGGAGTCGCTGTTCACGGTGGCGACCGTGGCCGATGCGGATAGCACAGTGCCCAGCAGGTTGATATCCGGTGGCACTTGGAAGCGCGGTGCGAGGTAGCGTTGCTGGAAAGCGCCCATGGTGGAGAGGTACCACGTGATGGTGTTCCCTGTTACGCTCGCCGGAGCTGGTGACGACCCCTGATAGGTCAGCAAGGGGTCGAAGGTGAAGGTAACCGTACCCGTGCCGGACGTTGCGCCGGTGAGGTTGCGTGCGTTGATGCCATAGCGCAACTCGAAGCCGGGGCGCGCGGAGGTGCTGGCCATCCGTAGCTCCACATCCAGCCCCACGAGGCTGGTATCCGCGAAGTTGCGCGTTACGTTCAACTCGCTAACGGACACGTCGAAGGGTGTGCCTTCCACCCCGCAATGTTCTTGGAAGAGCGCGTTCTGCTGGACCGCGGTGTAGGTCCCATACGGCAGGTTCATGGTGAACTGTCCAGCGCCGTCGGTGATCGCATAGAAATTGCCCGGTTGCACTTCGATCACCGTATTGGGCAGGTAGGGTTCCGGACCGTTGCGGGCACAGTTCTGGTTGCCATCCACGAATGCATTACCGCTCAACGTGCCACAGGTATAACCCAGGTCCGGGATCACCACCACGATGGTATCCGCGCAGTTGTTCGTCTGCGCGTCGAAGTATTCTTCCTGGAGCGTGCCTACGTTGAGCGACTCCCAATCCAAGCGGGTGATGAGGTAGTATGTTCCGGCTTGCAGCCCACCCTTGATAAAGTTGCGGGGCTGTGTTCCGGCCAGATTGTTCGGTGTTCCGCCACCGGTCCAGGGAATGGCACTGGTGACGCCCGCGCGGTGGAGTTCAAACCCGAAAGGCCACCCGTTCGCCTCTCGTGGCACATGTACGCGGATCGAACCGTTCGCTCCACCACTGCACGCCCCATTCACTTCCAGTATTTGTGGCTGAAGCCATTGCGGGTCCGAAGGGAAGGTCCCCGCCAAGGTCGAGATACAGCCGTAGCTGTCCGTGATGGTCACGTTCAACGCCGATCCGGGTGTTGTTTGACCGAAGTTGCTGAAGTAGAGAAAGGTGCCGGTGTTCTGGGTCACCATTTCCGTGGCCGTAGCGCCGGAAAATGTGTAGGGCCCCGTACCGATGTTCTCGATGTACTCCGGGATCACCAGCCGCCATGCAGGGCCGAAGGCGTCATCCGGACAACCGGGCAACCAGATCGGTTCCGCACCTAGGAGTGACCCCGCAACAAGATCAATCGTATCGCTGTCCTGATCACCATTGTAGTCCGTCACCGTAACGCTATAGGTTCCAGCGGCCAGGTCATAAATGGTAGCGGAGGTTTCGCCGGTGCTCCAGAGGTACGTGTAGGGCCCTACAGCACCGCTGGCACTGGCGTAAAGCGCACCGGTGGGATAGACGCATTGGGGCAGGTCCTGCACACTGATCTGCACCGTGATCGCCATTGCTTGCGGAGCGAGAAGGGCCAGCAGAAAGTAAAGTGTTGAGCGCATGATCAAGGTGCACTTAGTGTTGTTCAATGATCAATGGAAGTCGGATCGCGGTTCCATTGCGCAGGGTCAATTCTGTGATGTAAGCCCCACCGGGAATGCCGCTGATCGCGAATCGGCGGTTGCCATCGCTGCCGGAAAAAGATCGGACCGCACGTCCGTCAATGGACAACAGGTTCACGCGCAGAAGCTCTTGGCTAAGCCCACGGATCTCGAATGCATCGCGGGCGGGGTTGGGGAGAAGGAGCACGCCGGGATCCGTGTTCACGTTCACACCCGTGCTCAACTCAACCGTATGCGCCGTGGTGTTGGTGATGATCGGCGGGTTGAAGTCGAAGTAGATACCCGCAGTGTTCTCGATCACATCACTGGGGATAAGTCCCGTGCGCGGTTTCATGCGTAAGGCTACAGAACCTTGGCTGCCGAGGAAGTTTGTAGTACTGTCCGGTAGCAGGATATCAGCGAAGGTGAGGACCAGTTCGCGGCCGTCACCGAAAGAAGGTACGAAGGCGTGCGAAGCGGCGGTGATCTCCAAGCTCTGGATGTCGAGGTCCGCTTCGATCTCATCGCGGATCACCACGGTGAAGGCCGTATCCGTGCCCGTATTCTGGAAGCGGACCGTGTAGTCGATCCACGCGTCCGAGTCGAGAAAGAATTGATCGGTGCTGCCCGTCGCGTTGGTGATGCCTTGCTTGTCGTTCGGGTCGAAGCTTCCGGTGACGGTGCGGTTCAGTACTTTGGTGTTGTTGCTTAACGAAGCTTCGCTCATCGAGTTCGTTGCAATAGCGGTGAGTACCACAGCTTCGCCCAAGAGGTCGGGATCCGGTGGTAGGGTACCTGTGATGGAGAAGTTGCCGAAGAGCCACGTGTAGGCGGGTATCACGCCGAAGTTCCATTCGGCATTTCCGCCCGTGGCCGTGCCACCTCCGTAGGCGATCACGGGGTCGAGCAAGGTGGGATAGCTGAGGGAGAGCGATACCGTTCCGCTGGCATAGGCGGTGTTGTTGCGGATGCCACCCCAGATGGTGAACGGGAAGCCGGGCCGGAACGCAGAGGCGTGTAGGAACAACTCCAGATCATGCGGCACGAGGCTGCTATCGGCGAGGTTGATGGTGATGTTCGAATTGGTTCCATTCACCGTGAAGGGAACGGGCACCCCAGCAGGGCACGGTTGCGCTTCGTCCACCAGCGGCTGTGCCAAGGTGTAGTTTCCGAAGGGCATGCCGATGAAGTAGTGGCCCTGCGCGTCGGTCATTCCGTATCGCGGTCCGGGTTGCACCGTGAGGATCCGGTAGGGCAGTCCGGGCTCATAAGGGTCCTGTGTGCAGTTCTGGTCCACATCATTGAAGACCGTTCCAGAGATCGTTCCACAGGGCCCGGGCAATTCAGGGACCGTGAAACCGCCGGCCGGGTTGGTGCACATGGGCTGTCCATCAAAGCCGTTCACCCAGGAGGAGACCGTGTAATCGCCCGCCGTTCGCCCGGTGATCACGTAGGGTGTGTTCAACGGCGGATAGTAGAACTGCTCGACCTGTGTGGTCGCGTTCCACACGCGCACGTAGCTGCCCCCATTGCCTCCGATCAAGGTCACGGTCATGGTCCCGTTCGCTTCCCCCGCACACGCGCCGGTGATGTTACCGACCTGCACCGTGCTGTTGATCACATTGTCGACCAAGCTGCCCAGATCTATTGCGCCCGGGCATCCGTTGTCGTCGGTGATGGTGATCACATTCACGATGCCCGCACAAATGCCTTCGTAGCCGAAATAGCCGGGCAGCATTTGCGGTGCAGTGCTGTAGGTGTAAGGCCCTGTTCCGCCCATAGCGTCCTCCTGCACAGACACTCGGCCTACACAATGAAGGTCACAGTCCTGTTGTTCTTCGTAGAACACATTACCCGCCGCATTCAACTCGAACAGGGCGACCACGGTGGCCGAACCGTTCGCGACAGCACCGAGGTCATCGGTGAGGGTGACGGTGTAGGTTCCGGGTGCAAGGCCGGTGATCGTCTGTGTGGTGGCTCCGGTGCTCCACAAGTAGGTGTACGGCGGGATCCCGTTGATGGCTGTAGCCCGCACCGCTCCGTTCTCCAGCCCGCAGCGGGCTGGGAAGCTGGTCATGTTCACCGTAACGCAGAAAGCGAGTGATGCGGAAAAAACAGCAAGAAGGGTAGTTGAGAGTCTGGCGTGTATCATCAGTATGCTTTTAGTGGTGTTCAATGATCAGAGTAGGATGGACGGCGATCGTTCGCTTCACATCGTGCCCGTGTGTAGGTATGGATCTCGCAACAGCCGCGAAACGTTCAGCACCGATCGTTCAATTGAATACTTCATCGCTTCTAAGTTAGACGGGCATATCGGGTAGGGTTGCCTGATCCGCTCCACGGAAGACCGCTCGTTGATGAAGGGGAAAGCCAGAATGCCACGCCCAGCGGACTTCTCCGAAGAGAGGCCCCTTCGGTGATACATGCCGCTGCCCCAAAGGATATCGGCTGTTGACGAGGATCGGATCCTACTCCCGCACGAAGCGTTGTGTGGTAACGGTCCCGTTCACAGCGTGCCAGTTCAACGTGTACAGTCCACGTGATAGCTGCGCAACATCGAGCACCGTGCGCGGTCCTTCCATGCGCCGCTCCATCACTACGCGGCCGTCCACGGATACCACTTGCAGCAGACCTGTAGCGTTGTTGTCCGATACGCGGACCTCCAGCGATCCGCTTGTGGGGTTGGGCATCAGCCAGAGGTTCTGCTGGGCTCCTTGCACCTGCACGCCCGTGCTGACCTCCGCGGTCAACACGCTCGGCTCGGTGATCACCGGGTCGTTGAAGTCGAAGAAGATGTTGGCCGTGTTGATGATGGCGGTGCCCGCTGTGAGCGGCTGCATCGGCCTGATGCGGAAGCTCACGAGTCCGTGGCTGGCCGCTTCGTTCGTTCCACTGTCCGGCAACAGGATGTTCTCAAAGGTCCATTCCACCACACGGCCGCTCTTGAATTTCACAGCGAACGGATGCGAGGACACGCCCTGCTCGAAGCGTGCCATGTCCAGTTCAGTGGCCAGCGTATCGGTGATCGTCACCGTGAAGGCCGTATCGGTCCCGGTGTTCTGGAATCGGATGGTGTAATCGATCCATTCGTCCTGATCGATGAAGTACTGCGTTGCGCTGTATCCGGTGCTGGTACGTGCGGTCTTCTCATTGGGGTCGTAGCTGCCTACCACATAGGAGATCTTCGTGGAGGTGTTGTTCAATAGTTCTACTTCCGGCAATGGGCTCAGCACCTCAAGCGCCGTGGAGAGGGCAGTGTTCAATGGGGTCGTCACCGGTACCTGCACGTTCACCGTGATGTTCAAGGACGCGAACGAGGTGAAGGGAGGAAGGTCCCAAGTGATGATGTTGCCGGTGACATCGCTGGGCGTGGGAGAGGCACCGAGGTAGAGCAGCTCCGCGTCCAAGGTCATCGTCACGGTAACAGGACCGCTCACCTGCGACCCGAAATTGCGCACCAGTCCCGAATAGGTGCCGTCGAAGCCGGGTCGCATGAACCCCGAATTCAGGTACGCGCGCAGGTCCAACGGGATATTGAGGCTGTCGGCAAAGTCGATCACGATCGGGTTGGTCGCCATGGTGAAGGGCACGGGCGTGTTCACCGGACACAGTTGCACCAGCGTGGTGGTCGTCTGCGCGATGGTGTAGCTGCCATTCACGATATCGAAGGCATAATGCCCGTCGTCACCGGTGATGGCATACTGCGGCCCGGGCTGGATCTCCAGCACACTGTACGGCACGCCGAGCTCTCCGACGTCCTGTGTGCAGTCGTGGTCACTGTCGATGAAGGCCTTTCCGCTCACCTTTCCACAGTCGGGACCGAGATCCGGAATGACGAAGTTGATGCGGTCATAGGGGTTGCCATCGCAGGAGTAGGCCATGTAGTTCGCGTCCCAAGTGCGCTGAAGATGATAGGCACCCGGTGCCAGGCCGGTGACGTTCACGGTGTTGACGCCCGTGAAGGCCACTGTGAGACCATTGGAGTCGTCATATACCTCGATGGACGGCGGGCTGTAGAAGTTCCCATCAAAGACGTTCACGATCGTTGCCGCCCCTCCGTTCCCTGTGGTGCAGGATCCCTGCACGGAGGCCGTCATGTTCGGCCCTCCAGTGACCTGGGCCCCCCAAATGGTCTCGGAAAGTACCCCGGTGCAGCCTGTCGCATCCGTGACGGTGATGGAAACGGTCGTTCCCGGAGGGGTTGCGGGGTACCAGAATACCGGGTCGCCCTCGGCATCCGTACCGTCGGGCGGAGGGTCGTAGGTATACGGGGGTATGCCGTTCATTCCGTATTCATGCACCTGCACCTCTCCGCTCGTGGACCCCACGCAACTGGCATGCCCGTCCTGTGAACTGGAGTAGGCATCGATCGCTGCGGGGGTCAACGTCCAGCTTCGCGTAGCGGTTACTCCCACGTCATCGGTTACGGTCAAGGTATAATCCCCTGGTCCCAGCCCGGTGATCTCATTCGTGGTTGCACCGGTGCTCCACGCCATGGTGTATGGTGGCGTTCCGCCGGTCAGATTATCGACGTGTATCGATCCATTGGAAGCGGTACAAGTAGGATTGTTCGCTTCCGCATAGATAGTGATCGACGTGGCGCTGGCGTTGATGGCGAACGCTGCAGTAAGCACTAGGAGTAAGGTTCTACGCATGGGAGGCCGGGTGGATGGGGTGGATGGAAAGAAAGGGATGAATGAATGTCAGCGCCGAGCGGCGCGTGTAACTCGATATGGGCAAGACGCAAACAGCTTGCAAGGGATGCCTCCGGCCCCGAAAGGTTACGCAACTACTATTCGGTGTGGACGAAGCCGGATCCTACGTTGATGGAGCGATCATCTACATCTGTGCTGCATCACTCTCGCACAAAACGCTGCGTAGTGACAGTCCCGTTCGCATCGTGCCAATTCAAAGTGTAGAGACCACGGGAGAGCTGTGAAACATCCAGCACTGTCCGCGGCCCTTCCATGCGGCGTTGTAGCACTACGCGTCCATCCACTGATACTACTTGTAGTAGGCCGACAGCTGCGCTTTCCGATACGCGTACCTCCAGCGATCCGCTTGTGGGGTTGGGCATCAGCCAGAGGTTCGGCACGGATCCATGCGCTTGCACGCCCGTGCTGGATTCCACCACGTGTGCCGTGGTATTGGTGATGATCGCATCGTTGAGGTCGAAGTAGATGGATGCCGTGTTCCCGAGCGCATCGCCTATTTCGATAGCGTTGTTGGGTTTGATGCGGTAACTGATGAAGCCTTGGCTGCCGAGGAGGTCGGTGGTGCTGTCAGGCAGCAGGATGTTGTTGAAGGTGAAGATGAGTTCGCGCCCTTCCCCGAAGGACGGGGTGAAGGCATGCGACGCTCCCAGGATGTCCAGGCTCATGATGTCGAAGTTGGTATCGATCACGTCGCGGATCACTACGGTGAAGGCCGTGTCAGTGCCTGTGTTCTGGTAGCGCACGGTATAGTCGATCCAGCTGTCGCTGTTGAGGAAGTACTGGTCGGCGCTAGCGCTGCTGCTGGTGATCCCCTGCTTGTCGTTCGGGTCGTAGCTGCCGGTTATGGCGACATTGATCGCAGCGGTGTTGTTGGCTGTGTTCGGCTCAGTGACCGTGTTGGTGACGTTGACGGAATAGCTCAGCACAGTGCCCAACAGGTTGATATCGGCGGGCACGTTTGCGGTGAAGACCCTAGTGAGGTGCTGATAGGGAGCGATCACGCCGAGGGCCATTTGTCCCGTGGCGGGGGATGGATCCAACAGGAGCGGGTCGAAGTTCAGGTCGAGGGTGGCATCGCCACTGGGGAAGGCGGAATTGTTGTCCACGGAGATCCATACTTGAGTGGGGAAGCCAGGGCGCGCGCCGCTGGAGTGCATCGTCACCGAAAGATCGTGTGGTACAGTGCTCTGGTTGGAAAAATTCACGGTGGCGATAGGTGCAGTGGCATCCAAGGTGAAAGGTGCAGGTACTGTGGTAGGGCAGAGCAGCACTTCAGAAGGAAATGATCCCTGTGCAATCGTGTAACTGCCCAGCGGAATGTGCTGTAGGTAGGTGCCCGTGCCATCACTGATGGCATAATGTCCGCCGGGTTCCACGCTAAGGATGCGATAGGGCTGCGTCAGGTCGAAGCCGTTGAAGGCGCAATCCCCGTCGGCATCATGGTATACGCGGCCGGTGATGGTCCCGCAAGGTTCAGGGAGTGAACCGATGATGACCGTAGTGGCCGTCGAGCAATACACGACATCGGCTCCGTATTCGTCCCAGTAATTCACTTGATAGCTGCCCGGGGCCAGGCCATCCAGCACATAGGGCCCAGCGGTCTGGAAGACGAAGACCTGATCACCACCTGGTCCCGAAACCCTAAAGGCCGCATAATTGGATTGTTGATCAGGCATCACAATAGCACCGGTCGCACTGGTTCCACAGGCAGGGATGGTGCTCAGGGCCACGGGGGAGCCGGATGGGAGATCATTCACGCTATAGTTCAGCACACCAACGCAACCGTTCGCATCAGTGTAGTGGTATTGGCCCATCCCAGGGCAGAGGCCACCGAAGAGTATGGATCCCGGGTTAGGCACATTGTATTGCGCAAATTGAAAGTCGACCGTGTAAGGTGGTGTACCGCCCAGTGAATTTTGGCTCACCACGCCCACGCCCGAGCAATCGCCGTCACAGGCCGATCGGATCTCTTGGATGTATCCGTCAGGCAGGCTGCTGTTGTTGACCACCGAATATTCCGCAGTGGCTGTGGCACCCAGTCCATCCGTCACTTCCACAGTGTATGTACCGGGGCACAAGCCCTGAATGCTGGAAGTGCCTTGGCCACTGGATGGTTCTGGGGACCAGACAAAGCTGTAGGGCGGAAGTCCACCGAACGCGGAGGCAAGGATCGACCCGTTACAGGCGCCACAAGTGGCGTTGATGCCGGAGGCCAATACCGTGACAGCCTTGGTCGGCAGCGCGAGGATGAGTAGCAGGATGGTGGTAAGGAATGCCTTCATTAAGAGTTCGGTTCTGTGTTGGTCTTGTTGCTGAATTATTCCCGCACGAAGCGTCGTGTGGTGTTATTCCCTTTCAGGTCCTGCCAGGAGAGAGTGTACAAGCCGGCCGGTAAGGATACCACATCCAGCAACGTGCTAGGCCCTTGCATGCGTTGTTGAAGGACCACCCTTCCGTCCACCGCTATCACCTGCAACAGGCCGGTGGCAGCGCTGCTGTCCGGCACGCGTACCTCCAGCGATCCGCTTGTGGGGTTGGGCATCAGCCAGAGGATCTGATCAGCTTCCAGAACCGGAACGCCGGTGCTGAACTCCGCGGTGAGCACGCTCGGATCGGTGATCACGGGATCGTTATAGTCGAAGTAGATGTTGGCGGTGTTCGCGATCTCCGTGCCCGCTGTGAGGGGCAAGCGCGGGCGGATGCGGAAGGATACCGAGCCATGACTGGCGGGTTCGTTCGTGGTGCTGTCGGGCAGAAGAATGTTGGGGAAAAGAAAACGGAGCACGCCATGGCCCCCCATCTCCGCCATGCAGGCATGCGAGCGGGCACCCAGCTTGAACGTGGCGGGATCCAGCGTTTCCGCCAGCGTATCCGTGATCACCACGAAGAAGGCCGTGTCGGTACCGGTGTTCTGAAACTGGATGGTGTAGTTGAGCCAAGCATCCTGATCGATATAATAGAGCGCTCTGCTCAAGCCCGTGCTGGTGCTCACCTCCTTCGCGTTGGGGTCCAGGCTCGCGGTGATGATACGTGTATCGCTGTCCGTGTTGTTGGCGGTGTTCGGCTCAGGCTGGGCGATCCCGATGGTGGCCGTGCTGACCAGGGCGGTACCGATCAGGCTCGCGTTTGCCGGCACTTGTAAATAGGCGCCTACCGAACGGGAACCGAACGAGGTGAGCTGCGCGACGTCCCATGTGATCGTGTTCCCTACCACACTGGTCGGAACAGGCGAACCGCTCACGAACGACAGCACGGGATCAAAGACCAGTGTGATGGTCATCGCTCCTGTGACACCTGCGGTGAGGTGGTCCACACCGATGTAATAAGACATCGGGAAACCCGGCCGCGCGGGTGACGAGGCCAGGTCGATCTCCACATCCCGTGGCAGCAAGGTGGTATCCGGTAGATCACGGGTGGCGGTGAGTATTCCCGGCGAAAGCGTGAAAGCCTGCGGGGCGCCTGCGCAATGCTCCGCCACCGACGTGCTCTGCTGTTCCACGGTGTAGGATCCGTAGGGGAGGTTCGTATGGTAGGTCCCGGCCGCGTTCGTCATGGTGAAGTACCCTCCCGGCTCGATCTCCATCACCGAGGACGGCACGCGAGTCTCACTGCCCAATGCGCAGTTCAGGTTATCATCCATGTAGGCGGTACCCTTCAGCGTTCCACAGGTGTAACCCAGGTCGGGCACGGTGAACCAGGTGGTGTCGCCGCAGTAGTTGCCGTTCGGGAAGAAGATCGGTTCCATCCACTCCCATGGATAGGGATAGCGCGTCCATACGACCATAGCATATTCACCCGCCGGGAGATCGGTGCGCTGGACGGTACGAGGCACCATGCCGAAACTCTGCGCGGTATTGTTCTGGACCTCCAACTGTCCGAATGGCAAACCGTCATGAAGGAGGTCGATATAGTTGGACCATGGGTTCTGCGCTGCGGGCACATGCACCAAGGCGCCCCCATTGGAGCCGCCGGAACAAGCGCCGTCCACCGTCAGCACCTGCGGCACCGGGTAAGCGAAAGGGCCAGGTATGGTAGCGTGGACGGTACCCGGGCAACCGTTGGCATCCGTGAAAGGAATGTCCAATACCGTGCCGGGTGCAGGTACAGGCCAAGGATTGAACGTGGACAGGTAGAGCGCGACCTCTCCCGGCTGTCCACTAGCGATCATCTGCGCGGAGTAGTCGCCGCTGGGAAAGGAGATGGGCGGCATACCTATGTTCTGGATAGCGCCTCCGCCCACCATGCGCAAGGGCACGTTGAGAAGACCATCCGGGCAGTTTTGGAAACCACCTACGAAGCTTTCCGGGCTGGTGGCCGCCAGCGTATAGTCCGCTGAAGCCTGGGTGCCGTCGTTATCGGTAACAGTAACGCTGTAGAGCCCGGCGACGAGGTTTTGGATGGAACTGGTCGTTGCGCCTGTGCTCCATACAAAGGAATAGGGCGGTGTTCCGCCGCTCGGCTGGGCGTTCAGCCCACCCGTTGCATAGGTGCAGATGGCTGTGGAACTGCCTGAGATGGACACCGTGAGTGCGAAGGCGCCTGATACGAAGGTCAGGAAAGCCGTGAAGAGGAGATATCGTTTCATCAGGGTCGGGTTTGGGTGCGAGCGATAACGAAGGGCTTCCGGAGCCATTCACCCGTGACGAGTTGGGATGCGAGTACGTACGGCCCGCTGTGCAGACCGGAAATATTAATGTTCACCAGATGGTTCCCTGCGGAAACGTCCATCACCGTTCGTCCATCCATCGCGGTGATGATCACGCGCCGGATCACACTCGACGCATGCATGGTGACCTGGTCCTGCGCCGGGTTCGGGAAAAGCTCGAACCCGGAGGAAGTGATCAGCGGTACCCCCGTGCTGAACTCCGCCGTCAGCACGCTCGGCGCGGTGATCACCGGCTCATTGAAATCGAAGAAGATGTTGGCGGTGTTAGCGATCACCGTGCCCGCTGTCAGTGGCATGCGCGGGCGCATGCGGAAGGAGACGAAGCCGTGCGATGCAAATTCGTTCATATTGCTGTCCGGCAGTTGGATGTTGTAGAACGCGAAGCGCAAGGCATTCCCATTGCGGATATCGACACTGTAAGGATGTGAGCAAGCACCTGCGATGAAAGTGCCAAGGTCGAGTTCCGCGGCGATCGTATCGGTGACCACGATATTGAACGCCGTGTCCGAACCGGTGTTCTGAAAGCGGATGGTGTAATCGATGTAATTGTCGGCGTCGATGAAGTAGGAGGAGGTGCTACACCGTGAACTCGTCATCGCCTGCTTTTCATTCGGGTCATAAGCACCCGTGACGGTGACTGGCAGCAGGAAACTGTTATTGACCGTGTTCGCATCGGTGTTCGCCGTGGTGATCGCGACCGTGTTGTTGAAGGTCATGCCCAAGAGGTTGATGTCGGGTGGCACCTGCAGGTTGACGTGGATGGTGCGCTCTTGAAAGGCGGTAAGCTGGGCTTGGTCCCACGTGATCGTGTTTCCGCTCACAACACCCGCAGGTGATGAACTGACGTAGGTGAAGGTGGGGTCCAACGTGAGCACCGTGCTCGTGGCGCCGGATGCTGCCGGGGTGAGGTTGCGCATGTTCAAGGACACTTGGAACGGGAAGCCTGGACGTGCCGGTCCATTCGCTGCGGAGAGCATGACATCCAAGGGCAGCAAGCTGGTGTCTCCCATGTTCACGGTCGCCAGCCCAACAAGCGCGGGAAGGTCGAATGGCGCTTGTTGTGCATTGCAATGATCGACCACCGTGGCACTTTGCTGCTCAATGGTGTAGCTGCCCAAGGGCAGGTGGGTGGAATAGGTTCCGGCACTGTTGGTGATGGTGTAATACGGCCCCGGAAGGATCTCCATCACCGTGCCGGGCACCGTGGGCTCGTTGTATTGCTCCGTGCAGTTCATGTTGTCGTCCATATAAGCCGTGCCGCTCACGTTGCCGCAAGTATTCCCCAGGTCAGGCACCGTGACCATGATCGAATCCCCGCAGCCGCTGCCGGGCAGGAACGCGGCCGAGGTCATCCACTGCCGCAGCCAGTACTGGCCGGGAAAAAGCCCCGTCGCTGTAATAGTGTTCACGGCCTGACCCGCTTCCCAAGTGTCGATATAGATGTAATTCGGCCTCCTCAATTCGATATTCACGTTCTGCAGATGCCCTTCAAGCCCCGCCTGAAAGGTGACGGCACCATTAGCCCCGCCGGCACAAGACCCTTGAACATCAAGGACGTTCAAGCTCGGCCATTGCACCGGCCAGCCTTGGTAGGAAAAAATCGTTCCGGTGCATCCGTTCCCATCCTGGAATGCGAAGGTGTAGTTGCTGCCATTCACCGGTGGATAGAAGCTGGCTGCATACACATATTCTCCGGGCTGCCCGATCGGATCGATCTCGACCGGGTTCATGACCTGGCCATCCATGGTGTACGGCGCGGGACCGACGACCGGGAACACGCCGATCGAGCTCATCTGTCCACAGCGGCCTCCCGATCCAACGTAGAACGCGTCGAACAGCTCGTAGGGTGCCGATGTCAGATCGATGTTGGCGTTGGCTTGGTCCAGGTTGGCATCGGTCACAGTGACCGAATATGCGCCAGCGGGGATCCCCGTCAGCTGCGACGCGGTTTCACCGGTGTTCCAGAGGTAGGTATACGGCCCGACACCACCGCTGGCATTCGCCTGGATCCGGCCGTTCGAATAGGTGCAGGTCGGGTGTGCACTCGCGTAAATGCTCACCGTGACAGCGCGAAGCGAAAGTGGAAGCAATGCGGCGGTCGCGGCCAGCAAGAGTAGAGGTCTCCTCATCAAGGGATGGTTGTGGATCGTGTTCGCAGGATCGTCGACAGGATGCCCGGTAGCCTGTGCTGAATGCAAGACGTTAAGGGGGCAGTTAGGGATGCTTGCTGTCACCGATTTATTATGAACAACATGCCACACATTAGATTGATGGTGGGTTGAGGATCGGCAACTGGGATTCATCGTTGTCCATCGCGCTTAGCGGAACAGGTCCCGCTAAGGCGGGTCAGTCTCTGCAGTTATGTTTTCGGAGGCAGGGATCTAGCTGCATGTACTCGCCTGACCGCAGCCGCTTTGGCAGAGCACGGTCTGCGCCCATCTGCGGTTCCCTTCAGGCCTTGGTCTTTTTCACATCCGATCCCGAACTTTGCACCATGTGCTACGGAGTAAAGGCCCGCACCGAGATGTCCCTGCGCATCGCGAAGAGCCGCGGCAACACTGCTGCCGCTGAGCGATTGGCGCAACTGCTCAACCCGTTCCCGGAATTCGATCACCACTTTGCCAATGGCTTCGCGCATCCGCAAATGGTGGTATACACCGATGCCGCGCCGCGCGAAGCGCAGCTTTCCTTCTGGGGTCTGGTTCCCGCGTGGGTGAAGGATGATGCACAGCGCAAGCAGCTCTGGAACCAGACGTTGCTCGCTCGCGGCGAGACCATGTTCGAGAAGCCGGCGTTCCGCACTTCCGCAAAGAGCAAGCGCGCCATCGTGCACGTGGAGGGCTTCTATGAGCATCACCACTTCGGCAAGCGCACGTATCCATACTTCATCCGATTGCGGGACCGCGACCACTTCGCTTTGGCCGCGCTCTGGGAGCAGTGGAAAGACCGTGAAAGCGGCGAACTGCTGCACACCTTCAGCATCGTTACCACGGAAGCGGACGAGCTGATGCGGCGCATCCACAACAACCCCAAGGCGGAAGGCCCGCGCATGCCGCTGATCCTTACCGAGGAGGAGGAGGACCAGTGGCTCGCACCGATCGGATCATCTGCGGACGAGGCCATGATCAAAGCGTTGATCAAACCCTATCCACCGGATGCGTTGCTGGCGCATCCGGTGCGGCCGTTACTGGGCAAGGCCGGTGCGGGCAACAGCCCGGGGGCCAGCGACCCCTTCGAATACCCGGAGCTGTTGTTGGCGGATCCGTTGGCGTGAACCACCACGGGAACGATCGGATACGGATCGGACTTACTTCGCTATGGATGTAGGGAAAAAATACCTATTTGTAGGTATTGCCGGAGCTAGGACGCACGAGTTCATTTGTGGTATTCAACCATCATGTCATGAAACTACTGAACACCTCTTACCGGACTTCGATCATCCTATTGCTGGCCGTGTCATTCGCGTCCGCCGAGGCACAGCGCATACTTCCTTATTACAACGGTACCACCGGCGGCCAAGGTGTTGCGGCCATGGTGGAGTACAATGGTCAGTTGGTCATGGGCGGGTCTTTCTCCTCTTTCAACGGGCATGGACGAATGAACCTGCAAGGTTGGGACGGCACCACATACTTTGACTATCCGGGTGCTTTTGACGCAGTAGGTACGAAAATCGCTTCATTGATCGTATTCAATGGTGACCTTATCGCGGCGGGAACGGATCCGAACTTTGGCAATGTGGCGGGCTGGGATGGCAGCGGTTGGCTACATTTGGGTAGCGGCCCTTCGACCAATAGAGTGGTCGACATGTGCGTGTTCAATGGTGAACTGTATGTGACTACATTTCTGGATAAGGACGTGAGAAGATGGGATGGCACCGATTGGGTGGTGGTAGGCGAAATGTTCTCGAGCGCGGTGAATGCGCTGGCGGTGTATAACGGAGAGCTTTATGCCGCTGGCAACTTCACCCACAACACCAGTGTACCGGACCTGCGGAGATTGGCAAAATGGAACGGCACCGGTTGGGAGGAGGTGAACAATGGTTTGAGCGGCAACGTCAATGACCTGATGACCACGCCGGATGGATTGGTCATCTGCGGGATCTTCTTGAACCGCGGGGACGGGCAACAATCCTTTCCAAAGTGGACGGTCTACGACGGCAATGCTTTTTCGGAACCCGCCTCTGGGGTCGGTCCCATGGGTTCAGCGGAAGTGAAGTACATCAGTCGAGTTGGCGATGCGGGATATTTATTGGGCGGGTATTCGGCTCCTTCGCTTTTGGTCTCGGAAAATGGATACCGGGAGTTGGCGTTCCGTAGCACGGGGTGCGGACTCTCGTATGATGGGAATGACCTTCTGGGCGTTATAGGGATGGACACCTCTTTGGTTGCTGTCCGAGGAGTTGGGCGCTTATTGGACGGTACATATCAGGCTTGGCTTGACGCGGGGAATGTGAAAGCCGCGGTGACCCCGGGCAGCGAGATGTTCCGCGACAAGCTGCGCAATATCGCTGGTTTCGAGGCTCCCAAGAGGTCGGGCACACACTCGATTTTCTCAATTACTCCTTGGATCATCGGTGAACGTTCGGGGGCGACCATATACGATATGGAAACATACAGTTCCAACGAAACACCGTCCTATGGTCCGCATGCGACCACCATGGATGGTGACTACATGGACCGATACCTTCAGGTGTGGAAGTTGGACAAGACCACTATCAGCGAACATGCGCAGCACTGGGAGGATGCCGATTATGTGGCACCGTACATGATCGTGAATTGGCCCGGGAACGGCGACATTTCCAACGGGGAACCTGCGCAGCTGGCGCCCTATGCCGACCTCAACGCCAACGGCATCTATGAGCCGCAGGCTGGCGAGTATCCGTTGATCCGCGGCGATCAAGCTACATACAGCCTGATACACAGCTTCACGGGCTTGGACCTGGGTGTAATGCACTATGCCTATGCAGACAGCACGGATGTTGACCGCTACAATACCGTGTTCACGAACTTGACCATTGTGAACCGTGGTCAAGAAGCGCTCCATAATGCGCGTTTCGGCATGTTCACGGACTTTGACCTGGGAGGTGCTAGCGATGATCTCATTGGCTGCGATTCGCTGCTCGGTCTGTCCTTCGTTTACAATGGTGGCAACCTCGATCTTGGTGCTACTGGTCAGTTGGGCTACGGCACGAACATCCCGTCCCAAGGCGTTCTGTTCCTGAACCAGCCCATGACAGCCCATGCCTTCACGGATCCCTATGCTGGAGATCAGCTCTCGGCTATCAATGGCAACATGAACGGCATGCCCTTCACCCAAACGGGCTATGCATCGCATTTCCAATACCCAGGTGGTCTGTTCACCGATGAGGCCGCTGGCAATACCCCCGGCGAGCGCCGTTCGGTCAGTTCCATCGGACCGCTCACGATCGAAGCCGGGGATACGCTCTGCGTGGACATGGCCTTCCCCTTTGCACGCGCAGCCAGTGGCGACCGCTTGGAAAGCATCGCCGCGTTGAAAGTGCGTGCACAGGCTTTGCGCGATCGGTATGATGCACAGGGAGTCGCGTGCAATGTCGTCCCGGACCTCATCACGCGGGTCGCGGCATCGGCACCACTTCAGTTCAATGTCTTTCCCATACCGGCATCGGACCGTGTCACCATCGCCTGTTCGATGATGCAAGGGAAAGCAACACTCCAGCTCTTGGATGCCACCGGTCGCATCGTGCGAGCAATGGCTTGGCCAACAGGATCGGATCAGGTGGTCCTTGATCTGAACGGTATCCGCAACGGCTCCTACTTCATCAGCTTAGGTGATGCAGGGATGCGCAGTACACAGCCGCTTGTCGTACTCCGTTGATCCGTAATTCAACACCCAGATCTACTTCGGTGCCCTATACACGTAGTTGTTGTCCAGGCCGCACACGGAAGGGCAGGGATAGCCACATACCCGCATGAATTTGGCATCCTGGCCTAAGGGTTCCGCCTTGCCCCCTACGATCTTCATCGCCGTCAAGCGCATGGTGGTCTCACCGGTTGCGGTGACGTCCGGTGTTGCGCCGATGGCCTGGCAGCCGTCCAGGTCCGTCAGCGCTTCCAACTCGGTGCGGGTGAACGCGGCGGAGTAGGAGGGATGCCCGGAATTCTGCATGGCGATACAGGCAGCTTTCGCATCCTTGGAGTTCGTGGCGTTCATCTCGATCTTGCCTTTCACGAAACCGAGGCTGATGCGATAGGCCTTGCCTGTGTTGATCTCGCTTCCATCCGCGCGGATGCCGACCGCCATGGCGCTACCATCCTTATTGCCGGGTGGCACGAGCACATTGTAGAAGCGGATACCCACGGCCGTACCATCCTTGAGGATCTCCGTTACCGTGGTGGAGTCGAAAAGGGCCTCGCTAAAACCGGGGTCGGAAGCTGCGGTGGTTCCGGCCGGTGCGTCGGAGCTCTGTCCCATGAGCTGGTGCACAGGCATCAGAAGGGCCAGCAGTGCAGTGGTGGCTAGGATGCGCATGGTTGTTGGGTTGTTTTGGAATGTGAAGGTAGGTTAACCCGGCAAGAAGTACCGGACTGATGGAACAATGGTCTTGATGTGTTGTTCGCGAATTCCGAACCGCCATATCCTCGTCATGCACAGCGGGAATGTTCAGCGGATAACAGGATAAGGAATAGCGCATTCTGCGGAGGAAAAAGAAGTTGCCGTATGGATCGGAGGAACGTTGGTGGAAGCGTATCCGAACGCTGAATAAATAGGCAATAGAGTACAGGTAGCCCGCAGCCATCACTACCTTTTCCGCCAATGTGTGGTCGGCAAGGAAGAGGGCTGTTGCGCTGGCGCTACTGTGCCGGGGTATTCCGCACGCTTTTGCTCATCCTGTCGATGATCACCGTGGGAAGCAGCTGGGCTCATCCGGCGGAGGACACGGCCTCGCTCCTTAGCATTGTCAAAAGGGTGGAAAGCTTGAAGCGGAGCGGGCAGATCGAGCGTGCTGCGCAGCTGCTGGACTCCGCCTTGACGAAGGCACACGCGGACAAGGATGAGCGCGCATTGGGGCGCTTGATGTTGGCGAAGGCGGCCATGTTGAATACACAGGGTGAAAGCGGACGGGCATTGTCCATGCTCTATGAAGCCATGGGTGACGTCCGCCGCTCGGGGGATAGCTTGGCGTTGGCCGAAGTGCTCAACAGCATCGGTACCATCCAGCACACCCAGAGGAACTTTGACAAGGCCGGTGAGTACTACCGTCGCAGTGGCGCCATCTACGAGCGGCTTCGGATGAAGAAGGAAACGGGGAAGTACTGGAATAACCTCGGCTCCCTTTACGAGGACAAAGGCGACCCGACCCACGCCATCGATTTCCACAGGCGTTCACTCGGGATCTGGCAAGCTCTCCGCGATACAGGCTGGGAGGCCGTGAGCTACATGCAGCTCGGCACATGCTACAGCAAGTTGGGAAAGACGGATTCCGCGCGATACTTCCTTCAGCAGAGCATACGTGATCAAGGTGCCGACAGCCGGGGGGAATTGATGGCCGTTACGAAGGTGAATTACGGCACCAACGAGAACAGGGCTGGGCGACGACAGGAGGCCTTGCGGTTCTGCAAGGAGGGGCTTGTGATGGCCGAAGCGCAACAGTTACGGATGTTGGAGAAGGAGGCTTGTGATTGCCTCTACAATACCTACTATGCATTGGGCGACAAAGGCCGTGCCTTGGACTACTATCGCCGTGCTATCATTATTCGGGACACCCTTTTCGGGGAGGCCAACGTGAAGGACATGACCCGCATCGAGATGGATCATGACTTCGCCCAGAAACAGCTGGCCGACAGCCTCACCCGCGCGAAGCGGGAAGTGGAGGAGCAGCTGGTCCACCAAGCAGAGGTGAGCAAGGCGCGCGAAACACGCAACATCGCCTTATACGGCGGATTGGCGCTGCTGATACTGGCGGTGGCCTTGTGGAGCAGATTGCGGAACACGCGCATATCGCGGTCGCGTATCCAACGCGAACGGGAGCGGTCCGAGCGGCTCCTGCTCAACATCCTTCCCGCGCCCGTGGCGCAGGAGTTGAAGGACAACGGCAAAGCTTTGGCCCGTCACTATCCCGCGGCCACCATCCTGTTCTCCGATTTCAAGGACTTTACGCAGATCAGCCAGACCATGAGCGCGCAGGCCCTGGTGGAGGAGTTGGATACTTGTTTCAAGGCCTTCGACCGCATCCTGGACGCGCGCGGCATCGAGAAGATCAAGACCATCGGGGATGCCTACATGTGCGTGGGCGACCTCCCCGGCCTCGCGAACTCCACCCCGGCCGATGTAGTGCGGGTGGGGCTGGAGATGCAGGCTTTCATTGCGCAGCGGAAGATCAAGCTCGAAAGTGCGGGACTTCCCGCCTTCTGCATGCGTGTGGGGATCCATACAGGTCCCGTAGTGGCGGGCATCGTGGGCTTGAAGAAGTTCGCCTTCGACATCTGGGGCGATGCCGTGAACACAGCCTGTGCCATGGAGCGCAGCGGCGAGGAAGGCAAAGTGAACATCAGCGGAGCGACCTATGAACTGGTGAAGGATGAACTTGGGCTCCGCTTCACCCCACGTGGGAAGGTGGAAGCGAAAGGAAAAGGGGAGATGCAGATGTACTTCGTGGAGCGGGCCTGAGGCAGCGGACCCCGTAGAAATACGAGGTGCAGGACGGCCGGGTATGCGCACCTTGCAACGCCGGTCAACACAACAGCTATTTCGAGATCCGCATCGGCGTACACACCGGTCCGGTGGTGGCAGGCATCGTTGGCGTGAAGAAGTTCCAGTAAGACATCTGGGGCGATACGGTCAATACGGCGAGCCGCATGGAGAGTAGCGGTGAAGCGGGGCCGGTGAACCTCAGCAAAGCGACGTATGACCTTGTGAAGCATGAAAAGCGGCTCTCCTTCACGCCGCGCGGCATGGTGGAGGCGAAAGGGAAAGGGGCGATGGAGATGTACTTCGTGGAAAGCGCGGCCGGGCACGCTGGGGGAACGGCTGCGTAAGAGGCCGATAACGGCTTACATTTATGGTGCCATGGCGGACCAAGTATCAATTTCGGAAAGCCAAGTAGTTGAAAGGCGGCGTCCGGACATATTATCCGAGGAAGCCGCCGTGATGGCCACGCACGAGCAGTTCTGGCAGAGTTATGCGCGCCGCGACCTCGAAGGCCGGTTCAGCGTTGTCGCCGAGGACGTCACATTCTTCGGCACCTCGCGCCACGAGCGTGCTGCCAACAAAGCTGCATACCGGGCCATGAACGAGAAGGGCGTGGAGCAATACCCCATGCCGTTCCTCATTGAATACCTGTGGATCGAGGTACACGTCCTCGGCGGAACGGCTTGGACCGAATGCGATTCATGCTGGGTGAAGGACTTTAATGGAACGCCGGGAAGCGACGTGCTTCGTCTGACCACGGTGTTCCACAGACGCAATGGTAAATGGTTGGTGGTCCATGTCCACGGCTCCGAGCCGGACTATCGCTTGCAGGAGGGCGAGTACATGACCAATGCGAAGGTGATGGCGCGCAACAAGGAGTTGGAGGCACTGGTGGCGGAGCGGATGCACCAGTTGAACACGGAGAAGAAGCGGAGCGAGGATCTCCTGCTCAACATCCTCCCGCACGATGTGGCGGAGGAGTTGATGGACAAAGGAACAGCTGTGGCAAGGCAGTATGATAAGGTCACCATTCTCTTCTCGGATTTCGAGGACTTCACCGGGGCCAGCGAAAGATTGTCGCCGCAGGAATTAGTGGGTGAATTGAACGCCTGTTTCGGGGCCTTCGACCGCATCATCACCGCGCGCGGGATCGAGAAGATCAAGACCATTGGTGATTCCTACATGTGCGTTAGCGGTCTACATGATCCCAAGACCTCCTCCGCGGTGGATGTCGTTCATGCGGCATTGGAGATGCAGGCTTTCATGGCGGCTCGTAAGGTCGAACATGATCGACGCCAACTGCCAGCATTTGAAATGCGTGTGGGCATCCACACCGGCCCGGTAGTGGCCGGCATAGTTGGCGTAAAGAAGTTCCAGTACGACCTCTGGGGAGACACGGTGAACACCGCCAGCCGCATGGAATCCTCGGGAGAAGTGGGGCAAGTGAACATCAGTGAAGCGACATACGCGCTGGTGAAAGATGAACCGGACCTCACCTTCACGCCGCTTGGTAAAGTGCAGGCGAAAGGGAAAGGGGAGATGGAGATGTACTTCGTGAAGCAAAGTCCCAGCCTCGCCTGATCCGATCACGATCCTCCTTTTCTCTGTGTCTTTGTGCCTCTGTGTTATAGATCCTCCCGGTCTCCACGTCATCTTTGCCCCATGCGCGTGATCATCGTCGGCGGGGGTGCAGCGGGTTTCTTCGCGGCGATCAGTGCCAAACAGCACCATCCCGATGCCGACGTGCTCCTGCTGGAGAAGAGTAACAAGCTGCTCGCCAAGGTGCGCATCAGTGGTGGCGGGCGCTGCAACGTCACGCATGATCAGCGCAACATCCGCAAGCTTTCGGGACATTACCCTCGCGGGGAGCGCTTTCTCAAGAAAGCGTTCGAGCACTTCAGTGTGAAGGACACCATCGCTTGGTTCGGGCAACGCGGTGTTCAACTGAAGACAGAACCCGATGGCCGCATGTTCCCCGTTTCCGATGATTCGGGCACCATCATCCGTTGCCTGATGGACGAGGCCGAAGAACGCGGCGTGCGCATCGCCTTGCAGTCGGGTGTGAATGCCATCGAACGGAAACCGGATGGAGCCTTCCTCTTGCGGATGGAGAACGGTGGGTCCTTGCCGTCGGACCGCGTGATCGTCACCACGGGTGGCCATCCCAAAGCGGAAGGCTACGCTTGTTTCAAGCAGCTTGGCCACACCATTGTTGCACCGGCACCATCGCTCTTTACCTTCAATATGCCCGGAGAAGCGATCCGATCTTTGATGGGTGTGGTGGCCGATCCAGTGCGGGCGCGCATCGTCGGTACCAAGCTGGAGAGCACAGGACCACTGCTGATCACGCACTGGGGCATGAGCGGCCCGGCAGTCCTGCGGCTGAGCGCTTGGGGCGCGCGCGTTGTGCAGAGCATGGGCTACCGCTTCACGTTGCAACTGCATTGGCTCGGCGGAATGGGGGAGGAGGACGTACACAAAGCGATGGCCGAAGAAGATCACCGCCGCAAACAAGCGCAGAACGCGAACCCCTTCCCACTACCGCGTCGGCTCTGGGAATTCCTGCTGGCCAAGGCGGAGATACCGCTGGAGAGAACATGGGGCGATGTCGGCAAAAGGGACCGCAACCGCTTGGTGGACCTGCTGACCAACGACCGCTTTGCTGTGGCCGGCAAGACCACCTTCAAGGAAGAGTTCGTCACCGCGGGAGGTGTGTCGCTGGAGGAGGTGGACCCGAACACGTTGCAAAGCCGCATGGTCCCGGGGCTCTATTTCGCCGGGGAAGTGCTGGACATCGATGGCATCACGGGCGGCTTCAACTTCCAAGCGGCTTGGACCACGGGGTACTTGGCGGGCAGGCTGGGCTGAAGTTCTTTCTGAAAGTCCCCGCAGGGGTCACTCGAAGAGGACCCTGCGTTGGGACCTATCGTGAATTGCCATTACTTGCATCCCGGCTTCAATAGGAATGGCAATACGTTACACGGACCTGTCGATCTTGAACAGCTTGTTCAAGGGCGACCCAGCGCGCGTGGCGGAATGGATCGAACTCTACTTGGAGGAGGCTCCGGGCTATTTCAATCGGGTGGAAGACAGCCTGCGTGCAGGTGATCCGAAAGCATTGGTTTCAGCGGTACACGAACTTTGCCCGCAAGCGCACTACTTGGGTGCACCGAAGTTGCTGGAACTGGTGTTGCAGATCGGAGAGAAGGCCGGTAATGAGGGAACAGTTGCGTGTTCCGAAGTCGTTCAGCAGGTGCTGGAACTGGCCCGGCAGATCGAGCAGGAACTCCGTGAACATGCAAGCCGGACATAGCTGGGAAGAACCGGTGGTTATACGAGGTGCCGTTCCGGATGCGCTACTGAACTTTACACCATGATCAACCTGGCCCTCGCCGACGATCAACGCCTGTTCCGCAAAGGCTTGGTGATGTTGCTGCGCGACATGGCCGGCGCGCGCGTGGTGCTGGAATGTGCCAACGGCGAAGAACTGTTGCTGGGACTGAAGAAAACCAAGGTGGACATCGTGCTGCTGGACCTGGAAATGCCCGTGATGGACGGCGTAGAGACCATGCACAGGTTGCGTTCGGAATATCCAGCCCTGAAGGTGATCATCCTGAGCTCACACGATGGGGAGAACGTGATCAAGCACCTGATGGAGCTTGGCGCGAACGGATACATGCCGAAGAACGCTGAGCCGGACGAGATCGACATGGCCATTCGTTCCGTGGCGGATACCGGCTACTATTTCAGCGATACGGTGAGCAATGCCATGCTCCACGGCCTGGTGAAAGGGAAGAAGGTGAAGCCCACTTTCGAGGACATCGATCCGCTGAGCGAACGGGAGCTAGAAGTGCTGCGCGGCATCTGCCAGGAACGCACCACGGCGGAGATCGGCGGAAAGCTCTTTGTCAGCCCGCGCACGGTGGAATTCCACCGCAACAACCTGTTGCTGAAGACCGGTGCGCGCAACACCGCCGGGCTGGTGGTGTACGCCATGGCCAACGGCCATTACATCCCGCTATGAAGCGCTTGGCTTTTGTGCTGTCCATCTTGCTCACATGGCATGTGGGTGCAGCGCGCGCGCAGTGGGACACGCTGGCGTTGCCCTTCCGGGCGATCACCATCGAGGATGGCCTCTCGCAAGGCATGGTGAATAGTGCGCTACAGGATAGATATGGCTTCATGTGGTTCGCAACCAAAGATGGTTTGAACCGATATGATGGCTATACGTTCACGGTGTTCCGTCACGATCCGGAAGTATCCAATTCAATAAACGACAATTATATCCATTCGTTATTGGAAGATCGAGAAGGGCGTTTGTGGGTCGGCACCGCGCAAGGTGTGGATGTGTTCAACTACGAAAAAGAAGCCTTCCTGCACATCGACTTCATGGACATTGGCAACGTCGTGAGCATGGTGCAGGATGATCTGGGGGATCTATGGCTGGGTGGCTCAAAAGGACTTCTAAAGCTTACGTTCGATAGTGGCCAAAAGGCAAGTTCGGACCTTACCCTTCCGGCGTACACCTTGCAGCGATATTCGGATCAGTTAACGCGTGTAAGTATGGATGTCGATGGACTATTGTGGGGTTGTGTGGTGAAGAATTTGAGTTTCACGATCCGACCGCAACATGCAGGGAACGAACAGATGGACACCTTGGATATGAGCGCTATCCCAACGGGGCACGCAGGGTTGTTCAACGATCCGGTTAAAGAGCTGATGTTGGTATTGGACGACACCGTGCGGAAGAAGCGGTATATGATCGAGGCATCGCGGATAGTGGATGTCAGCGAGGGACTATCGCGTGCGAAAGTGCTTTTCCAAATGCCCATTGGTTACGGTGGGAT
>JBBSUV010000034.1:0-43457 GCA_038234075.1 Flavobacteriales bacterium | reverse complement strand
TCCACGCTCGTGCCCTACGATGAATCAGTAAACACACGAGCGTGGACGCTCGCGCGAGTTGAGAGCGAGCGCCGGGGGAGCCAACTCCGCCCGACATAAGTTGCCCATTTTGGTGAAGGGCAGCACGCGGAAACATTCTGTTGGTCCGTGCGTAGAGATGCTTGTTGGCGATCAAGGATGTTGATCGTTCGAGCGACCGGATGAAAGGGGATCCAGGTAGCCTTTGAACTTTCTCCCTGGCTTTTCACCTCGCTATGATCGACAACATGAGAACAAACACCTTACTCTGGATTGCCCTGGTAGGATCCGCTCTCCCAGGCACCCTCTTGGCCCAGGCACCTTCACTTGGAACGGCTGCGGATTTCGCGCTCTTCTCGAGCGTTGGGGCCGTCACCAATACTGGGATCTCCCATGTCACAGGACATGTGGGTACCAACAGCGGTTCGAGCACCGGTTTTGGGAATGTGAACGGTGTGATGCACGACAACGACGGGGCGAGCGCGCAAGCATTCGCTGACGTGCTGCTCGCGTACAACCAGTTGAACAATACCGTGGCCACCCTGTTCCCGGCACCCTTGCTGGGGAATGGCCAAGTACTCACCCCCGGCGTTTATGCCATCGACGCACCGGCGACACTGGCCCAAAGCCTCACGCTCAACGCCCAAGGCAATGCGAATGCGGTCTTCATCATCAAGATCCAAGGCGCGTTCTCCACTTACGCGGATGCAAAAGTGAAGTTGATCAACGGCGCACTTGCGTGCAACGTGTTCTGGAAGGTGGAGGGGCTGGTGAGCATGGCTTCCGGCACCATGATGAAAGGAACCATCATCGCCAACAATGCCGCGATCAATATGAACGTCAACGACACCTTGGAGGGCCGTGCACTGTCCACCGCCGGTGCCGTTACGCTGAATGGAACCATGGTATACACGCCCACCGGCTGCGGCAGCCCAACGCTTACGGGGCCTGCAGCACCTCCACTGGGGGCGATGGCCTGCTACGGCCTTTTCTCGGCCAGCGGCCCGGTCTCCAACAGCGGCATCACGCATGTAAATGGTGATGTCGGGACCAATAGCGGCTCTACCACGGGCTTCAACGCGTTGCACGTCAATGGCACGGTGCACCTCATACCCGATGGCTCCACGGCGCAATGCGCTTCCGACCTGTCCATTGCCTATGCGCACCTGAACACATTGCCACATGACATCCAGCTGTTGTACCCTGCGCAATTCGGCAATGATCTGGTGCTGACCCCGCACACCTACCTCTTGGACGCGGCAACGGTGCTGACGGACACGCTGTACTTGGACGCCATGAACAATGTGAACGCCGTATTCGTGATCAAGATCAATGGCGCATTGACCACAAGTACCTATTCGCGCATCGTCCTGAGGAATGGAGCGAGATCCACGAACGTTTTCTGGAAGGTGGAAGGCGCGGTGAACATCAACAACTACTCGGTATTCCGCGGCAACCTGATCTGCAACAACGGAGCCCTGGGCGCCATCAATACAGGCGTGGTCTTGGACGGCCGCGCGTTCACCACCACGGGTGCCCTTACCACTACGAACATCACCACCACGATGGCGTGTGACCTGACCACGGGTATTGTTGGGGCGAGCGCGGGTGAGCGCACAGGGATGTCCATCTTCCCCAACCCGTTCACCTCCTCCTTCACCATAGCACTGGACGAGCAGATGTCGGGTCCGCACTGGTTGCGCTTTTTCAACGTCATGGGAGCGGAGGTCATGAGCACCTACATCACACAGCAATTGACCACGATAGGAACGAGCGATCTTGCTCCAGGTATCTACTCCTACCAATTGATCGGCGCGGACGGCAGCGTTCGTACCGGCAAGCTGGTCTCAGAATAAAGCTCCCCTGTCGCAAGTGGCCCGATCCCTTGGCAGAGCCAAGTGGTTGGGCCATTTGTGATTTTCTCCCTTCTCTGAACCAAGGCAGGAGGTCCTACTACTGACGCAGGGTCTCTCGCAGAGGTCCGATACATATCGGACCCTGCGGCTATGCCCTGTGCCCCGTCCTAAAAAGGGCTTACAGGTTTGAGCGCTGTTTCGCAGGGTTCCGAAGCGGAATCTGCGGAAGGGTAAAACCCGAACGACATTACTACTCACGAAGGGTCTCTCGCAGAGGACCCTGCGGCTATGCCCTGTGCCCCGTCCTAAAAAGGGCTTACAGGTTTGAGCGCTGTTTCGCAGGGTCCCGAAGCGGAGACCCTGCGGAAGGGTAAACCACGCGTAGTTGAGAGCCAGCCACGCGTTGTCGTGGGCTGACCACGCTTTGCTGGAGGCAGGTAACACGTGTGTGGGCCGAAGCTGTTAGAGAAGGATGTCGCTTGGGTTGATCGCCCGCCGGTCGCTAGTACAGGCCAGCACTCAGCCTGTATGAGCCAGCTCTCCGCTGGTACTGAGCAGTGCTCTGTTCATAGGCCTCAGCCGACCTAGCAGGTGTGCAGGCCAGCCGGAGGAAGAGGGACTCACGACCCCGGATGAGGCTCCGGGAGCGAGCGCCGGGTAGCGGCTTCCGGTATTCAGGCAGGGCTGTTGGCATTTGGCCTTTGGCTCGGCGGCTTCCGGCATTCAGGCTGGGCTGATGGCATTCGGCCATGGGTTGGGCGCTTCCGGCATTCAGGCTGGGCCGTTGGCATTCGGCCTTTGGCTCGGCGGCTTCTGGCCACTAAGCTCTTCAGTCCGCCAGAGGCGGATGGCTTCCTATTTATTCTCCGTGTCAGGGTCGGTTCCTTCCAACTGAACAACCAAGCTAGGTGCGCTTCGAAAAAGTCCGTACCGGGATCGGGTAGAAGGGATGGCCGGAGGCCAGAATGACGAGGCACTCGCGAAACATGCCAGCGCCGGGACGGGGGTAAGAGGATCTATCTTCACGAACTTTTTACCCTATCAACCAGCACGCTATGATGCCAAATGACCCATGCACCAACGGTTCCAAACACCGTTGGATGCGATCAGCATACCTGTCCCTATCGATCGGTATCCTTAGCTCCTTCGCTGGCCCTGTGGCGGCACAATTCGGCCCACCGAAGTTGGTGTCGCAGCTCGATATCTCGAACTGGAGCCGGTTCATCCAAGGTGATCTGAATGCCGATGGATACATCGACTTGGTGTTCTTTCAGGAGCAGGCCTTCTTGAACGAAGTTCCTGTAGTTCTTCGTTATGTGCCGGATGACGGCACCTATGAGATACAACGGTTGAACACGGCTGCGGCAAGTAAATGCTTTGACATCGTGGACGTTGATGGGGATGGCCATATGGACCTGACCTTCCTGATGGAGGGCCAGGTCCTATGCGCAAAAGGCACACCGGAAGGTACGTTGGCCCCCTATGAGCCGATCCCTTCGTTGGCTGCAACAGGCATCGTGAATGTGAGATTCCAGGACATGAACAACGATGGGTTCCCGGATGCGCTTGTCTGCATCAATACGGGTGGTACCCAAATGGAGCTTCGGATCCGGTTGAACGATGGCACGGGGAATTTCCTGGCCCCTTCTGCTCCCGTCCTGTTCGATACGCTGAGCTACTTCTACATGGACGTGGTGGACCTTAATAACGACGGTTTGTATGATGTGATGCTCCACCTCACTACCCTCGGTGGCGTCGCGGTCTACTTGAACGATGGCAATAATGGTCTATTTCTCACTCAGGAATTCAGCAACTTCACCCCTCTACCAAGCTTAATGGACCTGGACTCGGATGGCCTGCCTGACCTCGTGAGCCGCTGGGCATGGAGCAGGAATCTAGGGAACGGGGTCTTTTCAGTGCTAATGGATTCTCCGGTGGATATGGCCAACATGAACGCTGGCGATGGCTACAGCATGGTGGATTACAATGCGGATGGCCATATGGACCTGATCATTACGAGCAATGGCAAATTGTTCGGGAAAGCGGGGAATGGCGATAGCACATTCTCTCAAACACCCGAACTGCTGGCAACGTCCCCTGTGTTCAATGGCATCACTGGTCAATTGAACTTGGTGGTGTTTGAAGAAGGCAGCGGAACATCCCTGATCGTGGCCAGCCCTGCATCCAGTTCGATCACCAAGTTCCGATTGAACGGCAGCGGCGCTTTTGAATTCAGCGGCCTGGTCATGAACACCGGGGTGAGTTTCAACGACCGGGTGTTGTGGGCGGACCTGAGCGGGGACGGTGAGGATGAACTCCTCACAAGCATCGGAGCCATGGGGACGGTGGTGTCCATCACCAATGACCATGGCGAGTTCAGTAGAATGAAAGCCCTCTATGCGGACGAAGGGCATATCGTGTCATTCGATGCCGCCGACCTTGATCAGGATGGCGACATCGACTTTATCACAACAGGTCCCGTTGGTGGAGGAATTGCGCATTGGAACGATGGAAGTGGCGGGTTCACCCGGACCTCCTTCGCTACAGGAGCGCAGACGGGCTCGCAGATCCACAGCTTGGCGGATGTTGACGGGGATGGCTACCCGGACATCATGACCGTGTCGGGTGCGAGCAGTTCCTCCATTAAGCTCTACAGGAACAATGGGGACGGCACGTTCAACGCGATCAGCACGGGTATCACGTTCCCTAGTGGCTTCGCAGGTCTTCAAGCCGTGGATCTGGACCAGGATGGGATCAAGGACCTGGTGGTGCCCGGCACGTACTACAAGGGCCTTGGGAACATGACTTTCGCACCAGCCACTTCATCCGTGGGCAATTGGGATGAGATGACCCTGATCGATCTGGATAATGATGGCGATCTGGATGCTGTGTACCTCAAGTATTCCTTGGGATGGAACGTGTCCTGGACGGAAAGGGAGGGAGGGGCCTACAACAGCTTGGTGCAAGTAGTATCCGGGACGAGCACGGGATCCCCGCGGCCGGAACTGTTCGATATGGACGGCGATGGCGACATCGATATCCTCGTGCTTGCTGCCAACAATGGGGACCTTTGGTACATGAATGATGGCGCTGGCACATTCGAAGGACCATTCAACCTGACAGTGGGAGCGGATATGGAGAGCGGCTCACCGATGGTGACGATACATGACGTGGATGGTGATGGCGATCCGGACGTGATCTATGGTCGGCTATCCAATGTCCCGGGCATTCCTTCCTTGTTCTGGCTTGAGAATTTCCTCGGTGATCCGTTCCAGGTTACCGGTCATGTGTTCGCGGATCTGGATGGCGACGGCATTCAGGGTGCCGGGGAAGTCGGCCTTCCGACCGTTCCGGTCGCTACAGCCCCCACTTCCTACTATGCCTTCACCGGAAATGATGGAGCGTATACGGTTTTCTCCGGCATCGGCCCGGTGCAGGTCAGTGCCCAAGTGCTTTCTCCCTACTGGTCGCAATCCACCAGTCCCTCGTCCTACGCGTTGGATCTGAGCGCTCAGGTACCGACCGCAGCGGATATCAACTTCGGGTTCATGCCTTTGGCAGATACAAGCGTGATCAGCACCGGGGTGGTTAATTCTCCCGGGTTTTGTGGAAGCAACACATCGCTGTGGGTCACACTGCTCAACGAAGGCACACGGGAAGACCAACTGGTCGTTGAAATGACCTTGGACAGCCTGCTCACCTTCAATGGTTCAGTACCGGCAGCCACCCTCTTACCGAATGGCACCCTCTCCTGGGACCTGGGCCAGCTCGAATATCTGGGCCAGCGGACGCTCCATCTCGATGTAAGCCTGCCGACCGTGGCGCATGTGGGCGAGCAGATCAAGAACGTCCTGCATGTGACCTCCTTCGATACCACCGGGGTCCTCACAGGGCAATTCCAGCACACGGATAGTACCATCCTGTTATGCGCCGTAGACCCCAACGACAAGGCGGTCCTCCCTGCGGGCTATGGTCCGTATGGCGCAGTGCCTATCGACCAAGCTTACCTGGACTATGTCGTCCGCTTTCAGAACACGGGTACCGCACCGGCCTATAACGTGATGTTGCGTGATCAACTCTCGGCCGATCTGGACCGCGGGGTGATCCAAGTGACCGGCTACTCCCACCAGCCGGACCAGATCTCCGTGGAACCCGGAGGCGAGCTGGTGGTGTATTTCAATAACATCATGCTGCCGGACAGTGGCAGTGACCTATTGGGTAGCCAAGGTTTCTTCTCGTTCCGCATCAAGCTGGAAGAGGACCTGCCAAACCTCACCCTGATCCAGAATTGCGCCGAGATCTACTTCGACCTGAACCCGCCGGTGATCACCAATTCCACCACCACCACGTTGGTGGATTGTAACCTTTGGCAGGTGGAGATCAATGAGAACGAGCCGGGCCAGCTTAGCGCCACCCCGGGTGAGGGGTACCAATGGTACTTCAACGGCGCGGCACTCCCGGAGCATACAGCCACCATTACCGCAACAGCATCGGGGCAATACACGGTGGAAGTTACCAGCATCCATGGCTGTGTCACCCTTTCTGCGCCATTCCTCATCACCGGTGTGAGCGAGCCCGAAAGCCGTGAACGCATGTTCTCCATGTACCCCAATCCGTTCGATGGATCGGTAATGATCCGGCTCGATGGGCCTGCCGCATCCTCCTATCGTTTGGAACTCTTCGATGCCTTCGGCAGGATGGTCCGTTCCAATACATGGAGCGGGACGCAGGAATACATCCTCCTCAGGAATGACTTGGCATCCGGCATCTATCTCGTCCGCTTGTGGGATGGTCGTTCCATAGTTGGCTCGGCACGGTTGATCGCACAATAGCCATAGGGACGCGGGCTTCGCCGGATGATCAAAACCACCCAAGCCCAGATCAACGATTGTACAGTGGATGTCCTTTGCCTTTCTTTGGGGGAATGAAGCTCTGGGCCGGGGTCACCGACAACAACTGGTACAAGTTCCTTTCGGAAGAGAACTACGATGAGGTGAATTTCTGGAGGCCATCTCCAGGACCGTACTTCAAAACATTACCCGCTGGCACGCCCTTCTTGTTCAAGTTGAAGGCTCCATTCAACCATATCGCTGGCGGCGGTACCTTCATTCAGTATTCTTCCCTCCCGTTGGAAATGGCTTGGGACGCTTTCGGGGAGAAGAATGGAGCTCCATCGTTCCGCGTATTCGATAAGACGATCCGAGAATACCGAAGGCTTCCAAAAGGCCCACTTGAAATAGGCTGCAATGTGTTGGTGGAGCCATTCTTCTTCCCGAAGGATCAATGGATCGAGTTGCCTGCTTGGTCAAGATCAATTGTCCAGGGCAAAACCTTCGACACGGAAACCGAGGAAGGCGCTTGGCTTTGGAACGAGGTGCACCAGCGTGTTCAGCTGAAAGAGATCGAGGGACTGTTGCAAGAACCGTCCGCGGAGTACGGAGATGCCCCACGTTTCGGTGAACTCTTCCTGACCCGAAGCCGCTTGGGCCAAGGTGCTTTCAAGGTACTGGTGAGTGAAGCCTACGGGAGACGATGCGCCATTACGGGTGAATCAACCTTCCCCGTATTGGAGGCCGCACATATCCAGGCCTATGGCGAAGGCGGTCCGCACCGGATCTCCAACGGCATGTTGTTGCGTTCCGATTTCCACAAGCTCTTCGATGCTGGTCTCGTGACCGTGACACCCGAGCTGCGGGTTCGGGTAAGCGACCAGATCAAGGACAAGTACTTTAATGGCAAAGCCTACTACCGCTTGCACGACCAGCTACTGGCCGTGATGCCCGAGCGCATCACCGACCAACCTGATCCGGCATTCCTCAAGTGGCACCTCCAAGAACGATTCGTCGGATGACGTTACCCCACAGCCCATGCTGAGCGACCAATTACTTCAAGACCTGCTGGCCTTTCGGAAGGAGCTCGACTGGGAACAGTTCCACAACCTGCGGACACTCTCGACAAGCATTGCCCTCGAAGCCGCCGAGCTGATGGAGCACACCCAATGGGCCACCGATGCCAACCTCCCCGCCATTGCTGCTGAACGGCATGAGGCCATTGCTGATGAGATCGCAGACATCGCTATTCTGCTGAGCTATCTCACTCACGACTTGGATGTGGATATCGAAGAGGCTTTGCGCGGGAAGCTTCTGAAGAATGCGGCGAAGTACCCGGTGGAGAAGGCGCGGGGTGTGGCGACGAAGTATGATCGGCTGTAGTCGGATTGCCCCGCGAGTTACAATGAGTACTCCGGTGTTAGTGACTATCCGAATGGCATAGGGATGGTAAAGGTGCAGCGCCTTACTTTGTGGCTGAAACGCGGGGGTATATGATCAGTCGGAAGACGCACTACGAATTAAGTCACTCCCAGGTAGAGACACCAGCGGAGGTGGTTTCGCTCGTTTGGAACTTGGTCAATGAGCACAAAGCACAACCAAACAAAGTCATTGATTTTGGGGCCGGTGATTGCAGGTTCGCATTGGCCGGCAGTTTTGGCAAATACGATGGTATCGAGATCGACCGTAGTCGTTGGCCCAAGCGTACACTGCCGGCCAATGTGAGCTTGACCTATGGTTGTGCTTTTGAGGATAACCGGACGGGTTATGACTTGTGTATCGGTAACCCGCCATATGTCCGACACCACGATATCGGGTCGCCTTGAAAGAATGATACTGTTGACGAGATCAATGAGGCCCTCGGAATTTCGCTGAACAAGCACTCAAACCTATATCTCTATTTCTTGTGTCTGGCCATGATGCGCACCTTGCCAAATGGACTGGTGGCACTCGTAGTTCCGTTTGAGTGGGTTTCAAGACCTTCTGCCAAGGCGATCCGGAAGTATATTGAATCACAGGGTTGGGACGTCTCTGTCTACCGCTTTAAGGAAACGGTTTTCCCGAACGTTCTTACGACAGCTTCAATTAGTGTCATCGACAAGAGTTCAAAGCTCGGACGGTGGAACTACTACGATGTTTCAAGGCAGTTGAAAATCACGCAACGGCAAGGCGTTACTGGATCAGAGGCTAAGGTACTCTCGTACAAGAATCGAGGGAGCATTTGGGCACTGCGTGGGTTGAGCCCTGGTTCCCAAAAAGTATTCACCTTGACCGATGGAGAACGCAGGCATCACGGCTTGGGCTTGAATGACGTTATTCCCTGTGTTACAAGTTTGAAAGACACTCCACGGGAACTCCGGGTTCTCTCCAAAGCCGCTTTCAAGAAACACTTCATTGACGCAGGTGAGCGATGCTGGTTGATCAAGTCCCACGAATCGAGAAAGAGCAAGGCTCTCAGCGGGTATCTGGATTCAATCCCTAAAGAGGCGCGGGACAACTATACCTGTCGGAATCAGACGCCTTGGTACAACTATCTTCCTCATCGCACTCCTCAGCTGATTTTCTCTTCAGGCTTTGTAAACTACGGTCCAAAGGTTTTGCTTAACAGCATCGGTGCCAAAGCGATTGGGTCAGCGTTCGGGATCCATTCAGAGGGGCGTCTGCCTCTCCGCATCCTACAGCAATATCTCTTGGGCATCGATTTCGAGAAGCAAGTTGTTGCGCATGCTGGTAGACTGAAGAAGATCGAAGTGAAGCAAATGAACTCGGTGCTTCACGAGTTTGGAGCATGTCAAGGAAACAATGGCTGAGGCAACGCTCGAGACCGGAAGCATCCCGTTTCAGGCGGAAGGCAGGCTCTTGCAAGAGCTCGGGCTGCGCCTCGTTGCCAGTCCTGAAGTGGCATTGGTCGAACTCGTGAAGAATTCGTTTGATGCCGATTCACCTGTCTGCCGGGTTCATTTGGAAAACAAGGGACGAATATTGGTCGTCGCCGATGAAGGCCATGGCATGACCTTGACAGACTTCCGTGAGAAGTGGATGCGAATTGCCACCTCGAGCAAGGTGGACCGCACGATCTCGCCGATATATGAGCGACAAATGACCGGCGCCAAGGGCATTGGTCGATTTGCAGTGCGCTCTTTGGGCGACCACCTTACACTGGAATCGATCGCATTTGACAAGAAGCTCCGCCACAAAACTAGACTGGTAGCCGAATTTGACTGGAACCGGTTGGATGATTCCACGAACATCAACGATGAGAAGGTCAAATTCAAGCTATTCAAAGTCGCGGACAATGAAGTGACCGGAACGACGCTTCGAATCAGCGAGATGAAAGGAGAGGGCGCCTTCGCCCAATCAAAGGAGCTGCGGACAAATGTCCTGAGCATGGTTTCTCCGATCACTGGTCTGGAACGCGGTAGGTTCAGCTTGTCGCGCAAGGGCGTAAAGAAAGATCCCGGGTTCCAAATAAGCCTTCCTGGCGATAGCGAGACTGAAACGGAGAATGTTGATCTAGCCGCACAGGTTCTGGGCAACTTTTGGGCGAAGCTGACCATTGAATTGACGGGCAAAGATCTTGTCTATAAGGTTTGGTTCTTCGATGCTTCCGACCCCAAAGAGTTGAAGCTCAAAGTCCCGACGACGATAACGAACGGCTTCTTCGCTGACATCAGGTTCTTTCCGCGCAGAAAGGGCGTGTTCAGTGGGAAAGGTGTGAAGGGCCAAGAGGCTTGGGCTTGGGTTCGGGATAATTGGGGCGTGGCCGTTGTGGACCATGGCTTCCGGATAAAGCCCTTTGGTTATGAGGACGATGATTGGCTGAGTCTCGACAGTGATAAAGCACATAGCGAACGTGACTGGCGAACGGATATCGCGAAGGAACATTTCGAGATGTCTGCCTTAGAGAAAGCCGATCCCGGGGCAAACCCCGCCTTGAACACACCTTACAACTACCAGCTCGTAGGCGCGGTCTTCCTTGAGTCTCAGCCCCTCTCTTCGCATCAAGAGCCAAAGGACTTAGTTCCATCCATGGACAGGGAGGGCTTCCTCAAGAACACGGCCTTTGACCAGTTGCAGGAGTTTGTTCGTGCAGGTATCGAGTTCTTGGCGAATGAGGACAAGAAGAAGCTCCATCAGATCGAAGCACGATTGGCAGAGGAAGCGGCTCAATCTGCAAGAGAAGATATCCAGCGTGCAATCAAGACGATCGAGGCAAGTCCAACACTCACAAAAGGGGACAAAGCTCGAATTGTTAAAGAGTACGCGCGAATCTCAGACAGGGTCGATGCACAAGAGGAATATGCTTCCCAGGCACGAAAGGGACTTTTGAACATGAGTCTGCTTGGCATTGTAGCGGGCTTCATGACCCATGAGAGCAAGGCCATCGTCCACGAGTTGGAGAATTCAGTTAAGGATCTGCGAAAGCACGCTAAGAAATTTCCGGAGTTTGCTCTGACGGCCAATGAGATCGAGGAAAGAGTGAGCACGTTCAAGGGATACTTGGATTACTCAAGACTATTCGTTGCAAATGCAAAAACACTGGAAAATAAGCCACTCCCAGCAAGCGCCCAAGTCACCGTCGTAGTCGACCGCTTCAACCATTTCACGAAGGCGCGGGGTATCGCTGTTCGTAACGAAATCGATGCTGATGTAACAACCCCACCACTCCCGATTACGGCCTATAGCGGCATGCTCCTGAACCTCTACACCAATGCCATCAAGGCGGTCATTGCTGTTCGCGAAAGCGTCCAAGCGCCTCAAATCACCTTCCGTGGCTGGAATGAGAGGGGTAAGCACGTCATTGAGGTAATGGATAACGGGGCTGGGATACCAGAGGACATGCGTAAGCGTGTTTGGGACCCCCTGTACACTACTACTTCAGACGTCGAGAATCCACTAGGCTCGGGTATGGGTTTAGGGTTAACGCTGGTAAAGCAGATGGTCTCCGAGCTGAACGGTTCGGTTGAAATCAGGGACGATATCCCCGCAGGATATTCAACCTGTTTCCGTGTAACACTTCCACTCAAGTAGCTTGATTATGGCACTGAACATTCTTGTGATTGACGACCGAAGCACTAACAGGGATTCGGCTATTCAGGAAATTAAAGAGACTCTCGGCGACGAAGGAGTTGTTAGTGTTTTCCCAATAGGTAAAGGCGGCCTATCTGAGGGCATGCATGAGGTAAGGCTTATCAAGGACTTGAAGGGGTTGGAGGATAGTGTTTCCCTTATTGTAGCAGATCGAGACCTATCGGCTTTCCCAGAGTACGGTGGCCTCTCTGAATCAACAGTACAACGCGTAGCAGATATTATGGGCATCCCTGAGTGTGGCTATGCTCGAGGGGAAAGAGCTACCGTGGATGAGTTTGTGCGTGAAGGGCGGTATCGAGAAGCCTGCATTCGACTTGATAGGGACGATGCTTTCTCGGAGAAAGTCGTGGCAATTGCAAAGGGGTTTGATTTGATTGAAAGAGCGTTGTTGACGGCACAAGTAGGACCAATGGAGAAAACGGCCCTCGCAAAGAATCTGGCAAATATCCTCGAGATGCCTCACCTCGCAGACAAGATCGCCCTTTACGCTTCAGGTGATCAGAGTCGGTTGAATTCCTTGATTCGCGTGGAGAAAGTGGAGAACTCAGAGAACATACGACGGCTTGCCTGCTTTCTGGGTTACTGGCTATGGGACTCTGTGCTCAGATTCCCTGGCATTGTTCTAGATTCTGTTGCTGCATCGAGCTATCTGAACATCGACAAAGATGAGTTTATCGCAAAGTCGGAGCTACGTGATCTCTTCGCTGATGCCTTGTATCAGGGACCGTTTGCACAAGCAAAACCGACACTTTGGTGGAGAAGCACATTGGACTCAATTATCGGAGCAGGAGGAAAGGAAGATGGCCGGTCATATGCCGCCGCATCCTTGAATATTGAAGTGGCTCAAAGCAAGTGCTACGAAGAGAGAGAGAGGAAGGCAGGATACTACTGCTTCCTCAAACAAGAGCCGGTAAGCTATGAGAACTCAAAACCTGGGTTGACATGGTTCCCTCGTGGTGCTGATCTCACCCGGATCGGGAAGACAGTCTATGACCAACAGGTTCCATGGCTTTGACCCGCATTGTCAATGGGAACGGAACCGATTTTAGCTTATACCAAGCGTCAGAAGTATGTTGCCGTAGTCGATGCATTTACGGCTTCGTGTGATGCGTCAGGAGGGTTCGTGTTCTCTTCGGGAAACGCGGACATGTCATTCTCCAAAGGTCCAACCGGCACAACCGAGGTCAATTGGAAGCTCCATTGCAAGGATTGGCCTGAACGCCCAGGATCGCCAAAGCGAGTGAGCATTCTGGTTCAGGTGGAAGAGACAGTTCATAACGAGAACTATGAACTTCTGCGCTCAACCGTACGTGTGAACTACCTGAGTTCAAGCGACGGCAACTTGGTTCTTCGGCAAGCGGTCCACCTTGATTTCGACCCCAAACCGAAGCGAGACCACAGCATATTCCATGCTCAAATTTCGGATGAAAGTATCAATTTGGAAGAGCACGAAGTGCAGAACCTCTCTACCGAGCCTTTAGTCGTTGTTGAAAATCACCCCTGTTTGCAAACGGCACGGATTCCAACATGTGATATGTCGTTCGTGTCAGTGCTATTATGTCTAGTCGCTGATCACATTGGAGAAGACAGTTTCACGGACTTTTACACAAAGGCCAAGCAACTTCAAAAGGAAATGCCACTTCCTCAGATAGAAGCTCTTCAAAAGAGCTTAGCACAGGACGCGGACAATGTGCGAAGCTCACACTGGTTCGCCCACCAATTTGCGCAGTCGTGATTTGTTGGTATTCCGCGTGAGCGATTGCAGCGGAAAGCCCACAGGCTGGTAATCCAGCCGAGGACTTGCAGCGGAAAGCGCGACCCCGGCTGCTCCTGAGCGAAGCAGAGCGGAGCCGAAGGATGAGCCGGGGTCGCGCCCAAAGAATCAAGAGCGTTCAAGCCCGTCATCCCTTCTGATCCAACTTCCTCACCATCGTCAAGATCGTAGCAATGGCCACGGTCTCGCCGGTCTCATCCAACAAGCTCTTCACACAGCTCTTCGTCATTTCCTCAACAGCCCTAGAATCCGTTCAACTTCATCCGGCGTCAAGCTGCCATTGATCTCTGGAGAGGATAGCTGGAAGAGAATAGTCGCGATCAATTCCTCATAACCATCTTCATTCTCCACGTCATCCATTACTTCAACAGCATCAGCGTAACCCTCCACCTGCTTGGCATCCACTTCGCCGCCGACAAACCGTTCTATCAGTCTTAATAATGTCTTCCGACTCACGAGGAAGACCTTATCACCCGCAGTTCGTAGTCGAAAGATTTCCCGCGCGTCCTCGTTTCCAGTGAGCTTGATTTCCATCAGTTCTGGTCCAACTTCCGCACCATCGTCAAGATCGTAGCAATAGCCAAAGTCTCCCCAGTTTCGTCAATGACATCAACAGGGAATTTGACTATTCCAGTGGCGATATCCGCACCCTTCGGTGAGTCCTCCGTCTTGGGCTTCTTCTTCCCGCCTTCGCAAGCTGCGGCGGGACAAGCCTGCGCCACGTTCTCTCCGCGATCGCGGGACGAGAGTAGCACGTGACCTTTGGGCATTTGGTGTGTATGGTGTGGCAAGTAAGATCGCGTCATCCATTGCGTTTCTGGTTCCTCATTTCGGCGACCAGCAATTTCATGGCCTTGGTATCCACGGTATCGTAGTCGCCTTTGTCATAGATACTGAGCAGGTAAACCTCGTGGTCTTCCGTAACGACAAAGGTGATGACCCGAGCACCACCACTTTTATCCTTGCCTTTGCTGGTAATGGCCAGCCTGATCTTGTACAGCCCATGGCCAATGCTCGTGCCAATAGGGGCGCGCGTTTGCAACTCTTTCTCCAATGCACCCAGGTCCTTGGCCAAGGAACGATAACGCTTAAGGAGCGGCCTCAATTCCTTTTCGAACGCGGGCGTGGGTATGACCCTATGCTTCACGCAATACGTCCTTTAGGGTCCGCTTCTTCAACTTGCCAGAGCGGATCCGTTCGACTTGCGAAAGTGCAGTGCTCAACGTTGAACGGAGCTTGAGCAACTGTTCGTAGTGGCGTACTTTTTCCAATAGCTCCTTCCAGTCCTGCACTGGGATCTGAACAGCTTGTATGTTGCCTTCAGCATCGTTCACATAGTTCACCGGGACTTTCATGATCTCAAAGGTAGCGCACGCTGGTTCTGGTCAAGCCTTCGCGCTGCTATCGGCTTGCAGCGTTTCCACGTAAAGCTCAATGGCTTCTTTGGCCATTTCCATAGCGTTCTCGATATTCTCACCAAAGGTGATACAGCCAGGCAGCGCCGGCACATTGACCGTAAAGCCGCCTTCCGGCTCGCGTGTCATCAGGATGAGGTAGGTGAGCTGTGACATGGTCCCGTTGGTTTGTCAGATCTACGCAGCTATTAATTCTGATCGAGTTTCTTCACCATGGTAAGGATGGTGGCGATGGCTACAGTGTCACCTGTTTCGTCTACAACATCAACAAGGAATTTGATGATCCCGGAAGCAATATCCGCACCCTTGGGTGAATCCTCCGTCTTGGGCTTTTTCTTCCCGCCTTCGCGAATGGCTGCGGCGGGACAGGCCTGCTCCACCTTCTTCCCGCGCTGGCGGGACGATAACGCCTTCACGGTGAACTTCACAAGCCCCGCATCGAGCATGCTGACATCCATGTGGGTGTGACCTTTACCGCTCATCTATCGCACAGTGATGCTGTTGCGCCCCATCTCTACCAAGCCACCGTCCTTCAGTTCCTGACAAAGCAGGTCCAGGTGGCTCATGAAAAGGAAGATGAGTTCGGTATTCCGGATGTTTCCGGTGGCCACATAGAGCAAGCGTTTCGGGACGCCTTTCACCTCGTATGCGGCAATGAAGTCGGCGTCCTTGGTGACCACAATAGCGCTTTCGCGATCCGCGTGTTCGATGATCGCTTCGTCGCTGGTCAAATTCCCATCAGGAAGTTCGGAAGCGTGCAACGCCGGTTGGCCGCGTTTCTTCAGCGCTGTGGCCAACTGATGCGGAAGCTGGGTGTCCACCAACCAATTCACTGCGCTGCCCTATGTATCGATTTGACCTCGGTGATCTTGGCGGCGTAGGCCAGGCAAGCCAGAAAGTCGTCCTTTTCCAACTCTGGATGGTCGTGCATGATCTCTTCGCTGGTCATTCCGCTGGCCATAAGTTCAAGCACATTCTGGACGGGCCAACGCATACCACGGACCACGGCTTTACCATGGCAGATGTTGGCGTCGGTGGTGATACGCGATATGAGATCCGATGAAGGGTTCATGTTACCAAAGATAGGTCGAAGCGGGTTGTGATCAGGACGCGTTCCCGTCCACTTGCTGCGTTTCCACGTAAGCTCAATGGCTTCTTTGGCCATCTCCATAGCATGCTCGATAGTCTCACCGAAGGTGACGCAGCCCGGTAATGCCGGCACATTTACCGTGAAGCCGCCTTCCGGCTCGCGTGTCATCAGGATGCGGTAGGTGAGTTGTGACATGGTCCCGTTCGTTTGTTCAAATCTACGCAGCGACTAATTCTGATCGAGTTTCCGGACCATCGTGAGAATGGTGGCGATGGCAACCGTTTCACCTGTTTCGTCAACGACATCGACAAGGAACTTCACAATCCCCGTAGCGATGTCTGCACCCTTCGGGGAATCCTCCGTCACCACCTTCTTCTCCTGATCGACTTTTTCCTTGACCGTGAATTTCACTTGGATCGTCGATCCCGGATATACCGGTTTCGTGAACCTCGCTTCCTCGATGCCGTAGTTGAGCAGCACGGGGCCTTTGGGCGGGTCCACGAAGAGGCCGGCTGCGCGGCTGAGGATGAAGTAGCCGTGGGCCACGCGGCCGGTGAAGATGGTGCCGTCGAGTGCGTTCGCATCCATGTGGGCGTAGAAGGTGTCGCCGCTGAGGTCCGCGAAGTTGTCGATGTCGTCCAGCGTCACGGTGTGCTTTTCGGTGATCACGGTATCGCCCACCTGCAGATCTTCGAAGTGCATGCGGAAGGTGTGCTTCGGCGTAATGTGTTGCTTGGCGCCCTGCTGGTATTGCTGGGTGAGCGCGGTGATAGCGGTGGGCGTGCCTTGGATGGCGGTGCGCTGGAGGTAGTGCAGCACGCCGCGCTTGCCGCCCATTTCTTCGCCGCCGCCAGCGCGGCCGGGTCCGCCGTGGACGAGCGTGGCCAGCGGCGAGCCATGGCCGGTGTTCTCCTTCGCCATGTCGCGGTCCAGCACGAGCATGCGGCCGTGGTGGTTGGCGGCGCCCCAGACGAATTGTTGCGCGTGTTTCTCGTCGTAGGTGGCGATGGTGGCCACGAGCGAACCCTTGCCCAGCTTGCTGATGGCGATGGCGTCGTCGAGGTCCTTGTAGGGCATCAGCGTGCTCACCGGCCCGAAGGCCTCCACCTCGTGGCTCACGCGGTTCTTCCACGGGTCTTTGTTCAGCAGCAGGATGGGGCTCATGAAGGCGCCCTTGTGTCCGCCGTCCGGCGGACCGGTAACGTCCACCTCATCGGGATCGCCGTAGACGACCTCGCTGCCTTTCATCAGCTTGGCGAGTTGCTCGCGGACTTCCTTGCGCTGCGTGGGTCCGGCGAGCGCGCCCATGCGCACTCCCTCGGCACGCGGGTCGCCGATCACGGTGCCGCCGAGGCGTTTCCCGATGGCGATCTGTGCGTCCTCCACGAGGTTCTCCGGCACGAGGAGCCGTCTTGCGCCGGTGCAGCGCTGGCCGCACTTCAGCGTCATCTCGCGGCCCACTTCCTTTACGAAGAGGTCGAACTCCGGCGTTCCGGGCACGGCATCCGGGGCGAGCACGATGCTGTTGAGGCTGTCAGCCTCCATGTTGAAGGGCACGCTTTCTTCGATGATGCGCGGGTGCACCTTCAGCATGCGGCCCGTGATAGCGCTGCCGGTGAAGGTGACCACGTCCTGGCTTTCCACATGATCGAGGAGATCACCGGCGCTGCCGACGATGAGCTGCAATGCGCCTTCCGGCAGGATCTTGCTTTCGATGATGGCCTTCACCATGGCCTCTGTGAGGTAGCTGGTAACGGTGGCGGGCTTGACCACGGCGGGCATCCCGGCCATCCAGTTCACGGCGCACTTCTCCAGCATGCCCCAGATGGGGAAGTTGAAGGCGTTGATGTGTACGGCCACGCCTTCCTTGGGCACCATGATGTGATGGCCCATGAAGGTGCCGCCACGGCTGGTGAGCACGGGCGGTCCGTCCACATAGAAGGGCATGTTGCCGAGCTGTTTCCGCAGGCTGGCGTTGGCGAATACGTTGCCGATACCGCCCTCGATGTCCACCCAGCTATCGGCCTTGGTGGCGCCGGTCTTGTAGCTCACCTGGTAGAATTCCTCCTTGCGGTCCATGAGGTACATGGCGAGGGCCTTCAGCATTCTTCCCCGTTCCGGGAAAGTCATTTTGCGCAGGGGAGGGCCGCCTACCTCGCGGGCATAGTGGAGCATGTGGCCGAAGTCGAGGCCGCCGGAAGAAGTGGTGGCGATGAGTTCGCCGGTGGAAGCGTCAAGGAGCTCGGCTTGCTTGCCAGTGCCAGCTACCCATTGGCCGGCGATGTAGTTGTGTAGTTGCATTGGGGCGAAGGTATTTCACCCACGGTCGTCTCCCGGAGGCCGGGCGATCCGCAGGATCGCGGACCCGGCCATCCGGGATCTCATTGACGATCTTGGGTGGGCTGACCCTGGCCGTGCGGGATCTCGAACAAGAGTTGTTGTAGAGATCCCGGATGCGCGGAGCCTCGTTGCTCCGCAACGTCCGCGCTCCGGGATGACGTTATGGAGTGAGATCCCGAGTATCGTACCAACCCTCACTGAGATCCTTCCACTCCGGGTTCATTTTCGCGATCATGGCATCCTTCCAGGCACGTCTCCAGCGCTTAATGCGCTTCTCTAGGGCGTTGGCCACCTTAATATTTTCTAACTCCTCGAACCAGATGAGTTCGTGGCAGCGGTATTTCAGCGTGAAAGCATCGGGGAAAAAACCGGTCTTGTGTTGCAGCACGCGCTGTTGCAGATCAGAGGTCACCCCGACGTACAGCACATTGTGCCGTTTGTTGGTCATGATGTACACCCAGGAACGCATCACACTCCCAAACTATATACCGCTGCTGGTGGTTGCGATGAACTCGCCGATGGAAGCGTCAAGAAGCTCGGTTTGCCTACCAGTGCCAGCGACCAATTCGCCGGCGAAGTAGTTGTTAAGTTGCATTGGTGCGAAGGTATTTCACCCACGATCGTCTCCCGGAGGCCGGGCGGCGCGAAGCGCCGAGGGACCCGGCCATCCGGGATCTCATTGATGATATTGGCCGTGAAGCGCCGAGGGACCCGGTCATCCGGGATCTCATTGACGATATGGGGTAGGCTGACCCGGCCATCGGGGGCCATTAAAGTCTATTAGCTAGGTGCCAAATTGAATGCACGGTTTTCCGCCATGGAACCGACAAAATCATAACCTTGTAGCCCATGCAGTCCTATTACCCCGTAGCACTTTCCATCGTGCTCGGCATCGGCCTTGCGGCGGCGTGTGGCCTTCGCGTGTTCCTGCCGTTGTTCGTTGCCAGTGTGTTCGCGCACTTCAACCTTGGGATAGGAGGGCTGCACGAGAATTTTGAATGGATGGGCTCTTGGCCGGCCATGATCGCCTTGGGCATTGCCACGGTCGTGGAACTGGTTTCGTATTACATCCCTTTCGTTGATCATGCCTTGGACGTTATCGCGGTTCCGCTAAGCACCATTGCCGGCACGTTGATCGCCGTTAGTGCCTTTGGTGACCTTCCGCCGCTGTATGGCTGGGGCTTGGCCCTGATCGCGGGCGGTGGTGCTGCGGGCCTGATCAGCGCCGGGACCGCTGCAACGCGTTTGGCAAGCACGGGGACCACGGGCGGTCTGGGTAACAGTGCAGTCAGCACGGCAGAGACCGGCGGCGCGATCGGCCTGAGCGTAGCGGCTTTCTTGCTACCGGTGGTGGCCTTCGTAGGCGTTTTGCTGCTACTGTACATCGCCTGGAGGGTGCTTCGAAAGATCTGGCGGTCGGCGCTTGTTCCGAAGACAAGAACGAGGAACGGGGAGCGCCATATTCTTCCATAAGTAGCGCGAACGGCATGGTCGTGCCAACACGCCGTGGGATGCGGCAGTGGCATCGGAGGAAATTCGTTCGTGGCGATAATTTATTATGAACACCGCTCCCTTCCGCCTAGCTGTCCCAATACATTTGATAAGGCAATGACGGAGGAATAGGGCCTCCTCCATAAAACATCATGAACCATGAAAGCACGATGGACTCTCCTTCTCCTCGCGGCGGCCCCCGCCCTGCAGCTGCATGCGCAACGCCTGAGCGCTGGGGCCTATTCATCCTTTGCCATTTGCAGTGACAGCACCATGAACGCGTGGGGGGACAATGGCTTCGGCGTGTTAGGCGATGGCACGGCTATACAGCGGTATCTACCCGTCAGCGTGACGGACCTTACACACGTTGTGGCTGTTTCGATGGGCGAGGGGAGTTTCGTACTGGCCTTGACCGCTGATGGTCATGTCTGGAGCAGAGGTGAGAACAGCTACGGGGAATTAGGTAACGCGAGCACCACTCCGAGCATGACCGCCGTGCAGGTCAATGGCATCGGTAGCGCGTTGGCGGTCTCTGCAGGTGGTTTTCATTGCATGGCCTTGCTTGTGGACAGTACGGTCTGGGATTGGGGCTACAATTTCTGGGGCGAACTCGGTGATAGCACCAATACCGATTCACACGTCCCCGTGCAAGTACATGACTTGACCGGCATCACCGCCATAGCCGCAGGTTTTGACTACAGCATGGCTTTGAGCAAGGACAGCACTGTATGGGTTTGGGGCAGTAATTCCAGCGGTAAGCTCGGTATCGGTAATGCATCGGATAAGAACGCGCCGGTGCAAGTGCCCGGCCTCGATAGCGTGATCGCCATATCCGCCTCCCGTTCCCATTCCATGGCCTTGCGCAGTAATGGTACGGTTTGGGTCTGGGGTTCGAACGTTTATGGCGTTCTTGGCATTGGGTCGAACGCGGATAGCAATGTGCCGGTCCAGATGCCCTTGCCCGGGAGCGCAACGGTTATCGCATCGGGTTCCGAATTCTCCGCGGTGCTCTTGGCCGATAGCACTGTATGGACCTGCGGACGGAATTTCACCGGAGTGCTTGGCAACGGGACCACGGTGGACAGCAATGTTCCCGTTCAAGCCAGCATGCCGACCGGTATTGTGGTCGTTGAAGCCGGTGATGCGTTCTGCCTTGCGCGTCGCAACGACGGTTCGGTATGGTCCTGGGGATGGGGCGGGTCAGGGCAATTAGGTAATGGCAATGCACAGGACCGTTCGGTTCCCGGCCCGGTGGTGCCGCTTTGCGGACAGGCGGATGCGGTAGCCGAACATCAATGGGACAACTCCGCACTGCAAGTGCTGCTTGACCCGACGGGGGAGTTCTTTACCGTTTCAATTGTCGGACAGCGCTTTGATCTGCGTTTGATCGACATGCAAGGGCGCAACGCACGTGTGATCGGTGCCATACCCGGTCAGGTCGTACTCGACTTGGGAGGTTTGCCTACGGGTGTATATGCCGCAGTGGCTCAGACCCTTGATGGAAAGACGCAGGTGAAGCGGTTCATAAAGGAGTGAGGCGATGGATCTCGCGGGTGTGGAGAGGATATCCCCCTGAAATAGAACACCTCCCACAAGCTACGCCTTGGGCAACACCGTCCCGCACTTCCGGCAATACACCGCATCGCTCAGGTGATCGGTGATGTGGCAGTTCTGGCATTCCATGCCAATGTCGCTGCCCGTGCGCATCATCTCAGCGCTCATGATGGCGGTGGGGACGGCGATGATCCCGTAGCCGAGGATCATCACGATGGATGCTATCATCTGGCCCATGGCACTGTGCGGGGTGATATCACCAAAGCCCACGGTGGTAAGGGTGACGATCGCCCAGTAGATGCTCCGTGGGATGCTGGTGAATCCCGATTCCGGTGTTTCCACCATGTACATCAACGTGCCGAAGATGACGGTGACGGTGAGGATGGTGAGGATGAATACGGTGATCTTCCGGCGGCTGGCCTGGAACGCCTTCACCATCACGTTGGCCTCGGAGACGAAGCGGGCCAGCTTCAGCACCCGGAAGATCCGGAGCAGCCGCAGGGCGCGGATCACCATGAGCGAATGCGCCCCGACGAAGACGAGGCCGATGTAGGTGGGAAGTATCGCAAGCAGGTCCACAATGCCGAAGAAGCTGAAGATGTAGCGCTTGGGCCAACGGGTGCTCCAGATCCGTGCTGCATATTCCAAGGTGAAGAAGCCGGTGAAGACCAGTTCCGCGATATACAGGTATCTGCCATATCGAAGTCGGATATCCGGCACGCTTTCCAGCATCACAAGCAGCACGCTGATCACGATGGTCACGAGCAGGATCACGTCGAAGCGTTTCCCGCTGGGCGTATCCGTTCCGAAGATGATGTGGAACACACGGGCACGAAGAGGGGTGTCGTGCGGGTCTTTTTCCGGCATGGGGCAAAGAAAGGAAAAGCGCTCACATGCAACGGTAATACCAATTCGAATTACAAGAACCTCCGAAGAAGCCGACATTTCCGCAGGCACTACGGATCCGCAAACTCCTGATTCCTAATTTCAGAGAAGCTCCTCGGCAGTCGGAATTAGGAATCAGCGGATCAGGAATTTGTATAGCTGCCGATCCTGCTTGGAGATCAGTTGCTTCTGTATGACGAATTGGTATAACACCTGTCACTCGGAACGAAAAGCTCCGGTGAAGGCGGATGCCCTGAAGTAGGCGGCGAAATGGATCTTCCTCTCGCTTACGCCGCCAAGGCCTCCACTCCGGCAGCCGGGAAGGGGATCGGCGCCATGCGGTGCTTCAGGTGGGCGATCACCTCCGTATCATCCTTGAACACGCCGCCCACGTTGACGAAATGTTCCGCCAGCGTGTCGTAGCGTTTCTTCATCAGCAGGATGAAGATGTCCAGGAAGTTCAGCCCGGCGAAGACCACCGAGCGGTTCTTGGCGAACTCGTCCAGATGCTCGCGGAAGTACGCGGGATGCTCCGTCCAGTGCAGGGTGGGGTTGATGTGGTGGCTGATGTGGTAGCCGTCGTTCCAGCACTTGTGGTTGAACTTCACATTGATGCAGGTGATGCTGTTGCGGTAGTCGTTCGCCGGTTGTTCCGGGCAGATGAAGGTGTGCTGCACCCAGTTGCCGGCCATCGCCACCAGGCGGAAGGCGAGGAAGGGCAGGATGAAGACCACCAGCGTGGCCGGCCAGTTCACGAAGCAGAGCGCGGTGCAGAAGGCGATGAAGAGCAGCTCGCCGCGTACCGTGCGCCAGCCCAGCTTTTTGCTGCGCTTGGTGAAGTGGTAGACCGCCAACGTATAGATGCCGGTGAAGAGGAAGGTGAAGAAGTAGCGTGTGAAATGCGCACCGGAATCACGCTGGTAGGGCATGGTGCTGCTCTCATCGTCCTCCATGTTGTTCTCCACATGGTGCATGCCGACGTGGTGGGCGAAGTAGGTCTCCGGCGATTGCCCGAAGAAGGGGGCGAGCACCCAAGGGATCAGGTAGTTCAAAGGGCTGTACTTCGCCTTGAACAAGGGCCGGTGGCTGGAGCAATGCAGCATCAGGCCGAAGGGCCCTTTGTACGTCACATTGTTCACGAAAAGGTAGACCGCCGCAAGGCCGAGCCAAACCCAGCCCGTTACGAAAGGCAGAAAGAGCAGCACGGCCAAAGGCACTATGCTGAAGCTGACCTTGAGGATCAGGTAAAGGAACGGCAGGTCGCGCTTGTCATTGATCAGCCGGAGGAAGAAGCGGTCCATGCGGCTCACCACCTGCGGCTCGACATAGGAGGGATCGGTGTTCAGCGGAAGTGCGATCATGCTTGGAGAAAATGTAGTGCGACGGGGTAAGGAGAAGCGGGTAGGGAGGTAAAGAAAAGAGGGTAAGGGAGGAGCGGAAAGCTGTGGGTGAAAGGTAAGCGAAACCGGCAGGTGCAAAGGCGGAAGTAGTGGAACTACGGTATGGACCTTAGGCCATGGAACCTTGGATCGAAGTTAAGCTTCACCGCCCAGGATGAAGACGCACGGCCGCTTCCCCAAAGTGGGCACGGACTTGCGCCAAACGGCGATGCTGCGCGTGATGGCGCTTCCGCCGGGCTGCTCCAGATCGATCGCCAAGCAGAGCCGGGTGTTGCCGGTACAGGTGGAAATGAGGTCGGCGAGAAGCGTGTCGTTGCGGTAAGGCGTTTCGATGAAGAGCTGGGCGCCGCCTGTGCGTTGGGCTTCCTGCTCCAGTTTTTTGATCTGTTGTTTGCGCTCCGCGGTTTCCCGTGGCAGGTATCCGTTGAAAGTGAAGTGCTGCCCGTTCATGCCCGAAGCCGCCAAGGCCAGCAGGAGCGAGGAAGGCCCCGTGAGCGGCACCACGCGCACCCCGCGGCGATGGGCCTCGGACACCAAGCGCGCGCCAGGGTCCGCGATGCAGGGCATACCCGCTTCGCTGATGATCGCCGCATCGCGCGTGCCCAACAGGATCCCGAAATCCGAGATCTCCGCCGTGGTGCTGTCCTTGTTCAAGAGGTGCAGCTCGATCGCATCGAGGTCGATCGTCCTGGACATGCGGCGGAGCATGCGCCGTGCGGTGCGCTCATTCTCGCAGAAGAACAGCTTCACGTGCTCCGCGATCGCGATGTTCGCCGGTGGCAGCAGCTCCGTGCCGCCTTCATCGCCGAGCCACACGGGCAATAAGTAGAGCGCGCCTTCAGCCTTCATGTTCGATCTCGTCAAGTAGTGTGGAAATGGCGGCCTTCAGCATATCGTGTACAGGCCCGAAGCCCTCGCTGCCGCCGTACCAAGGATCGGGCACATCCGCTCCCGTCCGGTCCGGCGACCAGTCCAGCATCAAGTGGGCCTTGGCGGCGTGGCTGTCGGAAGGGGAGAGGCGCTGCATGTCCTTCAGGTTGTTCCGGTCCATCGCCAGCAGCAGGTCGAAGCGCTCGAAGTCCGCGCGGGTGAAGAGCCGTGCACGCAGGTCGCTGATGTCGATGCCGTGCTTCCGCATCTCCGCCTGTGCGCGCGGGTCCGGCGCTTGGCCCAGGTGTGAATTGCCCGTGCCTGCGGAATCCGTTCGGATGTCCAGCCCGCGCTGCTTGGCCATTTCGCGCAGCAGCCCTTCGGCCATGGGGGAGCGGCAGATGTTGCCGAGGCAGACGAGCAGGATCTTTTTGGGAGAAGAGGACATGGTGCAAAGAACCGGTATCCGATCGAAAATGGAACGCGGATAACGCAGAAAGTGGGATGGACGCTGATGGGGGACAAGGACTTGGGACAGGATCACAGGATTTACAGGATTGGCATCCAGATTGCGGCCAAGGCATTCCGTGAGCGAATGGATCACCCCCAACACCTCCTTGAAGAAAGGAGGGGAGACCCAAGCATCCATCCGTGTGCATCCTTGTGGACTCGCCTGGGCGTAGCCGCTTCGGCGGAGCACGGTCCGTGGTTCCCCGTCGCGGCCAAGGCATTCAATGAGCGAGCAAACCACCCCCAACCCCTCCTTTTAGGAAGGAGGGGAGACCCAAACGACTCTCATCGATCTTCTTGTCGATGCGGCTGTCCGGTTATCTTCGCCGCGCAATGCAGGCGCTCACCATCCTGGAGTCCACCGCCTTTGACCTGACGGTGCAGCGCCTTTGCCATCAATTGATCGAGGATCGCGGGCATCTGGGCAATACGGCTTTGATCGGCCTTCAGCCCCGCGGCGTCTTCTTCGCCCGCCGCCTGCGGAACGAGCTGCTCCGCATCACCGGCGAGAAGGAGATCACCTACGGAGAGCTCGACATCACCTTCCACCGCGACGACTTCCGCGAACGCGCCGTCACCGCGATCCCTGGAACCACGGAACTCGATTTCAGCTTGGACGGTCGCCGCGTGGTGCTGATCGACGATGTGCTCTACACCGGCCGCACCATCCGTGCCGGCTTGGATGCCATGCTCGCTTTCGGACGTCCGCGCTCGGTGGAACTGATGGTCTTCATCGACCGCCGCTTCAGCCGGGAACTTCCGATCCAACCGGATTTCGTGGGCCGCTCCGTGGACAGCATCGACGGGCAGCACGTCATAGTGGAGTGGAAGGAGAGCGATGGCGTGGACCGCGTGTCTCTTAAACAGGTTGCACGATGAGCGAACTCCTGAGCACCGGCCATCTCCTGGGGATCGACGACCTCACAGCTGCGGACATCGAGCTGATCTTCCGCACAGCGGACGGCTTCAAGGAGGTGCTCTCGCGGCCGATCAAAAAAGTGCCTTCGCTGCGCGACATCACCATCGCGAACCTTTTCTTCGAGAACAGCACCCGCACCCGCATCAGCTTCGAGCTGGCGGAAAAGCGCCTGAGCGCGGACGTGGTGAACTTCAGCAGCGCCAGCAGCAGCACCAAGAAAGGGGAGACCCTGATCGACACGGTGAACAACATCCTATCCATGAAAGTGGACATGGTGGTGATGCGCCACCCGGATCCGGGCGCGGCGGTCTTCCTGAGCAGGCACGTGAGCGCACGCATCGTGAATGCCGGCGACGGCACGCACGAGCACCCGACGCAAGCCTTGCTGGACGCCTACAGCATACGCGAGAAACTGGGCAAGGTGAAAGGCGTGAAGGTGGCGATCGTCGGCGACATCCTGCACTCGCGCGTGGCCTTGAGCAACATCCTCTGCCTGCGGAAGCTGGGTGCGGAGGTGATGCTCTGCGGACCCACTACACTGATGCCGCGCTATGCCAAGGAACTGGGCGTGCACGTGACGCACGACCTGGACGAGGCCCTGCGTTGGTGCGATGTGGCGAACATGCTGCGGATCCAACTGGAGCGCCAAGGCAGCGACGGGGTGGCGAACTTCCCTTCCTTGCGGGAATACGCCATGCTCTTCGGCCTGGACCGGAAGCGTTACGATACCATCGGTAAGGAGATCGTGATCATGCACCCGGGACCGATCAACCGCGGGGTGGAGATCACCAGCGAAATGGCGGACAGCAGCAGCAGCATCATCCTGGAACAGGTGGAGAACGGAGTGGCCGTTCGGATGGCGGTGCTGTTCCTGCTCGCGGGCGGGTTGGACCGCGCCGGTCGGTCGTAAAGCCCCGGCAGGCCTGCGGAAAGGAACGGAGGAATGCTGCTCCGGAAGGGCCGGACACCCCCGGTTTGAACGGACTTCGGGCTGCTTATGATTATTCCGGACCGCAATGTCCCTCATTGCAGTGGCTGATTATCTTTGACCGCAACGCTTGTAAAAGGCATCGCACATGAATTTCACCATCGCCAATAAGGACAAGTACACGCTGGTGTCCACGAACGTGGACAAGCTCGATACGACCTGCGCGCCCGAACTCAAGAGCGAACTGGTCTATCTGAACAAGACCAACGTGCGAAACATCGTCATCGACATGAGCAAGACGCGCTACTGCGACAGCTCCGGATTGAGCGCCCTGTTGGTCGCCAACCGCCTGTGCAAGGGCGTCAATGGCTCATTGGTGATCTGCTCGTTGCAGGAGCCGGTGATGAAGCTGGTACAGATCAGCCAGTTGGAAAGCGTGCTGTCCATCACCCCTACGGTGGAGGAGGCCGTTGACCTGCTGTACATGGAAGAGATCGAGAAGGACGTCAAAAAAGAAGACTGATCAGATGGTAAGAACCCTACTCTTGGCAACCCTTGCGGCGGTATCGTTGAACTCCTTTGCTCAGTGCGTCCCGAACGCACTTTACGCGGATAGCGTGTATGGCGTTTGGCCGGACACCACAGTGAATTTCGCCCCGGGCATGGTGAATGTGTTCTATAGCGATACGCTGAACTTGCTGATCCCTCACCAAGCCAGCTTGATCGATCCGACATACCCTGCCTTTGTGACGATCGACTCCGTACGCTTGGACCAGCTGAACGGCCTTCCTCCCGGGATCGTGATGGGTTGTAACTCCCAGACCAGCGCACCGTGCACATATCTCTCCTCCACCTTGGGCTGTGGCCTGCTGGAGGGGACACCGACCGTGATGGGAACCTTTCCGATCTCGATCGAGGTCACGGCCTACCTGAACATCTTCGGCTCGTCACAGTCGACACCGTTCAGCTTCACAGGCTACCGCATTGTCATCGGTGATAACACTACGGCAGTGGAGAATGCCACGGCTGCCAAGTTGGGCAAGGTGCAGAACGTTCCCAATCCTTTCACGGACCGCACGGCGATCGAGTTCGGCCTTACGAAAGCCACCACGGCGAAGATCAAGGTGTTCAACCTCGTTGGCGGGGAGCTTTGGAGCAAGACCGTTCAAGGGAAGGCCGGCACCAACCGGGTGGTCTTCGAAGGGAACGACCTGGAGAGCGGCATCTACATCTACCGTGTTGAAGCGGCCGGCACCACCTACACGGGCCGGATGATGGTGAACCGTTGAGATGCATTCATCCTTCTTACAAAAAGCCCCCGATACGTCGGGGGCTTTTTACTTTCCTTCCCCATGCGTTTCGAGGTGACCACCTTGGGCACCGGGGCAGCGCTACCCGCGAGGGGGCGCTATCCATCGGCGCAACTGCTCAACGTGCGCGAGCGGCTCTTTCTGGTCGACTGCGGCGAGGGCACGCAGGAGCGCTTGCGCATGGCGCAGGTGAACATGAGCCGCATCGCCCGGATCTTCATCACCCACATGCATGGCGACCACTACCTCGGGTTGATGGGCCTGATCAGCAGCATGCATTTGCTGGGACGTACCATGGTGCTGGATGTGCACGGCCCGGTGGAACTCCGGGAAGTGATCGAACTGCAACTGCGCGTTTCCAAGACCTACCTGCGTTTCCCCCTGCGGTTCCATGCCGTGGCCCATCGCAGCGGCGAACCCGTGTATAGTGACGATCGCGTGGTGGTGACCGAACTGGCGCTGCGCCACCGGATCGACAGCACGGGCTACCTCTTCCGGGAAACACCGTTGCCGCGCCGCCTGATCAAGGAGACCGTGGACCTGATCCCGCACTATGCCCGCAAAGCGGTGAAGCTGGGGGAGGACCTGAAGCTGCCGGATGGCCGCGTGATCCCAAACGCCGAACTGACAAAGCCACCACCACCGCCGCGCAGCTATGCCTATTGCTCGGACACCGCCTACGCGCCCGAGCTTGTCCCTTTCCTGGAAGGGGTGGACCTGCTGTACCACGAGTCCACCTTCACCGAGGACCTGACCGCGCGCGCCAAGGAGACCATGCACAGCACCGCGAAACAGGCCGCCACTTTGGCCCGCGATGCCCATGTGGGGCAACTGCTGCTCGGACACTTCAGCTCGCGCTACAAGGATACCGACCGGTTGCTCGCCGAAGCCGTGGAGATCTTTCCGAATACGCTCGCGGCCCAGGAAGGACGCACCTTTGAGGTGGGAACTCCGGTGTTTTAGGATCGATCCGCGCGCACGGCCGAGCGGCTGTGGATTACATTCGCGCATCTTTAGGATCGTTCTAAACAAGAAATGCAGATCAAGACCTTATTGGCCGACCGCAGCGACCTTGCCTTGATCGGCCTGCGGACCATTTTGGAACCGATCGGACGGATCCAGATCCTCGGGGAGGCACGCGATGCCGCGACCATGCACAAGATGATCGCGGAGCTCCATCCCGATGTGGTCCTGATCGATCATACGGCGGAAGGCTTCGGCGCGGAAGCCATACGCAACGGGCTGCGCAAGTCCCCACGAACGAAATTCATCGCCATCACACCAGACCCTTCGCAATTGGCGCTGATGAGCGCATTGCGGGCGGGCGTCAGCAGCTACATCAAGAAGGATTGCGGCCGGAACGAGATCATCGATGCCGTGCTGCACACGGGTGACGGACAGAAGTTCTTCTGTGGCAAGATCCTCCGTGCGATCCGCGAAGCCTCGTTGGATGTGCACTCCATTTGCGAGCATCCACTGGACTGCGAGCCGGTGACGGTGAGCGATCGCGAGTGCGAGATCATCGCGTTGATCGCCGAAGGCTGCTCCTACACGCGCATCGCGGAGCGCCTCTGCTTGAGCGCGCATACGGTCACCACCCACCGGAAGAACATCATGCATAAGCTGGGGGTGAACAATACGGCCGCCTTGGTCCTTTACGCTGTGAAGAACGGGTTGGTGAGTCCCAACAAGTTCCTTTTCAACTCTTAGGAACAAGCGCGGTAAGTTGGCCGCCATAACGCGGTTACATGCCCCAATTGATCGGTGACATCGGCGGAACGCGCTCCAGCTGGGCGCTCATTTCCTCTGCGGAAGGCGATCCCCGCACGCTCGAACTTCCCGGTTTCAATCCTGTAACGGGCGACCCTTCCGCACTGCAGGACGCCTTGCGCCAAGCCCACCTTGGTGTTGAAGCGAAGAATGGTCCGCTGAAGATCTTCGCCTATGGCGCTGGTTGCGGCGCGAAGCCACGGGCGGAGCGCATGCGGACGGCCCTGGCGGATGTATGGCCCCATGCACACATCCAAGTGGAGACGGATCTGCTCGGCGCAGCGCGCGGACTTTATGGGAACGATGCGGGCCTCGTCCTGATCCTGGGCACCGGCATGAACGTCGGACATTACGATGGCACCTTCCTACACCTACCGATGCCTTCGCTGGGCTATATCCTGGGCGATGAAGGCAGCGGTGCGGACATCGGCAAGCACCTGCTCCGTGACACACTTTACGGGGTGCTTCCGGAACCGGTGAAGGACCGCTTATTCCCAAAGGGGCTGGACCTTCCTGAGGTGCTCGAAGCAACGTACCGCTCCCCGCGCCCCCAAGCTTACTTGGCGTCACACACAGCACTTCTGGCCAAGCATCTCGACGAAACGTACGTACACGATCTGATCGCAGCCCGCTTCTTCTCGCTCACACGCTTGTTGGCCCGGTGTTTCTCGGCACAGGAACTTCAGCAGGTGCGGGCCAGCGGTTCCGTGGCTTTCGGGTTCCAGCAGTTGTTGACCGAAGCCTTGGAGCAGCGCGGAATGTACCTTACCGCTGTGGTGCGGGATCCGCTGCCGGGGCTGGTGGCATACCATGCGCAGGCCACTTTGTGATCCCCGCGCCACCGAGGATCAGCTGGCTCAGCTCACTGAACGCCTCGCGGTTCTCCTGTGCGCCGATCGTTGACAACACCTGCTTCTTCTCCACCGCCGTGAGGTGCCAGCTGAGGCTGATCTCGTCCTCCTTTGCATGGCGCAGCTGGAGATCCACCACATGCAACGGCACCGTCATCCAGGCGTCCGCGGTCTTCAAGGCAAGGTCATAGTCCTGGTCCTGCCCCGTCACGAAGTTGCCATAGATGCTGCCCACCGGCTCCGTCAGGCGGCCGACCATCGATCCCCCGACGGGCTTCACTTCCAGTTCCCGCTGGTTGTCGCGGATCTGCACGATCACCACGCCGCTCACGTTCTCCTTCAGCCATTCGCGGTAGGTGCGTAGAAAGGCCATGGTGGTGCGGTAGCCGTAATTGTCGCGGACGCCGGCATCCATCACCCGCATCCGCGGTTGGCTGGGCAGCGTGACCACCGGCGTGATATAAGGGAAGGTCGCGTTCATGCGCAAAGCGCTGGAGAGCTTCAGGTTCAAGGGATCCTGACCCTTGAAGAGCCGCAGGAATTCGATGCTCTCCGGCTCCGTGGCTGCGTACACCGGCGCGCGCGGCTGGATGTCGGTGAGATAGGCCGATGGCAGCGCACTGATCACCAGCCGCCGCCCATCATTGATGGAGGTGGGACTGATCACCAGCATGGGGGTCTCCGCGCGCTGCTCCGGTAGCACCATGTCCTTCAACCGGATGTTCAGCATGCCCCCGGTAAGCGAGTCCATGCGCTGCTCAAAGGCATAGCCCCGGTCCAGTGTGTAGGTGCGGTCGCCATCGTGCACTTTCCGGTAGCGGATGAACATGTCGTTGGTGACCAGGCTGAACGTGACCGGATTGAGGATGTCCGAAGCCATCTGGTCCAAATGCCGGGGATCATCGGGACGCACCGCGCCGCCCTGCTTTGCCGCCAGGACGAGCTGCCGGTAGTAGGTGGCCCCGATCAATCCGCCGCTGCTCCCGGTCATCAGTACGGAGCGCTTCATCAGCTGCCCGTTGAGCAGGCTGTCCGCTACTTGCAGGCAGCGGAAGGTCCAAAGCATCGCCCGCGATCCCCCACCGCTGGTGTTGATGATGATCAGCGGGGGCTTCCCGCCGGCATTCGGCAGGCCCTGGTTGTGTTCCAGCCACAGCTCCAAGGTCGCGCGGTGGGCATCCGCATCGGCCTGTGCCTTCGCCGTGTCGGTGGCCAGCGCGTGGATGACATCCCGGTCGTAGGTCGCCGGAGCAGCGTCATAATCAAGGCCGTAAGCCCGCGTATCGTAGAGGAAGTCGGTCTTCAAGCTCAACACGTTCAACACCACCACCAAGCCGATGAGCAACGTGACCAGCCATCCTTTGATCCAACTGGTGAATGCGCTGAAGAGCATCAGCAGCATGGTAAAGAGCAGGAAGATGCTGGCGCCGGCCGGAATGGCGAAAAAGGAGGTGTTGCTGAATGCACCCAACGCGATGAAAGTGATCACCACGAACACCTCGAAGATGCTGCCGTTGATGTGGTTCTGCCAGAGCACGCCACGCAGCAGTTCCTTGTCGTAGTGGGTGCTGCTGCGGGCCAGCATCACGTGCATCGGCCAGGTGAGGTAGGTGTCCACCCGCCACTTCTTCGCACGCTGTTCGCGCCTGAGCCAGCGGCTGGCCTTGCGCTGCTGCTCCCGCACAGGGGGAATGGGCGCCATGATGTCCTCCATCACCGGCTCAGGGCGGAAAGCGTCCGCGTCACTGACCATCATCTTGTGCAGGTCGATGTTGGTGCGCGTGAAATAGAGCAGGGCGATCAGCAGGAAGAGCCCGATCCCCAGCAGGAAGCCGAGGAGGTGCAGGAAGGTATCGCCCACGGACACCAGTTCCTTATAGATCTGGAGGCGTGCTGAGCACCAGAGGTAGGTGAGCACGAAGACCGCCGGGATGATCCCGTTGTTGATGTTGAACTTCAGGAAAGGACGGGCCAGCGTGGCCACAAAGGGAAAGCGATAAGCGTGCGCCGTGTAGGTGAAAAGGTTGAACGCCGTGATGAAGCCGCCCAGCGAAAAGCCCAGCAACAGGAAGGACCAGATGTTGGCCGTTCCGAAATATTCAGGATAGAGAAAGACGTACGGGATGCCGTACTTGATGCCGATGCTCTGCGTGATGTAGCCGAAGAACACCAGCCAGCAGAGCATGGTGAGGTGGTTCTTCTTCAAGTGCAGCACCACGAGCTGGAACGGGAAGAAGTACAACACACGCGCGCCGATCTGACGGATGTGTCCCCTGGCGTTCATGGTCGGGTGGAACTGATCGGCATGCAGGCAATATAAGCGGGGAAGAAGACCGCTGACCTGACTTCATACGCGATCCATCAAAGTTTGGCCAATGTGGCCTCCATCACCTCCGCCTCAATGGCCTCCGCCTTGGCTTTCAATACGTCGGCCTCCTTCATCACGCCCTCCTGGAAAGCGGCATCCTCAAAGCCCTTGAAGTTGGTGCGCACGTTCAGGTAGGCCGCTAACGCACCGGTGCGGGCGCACATCACGCCTACACCCGCGTCGCTCACGCTGCTGGGCATCCCGATCTTCGCCATGGCCTGCGCCACTTCCATGCTGGCAACGCAGACGCGCAGGGTCTCCAGCGGAACCAGGATGGCGCCCTTGGTGGCCTCGTGCATGGCCGCCTTCCTCGCGGCCTTTTCCTCCGGTCCGTTCTTGGGCATTTGCATCGCCTGCATGATCCCTTCGTAAGCGCGGGTATCCTCGTCCACCAGCTTCAGCAGCTTGGTGCGGTAGGCTTCCGCCTTCTCCGCCCATGCGCTGAACTCTTCCCAGCGGTCGTCCCAGCCGCGCTTGTTCGCGCTGAGGTTCGCCACCATGGCGCCTAACGCCGCGCCCATGGCGCCCACGATAGCCGCCACGGAACCGCCGCCCGGGGCGGGTGTCTCGCGCGCGGTCTCCTCCGTGAAGCGCGTCAGACTGAGGTTCACCAGATGCGAGTCGGCCGCGTTCTCCAGTTGGTATTCGATCACCTTCTTGCTGGGGTCGAAGGGAGTGAGGTCATCCAAGCCCAAGGATTTCACCGCGATGGTGATCTTCTCGCGCTCGGTGATGCCCAAGCTCCGCTGCTGTTTGCGCAGGTAGAAGTCGGCGGCATCGATCAGTGCCTGCTTGGGGATCAGCCCCACCAGCTCGCTGCCGGTGACGCGGATGCCGCGCTCCGCCGCACTCTTGCAGGCCTCGTCGAAGGCCACATGCACGGGCGTCACGTCGATGTCATTCAGGTTCAGCGAGAGCTGCGCGATGCCGTATTCCTCGATGAACCAGCCAATGCCCTTCACGGACTTCAGCTTGCCGGGTTCATGCACCGGGTTGCCCTCGGCATCGGTGATGATCTTGCCCGTAAGCGTGCCTCCTTCGCGCTTTACCCGGCCGCTCTCGCGCAGGTCGAAGGCGATGGCATTGGCCCGGCGGATGCTGGTGGTGTTGAGGTTGACGTTGTAAGCGATAAGGATCTTGCGCGCACCGACCGCGGTGGCTCCGCTGCGTTTCACCGAGGCGTTCCAAGCGGCAGGGCCATAGTCCGGCTTCCAAGCCGGGTCCGTGAGTTTCTTCTCCAGTCCTTCATATTCCCCTGCGCGGTTGTTGGCGAGGTTGCGTCGCTTTTCCTCGCGTGCCGCGGCCTCGTAGGCGTATACCGGGATGCCGAGCTCCTTGCCGATGCGTTCGCCAAGGGCGTGCGCATAGGGCACCAGCTCTTCCATGGTGATCCCGCTGATGGGCACCAAGGGGCAGACATCGGTGGCGCCGAATCGCGGGTGTTCCCCGTGCTGCACGCTCATATCGATCAGTTCCTGCGCCTTCTTCACCAAGCGGAACGCGGCCTCGCACACCGGCCCCGGCTCACCCACGAAGGTGATCACCGTGCGATTGGTCGCCTTACCGGGATCGACATCCAAAAGTCGCACGCCTTCCACGGTCTCCACAACTGCGGCAATGGCGTCGATCTTGGCGCCGTCACGGCCTTCACTGATGTTCGGTACGCATTCGATAATGGGCATTTCAAGGATGGTTTTTATGGGGTCAAAGCTACGGGGTGGTTGTTGTCAGTTGTCCGTTCTCAGTTGTCCGGCAAGGCCGCGACAGGCCTCGATATCCCATTGCAGCCTGACAACCGACAACTGACAACTTGGAACTGATCCAAACTCAATGCCCCTGCGGCAGCAACATGCTCGCGCAGTTGTTCAGCAGGTGCAGGAACACGCCGGTCCAGATAGAGCCGGTGTTCGCGCGGGCATAGCCGAGGAAAACGCCCAAGGGCAGCACGTAGAAGAGCAGGATGTACCAGTCGTATTGCTGGTGTACCACGGTGAAGACGCCGGCCACGATGGCGATGGATACGTGCTTGTCCATGATGTGGCGCAGCGAGCCATAGAGCAGTCCGCGCAGAAGGAATTCCTCGAAGAGCGCGGGCATGATACCGAGGCCCAGCACCAGCATGGGGTAATTGGTCACCGAGGCCAGGACCTTCTCCATGAACGGACTGTTGAGCTCCGGGAACAGCATGGCGATCGCTTCCAAGGCCGCGAACAGGAGGATGAAGAACCCGGTCCATGTAAGGAAGGACTTGAGGCTGGGCAATCCCATGGCCAGGAAGAACGGCGTGCGCGAGCCCTTCCACCGGTAGGTAACGAAGAGCAATAGGGCCAAGCCCACCGCACCGGAACCCAGACTTACCAACGAGAGCACATCACCATTGGCGGACAGCTCGACCCAGCGATCCTGGAAAGCCTGCGTATCGAGCAGGCCCATGGAGAAGCCGTTCTTCCCGAGGCTCGGTGTCAGATCCAACACACGCCAGATCAGGAAGACCATCTGCGCGAATATGAAGGTCATGAAGACCAGCGCGAAGTAGAGCAGGCCCCGCGCCATCTCCAGCCCCGGCGGACGCAACGGCGTGAAGTCAAGCTGTGGCTTCTCCTGAACGGACGGTTCTTCCATCTATGATCACGGTATCGATGTGGTCGGTGCCGAAGGCGTAGGGTAGGTAGGCAAGCGAAGGGACGGGCTTGGTGATGATGAAGCTGGCCCGCTTGCCAACGGTAAGGCTGCCCAGTTCATTGCTCAGGCCCATGGCGGCGGCGGCGTTGAGGGTAGCGGCGTTGATGGCCTCCTCCGGCAACATGCGCAACTTGATGCAGCCCAAGGCCACCACCATATTCATGTTGCCGCTGGGCGTGGTGCCGGGATTGAAGTCGGTGGCCAGCACAACGGGAAGCCCGGCTTCGATGAGCTTGCGTGCCGGCGCGTAGGGGATGCCGAGGAAGAAGGAGCAGGAGGGAAGGAGGGTGGGAAATACACCCTGAACCCCGGCCCCTCTCCCGGGGAGAGGGGTGAGGGCTGCGATATCCGCATCCTCCATCACCTCCAAGTGGTCCACGCTGAGCGCACCTTTCGCCACGGCGGCCTGTATCCCGCCGATGCTGGTGAACTGGTTCACATGCACTTTGCCCCGGAGCCCATGTTCCGCGCCGGCGGCCAGCACCCGTTCCATCTCCGCGACCGTGAAGTAGTTGGTCTCGCAGAAGCAGTCCACATATTGCGCGAGTTCCTCTTCCGCCACTTGCGGGATGATCTCGTTCACGATCAGGTCCACGTATCCTTCGCGGTCGGCCTTGTATTCCGGTGGGATGGCATGTGCGGCCAGCAGCGTCGTCCTTATCTGCAAAGGCAAGGTCTCCTTCAGGCGCTTGGCCACACGGAGCATCTTCAACTCGCTTTCCAACGTCAGTCCGTAGCCGCTCTTGATCTCCACGGCCACCGTGCCTTGGCGCATCATCTCCTCCACGCGGACCTTAGCCGCGGTGTAGAGCTCTTCCTCGCTCATGGCGCGCAACTTGGCCGCGCTGTTGAGGATGCCACCGCCTTTCGCGGCGATCTCCTGATAGCTCAATCCGTTGATACGGTCCACGAACTCGCCTTCACGCGAGGCAGCGAAGATGCTATGCGTATGCGGATCGCACCAGCCCGGCAGCACATAGCGGTCGGTGGCGTCGATGATCTCCAAGCCGTTCCAGTCGGTGATGCCCGGCCAGTCCGCATCGGTGCCCATGGCGGTGATGATGCCGTCCTCCGCCATCAGCCAGCCGTGTTCCAATTGCGGGAGTTCCCGCATCGCGGTGCCGGCCACGCGATCCACGCCGGCGGCATGTGTGCCCACGAGCGCCTTTGCGTTCTTGATCAACAATCGTTCTACGCCCATCGGCTGCGAAGTACGGCATGGCCAAGGGAACTTCCGACCCAAAAAGGCGCAAATGCGGGGCTTTGATCTTGGTCGGATCGGCACGTGTATCCAAGGAAAAGCAACAAACACCGGCTGCGACCCCTTTCGGGTCGTTGCACGAGGTACATCCAAATGCAACGTGCTGTGACCCCTCCGGGGTCAAAAGCCTCCTTGCTGCCGGTTCCCGACCCCGAAGGAGTCGCAACATCTAGGTTGTAGATAGAAAGGTATTCGACCCCCAAAGGGGTCGCAGCCGGTGTTTATTTCCGAATGTGAAAGGCGAGCCGCTTGTCTGTGAAATGACATGTCAACCATGCAGGATGCGCGATCGGGACCGTTGATGGGAGATCCGCCGGACGCCAGTGATCGGATCAGATCAGGATCCCCGGAATGAACGCCCATTACCGATCACCGCCTATCCGTCAAAGGAAAGGCCACCCGAAGGATGGCCTTTCCGGACAAGCGCAGTGCGCTCACCTATTGTTTGGTGACCCGCACATAGCGCAGCTCCTCGCCGATCTGCAGGCGAAGGATGTAGGTACCGGTGGCCAAGTCGCTGATGTCAACCGCATTCTCGCCGTTCCGGAAGATCCGTTCCGCTGAAACAGTGCGTCCGGTGGCATCCGTCATCCGGCCGCGAGCCGTCCCGTTCATTCCCGCTAAGCGGACGGTGAAAAGTCCATTGTTCGGATTCGGCAACACCAAGATGGTACTGGCTGCGACCTCTGCAACACCGACACCACCGAACTGCACTACCGTGGTATCCATCACCGTGCAGCCCGCCGCGTTCGATGCGGCCAGGATCACCGTGTACGTGCCTTCAGCGATGTAGGTATGCGACGGTGCTTCTTCCGTGGAACTGCTTCCATCGCCGAAGTCCCAGAGCCATTGCGTGGCTCCGGTGCCCGTGTAGGAATAGTCCACGGCGCCGCTGTTATCGTTCGGGTCCGTATGGGCGATCTGCGCGGTCACGGATACCTGGTCCAGGATGGTGATGGACACGGGTACCTCGGTGCTAGGCAACGCGGGATCGCTGGAATGAATTTGGATCACATGCATGGTCGTTCCCAGTGTTGTGGCATAAGTGGGGATCGAAACGAACACCACGGTGCTATCACCCGCGCTCACCATACCGTGGTCGGGAGATGCTTGGAACGGCCCCATATACCCGACCTCAAGCGAAACCTGGTCGATCGCCCAGACATCGTAGGTCGCGCCACTGTTATCCACTTGGCGGATCCGCAGCCTCGTCTGGTTGCTGGCCGCTGCTGCCGACATTACTTCATCGATCAAGGTCCAATCCAAATAATCGGAAAGGGTGGGATAGCTGTTCAGGATCGTCCACGTCGTGCCGTTCAGTGAATACTCCAGTACCACATACTCGCCCGCTTCCACATTTTCGCAAGCCCCGCCCGATCCATATTTCAGGTAAAAGGAGAAGTGTGCATTCTCCACCAGCGGCAGGGGCACGGTCTGGATCGTCCGGGTACTTCCTGAACTGAACCGGTGTGAAAGCGCTCCCTGCTCCGCGGCGCAGTCAGCGGAGTTGGCACCCGAGGAGGACGCCCAGAGATCCGTGTTCAAGCCCGCACCTTCGAAATTGTCCGTCAGCACCGAGAATAGGGACCAGCTCAATGGGCCGCCCCCGTTGTTGTACACGGTGAAGGAGCCATGCAAGCTGTCCTCGCAGAGGGCTCCGGAGAGGAACAAGGTATCCGGTTCGATCGAGATCGAGCCCGGATCCTGCACTTGAAGGTAAAGGGTATCCTGATCGGTGCTTGCGCAATTGGTTGCGGTAAGGACCACCGTCTTCGCACCGCTCGTGAGGAAGGCGTGCGTGGGATTCTGAAGGTTGCTGCTGGTACCATCACCGAAATCCCAGTTCCAGGACGAAGGCGTCTCCAGGCTGTTGTCCGTGAACTGCACGGTCTGTCCGTAGGCCGGTGTCAGATCATCGGCAGTTGCGATGGTGGTGAGCACTTCCTGTGAGCCGATCTGCGCGGTCCAATTCACCGCGAAACCAGCATCCGTCACCAATTGGTCGGAGGCCCAGACCACGTAGAGCTGGCCGCCGGTGGTGGCGAAGGAAGCCGGGAGCGACGTTCCGCTGAACTGGCCCAGCAAAGGCGCTGAGGCGTCCGCGCCGTCATAGAACTTCAGGAAGTCATATCCGTTCTCCGTCCGGAAGGCATCGAAGCTGACAGCGATGCTCGATGCACAAGGCGGAGCGATCAGCAGGGTACACATCTCGTTGCTGTTGTAATCCGCCGTTTCCCCTTCCGGGTCATAGAAAGTACCGGTGAAGGCATCGGTGCTGGAGACCTCGCACATGTTGAAGGAATTCACCACATGGATGAAGTCGGGGATGAGCAGGGTGTCGCTTCCGTTCGCGTTCGCCACGATCAGCTGCACATCATAGTAACCGACGGTTGAATAACTCACCTGCGGGTTTTGTGCCATGGATGCCGTGATATCACCGCCCTCAAAGGCCCACGTCCATTGGGTCGGTGCATTCAAGGAGAGGTCCTGGAAGGAGGTCGAGGAGCCTGTGATCACGGTAAGTGGATTCGCAGTAAATGCTGCGATCGGTGCTGCATCATTGTCCACGACGATCACCGAATAGTCCTCTGCCTGACCGCCGTTGACCGTACACGCCGAAGTGATGGGTTGGCTGCTGGAGAGCGCCCGGGCCCGCAAACGCGTACCGAAGACCGTGCCTGCGGGGATGATCACGTCCGCAGCATGTGTCATGCTCAGGCCATTGGAGGAATAGATCTTTTCAGCAGCGTTGAAGTCGCCATCGTTGTTCAGGTCGATCCATACGGCGGCATAGGCGGCCACATGCAATTGCACCGCCAAGGGATAGCTCATGCCCTCGGTCACGGAGGTCACCTGCTCGCAGCTGAAGTCCTGGTAGCCATCCACCGCACCGGTGCTGGCCTTGTCGATGTTCCCGAACTGCACCCGGAAGATGCCTGCATCGGAGGCTGGGTTGGGCGCTGCCGGTTGGCAGGTCGCAGGCGCCAGCACACCCAGATTCTCCACGACGATCGGCTGGACCAGTAGGAATGTGTCCGATGAATTGCACTGGGTGGATCCGGATGCGATCAACGAGACCGCATAACTACCCGTGTTGTTATAGGTATGCGATGGCGATGCTGTTGTAGCGGTGGTGCCATCGCCGAAGTCCCAGAGGTAGCTGCTGGCATTGTGGGATCCGTTGGTGAACTGCAACGTGGCCGGGGCAATGCAGCTGTAGTTCGCCGAGACGCTGAAGCCCGCAACGACCGCATCGTTGAACGGGTCCCCGACGCCCACCGCATACCACGCGTTGGTCACTGCGATCAGTTCCGGGGAGCAGGCACCGAACAGCTCCGTGGCGGCCAATATGGAGTTGTCCCGCGCTTCCGCGTAGCCGGAGTTCGCGGTCATATATGTCGTCAGGCTGCGGAAGGTGATGTTGCCTGCTTCCTCGATCCCGATGCCTTGCACGTTGTAGACGTCCCCGTTGTCGTTCGTGCCGACACCGCCTTCACTGAGCAGGTAGAACCAGAAATTCTGCACGCCGCTGTTGGTGTGTACACCGCCCTGATCCGCCGTACCGGAATACCAGAACTGGCCCAAGTAGGTATCAGGATCGTTGTTCAAGTTCGGGTCCGCCATGTTGCGGAAGCCGTGTCCGCTCACGCTCATGTCCTCGCCGATCTCCCAGGAGAAGTCCTCTGGTTTTGCATAATACTCAATGCAGTTGCCCATGATGTCACTGTAGCTCTCGTTCAGGGCGCCGGTCTCATCCTGATAGACCAGCCCGGCGGAGTTCTCCGTCACCCCGTGCGTGATCTCGTGCCCGGACACGTCGAGGGCCGTGAGCGGGTTCAGTGTAGTACCGTTGCCATCGCCGTAGGTCATCCGGGTGCCGTCCCAAAACGCATTGTTGTTGCTCGGGTAGCCGAATGCGATCAGGTTGAAGTGCGCATAACTGAGCATCGGGGAGTTGTTGTTGTCGTAGGAATCCCAACCCTGCTCGTTGTGGTAGAAGTCGTAGGTGCGCTCCGTACCCCAGTGCGCGTCCAGGATGGAATTGTTGAACAAGCTGCCGAGGTTCCAGTTGTTCACGGGGTTCGTGGGCACTACCGCCATATCATAATTGGCCGTGTTCTGGCAATCATAGGTAATGATGCCACCGCCACGGGAGAGGTCCTTCAATTGATAAGGGCCGCTGGCGGAAGGTCGGTAGGTGACGATGGGGCGGTTGCCACTGTACGCGGTCTGGGCCGTGCCCGGCTCATCAATGGTGTGCATCCGTTCAAATGCTGCCAGCACTTCCCCGGTCCGCGCATCCACCAGCACTTCCTGCCGCGACCTCGGTGACATGGCATAGATATCCAGTTTGTAGACCAGCCGCAGTTCTCCCGAGAGCTTGGGGAAGGAAAGCGGGTAGTAGACCAGTTCCGCAGCGGGCTTGAAGCTGGCTTCCGGGTTGTGCTGCTCGCGCTTGATGAAGGCTTCCATCTCCGGAGCTTCCCACATGTAGGTCTTTGCGCCCACGTATCGCTTTGCGCTCTCGATCGCGGCCTGCGGATCCAAGGACGGTGTACGCCCAACATTCGCCGGCTTGGCCGCCAGCAGGTCGCCGTTCACGGATCGGAGCTGGCCGTTCTGGCTATGGGCCACAAGGGTGGCGCCGAAGACGGGAATGCCGCCAACAAGCTGTTGGTAGCGCTGATGGCTATACCCGAGATTGTCCACGACCGGGCGTCCTTGCGGTTTCAGTCCATACACTGTCGACCAGCCCAGTTCCGCCTCGAGCACCGGGACCAGTGCCGCCTCGGTCATACCGTCGTGGAAGGTGATGTGATCAGGGAATGGCTTGTCCCGCTCATTGGAACGGGTGGCGACCTGCTGCGCCGAAGCGCTGAAGGAGAAGGCCATGCCAAGGGCAAGAGCCAAGGAAAGGGCGGCACTGGTGCACGTGTTCTTCATTAACGGAGCGAAGGGTGGGTAAGCCTGAGGGGCGGTGGGTGGATCGCTTCCGAAGGAGCAGGTCGAGCACGAGGGAAACCGCGCGTTGGATCAGATCTGTCCGGAAAAGGGAGAACAATGTAGAAGATCCGGGGATCCGTTGTCCGCCTCCGCTTCGACCCACGTTACCTTCCTTCCTTCGGCGGCGCGTTGTAGGGCTTGCTCTTGCCGGTCTGGCGCAGGTCGATGTCCCGGTCCAATTGCCAATGGTCCTTGTCCCAGGTATAGCTGTCGAAGCTGAGGTCCGGGGCCATGAAGGCGGGCTGGCCGGCAAACTCCGTGCTGGTGGGAGAGAGGTGGTCCATCACGATGGCCTTGCGTTCGGGCATCCACTTCAGTTGCATGCTGGCCTGCGCGGTGTAGGCGAAGATCTCGCGTTGGGGCCGCTGGCGGTCAGCCGGGAACAAGGGCGCACCGAACTTCGGCATGGAGTTGCCGAGGCTCAGCACCTCGATCACCTTCCGCGTCTCCACCGCACTGAAGCCCTTCCAGCCGAGCAGCGTGTAATAGGTCTTGCCGCCGCGCTTCACCGGCACCACCGCATAGTACAGCGCACCGTACCAGTTCTCCGGAGTGAGCTGTGCTGTGGCCGCCTTGGTGATGTGGTCCGTCATGTCGCGCAGCTCATACAGCGCCTGCTTCTTGTTCCCGGGCACCAGCAAATAGCCTTCATAGAGGAATGAACCATTGCCATGGCGGATGTTCCAGGTCACTAAGCGGAATGCTCCGTCGGGCGCGTCCACACGACTGATGGGCACGCCAGTGAAAGAGGCGGTCATCGCGCTGTCCGAGCTAAGGATCAGGCCCAACTCCTTCTTCACCAATGCGCTGGCACTGTCGCGCGCAGCATCCGTATCCGCATCGCCGATCGCCTTCAGGTTCGCGGTCAACGGCCCATAGCCATTGGTGCTCACGGCTTGGCCGAAGAGCATCAGGGGCAGGGCAGCAAGAAGCAGGAGCAAGGAGCGGGTCACGGTGCGTGAACGTTTGTTCGACCGCGAAAGTACCCACGCCCATGTAGTGTGGTTCATCGCGGCAAGTCCCCTCAGGGTCATCGCCTCGAGACCCTGCGATGGGACGTTTGAGCCGGATCTGCCAGCGCAGGGTCCGCTATTGTCGGAGATGCCGGTCGGCGTGACCTTGCGGCGACAGTCCGAAAAGTACCCAGCCCCCATGTCTTGTGGCTCATCGCCTCGAACACTTTCGCGACCCCGGCTCGAAGGCCGGGGTGACAACATGGAAAGGGTCGGGGGGGGGGGGGG
>JBBSUV010000033.1:0-45374 GCA_038234075.1 Flavobacteriales bacterium | reverse complement strand
TGGTTTTTTGTTTCCCCCGGCCGCGGGCGGCCGCACGGGCGGGGGGGGGGGGGGCTGGGGGGGGGCCTCTAACCCCCCCCCCAACCCCCCCCCCACAACAGGTTCCAACAGGACCGCCGCCGACACCCGACAATACCGACGTACCGCCCAAACGACCCATCGCCATCATGGTGAAAAACTCATTGGGCCACATCATGCAGACATTCAAGGCCGCGGTATCGCGGCAGGCCTATCGGGACGGATCGTTACCACGCGGAACGCCGGTGTGGCAACGTGGTTATTATGAGCACATCATCCGCAACCAGGCGGAATGGATGCGCATTGCGGATCACATCCGCGACAACCCTGCCAACTGGGGGAAGGACCGGTTCAATGGGTGATCTGCATTTCGCCTGATCGCGCCTTCGGCCACCGGCCAAATCTCTTATCGGCCAGGTTCGCGGTCGCAGCAGCTCCCCCTGCACATACACAGCGCCTCCCGGCGTCAGCAGAAGGGCATTGTGCATCTGCATCCGTTCGATCTGCAGATGCAGAACCCCGGATCGCATGTGCAGGGAGAGTGGTTGCAAGGGCATTGAAGGAGGGTGCATGTGCGATCAACCCCTAGGCATCAGCAGCAAGATCCGTTGCGCACGCAACCGATCAATAGGCATTCGCATAGACATCTCATGCATCTGCCAGTAACCGATCAGCAAGCGCATGATGGTCATCTGCATGTGCCACCATGTCCCTTGCAAATGCGCGGAACCATTCAGCACGCGCATCGCTCGAACCTGCACGTGCAACCTTTAGCGGAACGCCCTCGTTACAGTTGATCAATACCATCAGATCATGGCAAAGGCAAAAGCAAAAGCAGGATTACGGGGAATGAACGCAATGGACAAGCGCGGGCTGGCCATCGTGATCCAACAGCACATGGAAGGAAACCCGCTATTCCCAGCACCCTCTCCCAGCATGGCGGAGTTCACTATTGCCATCGATCAGCTGGATCAAACCATTCAAAGTGCCATGGACCGCGGACGGATCGCCATTGCGGCCAAGAACACGGCCGAACGGACGATCTCGGAAATGATCTCACGCCTTGCCGGATATGTCAACAGCGTCTGCATGGGTGATGCGGTGAAGATCCTATCATCTGGTTTCCAAACGGCCAAGCGGCCAGAGCCGATCTCCGAGCTCAGTGCACCAATGGGCGCCATGGCACGCTCTGGACAATTGGCGAACCAGCTGATCCTGCGGTGGCAAACCGTGCCTGGTGCAGTAATGTACTTGGTGGAGGAAGCCATCGGTGGCGACCATCAAGCGCCGGTATGGAGCTATGTGGATGTGACCTCGGACCATCGGATGGAACTGGAGGGTAGGAACAAGACTAAGGCGACCACCTTCCGCGTGCAAGCCATCGGGCGTCGCGCCAGAGGGCCGTTCACAGAATTCATGTACCTGATCGCGGCGTAAAACCAATAGCCATGATCGTATCCACCATGACCATTCCCGAGATGGTCGCCGATGCCCGCCAGGACTACAAGGCCCTTTGGAACAAAGTGGACAGCCAGTTGCCCGGCATGCGCCGCATGCACCTGCGCGACCGTGGCAACGTGATCACGCACATGCTGCCGTGGCGCTCACCGCGCAAGAATAACTGGCTGCTCCATTTCTGCATCCGCAAGGCGGGCCTCATGATGCATCCGTTGGTATGGAGCTACGATGCCAAAGGCCGCATCATCGCGCTGATCGTAACGCCTGAAGGCGAGACCACCAGGTCGGACGGTCATGCGCAAGGGGGGCTAGGTTTTCGAGCGTGGGGATGAAATTCAGTTCAGCTGCGCAGCCATTGCGATCTGTTGATGCCTTTTGCGGACCTCATCAACGATATCTGCGGAGTTCTTGAAGAGCGACGGCGTCCATATGCGCTGCAGTTCCCAGCCTTGTGAGAGCAATACCGTGCTTCGGAACAATTCCCATGAAATGGGATCAGGCGTTTTGGTGTAACGGGTAAAATCCGTGAGCACACCGATCGTCACATCAGCTGGGTGCCCAGGATGCGTAAGTGCGACGTCAACACAGAATCCATCATTGCCCCAATAAACCCGGTTGCCGATGCCGTGCTTCCCGCTGAGCAAGCTGCCCAATCCTTCTGCCACCTGCGATGGGCATTTTGTTTGATTGACATCAGAGCTTGTTGTGATATCTCCATGCAGGGAATTCACTTCCTGCTGCCATTTCTTGAAGAGTTCCGCCAAGTGCTCTGCATAGCGTAGGTAGCCATATAGATAATGGCGACCGGTCATGTGCTGGCCTTCTGACAAAGGTGCTGGACTTACATATTCAGTTCGTGGAATGGAGGTGAATACATGAACTTTATCCCGGGCACGGGTGACCAGTACATTCAGGCGGCGTTCTCCACCAGCACGTGAGAGTGCGCCGAAATTGCGGCGGAATTTCCCGTCCTTGTCCAGGCCGAAGGTGGTGCAGATGATCATGTGGTCGCGTTCATCACCTTGCACATTCTCGAGGTTCTTCACGAACAGGCCCTCGAACGAATCACGGCCTTTGCGCTTCCTTGCTTTTTCCAACCGCATCGCGAAATCCGGATCGGCGATCGCACGCTGATCCATAGCATCAAGTATTGCATCGCGTTGGGTGATGTTGAAACAGGCTACACCGATGGACGGTGGATCCGGCAGGGAAAGCAGCAACACCACCAGCGCGACGACAGCCTCGGCTTCTTTCGGATTTGTGCGTTCCACGTAGGTCCCATCCACGTTGGTCAGTTCTATCGGTGCCTTCATCAATTTATTCTTCGGATGGCCGGGAATGGGTTGTAGGCGGCTTCCATAGAATGACTCATTGCTGAAGCCGATCAATGCGTCGTTCCGGGAGCGGTAGTGTACATCGAGGAATGCCTCCTGTACGTTGAGGTTCAGTGCCGAACTCAGTAGGTCTTCAGCTTGCGATTGGCGGGCGATAAAGAGTTCATCGGCAGTTTCCGCATCGGTATCGTCACTTTCCGCTAAGGCTCCCTCGAAGAAGCGGGTGGGAGGGAGCTGCTTCGGGTCTCCGGCGATAACGACACGCTTACCTCTGAGCAACACAGGTAGTGCTTCCTCTAAGCGGCATTGGCTGGCCTCGTCGAACACGATCACGTCGAACAGTTGTTCACGTGGGAAGATCTGTGCAACGGTTGATGGACTGGCCATCCACACGGGGCAAAGGTCAAAGAGCGGATCGCCATCGGGGGTGGTGGCACCGCTTTGGATCATTTGCCGCAGTTTCATGGCTTTGTGGCCCCGCACGTAAAGGCGTTGCCGGAGCGCTGCGCCCAGATTGTTCAATCGGCTACCGGTGGAAGCGAGCAATCGGCTGCGCCAGCGCGCCTGCCATAAATGAATGATCCGATCACGGACATGTCCGGTCTTTTCATCTGTGCGGGCCGAAAGTTCAGAGAAAGCGGCTTCGATCCTTTCGGTATCGATGCGGGACAGCTCCGGGTCGGTGCGTAGGTGCTCCGTGATGGATAGGTGCAATGCAGCCTTTCGTAGTGCAGGTTCGGCGAGGTCGAAAGTGAAACCTTGGTCGACCACCTCATTCATGGCTTGCCGCAAGGGGTCAGGTAGTGTGTTCAGCCTGTCCAGCATGCGCAAGGCTTCCTCGATGGTAGGGGTGAACTCGGCCAAGCGTTCTATCCAAGTCGTAATGGGCTCTCCATTGCGCCAGGATGTGAGCACATGCTCCAAGTGTTCATGTTTGAGCACGCCGGAATTTCGGATCAGGTCGAAGAGAGATTGAAGCGCTATTGCTCGGTCTGCTGACCTGACCAGATCATTGGGCGATCCATTGCGGGTCTCATCTTGCGTGCGAAGTATCTCTAATGCTGGATCTTTTACACTGGAATGAACGGTTCTGCTCAAGAGGTCAAGCACATGGAGTAGAACCGGACCTCCGTTGATGAAGCGGACAAGTGCGTCATCCGTTGGGGTCGGCTGCTGCGCATTACCAAGGCATTGTAGATAGAGGTCAGTGGCGATGAAGCGAGCACGTAGACCATTCAAGTAAGCCTTTCCTCGCTGGAGGTCTGCCGGCTCGAGTCCGAGGCCGATCGTGGCCAAAGCCTCTCTGGCCACACGTTTGGTTTTACCGGCGAACCAATGTCGCCAGGTCACGCTCACCGTTTCCCATTCCTTGATCTGGATCAAACGTTGGTTGCATTCGGCCAATGTGGGTGATTGGTCGTTCGTTTGAAGTTGGATCTCCCGGTCCAGCGGTGAACCCAAGAGCGGTAAGTGTGCCGTGGCTTGCGCAATTCTATTGGCGAGGGTCGCATTGTCGGATGTGCGGAGGAACACATCCGTGAATTCCAACGGCGACATTTTAATTGCTCTACTTAGCGCCAACGCCAATTCTCTTCGAGCGTCAGCCAATTCCCGCAATGGAGTGGTCCCGGAGATCGACAGGCGTGTTCTGTGTTCGTCAGCATCGAGCGCCTTGGCGATCACCAAGGCTTCATCCCACATATGGGGGAGGCTATCTGTCGGGCGTGCTTGATATGCGCTCAACGAGATGGCAAGAATTCCTTTGTATGGGTTTTCCGGCCACTCGCATTTGATCGCCCGTTTGGTGATCTCTTCAACATCCGTGCGATGCCGTTCCACCATGTCCAAGGTCAGCCCTTCCGAAGGAACAAGGGTAGGAGCATCACTTTCTTGAAGGGTAAACCACATGCCGCAAAGGGTGTGGAAGGAGTCGTGGCCGGTTGAACTCGAATGTAGCCTATCGAAGTAGGTGCGCAACTCCTCGTGGAGTTGGTTGAGCCGCTCGTTCGTCAAGGCCAAGGCAGGGCCGGGGTCCGGCAACGGCTTGTCCTCGGCCAATTGCTCTAAACGTTCGCGCATGTTCAAATACAGATCTTTGCGATCGCGTTGAGGGTCATGTACGATCCCGCATAGAATACCTAGACCCATGCTGTCCAATCGGTATTTCACAACGTCCAAGGCCGTGCGCTTATCACATACGAAGAGTACGCGTTGACCGCGGGCCAAGTGATCACCGATGATGTTTGCGATGGTTTGGCTCTTCCCTGTGCCCGGCGGGCCATGGACGACCAAGGCTTGGCTCATGCGTGCGTGGTGAACTGCCTCCGCTTGGCATGGATCCGCGTGTGTTACAAGAAGCTCTTGGGTAAAATCCTTTGCTACTCGTACTTGTTTACCGGTTGTATGGTCATGCTCAATTGCTTGGGGAATGGTTTCATCCGCTGGCTCTGCCAAGGCATCGGCGCTCAAGAAGGCCTTCACCGGACCGGTGAGCGATGGTTCCGAATCCTGCATCCACTTGGTATCGCGCAACAGCCCCGGGTTATTCAATGGGAATAACCCTATCACGGCACTCTTCAGTACGGCTGGTGTATTGGGAAGGTCGTCGGTTCTTGGTGCTGCGCTCACTAAGCTATCCGCTGAAAAGACTGTTGGCTCGGTGATGTTGGCAGCTTGTTCCATCCGCAACAGGACGTCCATGATTTCCCGCCACGGATCCTCACCCGATTCATCGCTGAAAAGATCATCGGTGTTAGTGCCCGTTTGTTGCTCGATCCATGCCAAAAGACCGGGATTGGGTTGCACCAAGTCTGCACCTTCACCTGCCAGTTCGATGGTGATGCCTGCACCCGCTCCGCGCCGCACACGCATGGTGATCGGGATCAATAGCGCAGGAGCAAGGATCCTGCTGGTGGCACTACCACGATCCGATCGTGATGGGATCGAGATCAGCGGGAAGCCAATGAACAAGGCTTGTTCGCCATGATCATTGTAATAGTCATAGGCATCCTGTGCGATGTCCCGCATTTTGTTCAACACCCGCGCTTGCTTGTCATGAAGCGCCTTTGCTCGTCTATGCGCATCCGTCCATTCCACTTCCGGGATCTCCGGCTTCTGGAAAACAGCTACTCTCGCTGGTATCTCCAAGGAGCCCTTGCTGTTCAAAAGGACCGAGATCAAAGATGCAGGATCGATACTATTCAAATGCTGGAATTCCATCACATCCATCCGCTGGCGGCTGTTGTGAGGTCGTGCGTTCAGTGAAGGACCGGAGGTTAGGCTCGCATACAGCCTGTCCAGCATGGCCTTAAGTATCATGGGAAGATTGAATTAGTGAGACTTGCTCAGCAAGGTATCGGAATCGTGTTCAATGTGAAAAGTAGTGCTAAATGCAAATTGCGTATTTGATTTCAGAGGGAAGGCCGCATGGGAAGGCCTCTGAATCCATTCTGGTTATGAACTCTCTCCCGGCGCTCGGGTGTTTGTCGAGTGCAAATTCGTGTGGCCTCCGGCGGTCTTCAACTATCTCCGAACATCCTTAAAGGACTCTCACCGTGCGCGCAGCTTTACGCGTAATGCTCGGGCAATTGGAAGGGAAAGTTGTCGGAGCCCGCTTGAGGCGGATGAAGGCCGGGCACTCGGGAAACACCCGAGCGCCGGGAAATCGGACACCCGAGCGTGGGAATGGGGGTTCGAGCGCAAGGGTTCAAGGATTCATTCGGTCAAACGCACGAACGAAGACGCTCGCGTGAGATGGGGGTAACCTATCTTGGCTTAAATTTCCGCACCATGGGAATCCTCGACAAACTCTTCAGCAAGACACCTTCTTCATCTCAAGCGCCAACCCCGGTTGCTCGACCGGTTTCGGATGGACTACCTCCGATTATTTCAGTAAAAGGTCTGAAGGATGTTGCCGATGTTCAATTCGGCGATGACGATTTGGACTTGCCAATCCACTTATGGGGCCACTTCGATAAGGCACTTTGCCATCCATGGGCGAACGAGGTGGTCCTTACGAGTAGCCGAACAATACCCCCTTCATTGAGCCAGATACGCGCGCTTTTCGATGAACTACACGCATACTTCGGAAGTGACGGCCACGGAGACGGTCCATTCGACCGAAAGGATTTATCACAGTGGGAGCAATTTCGCGAGGTGCACAGATTGTTCTATTTCTATGGCGATAATCTCACGGGCGTACGATATCAAAAAGACCGCGACTTCGACCCCGATGATATCCTAAACAAGCCATCCATAAGCGTCACTATCAAACGCGACATCGAGGATCCTGAAATGGACTGCGAAGTGAACCTCACACACTGGGACAGAATCAAAGAGCGATACTTGTCTTGAACGCGGTCGCCGGTATCATGGGAATTGTGCAAAGCGCTTCTGACAAAGGAGGCTGAATTACAGACCCCTAAAATCGCGCGAGCGTCTACGCTCGTGTCGATGAGATAGAGCAATCGACCAAGCGCATGAGTTCAGACGCTCACGCGAAAATGCAGTCATGATTGGAACATGTCCTTTAACATGGATTCTTGTGCACGAAAGCGCAGGTTCCATTTTCCAAGGATCGCAACGACGTTCTTTCGATGCCAGTCAGGACACTGAGGATGAAAAACAATCTCAAATGGCATTGACTGGAAGTTCGTCAAAGCAAGATGAATTGCTCGAATGTTCAGATATCGCCCCATTCTATTCGTATGCTCGATTAGTACCCCACGTTTCTGTTCAATCTTTTTCGCCTCTCGGTTCTCCATACTGAGCAAGAGCCGGAATTCCCTTTCATGTTGGTAGCCACGGTCTTTAAAGAAGCCCGGAAGATCCGTGTTATCGGATAGCTGCTGCACATCTTCCCTGTCGCTGAATTTTGCATACTGGACCTTGCCATACTTCAGGCTTTGAATACGGTGAACGGATGGTTCGAAGTGACCGCCGCTTAGCTGCTCGTCAAGGTCTTTGAAGGGAATTCTGATCGCCACGCTATCGCGCCTTGAGTATAGCTGCCACATAGCAACTGATTCGTGGTTGTCAACATACCAGCAGCTTACATAGTTCAACCTCTGGAAATCCTCCCGTTGGTTCCAGAATTCATTGCGCCTGTCAGGTGCAACCTGAAAAGTGAATGTGTTATCGGTTAGCGCATTCAAAAAACCTTCGTGTCTTTGGCTTTTGAGGTTCAAGAGTAGATGCGGAATGGTGGTTCCTTCGAGTCTGTCTTCGACATTCCTGAGCTGGGTCAGCGTAATCCTTGCGTTGATCAGGAAGTCCATCAGCTTGTCGATGGTTACATAGCGATACAGAGTTTCGTCTTCGCTTGGTTGTTCAGTTAGGCGTCGCACTTCGATTTTGGGTTCCATATTTGATGCTCAATTGGAAGTCAGCTGTGAGCGAAGTTATACTCAGCGCAGCCGATGGTTATGCGTGAGCGATTGCAGCGGAAAGCCCACAGCGAGAAACGAGCGAGGACTTGCAGCGGAAAGCGCGACGGTGCTGCATTTGAGCACCGGCACGCCCAAAATATCACGTCGGTCCCCACATTGTGTTTACGCTTTTTATCCAGTCGGAAGACTCCAAGTGCATTCACGTTCCTGGCGCACGGAGCCTCTGTTCGAACTCCTCCCAAGACTCGGCGATCTTATCGGCTTGTTCTGGTTCCATGCCGATCATGGGCAACATGAACACTGCTCCAGTCTCATCGAACGCAAGGAACTCGCCACCACCATCTCCACCAAATCCGAGAAAGCCCGGCGCATACTTCTCAACCTCAAGCTCGGAATTGTTCTGCTCGATGCTGTCCGGTGGCCACAACACGAAGTAGCCTGGCGGGCCATCCACAAAACCCTCAACCAATCCTCCCGAAGTGAAATAGGATAGGTAATATTTGGGAAGCTGGACTTTCATGTTGGTTCAATTCACACCTGCAACACCCCGATATTAAAATCCTTCGTAGCCGGGCTCTGCGCCGTCGCCTCGATCCCTATGCTGATCCATCCCGGGTCAAGCTCCGCGCGTTTCCAACGGATCAATAACCGCATCCAGCCAGAGGCGTGAGGCCGCATAGTAGGGCGAGGTGGTGTCCTTCGAAGGCTTGCGGGTCATTTGCGTCCTCTTCTTTTGATCGATCCGGGCATGATCCGCCCGTACGGAAATCGGCGTTTCACATGGTGGATGATCATTACCTCAACGATATCGGGTTTGAGCAGGCGATACATCATTCTGTAGTTGCCAACGATGACTTCGCGAATGGAGAACATCTCGACTTCTGGGACCATTCGACCACCACGCGGAAAGTTCGCCAATCGCTCGGCTTCGGCGTAGAACTGCTGCACCTGCCTATTGGCAAACCGCACGGAATCTTGGGCGATGTAGGCTTGAATTTCTTCGATATCGCGTACAGCCTCTGCGGTGAAGACTATTTCAGCCATTTGGCGTGGCGCTTCTTCGCTTCAGCCATAGTAAAGGTGCGGCCCGCTTCGGAATCGGCCACAGCCCGTTCCAGCTTTTCCAGAATGATCATGCGGTCCACGATGTCATCCACGCTGAAGCGATCAGGCATGCCGCTGATGGATTTCAACACTTTCTTCTTGTCGAGCAGGTCGATTCGCTTGGCCATGCAACGAAGATAATCACACCTGCAACACCCCCATATTAAACTCCTTCGTAGCCGGGCTCTGCGCCGCCGCCTCGATCCCCATGCTGATCCAAGTCCGCGTTTCCAGCGGATCAATAACCGCATCCAGCCAAAGCCGCGAGGCCGCATAGTACGGCGAAGTAGTATCCTCGTACTTCTTGCGGATCTTGTCCAGGAGTTCCTTTTCGTGCTCGGGTGTGATCACCTCGCCGCGGCCTTTCAGCGCGCTCACTTCAATCTGGAGCATCACCTTGCTGGCCTGGTCGCCGCCCATCACGGCCACGTTGGCGCTGGGCCAGCCTACGATGAGGCGCGGGTCGTAGGCCTTGCCGCACATGGCGTAGTTGCCGGCGCCGTAGCTGTTGCCCACGATGATGGTGAACTTCGGCACCACGCTGTTGGCCACGGCGTTCACCATTTTCGCGCCGTCCTTGATGATGCCGCCCTGCTCGCTGCGGCTGCCGACCATGAAGCCGGTGACGTCCTGTAGGAAGACCAGCGGGATGTTCTTCTGGTTGCAGTTGGCGATGAAGCGCGTGGCCTTGTCTGCGCTGTCGCTGTAGATCACGCCGCCGAACTGCATCTCGCCCTTCTTGCTCTTCACCACTTTGCGCTGGTTGGCCACGATGCCCACGGCCCAGCCGTCGATGCGCGCGTAGCCGGTGAGGATGCTCTGGCCGTAGCCCTCCTTGTACTCGGTGAATTCGCTGTCGTCCACCAAGCGTGCGATCACATCGCGCATGTCGTAGGGCTTCGTGCGCTCCATGGGGAGGATGCTGTAGATCTCCTTCTGGTCGGCCTTTGGTGGAATGGCTTTCTCGCGGGAGAACCCAGCATCCTTCGGCTTGCCGAGCTTGTCCACAATGGTGCGGATGGTCTTGAGGCATTCCGCATCGTCCTTGCATTTGTAGTCCACCACGCCGCTGATCTCGGTGTGGGTGGTGGCGCCGCCGAGGGTCTCGTTGTCGATGTCCTCGCCGATGGCGGCCTTCACGAGGTAGCTGCCGGCAAGGAAGATGCTGCCGGTCTTCTCCACGATGAGGGCCTCGTCGCTCATGATGGGCAGGTAGGCGCCACCGGCCACGCAGCTGCCCATGATGGCGGCGATCTGCGTGATGCCCATGGAGCTCATCACGGCGTTGTTGCGAAAGATCCTTCCGAAGTGCTCCTTGTCGGGGAAGATCTCGTCCTGCATGGGCAGGAATACGCCGGCGCTGTCCACGAGGTAGATGATGGGCAGGCGGTTCTCGATGGCGATCTCCTGTGCGCGGAGGTTCTTCTTACCGGTCATGGGAAACCAGGCACCTGCCTTCACAGTGGCATCGTTGGCCACCACGATGCACTGGCGCTTGCTCACGTAGCCGATCACCACCACCACGCCTGCGCTGGGCGCGCCGCCATGTTCGGCGTACATGCCGTCAGCAGCGAAGGCACCGATCTCAATGCGCGGGCTCTTGGGGTCCAGTAGGGCGTCGATGCGCTCGCGAGCGGTCATCTTGCCCTGCGCGTGAAGCTTCGCGATGCGCTTCTCGCCGCCGCCTTCGTGGATCTTATGCAGGCGCTTGTGAAGGTCGGAGACGGCGAGCTTGTTGTGATCCTCGTTCTTGGAGGCTTCGATATCGATCTTTTGGGCCATGCTTGTTGCGCCTGAGCTTTAGCGTAGGTGAAAGGCGAAAGTAGTCCGAAGGTGTATTATCGGCTGAGTGCTCCTGCGGCACGCTTTCCTTTCCACAGATGACGCAGATGTCACAGATGAATGCCGGGCTGCGACCAGGTTTTATCCACCGCAGATGAATGCAGAAGCAGAACGCCATGGTTTGAGCTTATCTGTGTCATCTGCGTCATCTGTGGACGGTTTGGCTTTTTCTGCGTTCAGCGGATCACCACGAAGCGCACCGTCCTGCGTTCGCCGCTGATTCTTGCGGTTGCGTAATAGCAGCCGGGTGACAGGTAGCTGAGATCGAGCGTTCCATCGGATGGCCTTGCGCGCACAGTGACGGCTTGGCCCAGCGCATTGACGATGGAGAGCGAATGGGCTTGCACATCGCCCACGACCCGGAGAACAGATGAAGTGCCATCGAACCACATCGCCACGGGGCGGTGGTCCGCGTCAGCGCCGATGGAGGTGCTTAGTTCCATATTGATCACTATAAAGTCCACACCCGGCGGGTTGCACGGGGAGTTGTCGCAGGTCCATTGGAAAACATTCATACCCACTCCCAGATCGGTGACCAAGCTATAAGGATGGGTCGGGTTGCTTATGGTACCCGCGCCTTGCACCAGCGACCAAGTGCATACCTGCGGAAAGATCGGCTGGGTGGCCATCATGGTGGCAGTGAACGGTGGGCCGAGGATGGTCTGGTCGGGCCCGGCATTGGCCATCCCCGGATCGACCCAGAAGCGCGTGATGCTCACCTGGTCAGAGGTCGTATCCACCGGTGTGATGATCGTCCACGTCAAGACATTCTGAGTGTGATCGATGTTGGACAAGGTGGTCGTTGGGTCCGAAGCATCTGTGATGGTCACACTGCCACTTGTGAGGGTCCAAAATCCGGTCTCCGTTGGCAAAGGCGTGTTCGCCTGCAGGGTGGTCGTATCCAAGCAGATACTCTGGTCGGGCCCGGCGTTGGCTATGGTCTGGGTCCTTGCGACGAACGGACAGAACGTGAATGCAATGGGGATCAGGAACAGTTGTGCGCGCATGATGTTGGGAACTTGATCGAAGTTCGCATTTCGCACTTACGACGCAAACTGGATCAGCAGAAATGATCCAACAGGCGATCGAGGGATCGGCGCTCATCGATCATGCACAGCCGGGCTGTGCGGCTAAGCGCTCAGCTCCCTGTCCGCCCGATCTCCTCCATCTGCGTTTGCAGCCATTGGCGTGCATCCGCTTCGGATGGTGTCACGTGGATACGGCTGAGGTGCGGGTAGTAGGAGAAGTAGAGTTTCAGGATCAGCTCCATCATGTTGGCATGGGCCACTAGCGCAATGGCGAGCAGTGCACCTTCCTTGCGGTCCTCCGACAAATGATCGACCGTCATTGCCGACGTGGTGTAGTCAACATCCTCGGGAACGATGCTGAGCATGGCGTACGGGCTGTCCCCCATCAATTTGCGGCGGGCCCTTGAGACCTCCTCCAGGGACGCGGTGTTGAGCACGGCACCTGGCAGGTAATGCGCTTCGAGGAAGTCGGGGCGTATCCGCTTAAGAATGGCTACGCTGGTGCGTACCTCACGTGGTTCAATGGTCATGATAGGGGTCAAAGATAGGTCCATGCTAGGGGGCGTGCCGTGGACCGGATCAGTGTTCCCATCGACCTCCCTCAAGGCAAGTGCTCAATACGATGTCGGCTGTCGGTCAGCTCGCTCATGTGAGCAACAACAGTGTGCGGTCCCGCTTTCAACACGGGAATGTGCGCGTGAAGCCTCTTGCTCAACGCAGTGTTTCAAACACGATGATCAGCAGACCCAGGCCCATCTCCAAGAACATCATGGCGCGGTGGTAGTTCCCTGCTGAACCCACGCGCAGCATGGACCATGCCCGGCCCAAGCCCGCAAAGAGCACGACGATGCCAAGGAAGTAAAGTAACGTGTGATGTTCCCCGATGGTGAACACAACATAGGCGAGCAGGAAGCCCATGGCGAAGTAGATGCCGCTGGTGAAGCGGAAGAGGTTGTCGAGTTCACGTGCTGGCGGATGGTCCTTCGGCAGGAAGCCCATGGCCCCTTTGTTCAACAGATCCAGGCCGCCGAGGAGGCAAATGAGAGCGAGAAGTCCGAGGACGATCTGCAACGCGATAGCCATCACAAAAGAATTGGGTCGGACAAAATTAGGGCCCGCTGCGGGAGGCAGGTCAGCTGCCTCAGCGCGAACGTACCTCCCGGTCACGCTGTTCTGAAAGAGGGTTGAAGTTCTCCCCTCCTTCCTTCAAGGAGGGGCAGGGGTGGTGCATTCAGTGAGATCACCAAGCACCATCGCCAAAGTCGGCTAAAGCGGAGTGCGACCAACGCCTCCTTCCAATTAGTAGGATGGACGGACCATCACGAAATGGACCGAAATACTCCGGACCCTTAACCTCGAAAAGGAAGCTAGGACGCGATGGCCCTGTCAGCAGCCTTCGGTACCTACGGTCGTGCATAGCGCACGATGCGTGGTGGACCCTTCTTGCCCTCCGTGGAGATGAGCATGTCGCCGTTCGGCAGGAAGGTGATACCCTCCGGTTTCGGCAGCAGGTCGGCATCCAAAAGATGCAACGACACGAAGGCACCTTGACGGTCCAGCACCAGTAATATCCGGTCCACTGCGGAAAGGATGTAGTAATGACCGGATAGGGGATCCACGGCTATTGAGGACATGCGGAGCTTGAGAGCATCCACCGTCTTCCCGTTCTTGGTGGTGCGCGTGGGCAGCTTCATCCCTCCGGCCTCGGCTTGGCGGATGATCCCACTTACGGAATAGGTGATAACCGGCTCCGGCAAGAGCTTGCGCGTGTTCGGATCGAAGGCGAAGACCGAGCGTTGGTCGCGCATCTGCGGCACTCCTTTCAGAATGTCCTTCGGGGCCACGAGCACCACATGCTGCTTTTCATCATAGCCCAGTCCTTCGATGTTGCGGTGATCAAGCTCCATGCGGAAACTGTCCACTGCGGTGTAGTGCGCGTTCTTGCGTTGGAGTTGATAGATGAGGCCATCGCTGCGCAGGGCGTAGAGATCATCGCCCACGCGCGTCAGTCCTTCCATGTCACCCGGCGGGCCGAACGGATGCCGCTCCTTGATCTTGCCATCGCGGAGGTCCACCACATAGATCGTTGCGTGCTCATCCTGCAGACAGGCCACGGTGTGCTTATCGAGGTCGGTGAGGCCACTGATCTCCAGTAATTCAGTTGGGAGCGCGATCTGCGCAACAGGCTTGGAAAGGTCATGGGTGCCCGGCCCACTGAACAGTGGGGCGAGACACACCAAGAACGACCATTTCATGTTGAATGGAGGCCTGCGTGAACTGCGGAGGCGATCGTCGCCGCCGCGATCAGTTCATCGGGATCAGGCCTTCTTTACGCGGACGGCGTTCAAGCCTTTGGGTCCGCGTTCGAGCTCAAAGCTCACTTTGTCACCCTCGTTGATCTCATCGAGCATACCGCTGATGTGTACGAAGTAGCGCTCTTGGCTACCGATCTCGTTGATGAAGCCGAAGCCCTTCGAGGTGTCGAAGAAATCCAACTTGCCCTGGTGCATGGGATCCACTTCCACTTTTTCACGCTTGGGCACGCCAAGCTCGATCTCGCTGGCATCGATCTCGATCCTGTTGGCCGGGTCCGGAGGTGTGTCCGTGAGCTGGCCGTTCTCGTCGACGTATGCCATCATGGAGTCAAGGCCGCCATCGGTCGCGTTCGCTTTGCGATCCTCCTTGCGGCGCACCTTCTCCTGCTTCTTCTGCAGTCGTTTCTTTTCCTTCTGTCGTTTTTCAAATGTTGCCATGTGCGCTCCCAGCAATGTTGATCCGCCCCGGGTTATTCGTTGATCACATTCCCTTGGAATGTGCGCCAACAGGGTTTGGTGCGGACTGATGCGGGTCGACGAAGATACGGAATTTACGCATTATCCCTTGCTAGCGCGTGTACTGCGCGGAATGGCGATGGGCCTGATCTCCCCGGTCCCAGCGCTAAGATGCACGAAGGGCCGCCCCTTGCGGAACGGCCCTTCGGCTGCTGACTCCAGCGTATCCACAGGGCCAGCCATAGGCGACCCTGTGGTACGTTCTTACCGTATGATGCTCAACCGCTGCACGGTGCTCTTCCCGTTCACAGTGATGTTCACCATGTAGACACCACTTGCGATGTCGCTCGGCAGGTCGAGGATCGTGTTGAAGCGCTCACCGCTGTTCCCGAACTCCTTGGCGAAGACCTTCTTGCCGTAGATGTCCTGGATGTCCACTGTGATGTGCTGGTCCGCGTCCTGGATGCCGTCGATGCTCAGGTTCACCTGCCCCTCACGCACGGGGTTCGGCCACATCGTCGCCGTTCCGTTGGCCTGGCCCATGCTGGCCTCAGGACGGAGGATGCTGTTGTCGATGGTGATCGTGCAGATGTTACCGCAGAATCCGCTGTAGACCGTACCCACCTTCACGTTCACCTGCACATTGTAGGTGGAGCCATTGACCAAGGGAGGGGCCACGGTGGCATTCCATTTCAGCTGCAGGATATAGGTGCTGCGGATGAAGGTCTCATCGTAGCCTTCGCTGGGGATGGAGATGCGGAACTGGTATTCCGTGGCACCAACCACCGGCAGTGCATAGATGAAGCTGTTGTTCGTGTTGAATGCGCGCGTCTCGTTGCAGGAGTGTCCGTAGGTGGGCGCACTGATCAGCTCCGTGCAAGGGATCGTGGAGGACATGGCCACTTCGCAGCCACCGCCGAAGTGTGCATCGGCTATCGCTCCTGCAGCATTGCTGCGGGCGCGGACGAAGTACTTCACGCCGGGTGTCAGCGGGCTGGTGACCATCTGGCTGAAGCGCACCTTGTTGGTGTTCACCGAAATGCGGCGGATGAAGCCTGCATCGGGATCGGAGAACTCGAACTGATTGGTGGTCGCCCCCGGCGCATTGGTGCAGTACACATTGCTGTTCATGCTGAAGTTGAAGATGCCGCATGACTTGGCGGCGATGTGTGTATTCCCCACAGGAAGGCAGATCATATGATCCGTGTAGCTGGGGTTTGCCGGAACGGGCGAAGGGGAGCCGTAGCCGTCGGCGAAATCATCGCCAAGCAATACCCTGCCGCCCGTGCTGCGCAGCTGCCAGAAGCCGTTGCCGGTGAGGCCGTCGCCATAGCTGTCGTACAGGTGGAACTTGTAGCAAGCGTTCACCGGCGTATTCCCGATGCAGATCGTCTCCGTGACCAAGGTGTTGTTCTCACCCGTGTAAGGGCCGCCGTTCGCGACGGAGACGTTGTTCTCGTCGAGGATCTCCCATGAGGTCTGGTCGCCGTTGGCATCGGTGTGGATGGCCACCACGAACGAGTTGCCCGGGCAGGCCAGGGTGGTGACAGCGATGGTATTGGAGTTCCCGGAAGCGCAGCTACCGGATGCCGCGCGAACGCGGTAGTAGTACGTGGTGCTGGTGTTCAGACCGGTCACGGTCTGGGAGGTACCGCCTACACTAAGGTCTTCATACCCGGATACATAAGAGGGAACGAAATTCGTATGGTCGATCGCCACGTCATCAAAGGACAGATTGCCTGAAACCTTGGTGTAGGTGAACCGGAACTGTACGTAGTTATCCAGCGGGTTCAACGAGGTGGTCCAAGTGTCTTCGAAGCTCGTCGGGATCGCGGTAAGCGTGCCTAGGATGTTCCAAGAGGTTCCGTTGTAACCCTCGATCGCCAAAGCGCTATTACTTCCTAAAGTGCCTTGGCCCTTGTACCAGAAGCTCAAGCTGGAAGCGGGGCCGCTCAGGACCGCGGTGGTCAACCGATCATTGCTGCCATCGAACTTCAGGCTGGGTGAGGCCAGGCCATAGTTACCGGTGGAGGTGTAATCCGTACCAAGTCCGCTTTGGCTCCATCCGGTGGGCAGGCCGGCCCTGCCGCCATCGAAACCTTCTTGTAGTGAGGCCGGGGTGGATGTGCCGAAATTGGGCAGTGTGCTCACGTCCAAGCGATAGTCCGAAGCACCGGACACCGCGTTCCAAGTTGCGGTGAAGTCGTTCGTGTTGATGGTTCCCGGCGTGGTGGCCACGGGTGCGCCGATCGGATCGGTCGTGAAGCTTTGCTCGGCTCCGTAAGCTGTTCCGCCATTATTGGTCCCGTATGCCCGGTAGTAGTAGGTGGTGCAGGCATCGAGGCCCATAACGGTGCTGGAGAAGTTACTGCCGGAGATGTTCGAGCTGCTTGCCGGAGTGCCCGTGCCTGGGGTGAAGCCCGTGGTGGTGCTGTACTCGATCCCGTAGTCGGTGAGGGCTGAGCAGCCTTCATCGGTAACGGTGCCGCTCACTTCGGCTTGGTCCATGCTCACGCTTACACTGCCTCCGGTGGTCATCGTGGCGGCTGTATTGATCCCGCTGCCCGTAGCGGCCACGGTCTCGTTGGATGCTCCGCCACCGCCCACGGTGATGTCGCCGTCATAGCTCTGTTCAAGCGCGGGAGTGAACTTCACCCAAATGTCCTGCGAGAAATTGCCGCCGGCCTGTGGGATGGAGAGGGAGGAGGTATACGACCCCAGTTCAGTGGTGGAGAATGTGAATCCGCTAAGCGCGGCCACGGTCACATCGGCAGTGGTCAGGTTGAAACCGTCGACTGTGAAGGAGAAAGGACCGCCGTCGGCATTAAGGCAGATGGCGCCGAAGTCCGCCAGGGTGCCCACCGTGAGGAACGGGCTGATGCCTGCTGCGGTGGTCACTTGTACCACATTGCTGTTGGCGGTGGGGGGGCAACCGCCGCCGGTGGCGCGAACCCGGAAATTATAGACCGTCATTGGGTCAAGCCCGGTAACACTGTAGGAGGTCACGTTGCCCAAAGTGACCGGGAAGCCCGACAGCATGACCGGACCGTTAGCACTGTAGGAATGGCTGCCGAGGTTGGTCACATCATCCTGGGCCAGCACTCCCCATTCACTGTCCAAGGTCGGGAAGCCGGTGGCCGGGTTCGACGTAACTCCTCCTGTAACTGATGAATTCCGCACCAAGGTCTTGTCCACTGTCGAGCGGCCACCGGTGCCGGTCCATGCGGCCCCGGGGTCTTGGCCGATGCGGCCGATGATGTCGAGTGTGTCACCCGTCACATTGTTCAAGAGCAGCACCGCATCATCGCCACTGAAGTTACAGACCGGAGTGGCCGTGACAGTCCCCGGGTATATGGTGGCCCCGGAATTCGCATAGACGATGGTGGCACCATTGGCCAAAGTGCCTGATAATACCTGTGTGTTTGTAGGGACTACAGCACCATTGGCAAAGAGCTTCATGGTGTAGTGCGAGAGATCAACGCTCGCTCCGGTACCATTATAGATCTCCAAATACTTGTTGTTGCTAGAACCTTCCACGTATTCGGAGAAGAACAGCCCGCTGGTGGGGATGGACCCTGTGGTATACACGTCCAGCTCGTAACCCGTTGCTCCCGCACTGGCGTTCCAGGTTGCGGTGAAGTCGTTGCTGTTGATCACAGAAGGCGTGGTGGCAACCGGCACGGCCAGGGCATCGTTGTCGGTGACCAAAAGTGTATCGGTATGGGCGGGGCCGGAGGTCGGGGTTCCTTGTCCTCCTGTTACATTCTGAATGGTGAAGTAGACCACTTGGTCCCCGTCACAGAGCGTGTTATCGTTGAAGGTCACGACCACGTTCTGGTTGGCACTACTGTTTGCGGGGAAGATCACCGGTGTGGTGAAAGAGGTCACCCGGCCCGTTACGCCGGTGGCATTTATGGTCACGTTAGTTGCATTCACTATATCCGGGTTGCTGATGGCCAAGGCAAGATTGATCGTTCCCGCGCCTTCCGAAGCGGTAGAGGAGGTGCTGACGAATTGCACTGAGGTATTGTTGGTCGGGGCTGCGACGGTCACGGTGCCGCCGATGGCCAAGCCATAAACTCCGGCTGAGGCCGAGGCGAAGCCCCATCCGCCTGTCGCGGTCTGCCCGGAAGCATAGTAGCGCAGTGTGATCGTGGTACCTGCTGCCACGTTCTGCAAGGCCGTTATCCCGCTCACATTGATCTGTGTTAAGGGTGTCGTGGAGCCAACTGTCACTTGCGGTGATCCGATCAAGGTGAAGGTTGTTCCATCAAGGCTGTATGCGAATTGATGGGTAACGCCCGGGCTTGCAGCGAACGTAGAGGTGCCGTTGAACTTGGCATCGATGGTGGAGAGCGATGTGGTATATCCTGTGGCTGCACCAAGCGTCACTTGGAAGTAGTCCGTATTGCTGGTCGAAATGCCGTTATTCTGGAATCCAGCGGTGCGGAATGAATTCGCCCCAGCACTCGCAACCGCACCTGCACCTCGAGTGATCAGGTTGGAGGAGCCAAGGTTGGCATTGAACACATCGGCAGCGGAAGTTGCAACGGTGTTGTCACCCGTGAAATCCCAAGCGGCGATCTGTGCTGACACGGCTATGGCGCCGGGCAAGAGACAGCCGAGCAGGATAAGGCGATGTATGGATCGGAATAGTCTTGTTCTGCGCATGGGATGGGTTTTTGAGGTGGGTTTTGACTTCTGGATACTCCAATAAGAAATCCGGTTCTCCTTGGGTTTGTGGGACCGAAATTATGTTATTCCACGTATTCAACAAAGCAATGTTGAAGACTTATCCAAATGTTCGCTATTCCTTAATGAAGCGCAGGCGTGCCGCGGCACTCCCCTTATCCTGCATGATCACCAGCAGGTAGCTGCCCGGTGCCAAGCCAGCAACGTTGAGCCGCAACGTGTTCCCTTGTTTCAGGACCATGTGCCCCAGCATGTTGTACACCACAACTTCCATCGGTGTGCCAGCCGCATTGCCAAGGAACAGTTCCGTGCTGGCCGGGTTTGGATATGCCGTCAACCCGAAGTTCCCAGCGATCTCGGCAATGCCAATAGCATCATCCACTCCCAAGGCATATTCCTCGGCTTGGCCATCGTTGTAAACAGCACAGGGATCGACGGCGTAGTTGTTGGCATTCATCAATATCCGCATCCGGAATGTGCCGACGGCAGCAGCTGCCGGTACCGTTATGGGTAACGAGGCTTGGTCGTTGCAGTCACTGCCGGTAATGGTGCCCACGTTCGCCACGGTCTCGAACACGCCGTTGCCATCCCAATCGAAGAATGCCGAAACGAAACCGGTGCCCCCGCCGGGGTTGCCGCGGACCGATAGCGTATAGGTGTGGCCCTGCACGACATGGGCCGTGAACCCACTGAAATCCTCATAGCCGGGGCTGCTGTTGAGCGTCCCGTCCGAGGTATGGTCCAGGTCGGCGAAGCTGGTGTTGCAGATGGGCAGCACGTTGGCGTTGAAGGCCACGCTGGTGCAATAGCACTCCTCGGGCGGCGCGAGGTTCACCAGCAAAGGCGTGCTGAAGGCGATGCCTGCGGCGTCACAGGTGACTTCTGCGCGGTACCATGTGGCGCTGGAAAGTGAGGTAGTGAATGTGGTCCCGTTACTGCTCCCCAGGGCATTGGCCCAAATGGTGCCATCGGTGCTGCGCTGCCATTGGTAGCTGATACCGGTCTCCAATGTCACCGTTCCGATGCCAAGCGTGAAGGGCACGTTGGTGCAAATGCTGGCCGGGCCCGTGGTGTTGCCGGGTTGGGGCAATGCATTGCACGATGGTGCGGCGGCCACATTCAGCAAGTAGTCCTCGCCTTGGCCGGAAACGTAAGTGCCGCAGGGATCCGTAGGCATGCTGAAGTCGCCGATCAACACGCGCATCCTACTCGTGCCCGGCAGTGAGGATGCGGGCACATTCACCAGTGCGGTGAGTTCCGCAGTACAGCTATCGTTGGTGATGCTTCCCAAGGCAACACTGGTTTCAAAGACACCATCCCTGTTCCAATCGAAGAAGGCCACCACTTGTGAAGTGGTGATGTCCGAAGAGCCCTTCACCGAAAGGGTATAGGAGAAGCCGGTGACCACATTACCCGGCGAGGTGGCTGTGAAGTCCTCCAATGCGTTGATGCCGCTGCTGGCGTTGTCGATGCCGGCGAAGGCCACATGGCAGATCGGCTGCACTTGGTAGGTGTAGCTGAGCGTGTTGCAATAACATTCCGTGGGCTGGTTGATGCCGACCTGCAAAGGGGCGCTGGCCACGGTGCCGGCCGCATCACAGGTTACCTGCACGCGATACCATGTGGGTGCGGACTGGCTGGTGGTGTATTGGCTTTCGATGCTGTTGCCTGATGCGGCGGTCCATGTGCTTCCATCGGTGGAGGACTCCCACTGGTAGCTGATGCCGACCAACGAAGAAGTGTTCTCCACACTCAAGGTGAAGGGCACAGCAGGGCATGCATTGGCCGGGCCGGTGGTGTTGCCGGGCGTCGGCAGCGCATCGCAGAATTCCGGCTGTGTCACGTTCACCAAGTAGTCCTCGGCTTGGCCGTAGCTGTATGTGGCACAAGGATCCAACGGGGAGAGTCCCGAGTTCTTAACGACGCGCATCCGCGATGTTCCCGCCAAGGCTCCTTGGGGAACACTGACAATGGCTGTGGCGGGAGCATCGCAGTCGGAGTTGGTGATGCCGGTCAATAGGATCGCGGTCCCGAACTGCCCGTCGTGTTCCCAGTCGAAGAAGACCGTGATCCGGTCGGTGAAGTTCCCGTTGGTATTTCCTGTCACCGAGATCGGGAAGCTGGCCCCGGCCACCACTTCAGCAGGAGGCAGTGCGGTATGATCCTCCAACGCCGGTGAGCCGCCTATCGCGCCGGGGCTGTCATTGTCAATGCCCGCGAAGGTGACGTTGCAGATCGGTTCCACCTGCCCGGTGAAATCCAAACCCGTGCAGTAGCAGGTGGCAAAGGGATCGGTGGTGACCAACAAAGGCGCGCTCGTGCCAGTGCCCGCAGCAGCGCAGGTCACTTTCACGCGGTACCAGGTATCAGCGGTCTGCGTGGTTGAATAGTTCGTTCCCGTGCCGATGCCTGTGGCGTCGGCCCATGTGCTTCCGTTCGTTGAGGTCTGCCATTGCCGGGTGATGCCATTGGTCGCATTTGGGTTTTCCACGCCCAGCGTGAACACGATCCCCGGACAGATGCTGCTCGGCCCGGTAGTGGCACCGGGCGTGGGGATCTGATCGCATACCACCGGTGCACCACCGACGAATTGTATCTGAGCGATCGCACCGTCCGGCCCGTGGTTGGCTGGCGGTGGTGAGGATGGAGCGGGGTTCAGCGCATCGTTCTGGAACAGCAAGCCCCGTGAAGAACCGGATTGGAACGATGCCCACTGCGCGGTGCAGCTGGATCCGTCGCTGTTCTCATCGATGCCCACTACGATGTTGCTCGTGCCGTCCCACGTGAAGGGCGCGTCCAAAGCGATGTCCATCCAGGATCCCGCCATCGGTGTGACCGTTCCGGAGAAGACCTGTTCCAACGCAGCGAAGGGCACCCAATCCGTGGAGCTGTTGAAGTCGGCTTGGGCGGTGTTGCCCATGTACACCGTCCATTGCGACCAAGGCGAAGGATCGCTGGAGCCGCCTTGGTAGTTGAAACGGAGGTGCGTGATGGTGGTGCTCCCGTTGTATTCACTCGCGAGGTAGATCTGCTGCGAGTAGTTGTATGTGTAGCACGAATTGATGGGGTAGGAGCCGTCAGCATCCGATCCTTGGCCGATCTGGAAGGTCCCCGGCGTGAAGTCCACCGGACCGGTCCAAGAGCTTTGATCCGTGTTCGTGCACCGGCTTCGCACCCAGATGTGCACGAGCTCGCCTTCAGCAAGGCCCGAGAACGGTAGACTGGTATCGGGAACTGCCGTGAAGTCAGGCGTTGTCGCGGCGTTGGGTTGTGCTGTGCTGGTGCTGAAGTAGACATCGTAGCCGTTCATTGGTGGCTCCGCCGGGGCGCTCCATGAGACCGATCCCGTGTTCAGGCCGGTCGCATGGGCCGAGAGGTCCATCACTTCCGCACACGTCGGTACGGCATCCACATTGATGTTGTCCAGGAAGATCTGTCCCGGGTTTCCGCCGGGCAAAGCGAAGTAGTGGAAGCCGATGTAGTAGACGCCGGTATCCTCCGGTGTGAAGTCCACGGTGTTGGTGAGGGCGTCCATGGTACTGATGGAGAGGTGCTCCGCGATCATGCCAACGGTGTCCATCGCGGAAGGCCCGGTGCCGTAATGGACGGAGAGGTTGTCCTGGGTGGCGAGGTTGCCGTTGCCGTACTGGTAGGAGAGGCGATAGCTCGTTCCCCCTTGCAAGCTGAGCCCTGTGGTGAAGAGCCAAGCATCGGGGGGAAAGACTTGATCATACACGGCATGCGCGCAATTCCCGCTCATGCCTGGAAGAGAGGAAGCCGTGGTGTTCCACGTGCCGCCTACCAGGGCTTCGGTGGTGAGGCAGGCCTGTATCGCCGGTGGAGTGCTTCCCGTAAAGTCTTCCGAGTAGGGGATGCCATCCGCTTCGCAAGGTGTTCGGATCTCCAAGGCATAGCTCCAGAGCGAAGGCGTTCCGTTGCAGATACTGCGCACGTAAATGAAGAACGTGGTGTTCGGCAGCAGGCCTTCCACCACGTTGGCCACCATCCCGGAGGCTGCATCGCCTATGGCGAACAATCCAGTGGAGCCGGAGCCGGGCGCTCCGCTGCTGCGGATCTCATAGGAATAGCTGTCGGAAGCATTGTCCGTCCACATCAGATCAATGGAGGTGGTGGAGATATGCGAGGCCGTGATGCCGACCGGGGGCAGACAGGAGGCCACCATACCTTCGAATTGGATCTGCGGCAGAAGGTTCGTTGGTCCACTGTTGGCGGCCGGAGGAGAAGCCGGGTCGGGGTTCACCGGATCGCTGCGGAAAAGCAACGCCCTACCGCTGCCGGCATCGTATGCCTTCCACGCCGCAGTGCAACCGAAGCCCGGGCTGTTCTCATCGATGGCCACCACCACGTTCTGCGCGCCATCCCATGGGAATGGCGTGTCCAGCACCAGTTCCATCCAATCACCGATCACAGGGTGAATGGTACCGGTGAAGACCTGTTGGAGTTGGGAATAGGGTATCCAGTCCGAAGCTCCGCTGAATTCAGCTTGGGACGTGCCGCCCATGAATACCGTCCAATTGTTCCAGCCGGTTCCAAGGTCGCCCGCCCCGGCCACATGGTGGAAACGGATCGCCGTGATGTCGCCGGCCAGACCGCTTGCTGCAGAGATCTCATCGGCCCGATAGATCTGTTGGGAATAGTTGTAGGTATAGCAGGAACTGATCGGGAAGTCCGCTGTGGTCAGGCTCCCGCTGCCGATCGCAATGGTGCCGGTCTGTGCATTGAGCTGCGCTGCGAGGAGCAGGAATGCGGGCATGAACCAAAGGGAACTAAAGCGATAGGAAGGAAAGGGGGAAGCGTTCTGGGCCATGGCAAGGTCAATGGGAAGTACAGAGAGGGATCGCGCTTTTGACACCATCCCAATACGCGTCGAATTTAACGCCGATGTCACCGACGAAGGATCGCTTCTTGGAAGGGCCGTAATGCAAAAGGCCCCCGGTAAGGGAGGCCTTCTGCATTCAGCGGGAAAGTCTTACTGTTTCATGAACCGTGCGTGTGATCGCGTAGTTCCTTTCTCGTCAAGGATCACCAAGCTGTAGCTGCCGGGGGCGAGGTCGGTGACATTCAATTTCACGACCACGTCCTGGTCCATAACCAAGTGTCCGACCATGTCACACACCATTACGTGCACGGGCTTGCCGTCCACTGTGCCGATGAAGAGCTCCGTGCTGGCGGGGTTGGGGTATACGGAGAAGTTGCTCGGAGCAGCTATTTCACCTACCGCATTCTCGAAGTCTGTGCCGATGCAGACGTTGAAGGTGGCTGTTTGAGCCGGGGTGGAAGTGAAGGTATAGAGCTGAAGATAATATGTCGTCCCGATAGTCAATCCAGCGATGTCCAGCCCATTGCAGCTACCGGGAACAAGCGTCGGATTTCCGCATTCGCCGCTCCATAGTGCCCTATTTATCTGGTTGGAGAAGCCTGCGGAATTAAAGAGCATGATGCGGTGCATCGTGTCGGTGGCGGTGAAGGAGAACCAAACGTCATCATCAGCCGTGCCACTGCAAGTGCTGGTGACATTGGACATTGTGGCACCGGCCACCGTACCGGGGATGAACGCGCTGCAACTGAAGTCCGGGTTCACGGTGAGAGAGATCGCGCCGCTGCATTCGTCGTTGGTTGGCGGTGGGGGTGGGGTACCGATACAGACTTTGAACGTGGAGGTTTGGCCCGAAGTGTTGCCGGAGGTATATACTTGCAGGTAGTAGGTGGAACCAGGTGTCAGGTCAGTAATGAATTCGGTTTCCTGCTCGCTGCAACTGCCGGGGATCAGTTCAAGGGTGCCGCAATCCCCTGTCCACAAGGCCATGTACATGTTATATGTTGAACCGGCGATGTCTATGAGGCTCACTTTGTGCGCCGTGTCGGTAGCGGTGAAGGAGAACCAGACATCATCATTGGTCGTGCCGCTGCACGTTGTGGTAACGCCGGAATCAGTGGCACCGATCACCGTGCCTGGTGTGACGCTACCACAATTGTAGTCCGGGTTCACGGTAAGGGCGATCGCCCCATTGCAATCGTCATTGGTGATGGCGGTTATGAACACGAAGCCATTGCTCCAACTACTGAAGGAGCCATCGCCACAGTGTGATCGAACATAGACCGTGTACGGCGTGCCACTTTGCAGCCCAGTGATCGTTAGGTTCGAACCGTTGCCACTGGCCAGTTCGTTGGTCCCGTCGGGTCCCTCTCCGGCGGTCACCGCCCATTGATACTCCGCGCTGCCGTTGTCCGTCCAGCCAATGATTCCGCCGTCCGTGGTGATCGGCGCTATGGTAAGGTCCTCCGGTGCGCCACAGCTGAAGTGTTCGATCACGATATGGTCCAAAGCCCACCAATAGTCCCAGTGCGCACTGAAGTGGAAGCGCACTTGTGCGACCATGGACGCACCGATGGCCGAAGTGATATTGATGGAACTGGTAACGGCGGGGTTGGGATAGCCAACACTGCTGCCCGTGAAGTTAGCGACCTGGTTCCATGTGTTGCCATTAAAGGCCTCAACGCGGCAGAAAGAATTCAACCAGGCCCTGAACTGCTGGGAGAACGAGAGGATGTAGCTGCCGGGCACGGAAGCGTCGAAGGGGGCTGAGACCAGATAGCTGCTCACCGTGAGGGGGAGATCGCCACAAACATTAGCATCAAGGAAGGCAAAACTTGAGTCGAACTCGGCACCGGTCGGCAAGTCCCCGCCAACGTCCAAGCTGAAATCAGTTGGCGTAAGTCCTCCCGGAGCATAGATCCACGAGCAATCACTAGCCGTGTCCGCCACGATGAATCCCGTGGTACTTACTCCGTCGGTGAATTCTTCACTAAAAACCACCTGTGCATCGACCCCACTATTTAACGCCAGCACCGCAGCGAACGCCACGATATGCCTTGGTAGTCTGCGAAACATGCGTTTGCTTGACGTGGGGTATCGATTCAGCATTTTTGCCCAGAGTTATTGATACATATATGAGAACCACCCCATGCGCATAGCTCACTCCAGGGGTAGACGCAGCATAAACGTACATCACTATTTCCTGAGGACAGCTAATGTCGTTGTTTAGGAACAGGTTAACACAAGGAATCTCATTCACCTGAGTCAGGTGGGTACGGAAAACGAAAAAGGGCCCCCTGCTGGAGGCCCTTCTCTTGTATTCAGTTATCCAGTTCACTGTTTCATGAACCGTGCGTGTGATCGCGTAGTTCCTTTCTCGTCGAGGATCACCAAGCTGTAGCTGCCGGGTGCGAGGTCGGTGACATTCAATTTCACGACCACGTCCTGGTCCATAACCAAGTGTCCGACCATGTCATACACCATTACGTGCACGGGCTTGCCGTCCACTGTGCCGATGAAGAGCTCCGTGCTGGCGGGGTTGGGATAGACCGAGAGGTTCTGCTGGGCGGGAACACCCGTGATGCCCGAGCCGATGTCCACCTGCACCGTGTAGTCCTCGGCTTGGCCGAAGTTGTATGATGAGCAGGAATTCACTGGGGCTTCATCATAGTTCTTCACCACACGCATGTGGGATAAGCCGATGGTAGCATCAGCGGGTACGGTCACCGTAGCTGTGATAACCGTGTCGCAATCATGGTTGGCGAAGCTTCCAAGGGGTACAACGGTATCGAAGATGCCGTCCTGGTTCCAATCGAAAAAGGCACTGATGTAGTTCGTGTAGTCACCGTTCGTGGTCCCGGTCGCAGAGATAGTGTAGCTCTGCCCTTGCTCCACTTGGGCTACTAGGCCGGTGAAATCCTCCAAGGCAGGTGCACCGTCCACGGTGCCGGGGCTGTCGTTGTTAATGCCTGCGAAAGTGACGTTACAGATGGGCTCTACGCTGATGCCGAAGTCGATGGTGCTGCAATAGCATTCCATGTAGGCGTTCACCGTGACCAGCAGCGAAGTGCTGATCGCCGTCCCTGCACTGCTGCAGGTGACCTGCACGCGATACCATGTGTTCGCGGTCAACGAGGTGGTGTAAGTGTCCGTGCTGTCAGTCCCGCCGGCCGCATTCCATGTGGTGCCATCAGCGGAGGACTCCCACTGGTAGCTGATGCCACCGCTGGTCGATGTGTTCTCGATACCGAGCGTGAAGGGTACTGAGGGGCAGATGTTGACCGGGCCGGTCGTTAGTCCAGGTGTGGGGAGTTCCGTGCAATCGGACAATGACACCACCTCGATGTTGTCCAGATACAACTGGTTCTGATCCGCGATGGAGTAGCACTTGAAACCGATGTAGTAAACGCCGCTGGTGCTTACAGTAAAGGTCGAAGCACCGTTCTGTACCGTTTCCGTCATGATCCCCGGATGGTCCGCCAACTGCACCGTCATGGCAGCGGCCGTGGTGTCCGTGCCGAAAGAGACGGACATGTTCTCTTGATAGAAAGTATTGTTATTAAAATAAGCATAGGTCAACCGATAAGAGGTGCCTACGCTCAGGTTCAACCCGCGGGTGAACAACCAGTTATTCTGGTCGGGACTATTAGGCTGGGTGTAGGTAGCTACCGCGACATTGCCCGTCATTCCGGTCGGGGCTTCCACCGTTTCCCAGGGTATTCCCACGATAGCATCCACAGCTATGCATTCCGGCAGCGTCGGCACGGTCACGGAGTTGAAGTCCTCCGTGTAGGGCAGGTCAACGGCATCGCAGGTCTGTGCACTTAATGCACTACCCGCGGCCAGCGCTGTGATGAACATTGTGGAGCGCCATGCCGAGGCGTACTTTACGAAGGATCCGGACTTTTGAGTGTTGTGTATCATCATGCTGGTATGTTGTCAGGTTGAACAGACGTGTGGATCGCGGTCTCAGGGATCGCGAAAACCGTGTGAGCGATCGATCAACACTCGAAGCGATAACAGTGTTCTCGTCAGCCAGGGTAAAATTAAGGACGTCAGAACGGAAGGCTTGGCAACGCGGCAAGTGTTCAATTATCTGGCTCACTGCTTGATGAAGCGGGCATGAGCTTGTGTTGCACCCTTCTCGTCGAGGATCTGCACACTGTAGCTCCCCGGGGCGAGGCCGGTGATATCCCATTTCACGGCCATGTTCTGTTCCATCGACACATGGCCCACCATGGTGTTATCAATGGATGTATTAACACCAACGACCTCGCCAGGCCACGATCGATCGTGCAAAACTGTGGACCCGGAAGCAGCTTTCGCCCGGCTTGGCCGCTCACATTTGGGCAAGCATCAATTCAATTACATGAAGAAGAAGGACCGCAAGATCTTCGTCCTGGACACCTCGGTGATCCTATACGACCATTCGGCCATTGAAAGCTTTCAGGAGCATGATGTGGCCATACCCATACAAGTACTGGAGGAGCTCGACACCTTCAAGAAGGGGAACGAATCCGTCAACTTCGAGGCGCGGGAATTCATCCGGCACCTCGATAGCATCGCGCAGAACGACCTGCTCACCGACTGGGTCCCGCTGAACGGCCCCACCAAGGGCCAGTTCAAGGTGGTGGCCAAGCACGACCTCAACGGCGTGGATGCGACCAAGGTGTTCCAGGACGGGAAGAACGACCACCAGATCATCAATGCCGCGCTCACGTTACAGCGCCAGAACAAAGACCGCAAGGTGGTGCTGGTGAGCAAGGACATCGCGCTGCGTCTGAAGGCCAAGAGCCTGAACATCGTAGCGGAGGATTTCCTTACCGGCAAAGTAAGGGACCTCGGCCGTAACCTGTTCACCGGTCTAACGGTGGAGGAGAAGATGGACGAAAGCACCATCGACGAACTCTTCATCAAGGGCTCGGTACCGGTGGAGAAGATCGGATCTGAACCCAAGGGGAACCACTTCTTCATCCTGAAGAACGGGAAGAAGAACGTATTGGCGAAGTATGATCCACGGCAACGCACCGTTACCCGTGTGGAGAAGCAGTCGGTGTTCGGCATAGGCCCCAAGAATGCCGAGCAGGCATTAGCGATGAGCGCATTGCTCGATCCCGAGATCAAGTTGGTCACCATGCAGGGAGCCGCCGGAACAGGGAAGACCTTGTTGGCTTTGGCCTGTGCGCTGGAGCAACGCCGCGACTACCGCCAGATCTTCGTCACTCGCCCGGTGGTGCCGCTCAGCAACAAGGACATCGGCTATCTGCCCGGTGACATCCAGAGCAAAATGGATCCCTACATGCAGCCCATCTGGGACAACCTGAAACTGATCCGAAGCAACTTCGAGAAGAACGACAGCACGCTGAAGCGGATCGATGAGATGGTGGAGAATGAGAAGATCACCGTGGCGCCGCTCGCTTACATCCGCGGCCGAAGCCTCAGCAACATCTTCTTCATCGTGGACGAAGCGCAGAACTTAACGCCGCTGGAAGTGAAGACCGTGATCAGCCGCGCTGGCGAAGGCACCAAGATCGTCTTCACCGGCGACGTGCACCAGATCGACACGCCTTATTTGGATTCCGAAAGCAACGGTCTCAGCTACCTCATCGATAAGGCCAAGGGCGATCCGCTCTTCGCTCACATCACGTTGGAGAAAGGGGAGCGTAGCGCATTGGCCAACCTGGCCAACGAGCGGCTCTAGCATCCGATACCCTGAAAAGGGAAGGGGCCACCTCGGTTGAGGCGGCCCCTTTTCGTTGGGTTTTGAAGTGCTTTCGATCAGCGCACCACGAGCCTTTCCACGCGTTGGCCGTTGGTATGCTTCAGGCACACGAGGTACACCCCGCTGGTGATCCCCATCTTATCGAGGTCGAACTGTAATTGTTCTTCTTTGGCGTTCACGGCCTGGCTGTAAATGGTCCTTCCGGTCATGTCGAGGAAGCTGAGCGTGCCGGTGGTGGCACCGGCCAGGTCAAGCGCCACGGTGAGGCTGTTGCTGGCAGGATTGGGCATCAGGCTCATACCGCCGCTTTGGGCAAGTTCGTCAATGCCCACGGGGTTTGAACCAGTGATGTTCACGTCGTCGATGAACAGATCATTGGAGTAAAGCCCGGAGGAGTATTCGAACTTCAGGCGGACGTTGTTCTTTGCGTAAAGGCTACTTAGGTTGAATGTCGCTTGGCGCCATTCGTTCGCCAACGGAACATAACCGGGAGACTGCACGCCTGCCGTCACGAGGTTCGCCCCGGTAAGTGAGAAGTTCGGGGAGGAACTCCAGTTCTTGCCGCAGCTGGTGGAAGCATAGACATTCAGCTTCTCCGTGATCTGTGAGGGGTTACCGGCCTGGCTGCTGTAGGCATACCAGAAGCTGACCGTAATGTTCTGCACGAAGCGCAGGTCCAACATGGGGGTAGCCAGGATGTCCTTGTCATGGAATTCATTCGGTGCAAGGCCGTCCTGTATCAAGTTGTAGGTGTTGGAGGCGTTCAACATCGCGCTACCTGGCGCATCGTGGCCCACCTGTTGGTTCCAATACCAATAGGAGCTGTTCCCCTCGATGTTCAGCGAGGACCAACGCTGGAAGTCGTTGTTGTTGTTGAAGGGCTCGCTGAGCAGACCGTCCACTTGGCTGTAATCAGCACCCACAAGGAATGCGCTATGCTTCGTCGTGCTGCTGGACCCTTGATCGTTGCCCACGGTAAGGGTCACAGCATGCTCACCCGGCTCATCGAAGGAAACGATGGGGTCCTGGTCCGTGGAGGTGGCCGGATTCCCTCCTTCGAAGGTCCAGGCCCAAGCCGTTGGTGTAGCTCGCTTGGAGTTGTCCTTGAAGCGCACCGGGATGCCTTGGCAGACGAAATTGTCCAGCGCATAGAAGTCAGCCTGGGGACCACAGGTCAGTTCATATCCGGCGGTGCCGGTGTACTGGTGGTTGAGGTCCTGCCACAGCCTGTTCCTCCCGCTCACTGGGCTTTCCAACGTGGCACGCATCCGGTCCCGCTGTCCCTTGGTGAACATGTGCTCGCAGAAGGAGTAGTCCATGTAGTTCTGATAGTTCTCGAAGGAATCGGGGTTACATACCATCGACTGCGCCGGGGTGGGGCAGAATTGATATCCCTTGGTGATCGGGGTGTCCGCAACGCCATCATCGCCGCAGGACGTTGCCACCGGTCCATTGCCCCAGACGTGCTGGAGGTTCAGGTAATGCCCGATCTCATGGGTGAGTGTGCGCGAGCTTCCGGGACCACTGGTGCCGATGTCACCGCAATAAGTGTTCAACATCATGATCCCGTCGATCAAGGCACCGTTGTCATCCTGGACATCGGGAGGGAACATCGCATATCCGGATACCCCGAAATCAGCGACGGATCCGATGGAGTTGGCCACCCAGACATTGAGGTAGTGGTCGCGGAACCACGGGTGGAGCTTGGAGTAGTTCTGCGCCAAGGTGGAACGCTGTGTGGTGATGCGGTCGATACCGTTCGTGCAATTTCCGAAGGGATCCTTGGTGGCCAGTTGGAACTGCACATGCACGTTGGCAGCCCGAGAAAGGAACCCGCAACAGATCTGCGTGGTGTCCGGATTCAACTTGGCGTAGTCCTGGTTGAGGATGTTCATCGCACTATAGATCTGCGCATCGCTGATATTATGCGCATCACTCCCCGTGGAGGGGTCGTAGAGGATGTGGAAGACGATAGGGATGATGTACGTTGTGGTATCCGAGGCATCCCTGTTCGAGGCCTTGGCCTGCAATAAAGCTTGAAGGCCGTGCTCGTATTCCGCTTCCTGGCGGAGCAGGTCGGGGTTCTGCTCGATCATCTTCTGTCGGACCACGTCCGTGGCGCACTGTTCTGGAGCTTGGGCATGCAGCACGGGTGCGGACAGCAGCGTCCCGAACAGGATCACTTGCGAAAAAGGACGTAGTGACTTCATGGTCATGGTTCGTTGGACCCCAAAAGTATTGGAGGGAAGAGGCATTGCGCCTCCTCCCTCCATTACCTGTGGCTTTTTTAAGCCTTATCCCGCAAATTCGGGCCTCCGACCATGTTCGCTCAGCGGACCACGAGCCGCTCCACGCGCTGGCCCTTGGCATGCTTCAGGCGTACGAGGTATACACCGCTGGTGAGTCCCATCTCTTCGAGGTCGAACTGCAATTGCTCTTCGGAGGCGTTCACGGCTTGGCTGTAAACGGTCCTTCCGGTCATGTCGAGGAAAGTGAGCGTGCCGTTGGTGGTGCCGGCCAGATCCAGCGTCACGATGAGGCTGTTGCTGGCAGGGTTCGGCATCAGGCTCATTCCGCCGCTTTGAGCGAGTTCGTCGATACCCACGGGGTTCGAACCAGTGATGTTCACATCGTCTATGTAAAGGTCATTGGAGCTCAGGCCGGAGGTATACTCGAATTTCAGGCGGACGTTGTTCTTCGCGTAAAGGCTACCCAGGTTGAAGGTCGCTTGGCGCCATTCGTTCGCCATGGGAACGTAACCGGGTGACTGCACACCGGCAGTTACCAGGTTCGCCCCGGTAAGTGACAGGTTCGGGGAGGAAGTCCAATTCTTGCCACAGCTGGTGGACGCAAACACATTCAGCTTTTCCGTGATCTGCGAGGGGTTGCCGGTCTGGCTGCTGTATGCATACCAGAAGCTAACGGTTATGTTCTGGACAAAGCGGAGGTCGAGCATAGGCGTAACCAACAGATCCTTGTCGTGGAACTCGGTCGGGAAGACCGCATCCTGTACCAGGTTGTACGTATTGGAAGCATTCAGCACGGCGCTTCCCGGTGCATCGTGGCCCACCTGTCCGTTCCAATGCCAGTAGGAGGCGTTGCTCTCGACGTTGACCACGGGCCAGCGCTGGAGATCGCTGTTGCTGTTGAAGCCCTCCTGCAGCAGGCCATCCACTTGGCTATAATCAGCGCCCACCATGAAGGTGTTGTACTTGGTGGTGGTGCTGGACCCGAAATCATTGCCTGCGGTAAGTGTCACGGCATGGATCCCCGGCTCATCGAAGGTAACGATGGGGTTCTGCTCCGTGGAAGTGGATGGGTTGCCACCATCGAAGGTCCAGGCCCAAGAGGTGGCCGTGGCACGCTTGGAGTTGTCCTTGAAACGGACGGCTGTGCCTTGGCAGACGAATTCATCGAGCGCGTAGAAGTCAGCCTGGGGACCACAGGTCACTTCATTGCCTTGGATACCCGTGTATACATGGTTGGCGTCCTGCCAAAGCGTGCGGCGCCCGCTCACGTCACTGTTCAAGCTGGCGCGCATGCGGTCGCGCTGGCCCTTGGTGTACATCACCGAACAGTAGGAGTAGTCCATGTAGTTCTGGTAGTTTTCTTGGATATTCGGGTCGCAGATCGAACAGTTGTCCGGTCCAGGGCAGAACAGGTTATATCCTTTGGTTATCGGGGTGTCGGCCACGTCGTCGTCACCGCATGCCACCCCGGGGTCGTTGGTATTCCCCCACACGTGCTGAAGGTTCAGGTAGTGGCCGATCTCGTGCGTTAAGGCGAACGAGACCAAGGATGTGGATTGGATCATGACCCCGTCGCGCAGTGCACCGATATCCCCTTGCACATCACTCGGGTAGTTGGAATAACCCGCCACCAGCGGCGTGTTGATCGTATTGCAGACCCAGATGTTCATGTAGTGGTCCCTGAACCAAGGGTCCAGCTTGGAGTAGTCCTGGGCTCCGGTGGCGCGCTGCGTCGTTATGCGGTCAATGCCATTGGTGCAATTGCCGAACGGGTCCTTCGTGGCCAGATCGAACTGCAGGCGAGCATCCGCCGCGATGGTGTCAAAACCACAGCAGATCTCCGATTGGTCCGCGTTCTGCTTCCTGTATCTGATGTTCAACTGGTTCACCGCATTGTATATGGCGGCATCGCTGACGTTGTGCACATCCGTCCCCGTCGTTGGGTCATACAGGACGTGGAAGACGATCGGGATGTGGTACACCACCGTGTCATCATCATCGCGCAGCCCCGCCCTGGCCTGCAGATAGGCTTGGAGGCCAAGTTCGTATTCGGCCGCTTGGTGAAGCAGTTCGGGGTTTTCCGAGATCAAGACCTGGCGGGCCTCCTCAAAGCCGCATTTTTCCTGACCTTGGGCATGCAGGGCACCAGTGGTCAGCATGGCCGAGGCCGTGGTCAACGAGAGGACGAGTGGAAAAAATTTCATGGTGTCGGTTGGATGGGCGCGAAAGTAAGGGACGAGCGGCTTTGGGCGGACTTTGAGGTTGCCGAGGTAGGAGGGGAGGGAGCGGTAGGTCTCATCTCCTCGTTTAATGAGGAGCATGGAGGGTGCATATCACTTATCACATGGCGAAGCTAATCATTCGCATCATCCCGACGTCACCGACCCGTCCGCCCTGCACAAGGTCCGAGCGTCAGGCACCCATGTACGGAGGCATGCCGGGCCTCCACCGTTGAAGGCGAACCGTCTGTCGGTCAAGAGGTGGCCACAAAGAACTTGCCCGTGGCGGTGCCGACTGGGGGGCTTCCCGTGTCCGGTCGGACCTGTATATAGTAGCACCAACTTGGCAGGGAACGACCTTTCATCAAGGGGCTACCCGCTCTTAGGTCATGGACCGGCTTAGAAGTACCTTCGCGGCCCGTCCGAAAACAAAGGGCGACAATTCCAAGGAAAGCATGGGTTTGAAGTGTGGTATCGTGGGGCTGCCCAACGTGGGGAAGAGCACCTTGTTCAATTGTGTCAGCAGCTCAAAGGCCCAAGCGGCCAACTTTCCGTTCTGCACTATCGAGCCCAACACGGGCATCATCACCGTGCCCGACCCGCGCCTCAATGCCTTGGCAGCGATCGTGGTTCCACAGCGGATCCTCCCCACCACGGTGGAGATCGTGGACATTGCCGGGCTGGTGAAGGGTGCCAGTAAGGGCGAAGGCCTCGGCAACCAGTTCCTCGGGAACATCCGTGAGTGCGATGCCATTCTGCATGTGCTCCGCTGCTTTGACGACCCCAACGTGGTGCACGTGGATGGCAGCGTGGATCCCGTGCGCGACAAGGAGATCATCGATATCGAGCTGCAGCTGAAGGACCTGGAGACCGTGGAGGCCCGCCTGAAGAAGGTGGAGAAGCAGGCCCAGATCGGGGAGAAGGAGGCCAAGCGCCGCTTCGAACTGCTCAGTCGCATCCGCGAAGCCCTGCTGAAAGGCGAAAGTGCCCGCACCGTGGTGACCGACAATGATGATCCTGCCTTATTGAACGAGTTCCAACTGCTCACCAGCAAGCCCGTGATGTACGTGTGCAACGTGGAGGAGAAGAGCGCCGTGACCGGTAACGCTTATGTGGAAGCCGTGCGCAAGGCGGTGGCCAACGAGGACGCCGAGGTCATCTTCGTTACTGCGGCCATCGAGGCGGAGATCGCCAGCATGGACACCGCCGAGGAGCGCGAGATGTTCCTTCAGGATATCGGATTGAAGGAGCCCGGCGTGAACAAGCTGATCCACGCCGCCTACGACCTGTTGAAGCTGGCGACCTACTTCACTGCAGGTGTGCAGGAGGTCCGTGCATGGACCATCCACCAAGGCATGACGGCACCCCAGGCCGCGGGTGTGATCCACAGTGATTTCGAAAAGGGCTTCATCCGCGCCGAGGTGATCGCTTTCAATGACTTCATCGCTTTGAAGGGCGAGGCCGGGGCCAAATCGGCAGGTAAACTGAAGGTGGAGGGGAAGGAGTACGTGGTGAAGGACGGTGACGTGATGCACTTCTTGTTCAACGTGTGAACGGTCTACCTTTGGCTCCATTCGCAAATTCCCATGAAAGGCATCAACATCCTCTACGACGAAAAGGGACGGAAGCGCCAAGTACAGATCGATGTGGACGTGATCCAGAATGATCCCGAGGCGGTCGAGGAAGTCATTGACATCATCATCTGCGAAGCTCGCCGGAACGAGCCCACCATTTCCTTGGCAGATCTGAAGAAGAAGCTGGATAAAGCCGCAGGCAAGTGAAGTACAGTGTTGAGATCGCGCGGAGCGCGGAACGGGAGCTTTTCAACCTTCCCCCCTCAGTGCGCAATCGGATAATTTCCAAGTTGACAATGCTCGAACAGGACCCACGACCCAACGGTAGCAAAAAGCTCAGGGGTGGTTCGGAGCTTTGGAGGATCCGTGTGGGGGTATACCGGGTCATAATATCTGATCGATGATGACGTTCGGCTGGTCCGTGTGGAGCGGACTGCGCACCGTAGCGAAGTCTATCGTTAAACGGTTGTTCCTACTCCATCCGATGTTCCGCAGGTCTCCAATTCTTATCCTACTCTCGGTCGTCATCCTTGTGGTGCTCCCATTTCAATTGCGTGCCGAGCAGGTTCCGGGCGACGACCAGGCCCGCACCGTGGTCCACATGCTGGACTATGTGAGCGTGGACTACCCGGTCTTCGTGAAGGACGGCCAAGTGCTGGACACGGCTGAATATGCCGAGCAGCAGGAATTCGCCCAGCAAGTGATGACGCTGTTGGCCGCTTTGCCGCAGATCGCCGGAGCCACCGACCTGATTGCCGATGCGCGCAGACTTCAGGAGCGGATCGCGCAAAAGGCGGATGGTGTGGAAGTGGCCGCTCTGGCCAAAGCACTGCGCGCGGAAGTGATCATGGCGTATGGTGTTGCCGTGGCGCCCAAGCAGGTTCCGGACCTTGCCCGGGGAGGCATGCTCTACGTCGCTCATTGCGCGAGCTGCCATGGGGCCAGCGGTGCCGGCGACGGCCCGCAGGCGAAAGGACTGGAACCGGCGCCTCGCAATTTCCACGATGCGGAGGCCATGGAGGTGCGCAGTCCCTTCGGCCTGTACAATACCATTACGCTCGGGGTGGAAGGCACTTCGATGCTGGGGTATAGCGCCTTAACGGATGCCGAGCGTTGGGATCTGGCATTTTACGCGGCAAGTGTGGGTAGCGATCCGGCTTTGATCGAACGTGGCGAAGCGCTTTGGAAGAAGGGTGAGGGCACGGATCAGTTCACGGACCTACGGGCGTTGGTGACCGCCACGCCAACGGAAGTGGAACAGCAACATGGCGCTGGCCGTGCGGCGGTGCTGGCCTTTTTGATGGCGCATCCGGAAGCGGTAAAAGTGTCCGCACCCTCACCATTGGCGATCACACGGACCCAGTTGCAAGCCGCGCTGGAAGCTTACCGGAAAGGTGATCAGGCCTTGGCCCGTCAGCTGTCCATCAGTGCCTACTTGGAAGGCTTTGAGCTGATCGAGGCACCGCTGGACAACATCGATGCACCACTTCGCCGCCGGACCGAGCGCGAGATGATGGCTCTTCGTTCCACCATCGGCTCCAACGCGCTGTTGGATTCAGTCTCGGCGAGCATCGGCCGCATCAACATCCTGCTGGACCGCGCGGACGAAAAGCTCTCCGGCGATCCACTCTCCACCACAGCGGCATTCGTCAGTTCACTGCTGATCCTGCTGCGGGAAGGTCTGGAGGCGATCCTGGTGTTGGCGGCCATCATCGCGTTGGTGATGAAGACCGGTCGCCGCGATGCCCTGGCTTGGATCCATGGAGGATGGATCGCGGCCGTGGTGCTGGGTATCTTTACTTGGTTCGTGGCGCGCTCGGTCATCTCCATCTCCGGAGCCGACCGCGAAATGACCGAGGGGATCACCGCCTTGCTCGCTGCTGCCATGCTCCTTTACGTGGGCTATTGGCTGCATAACAAGAGTAACACCAAGGCTTGGCAGCGTTTCATCCGTGAAAAGGTGGACTCCGCACTGGGCAAAGGCACGTTGTGGACGCTCGCCGGCATTTCCTTCTTGGCGGTCTATCGCGAGCTGTTCGAGATCATCCTGTTCTATGAGACACTGCTTGCTCAAGCCGGACCTGCCGGCCAGCATGCTGTGTTGGGCGGTATTGGCGTAGCGGTGGTCCTACTAGCGATCATCGGCGGTGCCATCCTGAAGTTCAGTGTGCGCCTTCCCATCGGTCCCTTCTTCGCCGCCACAGCCGGTCTGTTGGCGTTGATGGCCGTGGTGTTCGCCGGGAACGGTGTGGCCGCATTGCAAGAAGCAGGGGTTGTGCAAGCAACTATGGTTCGCTTCATCTCGGTGCCCTTGCTGGGCATCCATTCCACCGTGCAGGGCTTGATCATGCAGGGCATCGTGCTGGGGATGGTGATCGGAGGCGTGCTGGTCGGGCGTTGGCGGATGGCACGGGCGACGACGTGAAGTAGCGTTCCTTCCGCCCACGCCACTTAGTTTTAGGCCACATGCGCTGTTCGCATTCCGGCCTTTGGCTCTTTTTCCTTCCACTTGCTACGGCAGCTTTTGGCCAAGCTCCCTTGGAAGCGCGTGTGGCCGATGCGACCTCCGCGGAGCCGCTTCCATACGCCAGCGTGGTGTCCATAAGAACGGGAGAAGGTGTGATCACCAATGAGGAAGGCGTGTTCCGCATCGCATCTGTTCAGGAGGATGACACCTTGGTCTTTTCCTATCTCGGTTATCAGCGTCTTCGGACACCGGTGAAGGATGTGCGCCGGCGATCGTCGGTCCGCTTGATACCGCTGCACACCGAGCTTGCCGCGGTGCAGGTGACGGGCCGATCCGATGCGCTATACGATCTCGTCATCGCCTGCGGGAAGCATTTGCGGGCTATCGGAGAGTATGGCGGGAAGGTCTACTTTGAACTGGAGACCCGCACCGCCGATCGGACCGAGGAAGGGATCGAATGCTTCTACAACGGCAGCTTCAAAGGCGCGGACATCAAGGCGCTGGACCTCAAGCAAGGCCGGATCGGGCTGCTGCCCGATAAGAACCGCTACGCAGTGAACCTCAACACAAGCCGCGGCTTCATGCTGCTGCATCCGGCGGAACGCAATAGTGCCTTTCCAGCAACACCCCTTCAGTATCGTTCGCGCAAGGCGTTGCGGCGTGCATTCGATCTCACGATCCTGTCGGTAACGCACGATCCCGATGAACTGTACCACGTGCGCTTCACTCCGAAGGACAGCGACGGTACCTTCTTCCATGGCGAACTATGGATCGATGCGGCGTCGGCCACGGTGAGCAGCGTGCAACTGGACTGCGACAGTTGTGCACGACATCCCTTTCAGGCTTTCGTGCCGAGCGATGAACTTCGTGGATTCGCCCTGCATTACCACCAGACCTACGTGCCTTGGAAAGGCCGATCCATCCTGAGCACCATTGCGATGGAGTATGAGCTCACCTACCACAGTGCTGCCGGCGATCCGAGGATGGCCGCTATGGACCCGGACTTTTCAATGGACCGGCGGATGCACACCAAGGGCATCGTCCACCTTTATGCGCCGGGCGAGCAGTTCATCCTCCCGCTGTTCCACTTTGATGCCGGGCAAACGGACTACAAAAAGGTGCTATCCATGCCCTATGACAGTGCCTTTTGGGCGGAAGCACCACGGCTGGTGCCAACCGATCGCCAGTTGCAGGATCACGAACTCTTCGAACAGGAAGGCATGCTCTTGGGCATTAACCGCAGACTTGATCCAACAGGGAAAGATGGTCGAGGTTTCTTCGAGAGCAACTATGCCTTCTGGTCACCGACAGTTCGGATCGGGCTGAAGGGAACGATGCAGACCAATGCATATGCACCTCCCCGCGCGGGCAGTGTTGACGCCACGGCAAACCTGGTTCATCTCGTGGCACGGCTCTATTTGAACATCGACCCGAGCACCGAAGGTTATCGCACTTTCAGCGCCACCGTATTCGATGGATCCAGCTCCCATTGCCACTTTGACGACAAGCGTAACGCGGACCTGCTTTTGAACCTCTTCTTCGACCTCTGTGAGATGGAGCGAAGGCACATGCAGGTGGCATTGGACCAACCTGGGCTTTCCCTGGAAAGTATAAGGTCCATCCATGCGGAAGCGCAGAAGACCATGGACCAAAGCACAATCAGGTTCCTGAAGGAGACGCACTACGGAATGGACCAGCGGAAGATGGCACAGTGGAATGACAAGGTGCGCGGCGGATTGGGCGTGGACAACTTCATCCTTTTCGGGGTCTCTCCGGAGCAGAAATAGGTTACGGTCCGCGTACCGCTACATTCGCCCTCCCATTCCACAGCCGCATGAACCATTCCCTCGCTGCGTTGTCCGTATTACTGCTCGCCGCCGCCTGCGGAACGAGTGATACCCCGAAGAAAGAAATGCCAGTAACCGCACCTGCCCGCGAAAACCCGTTCGCCTCCGAGAGCACGCTCTATCTGGGCGCGCCGGACTTCTCCAAGATCCAGAACCGGGACTTCAGCCCTGCTATGGACGAGGGGATGATAAACCAGTTGGATGAAGTGAAGGCCATTGCGGACAACAAGGAAGAGGCCACCTTCGATAATACCATCATTGCGTTGGAGAAAAGCGGCCAAGCGCTCAAGCGGGTCAACAAGGTCTTCTTCAACCTCATCGCCAGCAATACCAACGACAGCCTGCAAGAGGTGAACACGAAAAAGGCGCCGCAATTGGCCGCGCACAGCGATGCCATCAACCTCAACCCAAAGCTTTTCGCCCGCGTGAAGAGCCTCTACGACAAGCGCGATTCGTTGGGCTTGGACACGGTTTCCACCCGGCTGGTGGAACGCTACTACACCCAGATGGTGCGCGCCGGTGCCTTGTTGAACGATGCCGACCAAAAAAGTATGCGGGCCTTGAATGAAGAAGAATCAAAACTGAGCACCTTGTTCAGTGAGAACCTGCTGAAGGAAGTGAACAACGCCGCCGTACTGGTGGACGACAAGGCGCAGTTGGAGGGCATGACGGACGCGGAGATCGAAGCCGCCGCCACCGCCGCCAAGGAGAAAGGCAGCGAAGGCAAATGGCTCATCACCTTGCAGAACACCACCATGCAACCCGTGCTGGCCGAGTTGAAGGACCGGGCGCTGCGCGAACGCATCTTCACCGCCAGCACGCAACGCGGCATGCTGGACAATGCCACCGACCAGAAGGCAACCGTGAGCCGCCTCGCACAACTCCGCGCTCAACGCGCCAAACTGCTCGGTTTTCCCAACTACGCGGCCTATTCGCTGGATGACCAGATGGCCAAGACGCCCGATGCCGCTGTGAAACTCCTCACCGGCATGGTGCCTGCTGCCGTGAAGAACGTGAAGGCCGAGGCCGCCAAGCTGCAAGCCGTGATCGACAAGGAGAAAGGCGGTTTCACGCTTGCCCCTTGGGATTGGGACTTCTACGCCGAGAAAGTGCGTAAGGCGGAGTACGACCTGGACGAAAGCCAGATCAAGCCCTACTTCGAGCTGGACCACGTGCTGCAAGATGGCGTGTTCTTCGCTGCGACCCAGATGTACGGCATCACCTTCAAGGAGCGCAAGGACCTGCCGGTGTACCGTCCGGAGGTGCGCGTGTTCGAGGTGTTCGATGCGGACAGCAGCACCATCGGCCTGATCTATGCCGACTATTACGCCCGCGACAACAAGCAGGGCGGTGCATGGATGGACAGCTTCCAAGACCAGAGCTACTTGCTGGATGAGAAGCCCATCGTCACCCAGAACGTGAACATCCAGAAGCCCGCTGACGGTCAGCCCGCGTTGCTGAGCTTCGATGAGGTCACCACGATGTTCCATGAGTTCGGCCACGGTTTGCACGGGTTGTTGAGCAAGCAGAAGTATCCCTTCTTCTCCGGTACCAACGTGCCACGCGACTTCGTGGAATTCCCCAGCCAGTTCAATGAGAACTGGGCTTCGGACCCGAAGGTGTTCGCCAACTATGCCAAGCACTACAAGACCGGCGAGGCTATGCCCAAAGCACTGGTGGACAAGATCAAGAAGTCCGGGAAGTTCAACCAGGGCTTCATGACCACCGAGTACCTCGCAGCCGCATTGCTGGATCTGCAATGGCACATGCTGCCAGCGGATGCTCCCCTGCAGGACGTGCCCAAATTCGAGAAGGCCGCACTGGCCAACTACGGGCTGGACCTTCCGATGGTGCTGCCCCGCTACCGCACCTGCTACTTCAGCCACATCTGGGGCGGCGGCTATGCGGCCGGTTACTACGCCTACCTCTGGGCCGAAGTACTTGAGGCGGATGCCTTCCAGTGGTTCAAGGAACACGGCGGCATGACGCGCGCCAACGGCATGCACTTCCGCGAGACCATTCTCTCGCAAGGCGGTAGCAAAGATGCCGGCCAGCTCTACCGCGATTTCCGTGGCCGCGACCCCGAAGTGGGACCTTTGCTGGAGAAGCGTGGCTTGAAGTAGACGACCGCATCGGGCAGGTCGCGGAGGCCGTGAACGTTCATCCTGCATTTTCAGGAGGGTGTGTCCGCACCTGCTCTTGAACGGTTAGCTTCGTGACGGAAGGACCACTCAGGTTTCCGCTCCGAACCGCCTATGATCCGTCGCTCCGCTGCCTTTGCGGCTTCCTTCTTTCTGCTGCTCACCCTTTTCGGTCAAATCCCTTCGGGAGGTCTGGTATCGGAGCACATCCAGGCGATCCAGTCGCGCGGCGTGTCCTTTGAACCCGTGCAGCTTTTCACTTCGGTGGCCCCATCCGCTGTAACGGAGGCACTTTGGTCGCGTGCATGTTATCGGGCCACCGTGCTGAAGTTCAACCCGGCCCGTGCTGCGGACATCCTCGGAAGGCAGCCGCAGCACATCAGCCTTTCGGTCCCCGGCGCGAACGGCCCCGTAGTGATGGACCTTGAAAAGGTGGACATCACCACGGCGGATTTCCGTGTGGTGCAGGCGAGCACGGACATGCCGGTGCGGCCAAGCACTTCCGTTCATTACCAAGGCATGGTATGCGGCGAGCCGGGTTCCATCGCGGCGATCAGTGTATTCCCAGACCAAGTGATGGCACTATTGGCTGATGCCGACGGCCAGCGTGTGATCGGCCGCTTCGACAATGATCAAGAAGGACTGCACGTGTTCTATCGGGAGCAGGATCTGCGCGGAAGACCCGATATGCAGTGCGACGTCAGGGAAGCTCCGGGAGCGGCGATCCATCCGGAGCCGGCGCAGGCGGGTGATCGGACCACCCGTTGCGTGCGCTTTTACTGGGAGGTGGACCATGACATTTTCGTCAACAAGGGCAGCGTGGTCAACGCTACGAACTATGTGACCGGCCTCTTCAACCAAAGCTCCATCATCTATGCGAACGATGGGATCGATGTGGCGCTTTCCGAAGTCTATGTCTGGGACATCACAAGCCCATACACCAGCAATGTTTCGGGAGATCTCTTGACCCAGTTCGGAGACTACCGCACCAGCTTCAACGGTGACCTGGCGCATTTACTCGCCCTACGGGGCGGCGGCGGCGTGGCCTGGTTGAACACCTTGTGCAACAGCACGCGCTATCGCATGGGGTTCAGCGGCATCAACGCCAGCTACAACAGCGTTCCCACCTACAGTTGGAGCGTGGAGGTAGTGACGCATGAGCAAGGGCACAACATGGCTTCGCCGCACACGCACGCCTGTGCATGGAACGGGAACAGCACCGCCATTGACGGTTGTGGGCCTGCGGCGGGCTACGTAGAGGGGACCTGTGCCCAAGCGCCGGTACCCACGCCCGCGGTCGGTGGCACGATCATGAGTTATTGCCACTTGGTGAGCGGCGTCGGTATCAAATTCGCGAACGGTTTCGGTCCGCAGCCTGCAGCGTTGATCGTAGGTCGCGTGAATGCTGCGACCTGCTTAGCGGTGTGCGGCACGTCCTGCGATCCGCCCACAGGACTGGGAGCCAATGCTATCACGGTGAACTCGGCCATGCTCACTTGGGCATCGGCCGGTGCCACCGCCTACACCTTGCAATGGAGGCTTTCACCCAGCGGTAGCTGGACCACGGTCACGGGGCTGACGGATAACAACTACGCGTTGACAGGTTTGGCGCAAGGAACCGCATACGACTTCCACGTCCTGTCACAGTGTGGCTCCGAAGTATCCACTTATTCGGCAACGTCCACCTTCTCCACCGTTCTGCCCTGCCCGGATGCCATGGAGCCGAACAACACGCTGGCCACCGCCGGCGTCGTTGCCGTCCCCGGTTCGGTGGATGCGTTGATCGCTGTTGCGGGCGATCTGGACTATTACAAATTCACACTGGCAGTGACCAGTAGTATTTCAATGAATCTCAGTGGGCTGGCAGGCGACTACGACCTGAAGCTGCTCGATGCCGGAGGAGCGCAGTTGGCCATATCACAATCCGGGGGCACCACCAACGAGTACATCAACTACCCAAGCGCCACACCGGGTACGTACTATGCCCATGTGTATGGCTATAGCGGTGTCTTCAGTGGAAACCAGTGCTATCACCTTAGCATCTATGCCCAAGGGCAAGCCTGTCCCACTCCGACGGGTCTTCTGGCCCAGAGCAACACCTACAACAGTGCCATGCTGAGCTGGATAGCTTCACCGGAGGACTCCACGTATAACGTCCGCTGGCGCCGAGCAGTGGACGTTACCTGGACGACCATCAGCAACGTTCAAGGGAATACGTATGCCCTCACCGGCTTGGATCCGGCGACGGGATATCAGTTCCAAGTAGGCTCGGTCTGCCCGGGAACCAACCAACAATACAGTGAGCCGAACCCCTTCACTACGCTGGAGGCACCATGCGAAGTGGCTCCGCCCATACTTCTGGGCATTAAGGTCCTTATGCAGGGACCCTATCGCGTTTCCGGAGGATTGATGGTGGATTCGTTGCGTGCCACCGGCCTACTGCCGACCACGGAACCGTACACCGCCATGGGCTATGCTGTGGAAGGACCGGTGACGGTCGCGCCCTCAGTCCTCACAGTTACCGGCCAGAATGCCATCGTGGATTGGGTGCTGGTCGAACTTCGGAACGCGACAAACCCTTCTGTGGTGGAGGAAACCCGTGTGGGGCTGTTGCAGCGCGACGGGGACATAACCGCAGTGGACGGGACCTCCGCGCTTGGCTTCTGCTCGAATGCCGGCAACTA
>JBBSUV010000032.1:0-45984 GCA_038234075.1 Flavobacteriales bacterium | reverse complement strand
TGTAGCGCAACGCTCACCCAGGGTCTCCTGGCCTTGCACGCCGTGGCGGCACATCATTTCAGGACATCAACACAACCACTCGGGTTGGACTCAACGGAGGACTTAATCGTCCTCACGCCGGCAAACATAAAAGGGTCACGCCAACCAGCATCTCCGACGTTTAGCGGACCCTGCGATGGGGACGCCTGCGGCTCACGAAAGTCCCAGCGCATGGTCTCGAGGCGATGACCTTCCGGGGACTTTCTGGTCCAACGCTCACTTCGGCCGCATCACCAGGTCGAAGCGGAACTGCTTCATACCCTTGGGGATCGCAGGTGCGCGCTTTCCCAGGTCCTTGTAGCCATCCTCTCGCTCAATGCGCAGCTCGAACGGGATGTGCGCCGGGAGGAACATGGCGTACTGGCCATCGCTGTTCACGGAGGAAACGGAACGGCGGGTGCCTTCGAGGTCGTAGTAGGCCACAAGACAATCGTAGATCGGCTTTCCGGTGAGGCTGTCCGTCACCGTTCCAAAGACCTGCACGCGGTCCGCGGAACTGTCCGGTGGGACGGCGAGTTGCGGCTTCTGGGCGTGAAGGCCGCTAGCAAGGAAGAGGAAGAGGACAATGTGCCATGTGCGCATGGAACATTTCAACGCTCCGCTGCGGTTGATGGTTCGGCTATGCGGATGGGAACGGGCTGCCCCGCCAAAGCGGACGTTTACGGTCAGAAAGCGCGATATCGTAATGGGGAAGGCACCTTCCCAAGGTCATACTGCTTAACGGCGCTTTTTCGCCGATCCCTGCTGCTGCTTCTGGATCTCCTCCATGCGCTGCTGCCACTTGCTCTTCTTGCGGGGCTTCTTCATGTTGGCCAGCAGTTGAGCGCGGAGCTTGTCCTCGTCCAGGAACCACTTGGTGATCACCGTCATCTGGAGGATGCTGATGATGTTGGCCAGGAAGTAGTAGTAGCTCAGGCCGGCGGGGAGCGAGTTCATGAAGAACAGCATCATCACCGGGAAGAGATACATCATCACCTTCATGTTCGGCATGCCCTGCTGCTGGGGCATTTGCTTGCTGTTCACGAGGGTATAGATGATCGTACTGGCTGCCATCAGCAGGGTGAAGAGGCTCACGTGGCTGCCATAGGCGGGGATGGTGAACGGCAGCTGCATGATGCTATCGTAGCTGCTCAGGTCGTCCGCCCAGAGGAAGGGCTGCTGCCGCAGTTCAATGCTGCTCGGGAAGAAGCGGAACATGGCATAGAGCACGGGCATCTGCAGCAGCATGGGTACGCAACCGGCAACGGGGCTTACGCCGGCCTTGCGGTAGAGGTCCATGGTGGCCTGCTGCTTCTTCATGGCGTCATCCGCACCGTACTTGGCGGTGATGGCGGCGATCTCCGGCTTCAGCGCACGCATGCGGATACTGCTCTTCTGGTTGCGGTACGCGATGGGCAGCAGTAGCATTTTGATCACTATCGTGAGCACCAGGATGATAATGCCGTAGCTGAGGTTGAACTGGCTGAGGAAGTTGAAGATGGGGATCACCAGGAAGCGGTTCATCCAGCCGAAGATGCCCCAGCCCAGGTCGATGATGCGGCTGAAATCAGGGATACCGGTCTTGCGAAGCGTGTTGTACTGGTTCGGCCCCAAGTACATCTGCATGTCCAAGATGGCGTGTTCGCTGGGCTCCTGCCCGAAAAAGAGCTTCGCTTCATAGCGCTTGGTGTACAGGGTATCATCCGGCAATGTGGTGATGGAGATCTCGGACCCGTTGCTGGTGAAGCCGTCCTTCTTGATCATGGCCACGGTAAAGAAGTCCTGCTTGAAGGCCACCCAGTTGGTCTTGGCCTCGAGCTTCTTCGCGTCGTCCTTGCTCTCGCTCAGGAAGTCCCTCGCGTCATTGAGGTATTTGAAGTAGACCGTGGAATGCTGCTCCTCGGTGGGGCGGTGCTTTTCATTGTGGAAGCCAATGAGGTTCCAATGGAACATCACGTTCCGCGGGTCGATCTCGGGCAGGCCCACCAGTTCAGCCGTGACGTCCATGAACCAGGTGTTACTGTCCAACTGGTAGGTGATCTGGAGATACTTCGAGGGGTCGATGGTGGCGGCCTTCAGACGTACGCCCGAAGTGCCGAGCTTCTCGGCGGTGAAATTCATGTCCTTCGTGCTCAGCCTGCGGTTGCCGAGGAAGAAGTTGTATTCATAGGTGCCGCTATCGGGCACGGAGAGCAGCAGCGGGTTGTGCTCGTGATAGGTCTTGTATTCCTTCAGGCGGATCACATTGGGCCGTGCGCCGAAGGTGTTGATGGCGATCTGCAGATGCTCGTTGGCTATCGTCACCACCTCGTTATGCCCGGTGGCGGCAGGTCCGAAGGTGCCGAAGCGCTCGTACTGCTTGGCGGCGACGACGCTGTCGGAGTTGACGCTGTCGACGACCAGGCCCGTATCCACCTTGGACACCGCCGTGGCGTTCTCCACTTTTTGCTGCTGGTCGGCAAGAGCTGCATCGGCATTGTCCGCCTGCTTTTGGATAGCCACCTCCGCGATGCTGTCCTGCTCATGCTGGACCTGCGCGCGCTCCTCCGCGCTGGGCATGGTGAAATACTGATAGCCGAAGAGAATGGCTATGATGAGGAGGATGCCGATGATCGAATTGCGGTCCATACTGATCCTTGGTCGCTGTGGTGGAAATGGGGAAAGGCCGCGAAGATAGCCGCTTGGGCCCGGGGGTGGTCGCCTTTTTGCGATCAACGGCCAACTGGTCCGAACGGTCGTACTAGCTGACGGGCTCAGGCCTTGGCCTTTGCGCGCTTCGCGACGGTATTATGCTGGCTCAGAGCCTCTTTCACAAAGCGTGTGAAGAGGGGATGGGGCCGCGCCACGGTGCTCTTGTACTCCGGGTGGTATTGCACGCCCACGAACCACGGATGGTCCTTCACCTCCACGACTTCCACCAGCTTCGTCTGGGGGTTCACACCGGCGGCGATCATGCCTGCCTTTTTGAACTCCTCTGTGTAAGCGTTGTTGAACTCGTAACGGTGCCTGTGGCGCTCCTTGATGCTGGTCTTCCCATAGGCCTGTGCTGTGAGGCTGCCCTCCACCAGCTTGCAGGGATAAGATCCCAGCCGCATGGTGCCGCCCTTGTCCACCTTGGCCTTTTGCTCCTCCATCATGGCGATAACGGGCCACTTGGTGTCGGGGTCCATCTCGGTGCTGTTGGCCGTCGTATGTCCCAGCACGTTGCGGGCGAACTCGATCACCGCGCATTGCATGCCGAGGCAGATCCCGAGGAAAGGGACCTTGTTCTCACGCGCATACTTGATCGCGTCGATCTTTCCTTCGATACCCCGGTTGCCGAAGCCCGGGGCTACCAGGATGGCATCCAGGCCACCGAGCTGTTTTTCAATATTCTTCGGCGTCAGCTTTTCGCTATGGATCCAGTGAATGTTCACCTTGGTCTCGTTGGCCGCACCGGCATGGTCCAAGGCCTCCTTGATGCTCTTGTAGGCATCGCGTAGCTCCACGTATTTGCCCACAAGCCCGATCTCCACGGTCTCCTTCGGCTCCTTGTGTCTGCGCAGGAACTCGCGCCATTGGGTGAGGTCCGCCTCCGGATAGTTGACGATGCCGAGCTTATCCAGCACCACTTCGTCCAACCGTTCCTCCTGCATCAGCAGGGGCACGTCATAGATCGTATCCGCATCCGCGCTCTCGATCACGGCCAAAGGGTCCACGTTGCAGAAGAGGGCGATCTTCTCCTTCATGCCCTTGAGCATCGGGTGCTCGGTACGGCACACGAGGATGTCCGGCTGCACGCCCAAGCTGAGAAGCTCCTTCACGCTGTGCTGCGTGGGCTTGGTCTTCAGCTCGCCGGTGGTACTGAGATAGGGGAGAAGCGTTAGGTGGATGGACAAGGCATCGCGGCCCTTTTCCCACTTCAGCTGGCGGATGGCCTCGACGTATGGAAGGCTCTCGATGTCGCCCACGGTACCACCGACCTCGGTGATGACGAAATCATAGATCCCCTTGCGTCCCAAGAGCTGGATGTTCCGCTTGATCTCGTCCGTGATGTGCGGGACCACCTGAACCGTCTTACCGAGGTATTCGCCCCGGCGCTCCTTGTTGATCACGTTCTGGTAGACGCGACCGGTGGTGATGTTGTTGGCTTGGCTGGTGGGCGTGTCCAAGAAGCGCTCGTAGTGCCCCAGGTCCAGGTCGGTCTCGGCGCCATCCTCGGTCACATAGCATTCCCCGTGCTCGTAAGGGTTGAGCGTCCCGGGGTCGATGTTGATGTACGGGTCCAGCTTCTGGATGGTCACCGTGAAGCCGCGCGCCTGCAGCAGTTTGGCCAAGGAGGCGCTGACAATGCCCTTGCCAAGGCTGGAGGTGACCCCTCCGGTAACGAAAATATATTTGGTGGAACCCGTCATCACATGTTGATCCCGCCCTGAATGGGGATGGTGATCACGGGGTGTAAAGCTACTCCGATGATCGGAACGGAGGACGAGAGTGTTGAAATTGGTTGACAGTTGGCAGACGGCAGCCGCAGTCTGCAGCCTGACAAATGACCTCCGAGACGTATCGGACGAACAACTGACAACTACCTAGAACGTGTAGGAGAAGCCCACGCTCGGGAGGATCGGTAACTGATACACCTGCTGGCTGGTCACGCGGTCGCGATAGAAGATGTTGTCGCGGTCGTAGACGTTGGTGACGCTAAGGTCCAGTTGGATCACTTGGTGCTCATCGAGCTTCCAGATCTTGGTGATACCGAGGTCCAGGCGGTGGTAATCCGTGAGGCGCCCGCCGTTGAGCGGACCGTAGATGATGGAGAGGTCACCATTGGCGTTGTTGATGTTGCTGTTGATGCCGTCGCTGAAGGGAAGCTTTTCATAGAAGCCCTGGTTCTGCGTGAAGGGGAAGCCCGAACCGTAGTTCCAGCGGGCGCTGGCCTTCCAGCTGTCATGCTTTCCGAAGGTGTAGCTAGCCACGAGGTTCACGTTGTTGCGGCGGTCCCAGATCGGGTTGTAGGTCTGCTTCCCGTCGAAGCGGTCCACGAAGTTCAGCGAGTAGACCAGCCAGAGATACAGGCCCTTGTTCTCATACTTCAGCAGCATGTCGGCACCGTAGGCGCTCCCGGTCTCCACCACGAAGTCCTTCTTCAGCTCGTCCGGCTGGTTGATGAATTCCGGCGTGTCGTTGTAGAGCTTGTCGCGGTTCAGGTTGGTCACCTGGCGGAAGTCCTTGTAATAGCCTTCGATATTGATGCTGGTCTTGGGGGTGAGGTCGTATTCGAAGCCGCCGATGAAGTGGTTGGCACGTTGCAGCGGGTCCTTGATGTCGCGCTTGTCGCCGTTGCGGGTGGTGATGGTGGAGGGGATATCATCCGGTGCGGTGATGAAACCGTAGAAGAGGTTCACCACATCGCGGTCATTGTTCGTGGCGATAAGGTTCTGGCTGTACATGCCGGCGGCGCCCTTGATGCGGAAGCGATCGCTCACGTTCCACTTGAAGCCAAAGCGCGGCTCAGGACTCAGAACGGCCAAGGTGGCGTAGTACTGCAGGCGGACACCCGGGTCGAACACCCACTTACCGACACGGATCTTATAGTTGATATAGCCGGCCAACTCCGTGCTCACCTTCTGTTGGCCCAGCTTGTAGCCAAGGGAATTGTAGAAGCTGAGGTCCGTCTTCACGCCGGTGACATTGATGCCGTACTGCACCTCGTTGTTTCCCATGAAGTATTTGAACTTCAGGCCAGCGGTGAAGTTGTTGATGTTGCTGGTGCGCGGCTGAAGGTCTCCTTCCAAAAGTTGGATCTTGTAATTGCTCAACGCGAACACGCCTTCGATCAGCACGGCGCTGCCGGATGGGACCAGCACGAAATTGGTGCCAGCTCCCCAGTTCTTCCAGTCCAGATCACTGATGCCCTTGTACTTGGCGCCATCGGTGAAGTTGAAGCCGAAGAAATTGACCTTGCTGCCGTTGGCGGCATTCAGCGAGACCTTGCCGTAGAGGTCGGTGAATTTGAAAGGCAGTCCGGCGGAATCCACATAGGTGTAAAGGCTCTTGCTGCTCTGGTCCAGGTAGCTGTGCTTGAAGTTGAGCAGGAAGGAACTGCTGCCTTTGCCCGGCGCGCTCTGCTTCTTCAGCGGGCCTTCCAGCAGGGCCTTCGCCGCGAAGGTGCTGGCAGCCACTTTGCCGCTGAGGCGGGTCTTGTTGCCATCCCGGGTGGTGATGTCCATCACGCTGCTGATGCGCCCACCATACTCCGCGTTGAAGCCGCCGGTGAGGATGTCCGCGTTGCGGATGATGTCGTTGTCGAACACGCTGAAGAGGCCGATGCTGTGGAAGGGATTGTACAAGGTCATGCCATCCAGCAGCACCTCATTCTGCACGGGCGAACCGCCGCGGATGTAGAGCTGCCCGCCCTGGTCTCCGGTGAACACCACGCCCGGCACCACCTGCATGTACTGCGCCAGGTCAGCCTGCCCGCCAATGGCCGGCAAGCGCTCGATCTGCTTCGGCGTGAGCTTGGTGACGCCCACGCGCACGTTATTCTGCGCCTTCTGCTTTTCGGCCGTCACCACCACGGTCTTCATCTCGATGCTGCCCTTCTTCAGGTAGAGCTGCTCCGTCTGGATCTGGTCCGCCTTGATATCCACCACCTTGCTGACCGTGTCAAAGCCGAGGTAGATCACCTGCAACGTGAAACGCCCGGGAGGCACCTTGCTGATGGAGAAGTAGCCGTTCACATCCGTCTGCGCGCCATGGTCCGTGGCACCACGCAGAGAGACCGGCGTGAAAATGGATGGTTCGCCGGTGGACTCGTCGTACACAAAACCGCGCACGGTGCCGGTCTGGGCTAGGGCGAAGAGAGGGAAAACCAGTGCGCAGAGCAGCGCCAGGCGGTGGGTCAGGTTTCGGATCATCGATGAAGGCTTCCTTGCAGGGGCGGCTAATGTAGGTGACGGGCGCGGGCGGGCCAGCGGCGAAGTTGGGGAACGGTGGGAAGGCTGCGGGAAGCGGGGCGGTTATGGAACGCAGATGACGCTGAAAGGGCGGATGGTCACTGATGGTGTGTCACATACAACTGAAGAACACATGCGGAAGCACGCGCTCGCGTTTTTCGCGAGTACGTGGGCTGCTGAAGGCCTCTGGCCTATCTGATCTGAAGTGCTTCCATTTCTAAGTGTGCGGGATCTCTGCCACTGCGGAATTATGTCGGGACGGCAACATGGATCGCATCATGCAGTGGAGCGAAGGCCCAGGTTACCCGCAAGGCGAGCGCATGATGGCAAGCCGATCAACGCTCAAGAAATCTTCATTCACAAAAATTTGGAAGAGCCGATATTCCGCGTAGTTTTATCGGCATGAAAGCCCTTTTCCATAACACTACAGGGTTTTCGGTCCGGCGATGCCTCATCTACGATGTTGGGCATAAGCGCGGTTCGGAGCAAGTTGCCGGTGGCCTATCGGCCAGTCGCCAGTCGCCAGTCGCCAGTCGCCAGTCGCCAGTCGCCAGTCGCCAGTCGCCAGTTCTTTCTGGGACCGCACAAGATAACCTCTCCTTGCACTGCAACAAAAAAGCCCCCGGTGCTTCTAACACCGAGGGCCGTGTCGCTCATGTCCCACCTAACCGCAAAGTAAAATGAAACGGAGCTGAACAAAGGTACGGCGAAGGCTGAAGCACCAGTAAGCCCCGCCACCGTGGCCACCGGACCCCCCCTGGCATGCCCCAGCCACAGCCGCGCGGCGAGCGGGCATTGGAAGTAGCGGTTTTTTGACCGGACAGATGCATTGTGCATCACGAACTGAAGAATAGAACTCATGCTTCTCTCAGCGATGAACGGCGGATGGCACAGGGCGGGCTTGCAGCTTGCCTTGTGCTGTTCGCTGCTCGTTGCTGCTCCGCGCTGTGAAGCGCAGAATCTGGTGCCCAACCCGAGTTTCGAATTAAGGGATACCTGCCCGTACACTGTAGGTTTCCAAGAGGGCGACAGACCCCTGTATTGGTATAGCTGGCTGAACAGCCCGGAGTACTTCAATGCCTGTGCGGGCTCATTGCACTCCATCGATACGCTGGTGGATGTTCCGCAGAACGGCTGGACCTTCCAGTACGCTTGGGAAGGGGATGCCTATGTGGGCCTGTATGCTTACGACGGAGTTGCGGGTGATTACCGTGAATATGTGGGAACGGAGCTGGTCCAACCGTTGGAAGTGGGCTGCACCTATGCGTTACGCTTTCGGATCAACCCTGCTGACAATGGTACCTATTGGCTTATTGATGGAGGCAGTGCCTGCAACAACATGGGCATGCTGTTCACCACCGGATCCAATGCATGGTACGGTACCACGGGGCCGGATTTCCCGTACCGGAACTACGCCCATCTGAGAACGGAAGTGCCGATCGCGGATACCGCATCATGGACGTTGGTGGAAGGCACCTTTATTGCGGATAGCGCCTATACCCACTTGGTACTAGGCAACTTCTTTCCGGATTCGCTAACCACGGCAATTCCATTGGACGATGCGGACCCGTGGTATGGAATCACCTATTACCTGATCGATGGCGTGGAGGTGATCCCGCTCGATCCGGGCTGCAACGGGCTGGGAGTGCAGGAGGCCGTGCCAGCGGAAGCTCCAAGCATCCAATGGACAGGTAACGGGATCCAAGTGCGCTGGGATGGAGAGGTCTACCGCGCGGAAGTAATGGATGCCGTGGGTAGGACGGTAAGGGGAGCCAACTCAGTGGGAGCGGAATTGAGCATGCTCAAGCCCGCGTCCCAAGGTGTCTATTACCTGCGTTTGCAAAGCAAGGAGAAGCAGCATGTAGTGAAGTTCGCAGTGTGGTAAAGGTCCGGTCGTTCCAACAGTGAACGACGATGAACACAAAGCAATTCCTTCTTGCCTTGGCAGGAAGTTTGGCCATGCAGATGGCCCCACGCTGCCGCCAGTCTTCCCGGCCCAACTATAAAGTGAGCTCTTAGCCGGCTCAGGCCGGGGCGACTGGTGGCATGCTCTCAGCGGTCGATCAAGGCACAAAAGGTCCTGGCAGTCTTCAGACTGCTACGCCGAACCGGCTTTCCATCGCGGCCATGGCATTCATCGCCCGCCACCCTCTCTCTTATCAGCGTAGATCAACTCTTTCAGAGTCATCTGCGTTCCATTGGAGAAGGCATCCGCTCAATACAACAGCCCGTTCTTATTCCCATAAGGCCTCCTCAGTTCGTACTTCAGGTCGTGGAGCACGCTGGCCTTCACGTTGATGCGGAAGGTGAAGCTCTTGCGCACGCCGAGCGGGATCACGTTGGCGTTGAATTCCCAGCAGTGCAGGTCCCAGTAGAGGTTCAGCGAGGTGGGCGTCCATTCGCGGGCCACCATGTCGTAGCCGCTGCTGAAGCCGAGCTTCCAGTACTTGAGGATATTCAGATCGCCGCTGAAGAGCACGCTTTGCGTTTGCTGCTCGGTGTATTCCGCCACTTGGTAGGCGCGGGCCATGCTCCAACTGTAGTTCACCCGAAGGTGCCAAGGGATGTTGAAGTTCACGCGCGCTCCTTTGCTGGGATCGGCCTCGGCCACCACTTGGTCGTCCTCGCTCTTATCCCCCACGGGTTTGCCATAGCGCTTGCTTTGGAGTTCGAAGCCGAGCGCGGCGGTGGCCGTGCGCAGGTGCGCGAGCGAGCCGTCCACCGTGCGGGTGGGGTTGTTCACGTTCCGGCCCAAGCTGTCGGTGGCATACGGGTCCCACGTGCTGGCGAGGTTGAGGTCCAAGAAGTTCAGCAGCCGGGTGCGTGCAGCGATGTTCACCGGGCTCCAATTGAGGGAATCCTTCAGCAGGTCGTAGTTCGCGTTGATGCCGAGGTAGTCCAGGAACTTGATCTTCTTGAACTGCGGATCGCCCTTCGCGTCGAGCGTTTTGGAGAGCATCTTCCCTTCGAGGCTCTGCACAAGGCCCAAGGAGACCAGGCCGCTGGCATTCGGCGAAGGCTGGCCGTAAATGCCGATGTCATAAGGTGAATAGGATGCCGTTGCGCCGTTGAAACCGTAAGGGCCAGTGATGCGGGTGTCGTTCCCCGGCAGGTAGGTGAGCGCGGCGGACGGCGTGATCACATGGCGGATCGCCTTCAACCTTCCGCGGTGGAAGCCATACATGCCGTAGAGCTTGCTGGTCGCAGTGACGCCGATGTTCCAGTCGAAGAGGTTGTGCAGGCCGGACACCGTGTCCACTGCCACGGAATTGGTCGCGGGGTCATAGGTCTTGTCGAGCGCGTCGAAATAGGTGCGGTCGGTGATGTTCAGCTGCGGATTCAGGGTGAAGGCGCGCGTCTTGAGGGATGAACTGACCGATGCGGTGTGGCGCACGCCGTTGCGCATTTTGTCGATGAGGTTCGGGATGTTGGCGATGGAGATCTGGTCCTCGGTGGTGCTGAGGCGGTTGTCGAAGACGGAGTTCCAGGTGACGCCTATCTGGTCGAACCACTTCGGTTTGCCCGTGGCCACGGGATGGAACCAAGTTCCGGGGAAGAAGCGCTGCACGTTGAAGTTCACCGACGGCAGCGTGATGTCGAAGGTGCGGTTGATGGTGTTCTGGCTGTGCCGTGCGGCCACGCTGAGGCTGTAGGGCTTGCCGGGCCAGAGGTGGCTCCAGTTCACGTTGCTCTGGAAGGTGTTGCTGAGGTAGTCCTGCGTGGAGCTGTTGAAGTTGTTGGTGAAATTCTGGCTGGAACCGAGGTTAACGGCGGCATTGAAGCGGTTGGTGAGGCTGGCCCGCGGATCCATCAGGTGGCTCCAGCGGATGAAGAAGGTGCGCTGCTCACTGAAATCCGGGTACTCGCGGATGCTGTTGATCTTGTCGCTGTACTGCAGGTCCATATTCCCGCCGTAGCGGTAGCGCTTCTTGTAGCGGGTGACGGAGCGCAGGCCCCAGCTGCCTTTGCTGTAGATGTCGCCCGTGAGCTGCTCGTCGAAGTTGTCGCTGATGGGGATGTAGTAGCCACCATTCAGGAGGTAGAAGCCGAACTGGTCCGAGGTGCCGAAGCTGGGGATCAGCAGCCCGGCGGAACCGCCCTTGTGGTTCGGGAAGAAGCCAAAGGGCGCCACCAGCGGCGTGGGCACCTTGCCGATCTTCATGATCGCCGGTCCCATCACGATCTTGTCGTCCGGGATCACCATCATCCGGCTCACGGCGAAGCGGTAGTGCGGGTGCGGCCGGTCGCAGGTGGTGAGGCTGCCACCCAGGCTGTGGATCTCGCCGTTCGCATGGCGCTTACTGATGCGGGCCCTGGCGTAGAGCTGGGATTCCTGCGTGCGCACTTCCTTGATCAGGCCTTCCTTCGTCTTGAAATTGTAGTGGATGCTGTCCGCGGTGACCTTCTCGCTGCCTTGTGTGAATTCCGGGAAACCCACCGGTGCGCCCGTGCTGTCCAGCGTTCCGTAGGCTTGTACCTCCTCCTTAGCCAGGTCGAGCTTGATTCGGTCCGCCGTGAGTTCCACATCCTCGAATTTCACCTTGGCGGCACCAAAGAGGTACACCGTTTGCTTGGCCAGGTCGTAACGAATGCTGTCCCTTGCTCCGTACTTCACTTCGCTTTGCAGATCCTGCGCCGTGGCACCGCTCCATGCGGTTACTGACACCAGCGTGATGAAAAGCGCGTGGATCGTGGCCCCGACCCTGGACCGAAGGCGCATAAATTCGCCGCAACGGCCTTTGTTTGCCGTTATGTTACCGGATATGCAGGGATCACAGGACATCAGCGGGCAGGCCTGCTCGGCGGCCGCGCCGAAAGTAGCGGTTGGCACCGGCGCAGCGCGGCAGTTCATCAGGGGGAGAAGCAGGGGATGGGGGCTGATCGCTGTTTTCGTGCTGGCCTGCACCGCACATGCCATGCCGCAAAAGTCGGCAAGCAAAGCCAATACGGTGGGTACCATCGTACTGGATGCGGGCCACGGCGGCAAAGATCCAGGCAACCTCGGCACCAAGCGCTACAAGACCACCGAAAAGGACGTTGCCCTCGCGGTGACCTTACTGGTAGGGAAATACATCAATGAGAACCTGCCGGAGGTGAAGGTGTTGTACACCCGCGAGGATGACCGCTTCATCGAGCTCATGGAACGGAACAACATCGCGAACAGGAACAAGGCCGATGTGTTCATCAGCATACACTGCAACGCGAACAAGGGCACGGACCCGCACGGCTGCGAGACTTATGTGATGGGCCTGCACAAGACCGAAGCGAACATGCGCGTGGCCATGAAGGAGAACGAATCCATCCTTCTGGAGGCGGACCATGAGCTGAAATATGACGGCTACGACCCGAAGGACCCCGAAAGCATGATCGCCCTGAGCCTGCGCCAGAACGCCTATCTGGACCACAGCCTATTGCTGAGCTCGTTGGTACAGGAGCAGTTCAAGGACCGTGTGGGCCGTGTGGACCGCGGGGTGAAGCAAGCGGGTTTCCTCGTGATCAGCTACACCACCATGCCCGCGGTGCTGATCGAGCTGGGTTTCCTCACCAACGCGGATGAGGAGGATTTCCTGCAAAGCGCCAAAGGACAGGACTACATGGCCTCTGCCATTTACCGGGCCTTCAAGGAATACAAGAACCGGATCGAGCACAAGGACGTCGCCTTCGGGGAGCTGGAGGCCAAGGCGGACAGCACCGCCGTGGACACCTCCAAGACGGCCACTAAGCCGGTGAAGGCCAAGGGTGGCGTTAGTTTCAAGGTGCAGGTCGTCACCAGCAGCAAGCGTATACCGGTGAAGTCCCCGAAATTCCACGGCTTGGACGTGGAGGAGCTACAGGCCGACGAACTTTGGAAGTACAGCGTAGGGGATGAACCGGACCTGGAAGGTGCCCGGAAGGTCCAAGCGGACTGCAAAGCCAAGGGTTTCACCGGTGCATTCATCACGGCTTGGCAGAACGGAAAACGCATCGATCTGCAGCAAGCTGTTAATTTGGTCCGGTAAAATCGGACAGCGAACGCTAACCCCTACGCCCGTGCCAAAATTCAAACGCCAGTATTCCATCGCGCTCATGGTGATCGGTGGGGTCGTCCTGCTGATCTTCGGGTTGAACTACCTCAAGGGGTTGGACCTGCTCAGCGGTCGCAACGTCTACCACGCTGTCTACACCGATGTCTCCGGCATCAACGACGCTACACCGGTGCTGTTCCATGGCTTCAAGGTGGGGCAGGTGATCGCTACCGAGATGCTGGGTGACGGGTCCGGCCGCATCGCTGTCAGCTTTCAGGTGAGTGAGAAGAGCATGAAGCTCACGAAGGACACCCGCGTGGAGCTCTTCAGCGCCGATCTTTTTTCCCGTGCGGTGCAGTTGATCGTCGGGACCGGCCCTGAGGCATTACCCGGAGATACCCTGGTCGGCAATGCCGAAATGAGTCTCACGCAATCGGTGGGCGCACAGATCGATCCCCTGAAAAAGAAGGCGGAAGGCATGCTCGCGAGCGTGGATTCGGTGCTCTCCTCACTGCAGCTCATCCTCAACGAGAACGCGCGTGGAGACATCGATGCCAGCTTCACCAACCTGCGCGCGACCATGGAGAACATCAACTCCACCACGCACGGCCTGGACCAGCTCATCGCTACACAGACCAAGCACATCAACGCGATCCTCAGCAACTTGGACACGCTCTCCGGCGCCTTGGTCGCCAACAGGCAGCACTTGGACAACATCTTCACGAACATGGATAGCGCCACCGCCGCCTTGGCGAACGGTCGCTTGGAGCGCATGATGGCCAACCTCGAGTCCACCTCGAATGACCTGAAGGCCACCATGGAGAAGATCAATAGTGGGCAGGGCACACTGGGCAAGCTGATGACCGATGACAGCCTGTACCACAACCTCAATTCCGCCAGCCACCAGATGGATCTGCTGCTGGAGGACGTCCGCCTGAACCCGGGCCGCTACCTCTCCATCTTCGGCCGCAAGGACAAGCTGCCCAAGCTCAGCGGCTCCGATATCGAGCGCATCCGTGAGGCCTATCCGCCGAAGACCACGCCATGAGCATCGCTTCCATCGTTTTCCTCCTTGCCTTCGTTGCCGCAGCCTGGTGGTTCACGTGGAATGTGAAGCGCATCCGCAGGAACATACTGCTGGGCCGTGAAGAGGACCGCACCGACCGCCCCGCCGAGCGCTGGGCGCTGATGGCCAAGGTGGCACTGGGCCAGAGCAAGATGGTCGTAAAGCCCGTCGCCGGAATGCTGCACGTAGTGGTATACGCGGGCTTCGTGATCATCAACATCGAAGTGCTGGAGATCATCATCGACGGCATATTCGGGACGCACCGCGTGCTCAGCATCTTGGGTGGCTTCTACAACTTCCTCATCGGCAGCTTCGAGATCCTTGCCGTCCTCACTTGGTTGGGCTGCGCGATCTTCCTCATCCGCCGCTTCATCCTGCGCATCAAGCGCTTCTGGATGCGGGAGATGACCGCTTGGCCCCGCACGGACGCCGCCTTGATCCTCACCTTCGAGATCCTGCTGATGTCAGCGTTCCTGCTGATGAACGCGGCGGATCACACGCTGCAAGGCATGGGCGTGGAGCACTACGTCGTGGCCGGTGCATTCCCGATGAGTGCGCACATTGCTCAACTCTTCAACTTTGGCAGCCTTGCACCTGCCACGCTGATAGGCATCGAGCGCTTCAGCTGGTGGTTCCACATCATCGGCATCCTCGGCTTCCTCAACTACCTGCCTTACAGCAAGCACTTCCACATCCTGCTGGCCTTCCCCAACGTGTGGTACAGCAAGCTGAAGCCGAAGACGGAGATGTCTGAAATGCCGCGTGTAACGGCGGAGGTGAAGAGCATGTTGGATCCGTCCATCCCACCGCCCACGCCACCTGCGGAGCCCGCCAACGGCATGCCGCCCGAGCACTTCGGTGCCAAGGACGTCTTCGACCTCACATGGAAGAGCCTGATGGACTCTTACACCTGCACCGAGTGCGGTCGTTGCACCAGCGTATGTCCGGCCAACATGACCGGCAAATTGCTGAGCCCGCGCAAGATCGTGATGGACACCCGTGACCGTTTGGAGGAAGTAGGAAAGGTGATCGACGCCAAAGGGAAATGGGAGGACGATGGTAAGGACCTCTTCAGCCGCATCCTAGAGGAGGAACTTTGGGCCTGCACCACCTGCAACGCCTGCACGCAGGCCTGCCCGGTGAACATCGATCCGGTGGAGATCATCCTGGAGATGCGTCGCTACTTGGTAATGGAGGAGAGCAAGCCCAGTCCTGCTCTCAACGCCATGTTCACCACCATCGAGAACAACGGTGCCGCTTGGGCTTTCGGTCCTGATCAACGCATGAAGTGGACGGAAGAGTAGTTGTCAGTTGTTAGTTGTCAGTTGTCCGGCTGCCGACCTTTCTCCGACGATCTCTTGACAACTGACAACAAGCAACTGCCGATTGGAAAATGGAAACCAGGTCACTGCGATCCTTCACGGAGCTGAAAGCTTGGCAGAAGTCCAGGGAGGTGCGCAAGGCTATATCGAAATTGGTCAAGTACTTTCCGGCCGAGGAGAAATTCCGGCTCACGGACCAGATCGTCCGTTCCAGCCGCGGCCCTTGCGCTAACATCTCCGAAGGCTATGGTCGATTCCATGAAAAGGATAACGCCCGTTTTTGCCGGATGGCAAGGAGTTCATTTTACGAGACCATGGACCATCTGAGTCTCGCCTTTGATGAGGAATTCATTTCGAAAGAGCAGCTCAAGCAGCATTGGACTTTAGTGGACGAAGCCATACGGGTAGTGAACGGATACCTTCGCTACCTGAGTAAATTCGAGTCGCCTAACAATACAGCCTCGGATCCGCAAGAGCTTTACGGTACTGAGGAAGACGTTTACACGGATGCGCCAGAGGATCTGTGATATGAGCTGGAGTAGTTATCGGTTGTCAGGCGCTGCCGCGCCAGAGCGCGTTTTGGCTACGGCGTGCTGCCGACCGCTCTCCGAACTGTTCTTGACCATTGAGTTCTACATCGGCAAGAATTGCAATGAACAAGCAAGTCCGGTCCTGACAACTGACAACCGACAACTGACAACTGAAGCATGAAAGACCCGATCAAAGTCCCTACAATGGCCGAATTCGCGGCCAGCGGAGAAGTCCCCGAAGTCCTCTTTTGGGTAGGTTGTATGGGCTCCTTCGACGATCGTGCGCGGAAGATCTCCAAGGCCTTCGTGCGCATCATGAACGCTGCCAAGGTGAAGTTCGCCGTGCTGGGACAGGAGGAAAGCTGCTGCGGCGATCCCGCGCGGCGTGCCGGCAACGAGTTCCTCTACCAGATGCAGGCCTTGCAGAACGTCACCGTGCTCAACGGCTATGGCGTGAAGCGCATCGTCACCGCGTGCCCGCATTGCTTCAACACCATCAAGAACGAATACCCCGCGCTGGATGGCGATTACGAGATAATGCACCACACGCAGTTCATCAACACGCTGCTGAAGGAAGGCCGCATCACCGTGGACGGTGGCAGCTTCAAAGGCAAGCGCATCACCTTCCACGATCCGTGCTACCTGGGTCGCGGCAATGGCGAATACGAGGCCCCGCGCGAGGTGCTCTTGAAGTTGGACGCTGCGCTGGTGGAGATGAAGCGCAGCAAAGCGAACGGCCTTTGCTGCGGCGCGGGCGGCGCACAGATGTGGAAGGAGGCCGAGCCCGGCAACAAGGAAGTGAACGTGGAGCGCACCGAGGAAGCGATAGGTACCGGTGCCACCATCATCGCAGCGGGCTGCCCATTCTGCAACACCATGCTCAACGACGGCGTGAAGCACTTCAACAAGGAAGGAAGTGTTATTGTGAAGGACGTTGCGGAGCTGATCGCAGAAGCAGGGGATCTCTAATTATCCACTCAGGGTCTCGCTAAGAGAGATCTCTGACAGTTAGCGGACCCTGAGCTTAAAGCCCATCAGAGAACCCTAGATGCGAACTCCGGGTCTCCTTTTCCTCCTGCTCCTCGGCGGCAGCACCTACGCCCAGACCATCAACGCGGACAGCTTGGACACGCGTGAAGGCATCGTGTATCCAAAAGGTTCAACTGTGGCCTTCACCGGTACCGCGGTCGCGATGAACGAGATGGGCACCAAGGAATCCACCGTGGAATACAAGGACGGCATGCCCGACGGGATCCTGCTCTCTTGGTATCCGAATGGGACCAAACAGGTGGAGGGCGAACTACACGGAAAGGTGCATGCGGGGGTTTGGAAGGCGTGGTATGAGAGCGGTCAACTGAAGCGGCAGGGTGCGTTCAAGGACGGCAAGGAGGAGGGCCCGTTCACATGGTACTTCGAGGACGGCAAGAAGAGCAAGGAAGGATCCTATCGCGAAGGTGTGGAGGAGGGCATGTGGTACTGGTACCACGACAACGGTCGCTTGATGCAACAGGGGGCACTGAAAGGGGACACCAGCGATGGCGTGTGGAAGGAATGGTATCCCGACGGCAAGCCGAAGATGGTCGGCACTTTCCTGCACGGGGAGAAGCATGGGGAATGGACCTGGTGGGACGCCAAGGGCAACAAGAGCACAAAGTCCTATTCAGCGGGCAGCATCACTCAAGCCTCGGACAGCAGCGATCTCTTTGTGGAGCGAACCCGGGAGATGATGGGCAAGCGCGACTTCAACGCTTCGCTTGAGAGCATCCAACAAGCGATCGATCTAGTTGATGACAGCACGGAGAACAACCCGGAATACATGTGGCTGGTCATTCTGAAAGGCCGGGTGTACGAGCAATTCCAGCACTTGGAGGAAGCGGAGTCGACGCTCTTGGATGCCACCGGCATACCTGCCGCTGATCTGCACATCATCGTGGACGCGCATGACAGCACCGCATACGGAGCGCTTCGTTCCTTTGCCACGCGGATGGCGGGATATCCCGACATGACGAGTCGCATCGCACCGCATGTGGCGCTGGCGCTCGTGTACAATATCCTGGGCGATTCCACGGCCATGCGTGCCGAGCAACAGCTGATGATGGACCGCGCGGACACCGCCGAAGAGGATTGGGTGCTGCGGATGTCCTTGGACCTGTACCGCCTGCAGGCGAACAAGGAACTCGCCTATGCAAAGCTCTCGGCTGCGCGGGAGGAGATCACAGCGGAAGGGGAGACCCGCGAAAACCAACTCGCTCTTTGCGCCTATCTCACCGATCTGGGCCGTTTCAAGGAGGCGACGCCGATCGCCGACAAATACCTTGCCCTGGATCCGCAGGACCTGGATTTTCTCATCGTCAAAGTGAACATCGCCATGGGCAGCGGTGATGTGTTGGGGATGGAAAAGTTCAGAGCTGAAGCGCTGAGCATTGATCCGCATGCGTTGGACGAGTGAGCGTTAATTAGCTCCCTCAGTGGTCTCGCGAAGCGGACCCTGATGCCGGAATCTTGAAAGGATCAATGCTGCGTGCCAGAAGCCGCCGACCGCGAGTCCAAGGTAGTGCGGACCGCAAACTGCGGTTTCCCCCGGTGCATGAGGTACATCCGGCCGAGATACTCCCCGATCAGACCCAACATGAGCAACTGGATACCTGCGAACACCACCACCACGGCCACGATCGAAGCCCATCCCGGCGGGGTGCCGTTGAAGATGCTTTCATAGGCTGCCAGAAGGAAAAGCACGAAACCCACGATGCTCAGCAGGATCCCGATGATGCCGCTCACGCGCAATGGCATCACGGAAAAGTTCACGAACATCATCAGCCAATGGCGCACCAGTTTCCGCAGGGTATAGTTGCTGGCTCCCTCTGCCCGCGGTGAATGCAGGACTGTGAGCGTACCGATGCGTTTGGTGTTCTCCAAGATCAGCCCGTCTATGTATGGATAAGGGCCGCCGTATTGGATCACCCTGTCCCGCAGGAACCGGTTGATGCACCGGAAGCTCGATAGATACAATCCCTTCGGCTTGTCGATCATGAAACGGGCCACCGCATCGTTGAAGCGGCTGCCCATATTGCGGAACCAGGTATGGTGCTTTTCTGCATAGCGCGTATAAACCACGTCATGCTCGGGGTGGCTCTTCGCATATTCAAAGACCTTGCGGACTTCCATGGGCGGGTTCTGGAAGTCATCGTCAATATTGATGATGTATCCGCCATTGGCCGCGGCATAGCCTGCCATCACCGCATTGTGCTCACCGAAGTTGCGCGCCAGGTCGATCACGATCACCGGCATAGGTGCGTTGGCGCAGATCCGTTGCAATACGGCCCAGCTATCATCGGGGCTTCCATCATTCACCAGCACCAACTCTGCGCCCCCTTCCACGTGCAAGGTCGCCAGTTCATTCACCAACCGTTCGATGGAACGTGCTCCGTTATAGACAGGGATCACGATGGAGAGCGCTATCATGTGCGTGTCTTTTGCGCGATGATGAGCACGGAACCTCCGAAGGGCAAGCGGACACCCCGGTCGATCAGGGTGGATTCGATCGCGAGGCAACCTTTGAACAACGTATTGACCACTGGTGCCACGGGTGCGACATCACTGGCCGCCGGTGCTGGGAGGAGCTTGCGTTTGAGGACCATCAAGGGGAATAGGGCCGTGTTCCAATAGGATGCGAAGAGGGGCTGCAGACCATGCCTTTGCAAGAGGGCCACTCCCTCCGCACGGGTGAAGCGGCGCACTTGGCCCACCGCCCTATCGTGATAGGACAGCATCCATCCATATGCCGCCAAATTGATCACGCATAACCCTCCCGGTCTCAACACGCGATGGAAACCGGCCACCGTTCGCTCCACGTCGATCGGATACCCCAGCACATCGCAGCTCACCAAAGCATCAAAGCTATCCTGAGGGTAGGGGAGGTCCTCCACCGAGCCCACCTCCACGGATGCGCCGGTCTTACGGCGGGTATGCGCGCAAGCTTGTGCCGATAGGTCAATGCCATGCAGCCTTGTTTGGGGGAAGGCTGCGCCGATCATTTTCAAGGTGCCCCCGGTACCACAGCCCGCATCGAGCAGGTCATGCACGGAAGGTGCATGCCTGCGCAGCGCATTCAGTACATTGGAATGCAGTCCTTGGTACCACCACATGGTTTCTTCCAAGGCGGCCATGCGCTCATATTCCTCTGGAACCATGCCCGTCATAGCTCCTTGTACTTTAGGTACTCTTCGCGGTCGCGCATATAATCCCCCGGGTCGTAGGTCTGGTCGCAGAATACCACCAGGACCGAATCCTCTTCCTCGAAAACGATCCGGTTCCAGATCCCCGGCGGTATGGATAGGCCTTGCTCCGGGTTCTCCAGCACGACGTTGCATGTGGAACGGCCATCGTCCATTCCCACTGATACCTTGCCATGCAGGCACATCAGCACTTGGGTGCAGTATTTATGGGCATGGTCTCCACGCACGCCTCCCACTGGCACATCGGTCAAGCTGAACACGCGCCGTATGTTGATCCCCACGTCCTCTCCACCGAGGGCCGGCATAACGGTAAGTGTCCCGCCTTGGATGTGTTGCCAAAAGCGGAGCTGGACAATGGAACTGATATCACTGTCCTTCATTTGTGTAGGCTAAAGAAATTGCGGACCTGATCGATCACCCGTTGTTGATCAGCATCTTTGAGCTCCGGGTAAAGCGAAAGGGAGATCACCGTTCCCGCAGCCTCGCTCGTGACAGGCATGGGGCCCGTCCGGATCCATGCCCGATAGGCCGGCTGCATATGAACGGGCTCCGGATAGTGGATCCCCGTCATGATATCATGGGCGAGAAGGTGCTCCCGTAAGGCGTTGCGAACTCCTTGGTCCACGGTACGCATCACATACAGATGATACACATGGCCGCAGCCATCCTGTTCCGTCGGTAGCCTGAGCGGCAGCCCGCTGAACGCTGCGGAATAATTGGCGGCCAGTTCGTGCCGTCTCGCGTTGCACCCATCGAGGTGTGCAAGCTTGACCTCCAGGATGGCCGCCTGCAGCGGGTCCAGCCGGCTGTTCCATCCTTCCAGCAGGCTGTGCTGCGGCGTTTCCCAGCCATACTGGCGCAAGAGCCGCAAACGTCGGGCAAGGTCCGGATCATTGGTGAGCACCATTCCTGCATCGCCGATCCCTCCTAGATTCTTGGTCGGATAGAAACTGAAGGCAGAGGCATCGCCGATGCTACCCACCGTACGCCCCTTGTATGTTGCTCCATGGGCCTGAGCACAATCCTCGATCAATTTCAATCCATGCTCTTTGCATAGGGTGGTAAGGGCATCCAGGTCTGCAGGATGTCCATACAGATGCACCGCCACTATTGCCTTCGTCCGATCAGTGAGAAGATATCTCACTGCGTCCGGTGACATGTTGAGCGTGGCGGGGTCCACATCGGCCAGCACCGGCTCTGCACCGCTCATGCGTATGGCGGCCACGGTGGCCACGGCTCCATGGGAGACCGTGATAACCTCATCACCGTTCCCGATCCCAAGCCCGCGCAAGGCGAGATGGATAGCATCCGTGCCGGTGTTGACGCCAATGCCGTGCGACACCCCGATGAATGCCGCGAAGGCATGCTCAAATCCTTCCACCTTGGCACCCAGGATGTATTGTGAGCTTTCCAGAACTGCCCGGATGGCAGGATCTATCTCGTCACGATAAGCCAGGTAGCCCGCGCGGGGGTCGGCTACCGGTAGCATTTGTCCGTCCTTGGCCATCATCAGTGATCATTGTGTAAAATAACACCAAACGCGGATCCCCGACCAGCCCGCACCCTTCTTTTTTTCGGGCCGACCCGGGGTCGATGGCCCACCCCTATACTTGCACACATTCCAGGCCCCCTGACACACCAGAAGCAAGGGCCGCCCCGTTCCCATCCCTCATGAGCGAGCAACCTGGCCGCAGCTTCATACGGCGCCATAAATATCTCCTGCTGTTCATCGCCCTACTGTTCCGTGGCGTTTACGTGTGCCTCGAGATCAATGAGATACGCCAACCGGCGAACCCGGGCATGCTTTCCGTGACGACCGGGGATACCGAAGGATACTTAGGGCCTATTGAAAGCGTGCTTGCTGGCGGGAGCTATGTGCCGGACTACCGCATGCCCGGTGTCGGCGCCCCCTATTGGGTGTTCAGGCATTTCCTGGATGTCGGGGGCAGTCGGGACGCCATGGTCCTGCTGCAATGGCTGCTTGCGGGCATTTCGGTATACCTGTTGGCCCGGATCGCGGAGCGGTTCTCAGGGTCCGGCCGCCTCGGGTTGGCGGTATATGTGGTATTCCTGGCTAGTGCCTATGCCAGTTGGTTCGACGCATCCATTTCCTCTGACAGCTTTTCGGTTTCCGCCGTGATCATCGGCACTTTCTTCCTGCAACAGGCGGTGGACCGTAAGCAACTTCCAATGCTGCTCTTGGCCGGTGTTTTCCTTGGCTGGTTGGTTTTTCTACGACCCGTGAACATCGTACCCTTGATCCTTGCTGCGGTCCTTCTCGTGCGCTATGCGAAATGGCCGAGACCAATATGGGCGGCAGTGGTATTCCTCATTCCGTTCCTTATCGCGGACATCCCTTGGGCCATGCGCAACTGGCGTGCGGACGGGAAGGTGAACCTGTTGACCAATCAAGGACTGTTGCCGTCGGAATTCACCGGTGAGATCGCTGGCCACGCCATGGTATTCTTGCAAGGCTATGGTGCCAATTACATTTGGTGGACCCCTGGGGCCGACATGAGGTGGTTCGGAGTATGGAAAGGCGGGCCGGAGCTTGATGACAAGGGTCGCAAGGCCAAGCCCCCTCCGGATCATGCCATCGTGCCCGGTTATACCCGCGATAGCCTGTATCTGCTCAGTGAACGCGTGCGACGGCTCAGCGAGGGGCACCTTAATACCTCGGATTCACTCGCGGAGGTTGCAGCTATCAATGCCCGTTTTGACCACTATTCGCAATTGTATAAGGAGGAGGCTCCGTTCAACTACCATGTGCTGAGCCGCCTGCGGATGCTGCGCAACGTGGTGTGGCAGCACGGCACCGAGGGGATGATCTACCGCCCGTTCAACAGCCTGCCGTGGTGGATGAAGGGCTTCAAGATCTTCCAATCGCTCATGTATGTCTTCGTTTACGTCATGGGATCGATCATGACCCTCCTGCTGATCTGGAACTGGCGCAAAGCATCCGTTCTGGTGCAGCTTTGGGTCCCCTTGTTCATCGCCTTTACAACGTTGATCTATCCCATCGTGCTCCGTATGTGCGAGTGGCGCTACATGGTACACCAGTTCCCGTTCGCTTTGTTGCTCGCTGTGGTACTTTCCTTCCGGATCGGCCCGGCCATCCGTGCACGTTCACTGGCCCCTATCCTGAACTTCATGGCCCCGCGTGACCGTGTTTGACAGCCGTGCGGAGGAAGCAGTGGCTACCAATTGGATCATGTCCTCCTCAAAGTGAAGATCGCCATGGGCAGCGGTGTCATGGTGGAGATGGAAAAACGCAGAGCCGAAGCGCTGAGGATTGATCCGCACGCGCTGGATGAGTGATCGTTAATTAGCTCCCTCAGCGGTCTCGCCAACAAGGATCTCCGATACAAAGCGGACCCCTGAGGCCATAAGTAGTGAAGGGCTCAAGGTCCCGAGGCGGAATTTGAGCGGACACGATCACTTGATCCCCTCCAATACAGCCTTCACCGCAGCGCCGATCTGCTGGTCGTTCCCTGTGCTGAGGAATCCGGGTTCAGCAGGCTGCCTCACATCCGGTTCCAGTTCCTGGTTCTCCAGGAAATGGCCGTTGTTGTCCACCATACCCACCTCCGGGATGCCGAAGACCACGCCGTTCTGTAGCGTCTCCCACCAAACCGCGGTGCCGGTGCCGGGCACGGGCATGCCCACCAGCTTGCCGATGTTGAGCGCCTTATAGGTGAAGGGGAACATGTGTGCATCCGAGTAGTTGGACGCGTTCATCAGCACAGCACTGGGCTTGGTCCATTTGAACTGTGGCTCGGTGCCGAGGTCCTGTCCGCGTGGCAGCAGGTGCATGTATACGTGGCCGCTCAGGAAGGTGGCCAGGTCATCATGCAGCCAGCCGCCACCGTTGAAACGGGTGTCCACGACCAGTGCGTCCTTGTCGTGGTACTTGCCGAGCACCTCCTCATAGACGGTCTTGTAGCTATCGTTGTTCATGCCCCGCACGTGTACATAGCCCACGCGACCGCCGCTGATGCTGTCCACGGCGTGGCGGTTCCGTTCCACCCAGCGGTGATAGAGCAGTTCGTTCTGCTCGCCGCCATCGATCGGCTTCACCGTCTCTTCCCAGCGCTTGCCGGTCTTGGGGTCAAAGAGGGAGAGCAGTGTATTGCGGTCGGCTTTGCGGTCCAGCAATCGCGCGGGGTCTTCCTTGCTTGTGATCTTCTCCCCATCGATCTTCTCGATCACCGTGCCCGCCTTGATCTTCGAGCCGGCCTTCACCACGGGGGAACGCTCCATCACCTCGGCGATAGTGAGCCCCGGCGTGGTGTCGTTGGTGTAGAACAGACCGAGATGCGCGGTGGCATCGCCCTGTGGATCGCCACCGCGGTAGTAGGCACCGGTGTGCGAGGCATTCAACTCACCCAGCAGTTCGCTCAGCAGCTCGGCGAAGTCGTTGTTGTTATTGATATACGGGAGATATTGCGCATACTCTTTCTTGTAATATTCCCAGTCGGTGCCCTGCAGGTCCTTCACGTAGAACTTCTCCTTCACCTGGCGCCATACGTGCTCGAAGAGGTAGGTCCGCTCTGCTGCGGCGTTCAGTGTCATCTCGCCATTGATGCCCACGCTCTTCACTTCGCCCTTGTCCAGGTCCACCTTGGAGATGCCGCCATTGTTGAGGAAGAAAAGGTTCTTGCCCTCCTTGTCCATCTCGAGGCTGCCCGCGCCTTCCGCGCCGATCTTCACCAGCAGCTTCGTTTCCTTACTGCGCATGTCCGTCTGCCAGAGATCATAACCTTTCTCGAAAGAGGCGAGGTAGTACAGCTTCTCACCGTCCTTGGACAGCACGGCGTCAGCGAGGTCGGATGAGTTCATGGTAAGACGCTCCTTCCGGTTCTCGATCCCGTCCAGTTCGAATTTCAACGGTGCGATGGTGCTGTCCTTCTTCTCCTCTTTTCCCTTCTTGACGTCCTTGTCCTTCTTATCCTTCTTATCGCTCTTCTCGTCCTTGTCCGCGGTGTTCGTGTCCCCGCTCTGCTTCTTCAGCAATTCGAATTCCTCCTTGTTCAACTTGAAGGTGTCCAGCGCGGCCTGGGTAAAGAACATGGCGTACACATCCTCCTGTCCGCCCCAGCTGGCTTGGTTCTTCATGCCATCGCGTCCACTGAACCAGAGCATCGCTTTGCCGTCCAACGCCCACTTGGGGTGTGCGCCACCGTGCCCGCTCTTGGTGAGGTTCACCACCGGTGAATTGCCCGATGCGCTCACCAATCCGCATTGCGTGATCCACTGCTTGACCTGCAGGAATTCCACCAGCATCCACTTGCTGTCCGGTGACCAGGAGAAGTACTGGTCGCCATCGCTGTAGCTGTAGTTGCGGTCGCCCGGCAGGATGGTGCGGGTCTTACCGCTGGCGAGGTTCAGCACCTTCACCGTGGTGCGGTTCTCGAGATAGGCCACTTCTTTGCCATCAGGAGAGAACACGGGTTGGAACTCCTCCGTCGGTGTGGCGAGCACGGGTTCCTCCTTCAGCACCGTGGCGTTGAAGAACTGCTTCTCGGACTTGCGCGTGAGCGAGGACCGGTAGAGGTCCCAGCTGCCGTTGCGCTCGCTGGCGTAGATGATGCTGCGGCCATCAGGGCTGAAGCTGGCCGAACGTTCCTGCTCCGGCGTGTCAGTGATGCGGCGTGTGGTGCCTTCCTTCACGGAGGTAACGAAGACCTCGCCGCGATGGACGAAGACCACTTCGGTCCCGTTCGGCGATAGGTTGACCTCCGATGCACCGCCCTTCACAGGAATGGTCTTCTCGGAGGCGTAGCGGCTGTCGGTTGCGGTGCTCACGGTGATGCGTTGCGGAGCTCCGCCAGCTGCCATGGTGTACAGCGCGCCGCGGAAGGCGAAGCACAGTGTTCCGTTGGAACTCACGGAGAGGTATCGAATGGGGTCCTTATCCAGGAATGTGACCTGCGAAGAAGTGCCACCAGTGGTGTTCGTGCGGTATACGTTCATGGAACCATTCGCTCCGCTGAGGAAGTAGATCTGCTTACCGTCCGGGCTGAAGACCGGGTCCACGTCCTCACCTTTAAAGGTGCTGATCTGCGCGTACTGCGTGCTTGCGATGTCGAAGGTCCAGATGTCGCGCGTCACCGACGAGGCGTGGTGCTTGCGGAAATTGTTCTCGTAGCCCTTGATGTCCTGGTAGACGATGGTGGATCCGTCCGGACTGTACCGCGCATTGACGGCTGCCGTGGGCATCACGCGCAGGGCTTCGCCACCAGTGACAGGCACTTGATACAGATCCCCGAAGCGACCGTTGGGGAACAACCGATCGGCAGCGCTGTACTGACGGTTGCTGCTGAAGAGCACGGCAGAGTTGTCCGGGGTGAAATCGCTGGGGATATCGCTGGAGCTGTTATAGGTGAGGCGCGTGGCCGGGCCGCCGGTGCTCGGCATGATGAAGACATCGTTATTGCCATGGCGATCGCTGGCGAAGGCCAACCACTTCCCATCATGCGACCACACCGGGGAATGCTCATACGCCTCGTTGGTGGTGAGCAGGGAAGCTGTCCCTCCGGAAGCATCCACTCGCCACAGGTCGCCTTGGTAACTGAAGACGATGTTATTGCCATCCGGCGAAATGGCCGGGTAGCGGAGCCACATCGCCTCGGATTGCGCTTTTGTGGAGAAGGGGAGAAGCGCGAACGCGCTGAAGGCGAGAAGGAGGATACGGATCATGGAAGGATGTGGTGGGGTGGACGATCGAAGTTGTCAAATCTATCCGTCAGCAGGCAAGTGTATGGCTGAATGTGCCCGGACTATTGGTCTTCCAGATCGGGGTTTTCACAACCGTGTTCAGTGTCCCTCTCCTATAGTTCGCTCAGTGATCTCCCGTAGGGGATCCTGAGCATCAGAGTATGTGCCGACCTTTGCCCCATGGAAGCTCAGACCGCAAAGCCGACACTGGCCACGATGCCCACCCACACCCGCGTGTGGGTGTACAAAAGTGCGCTGCCTTTCAGCGCTGAGCAAAAGGCCGTGATCCAGGAACGCGGCGCCGCCTTCGCCAATGAGTGGGCGACCCATGGTACCTCACTTTACGCTGCCGTGGAGATGCTGCACGATCATTTTCTCGTGCTTGCCGTGGATGAACACCAGATGATGGCCAGCGGTTGCAGCATCAGCAGCAGCGTGCAGTTCATCCAAAAGCTGGAGAACGAATTGGACCTTCAACTCCTTGATCGCATGGTGGTGCTCTATGAGAAGGACGGGGCCATCCGCTCGTGCCGCGTGCCCGAAGTGGAGGACCTGTTGAAGGCCGGGGAGATCACAGGGGACACCATCGTTTTCGATGACCTGGTGTCCACGAAAGCCGACTTGGACGCGCGTTTCCGCACACCGCTGCGGAACACGTGGATGGCGCGATATCTCTGACCTTAGGTCGGTTACTCACGTTGCATTGTTGGCGAAAGGCGTTCGCCATGTCCCCGATCCACGTTCTTGATCTTGAACTTCGCCGCTATGCGCGAACAGATGGACCATTGGTGGCGGTTTTTACCTGCGGGCACAGGAGACGTTGTCGTGCTGCTGGTCCAGTTGATCGTGGCTCTCGCCATAGTGGGCTGGGCCTACAATCGCGGCTATCGTGCCCATGACCGGGGGCCTTTGCTCCGCTTGCCGCTCTTGACCGTTTCATTCGGACTGGCACTGCTGGTGCGGAATTTTCACCAAGAATGGTGGCAGCCCTTAGTGATCGCCTTCGCCGTGATCGTGGCAGGCTTCTTCGATCGGAACAGCAACGGCCGCGGACTGGTGCTCCCCGTCATGTTGATCGCCACGCTTCTGGGCCTAGGGATGATCCTCAGCGCCTTGGTGCTCATGGTAGTGGCGTTGCTCGTATTCATGCTCAGCCCCGTCGCCAAGCGATGATCCGGTATAGCGACCAAGCCGCATGAAGAAGGGGAGACGTTCCAGTACCACGGTGCAATCATGGTTGTTCGGCCTTGCCGTGCCCGCCGTAGCGCTGTTCATGCTCTTCTCGCTATTGCCATATGATCGTATGGTGGAGCATTGGCCATGGGGCATCGGCAAAGAGGAGGTGATGGCCTACCAGCACCTCTTCGACCGACGGCCCGGCCAGCATGTGGAAGGCCATGCGGAAGCATTCACGCTCACGGGCGGAGATCAAGGAAGCGTGACGTTGAGCGCCGGTAAGGATGAGGCAACGGCCATGATCACGCCGCTGCGGATGAATGCCGGAGGAGCCACATTACCGGGCGGGAGCGCATTGGAATTTCCGGAAGAGCATCCGTTCCGTGGAGCCTTGGCCATGGCGTTGGTCCCTGCTGACCTCCACTCGTTGGAAACACTGTACGCGCAGGCTGTCGCCGATTCGTTGGACATCCTTGCTCCAAGTACCGCGTTGGTCCAAGTGGAACGCGATGGGAAGAAGCTCGGTCCATTCCTCGCTCAGGAGCAGATCACGTCCGACTATGTGCTGAAGCATCAGCCCTTGGCCATGGCGCTGGTGGCGGAGGATGGCACAGTGGCTCCGGATGGAAGGCCCACGACGGCTACCGGCGATACGTTGGGTAGCGCAGTGATGGGATCGCCGATGCGCGCGGAACATTTCGATACGACAGCCACCGCGGCCTTGGGTTTGTTGGCCCTTGCGGAAAAGCGAGTCGATCTGCTCAATGGCGATGCGGGTGCACTCTATGACCGAGTCACGGGCCGGGTGCTCCCGCTTTACCGCATGCGTTTCGGCAAGGACACCGCACGGACCGATGGTTCCGTGCCAACGGCTTTCCGCAGCGCGCTCGCAACCACCAAGAACCAACAACGGATCAATCGCTTGGCCGGGAAGCTTCGCGCCGATAGCGCGGCTTGGGCGGCCCGCTTCCTTGCCATTGATTCCGCAACGGTGCCCGTGTTGGCAAACGGGCGCAACATCGGCCTGGTGCAAGCCGAGGTGGACCACACGCGCGAGCAGTTCATGCAGCGTCTGTTCCATCCTGCCACTTCAACTTTCATGGGCGCGCCCACTGAGCTACCAGTGGCTGCCGCCATTCCCTTGGACCCTTGGTTGAAGGCCTTCCGCACCGACCCGGACACGATCCGTTTCGTGCGCGGCAAATACGAGATCGACCATGACATGGTGCTGCCCAAGGGCATGGCGGTGGTGCTGGAACGCGGCGCACGCTGGTTCATCGCACCCGGCGTGAGCGTGGTGGTGAATGGCGAGCTGCACATGCGTGGCACGGATCTCAATCCGGTTTTCATAAGGCCCACGGATAATGCGCAGCCCTTCGGTTCCATCGCCGTGAACGGCAACGGTTCCACGCGGGTCCGGATCCGGGGCTTGCAGATGAGCGGCGGCAGCGATCTGTTGCTGGACGGCATCCGGCATGGCGGCATGCTCAGCTTCATCAATGCCAACGTGCGCATGGACAACTGCAACATCGGCTCCACCTTCGGGGATGCTTCCATCAGCCAGCGGCGCGGCACCTTGGCGATGAGCGACTGCTACCTGGTCGGCGCTCAACATGGTTATGTGGACGTTGCTGAAGTGAACGGATCCGTGGAGCGTTGCGCCTTTATCCAACCGGCTGGCGGCGGCGATGCTACGGTGCGAGCGGCATTGGCCATGCGCTCCTCGCATATGCTGGTGCGCGGCTGCACCTTCGCCGATCTACCGTTCACTGCACTGCGAGCGGGTCGGACCACTGAAGCCTTGATCACGGGCTGCCAGTTCACCAACAATGCCACGGCCATGCGCGGCTCCGACGGTGCCCAACTGGATGTGGACGCCTGCACTTTCACCGGTAACAACAAGGTCTTCGTGCTGCACCGCGACAAAGTGGTGCTGGGCGGCGCCACGCTGACGCTCTATGCGAACACGATGGTGGGGAACACCACCGAGCAGGAAGTGGATGCATCGAGCACCGTGAAGACCGGAACGGCTGTGGATCCAAAACTGCTCAAGGAGTTCAGTGCCTTCTCCGCTCGTTGAACGCGGATCAATCCTTCTTCAGGATCGCATCTTCCACGCGATCGCTCATCGCTTTCACCACCGGTGAAGGCGTGCGCAATTGCACAAGCATGCCGTGCAGCTCATGGCGGATGGAGCGGTCTTCACTGCCGTAGTCCCAGATGGCATGGATCGTTCCCTTGAAGAGTTGTTCGAAGCTCCACATGCGTACACGGATGCGGACCTTGCCCTGGTCATCGCGGAGGTGCGTTTCCGGATGATGTTCCAGCCGGTAGCTGAAGAGCTGGAAGAGCGCACGAAGGCTGAGCATGGCCGTGCCGGGATCATTGATGCCGGGGCTTAGCGCCTTCATGGCGATCTCCGTCAACTGCCGGAAACCGAAGGCGCAGTTCGCTGCCACGGATTCCTTCCGGGAAAGCGGGACCAGCTTCATCAGTTCCTCCTGCAGATCTTCGTTGATGGGCCGTTCCGTGGAGAGCAAGTGGGACCCCTGCAGCAGGAAAGTCCCAGGCAGGTGGGTCAACTGCACGGAGAGGTCGTTCTTCTCGCAGAACTCCAGAAGCCCCTTCGTATCGAAATCCTCGTATACACCGGCACGGGTGGTCAACACTTCAAAAGGTAGCGTGGACAGTAGGGCTTCTTCAGGCGCATGGTCAAGCGGACATTGGTGACGCAGCGAATCGAAGGTCTCGGTATGGATCTTCTCGATGATCACATCGTACTTCACCTCTTGCGTGATGAAGTGCAGGAAGTAGATGAAGAGGATGATGTCCACGATCGCCGCGAGGATCAGTAGATAGGTGCTGAGCGCGGGAACTGAGGATCCCGTATCGTGCTCACGGATCGTGCTCAACAGCAGCAGCGCATATACGATGGTACCGATGTACGCACCGAGCACCAACTGCTGGAAGCGGTTGCCGATCATGTGGTCCAGCAAGCGATTGCTCAATTGCGAGGCAGCTTGGTTCAGCACGATCATCACCATGGAAAAGCTGAACACGGTAAGCGTGATGATGCCGCCCGCGATGGTGGAGATGATGGCCCGCGCGGCCGATGCGTCCCTTAGGCTCAGCCAACCCATGTGGCCTTTCAGCTTCAGTCCGGGGCCGGAGAGGTCGAACCAGATCATGCCCGCCGCGACGCCGATATAAAGCAGCACCATCAAGGCAGGGTAGAAGGCGATGCTGTCCACCACGTCGTGAAGGCGGGTGCGGGTCCAGGTACGGATCGTTTTCAGCATGTGCTCTTCACGGGGTCGGTGCTAAAGGTCGATGCACAGGGGCAATGAATTGCAGCTTCTCCATGATCCCCGCTGTGTCCTGCCTGATGTTGGTCACAAAGCATTTCCGTTCTCATCCGAAGTGAGCACCTCGCTCATGTGGTCGAACAAGGGCCGCACGGTTTTGTAGCTCGCGCTCACCGCATCCACGAAGCCGGGTGCAAGCACTTCCTTGTCGGTATAGGCATGCTGGAATATGAACTGCGTGTGGCGGAGCAGGTGGATGGCTTCGTGGTCCTTCGGGAAGCCTCGTGGGACGGTCTTCAGCTGATCGCCTTTGAGCATGCCCCAATGGCTGCGCAATGCCTTGTCGCTCAAAAGCCGGTCCCAAGTCTCGTGGTCGTACAGAATGTCCATGCGGAGACGTTTAAGGTCCGCCGCTTCCGGGCCGAAGAAACCGCAGGAGAAGAAGGTGGCGCCGGGTTTGATCCTGTAGTAATAGCCGCCGCGCAAAGCGGGTTTCGATCGTATCAGCCTACCTCCGAAATACGTCCTGTAGGGTAGGCGGTCCTTATGGAAGCGTTGGTCGCTGTAGATGCGCCGCACGGCGTCCTTTCCGTCAGGCGTTTCAAGCCGATCATGCTTGTTCATCCGTTCGATCAAGGCGTCCGCGAAGCCGCGCACATTCTCCAATGCGGCTTGGTAGCGTTCCTTATGGGCGAGGAACCAATCGCGATCGTTGTGTTTGTCGAGATCCTTCAGGAAGGCGAGGGTAGAGGGAAGGATGCTTATTGGCGATGACATTGGCGTATGCCGGATGAACGACTTAGGGCTTCAAGAGCTTTGGCCGATTCTCCTTATGTATTGAGTTCGGATCTAATGTTTGCCAAGGTGAGCTTCTTTGCGGCGGATATGAAAAGGGCAATGTCCTCAGGCGTCAATGGCTGATGGTACAGAAGTTCCTTTCGGGATTCCTTATACCCGAGCACCTCGATCACATAAGTGTATTTGTTAAATGTGACCTTCGTGCTAGTTTGAGTGCTGAAGACGTTAGTTCCCGCTCGCTGATAGTCCTCAAAAGTGACCGTGGCTTGCACGGTTTCGAGGTTATCGCGGGTCAAGTCTCTAAAGTTGTCGGTCCGCCTTGAAAGAAGCACGGATTCACCGATCGCCCTCCTCGCTCGAAACTCCAGCTCATCGAATGCATTGGACATTGCACGCATGCAATCGTGCATATTGTAATGCAAGTCATGGCTCCCGATCTTGACGTTGAATGCCTTGGCCCGGAAGAAGTCGTTGAAGCTTTCCATTCCAGCGAAAAATTCTTCAAAAAGTGGCCTCAATGACTTCCTGAACGTTTGCGCCAATACCAGTTCGGTGCGCTGTTCCTTGGGACCTTCCTTATCCTTCGTTCCCAGTTTGAACAAAGCAAGCTCCTTATCTATGTCAGAAGGCTCTTCAATGGAAAGGCCCTTCGCCGCCTTGATCCCCAACTCCAAGGCCCTAACTTCCTGTTCAGCCAAGTATTCGGTGAACGGTTGAAGATCGCCGGCATCCGCCTGTTGGAGTGCTCGCAGGTAGTTGCTCTTGTCTGTGCTCTTGATGACGATCGGCATGTAGCCCGCGCGCATCAGGATGTAATTGATCACCAAGCGGGCGGTCCTGCCGTTGCCGTCCCCGAACGGATGGATGGCCACGAATCGGTGGTGGAAGATCGCAGCTCTCTCTAGAGGATGCAAATCCTCGGCCCGGTTGAACCAATCCATCAGGTCATGGATCTTCGCCGGCGTCTCCTCCACACTTGCAAATAGAAAGATCTCCCCGTTCGCCAAGCGGACGTTGTTCGGCTGACGCTTGTATTCACCCGGTTGGATCTGCACGCGTGTAGGCTGTCCATCCGGGGTGATCGCCTCCTTCCAGAAAGGCTCCTTCAGTAGAATGTCATTGAGCTCACGCAGGTTGATCTCAAGCAACGGTCGCTCCGGATCGTCCGCCCATGAGCGCACCATGGAGACGGCGACGTCGTGGGCTTTCATCTCCTCGAACTCGCGCATGGAGTGCCCGCCGTTGGTCTGGCCATGGATCAGCAGTAGAAAGGTTTCGCCGTAGGTGAGGGTGTTACCCTCAATGTGGTTGCTGTTGTAGTTCCACTCCAAGCGCAGCTTTTGCCAAAGGCGCTGCTCACCCTCCGGGGCCAATGGTCGCAAAGCGTCCAGTTCGGCCTTTAGGGAATCGATGCCGGCAAGGGTTTCAGAAAGCATTTTGGCTGTTGGCGAGGGGAATGTCGATCCGTGGTGGCCAAGATAGTAGGGGGAAGGCGTAGGAGCCGACCCCCATCGTCGGTTGGGGCGCACAATTTCGCCAACTTCGCCCCCATGCGATCGATCACTCCCCTCGCTCTGTTGTTCTCCTCCGCACTCTGCGCCCAAGTGGAAAGCACGACCCGTACCACGCCCTTCGTCTTCGGCGATGTCCTGACCTTCCATTCCCAAGCCCTGGACCAAGAGCGTGTGCTGAACGTCCATCTGCCTGATGGCTATGCCGACAGCACCTTGGCCTATCCAGTGATCTATGTGCTGGACGGCTCCGCCAACGAGGACTTCCCGCACATCGCCGGGCTCGCGCAGTTCATGAACATGTACGACCTGCTTCCGAAGAGCATCGTGGTGGGCATTGCCAACAACGGGAAGTCGCGCTATCACGACTTCACCGGCCCAACAGAGAGTGACAGCGATAAGGTGTGGATCCCGACCTACGGCGGATCAGCAGCATTCATCAGCTACTTGGAGAAGGAGGTGGAACCGATGGTGAAGGAGCACTACCGCACCTCGGGCCATCGCACGCTGATCGGTCAATCGCTCGGTGGACTGCTGGGTGCGGAAGTGCTCTTCACCAAACCCGAGCTGTTCGATGACTACATCCTTGTAAGCCCCAGTCTCTGGTGGAACAACGGAGCGCTCGCCGCGAAGGCGGATACCTGGGTGAAGGCACATACCACACTGCCCAAGCGCGTCTTTATCGCCTACGCCCCGAACGATGCGATGATGCAAGCCCAGATAGACCAAGTGGTTAAAGCATTCTACGATATAGCCAAGCCTCCTATGCAATTCTGGAACGTCCCCTTCCCGGAGGAAAGCCATGCTACCATCCTGCACCGGGCGGTATACAGGGCATTCGAGCTGTTCTATCCGCCGAAGAAGAAGTGATCCCGGTCAAGCGCGCTTTGCAGCGAGCCGGTGGCCCAGCCACGCCATCGGCAGGTAAGCCACCACAAGGTCCAACGCGCTGAACCAGATCGGCGCGTTGGGGATCATACGCACGGCCATGATACCACCCAACAGGAAGAACGCACCGATGATCAGGGACAGGGCCACATGCCGGGTGGCTGCGAGCTTTGTCGTGAGAAAGGCTCCCACGAGCACGCCCAGAGAATGAGCAAGGAACGGCACGAGGAACTGTATGGTGGAGTACTCACCGATGTGCGCATTGATGCTGTCGACATCGTTCACATCCACGTCCGGCGGCGGAGGTAAGAACGAGCTGCCCAGCACGATAAGGCCCATGTTCACGACGCTGCCGAGGACGAGGCCGGCGAGAACAGCAAGGATGTTGCGGAGTATCGGGTGCATGTCAGATCCTGTTGTTGAACACGGACCGCCAATGTACATGCTGAGCATCTACGGGGGCGATCAGTCATGAGGAGGTCCGGACCGCATCAGTTGCTTTGGATAGCTTCGCGGCTTGCATTACCACACCAATGACCTCAACGCCTCCCTGTCCCGTATGTCACTCCGCCTTCGCCTACCCCACCGGGCAGAGCATGATGTGCCCCGAATGCGGCCACGAATGGAACCCCGATGAGGTGGTTGCTGAAGAGGCCGTCCTGGTGGTGAAGGATGCCAACGGCAACATCCTGCACGACGGCGACGATGTGGTAATGGCGAGGGACCTCGCCGTGAAAGGCGCGCCCAAAGCATTGAAGGCAGGCACCAAGGTGAAGAACATCAAGCTGGTGGAAGGCGACCACAACATCGATTGCCGCATCGAGGGCTTCGGGGCGATGGCGCTGAAGAGCGAGTTCGTGAAGAAGGCGTAGCAGGTCCAAAGGCCCGTCAGTCCGCTCGTGCCGGAAAGCTGGCTTGATGTAAGTTTACTTCATGCGAGCGCTTCCACTTATCGTGCTGTTCGGTATCACCTGCCAAGCGGCGGTCGCTCAGGTCTCCGTCGGTCATCGGGCGGGGGTGAGCTTTTCCAGATGGCTGGTGAACGGTGGTGAAGGGACGATCGCAAAAGCTTGGAATGATAGGCAGAAGCTCGTGCCTGGCCTGAGCGTGGAACTCCCGGTGGAATTCGCGATCAGACAGCATCTGATGCTGGGTTCCGGTCTGGCTTTTATCCAGAAAGGCTACCAGTACAAGGGATCATCCAAACAGCAATATCGGAGCAACTACCTCCAAGTTCCATTGACCGTTGGCTGGGCCTTTGATCGGCATCGGTTCCGGGTCACGCCATCGATAGGGGGAGCATTCGGGATGAACGTCCGTGGAACCGGAGTTTGGCGTTTTGAGGATAGGAGTAATTCGTCCTGGACATTCCCCATCGGACGAATGGATGACAAGGGATATGCATATCGCAAGCCCGATCAGGAATGGTCGATGCTGGCCAGGCTCGGCATCGCGTATACGTGGGACCACAGTGCGCTCACGCTCGATCTTTCCTACCAATACGGTCTCTCCAATGCCATGTTCGACTTCCAGTTCACGGATATCAACGGGAACCCCGTGGATCCGGGCAACATACCCATCCCTGAAGCCCGCCAACGCTCCTATGTGGTGCAGCTCGGGTACGTGCTTTCGCTCGGGAGCGGGGGCCGAAAACCCAAACCGGTTGAAGCGCTGTCCGACAGCACGCGCAGCATTTTGGCGGAAGCCGGGATCATTCCGAAGGTGATGGTGGGAACGCGTTTCGGGGCCACCCGTTCCACCATGTCCTTCTCGGCTTCACTACCGGAAGAAGAAGCACGGGTAGTGGATGGTGCGGAACCATTGATGGGCATCACGGCTGCCGTGATGGTGAAAGTGAGGCTGAGCGATCATTGGAGCCTGCGGTCCGAGCTCGCCTACATGCAGAAAGGCTGGCGCTGCCAATGGTATCCGCGGCCTACACTGGAGAATGACCTGCTGCGGATGACCTATCTGGAATTGCCTTTGCTCGTATCCTATCAAATGACGGGTCATAAACTCCGTCCTTTTGTGCTGGCCGGTCCGGTGATCGGGCGGGGTTTAGGTGGCGTGCAGTTGTACCATGCCGTGGGCGGGACAGCCTATGGTGATTTCTACAATGCAAGTGCGGTCACCTTCGGGGATAAGCCCGGCGATCACAACCCTTGGGACTTCTCCGCGCAGGCTGGAGTAGGGTTGGCCTTTGCCGTTGGCCATTCCGAGCTGAACCTCGATATGCGCTACCAGCACGGGTTCAGTGATGTTGTGTCCGACCCCAGCATCAACTTGTACTCGGAGAAGGCGCAGGCTTCGCATCGGAACTGGATGTTGAACATCGGCTACTTGGTGCCTTGGCGGAAGTAGGCTGGCTGTCATCCATATCCGCGGAATGGAAGGTAATGGACGTAATGGACGTCCATTATGGTCCATGGCCGTCCATTGCGGTCTTTTCAAGGCTGATCGCTTCGCGATCACCGATCGGTCATCCGTTGATCGCCTTCGGAATGCCGCGCACCTTTATATACCCACCAAGCCCAGCCGATCAGCACGAACTGCAACGGAAGCCGGATGTAGGCCAACAATTTGCTCCCCATGGCCGGTGCATCGCGGAACACATCGATCACGTGCAAGGGCAGGAATGCGATCATCAGGATCAATAGGCCCAAGCTGGCCCAAAGGCGAACGCGCTTGATGAAAAGGCCAACTCCCAGCAGGATCTCCACCACACCGGAGATGTAGGTGACGAGGTCCTTTGGGAGTCCATCCGGAATGATCGGGCCGTACATCGCCGGATCCCTGAAATGCTGGATCCCGGCAAGGATCATGATCACGCCCAGAATGCTGCGGAGCCAAGTGGTGTGTGTTTTCATGACGGTAACAAGAATAAACTTGATACCACACATCTACGATCGGCGCTAGGCATACGGACTTCGGTCGGTCAATTCAATCCTCCAATCCCTTCCCCGCCAAGATCCGATCGACATTCTTCTCCACCCGTGCCATCCGCGTTTTCTCTTGCTTGGCAGACGAGAAGTAGAGGAGGTAGCCACGCTGCCGTCCGGGTGTCAAGGCCTGGAAGGCTTTCTTCAGGTCCGGCATCTCCTTCAGGGCTTGTGCGAATTCCTTTGGCATCACGAATTCCTTCGTCGCCTTCATCGGCACCTCCAGCCCGGCCTTCTCCACGGAAACGGCCTCGTGGATATAGGCTTTCAGCACAGGCGCCAGCTTCTTGATCTCCTTCAGTCCAGTGAAGCGGATCTGCCTTGCACCCTGCACATTCTCCGTCTGCTGCACTAAGATGCCCGAATCATCCTTCAGCAGCGCGCCCTTGTGGAACAGCAGCGCGCAGTAGTCCTTGAAGCCGTGCATCAGCACCACGTTCTTTCCCTTCAGGGTGTAGCAGGGGTGGCCCCATTTCAATTCCTCGTCGAGGCCAGTTTCCAATGCGATCTTCCGTAGGGCATTGAATTCCGCTTGCCATTGCGTGTCCTTTTCGAAGTACCAATCAACTTTGGGATTCATGCCACGAAGTTATGATCAGCGGGATGCGGACGTTCTGGTCACTGACTTGATCAGGACACGACTTGTGGTAATCCCAGGCGCAGCTTCAATGCTGCATTCAAACGGGACTCTCGAAGGCAATACTGGCGGATGTGAAACCCAAGCCGCCTTCCTCCGTTCCAAGGACCGTTATGAAGGCCAAGGACAGCAAAGCAAAACTCACGCAACTCGACCGGGCGCATCAGAAGTTGACCGCATACCTGTGGCAATACCGGAGCAGGGCTGACGAGGTGTTCCGCTTCACCGATCCGGAGGTGCGCGACAAGGCCTTGGAGAATGTGAAAGCGTTGGACCTGCATGAGGCCACACGGCTGTTGGACCGCTTCATCTACCTCACCCGCACGCGCATCGTGCGCACCAAGCGGGAGATCGTCCGCTGCACAGGGAAAGCGATCTACGACCTGAACGGCGCAAAAGCCCAAGCGAAAGTGATCTGGCACAAGGGCCGCGGCAAGATGCGGATCTACCTATGTCCCCGTTGTTCCGGCCACCACCTCACCCATATTGCACACCGCGACAGCCATAGCGAGCGGTTGGCGGCTTGAAGGCACTGGATCCGCGTGGTCCTAAATGGCCTCGGGTATTTGCACGGGACCGCCTAGCGTTCGGGGTCGGCCCTCACGGCGTGATCACCTCCAACGTGCTCACTCCGCGCACATCCCGCGCATGGCGGTTGTCGTCGGGAACGATCAGCTGGAAAGGCCCATGCCGCTCACCCAAGGGTTGGCCGTTCCACTTCCAACAGAGCAGTACCGGCCGGTCGCGGAAGGCGGTGTCCGCTTCCGACAGTGCGATCAGTGCGCTGTAGCCATCGGCCGCGGTAACGCGCACGGCCGAACGGATCCTCGTGCGCTTGTCGATCGCAGCGATGGAAGGGCATGCGAGCTCAAGCACCTCCTGGAGCCATGCGCCTTCATAGATATCGTCCTTGCCGTCGTGGTTGCGGACGGTTGCGCTATGGAGCTTCAAGGCACCCCGCAGCTGCTCCAGCGTTACGCGTGTATCACAGGCGGTGCCGTGCACCACGTGAACGGTGGAAGTGTCCTTTTCCGCTTGGGCCGTTGCCAAGAAGGGGAGAAGGGCGAGAAGGGGTAGAAGGAAAAGACGCATGGGACAAGGTTGTGCCGGGCGAAGATCGGTTTACTGTGTGTATACGCCGTTGTTGCTTTCGCCGCAGAACAGAAAGTTGGATCCGCGATCACTGCGCCAGCTCGTGGAAGCTCTCCCACTCGCGCGTTTGGATGCGGGCCCGCGTGGAATCCAACTTCACCTGTATCCACTCGCCACTGATCCCTGTGCGGGCATCGTAGTCGCTCACGATCGCTTTGGCACTGTCGATCATCACCGCGCTCTTCGCATACTGGCCATCCTGGTAGAGCAGCCAGCTGTAGCGGTACCATTGCCCGACACCACTGTGGATGAAACGCTGGGCGCCGGGGGTCTCCAGCATCATGTAGCCGTAGAGTGCATACACGGGCGTGACCATCAAGGCTGCCCCGCCCACGACAAAGAGAAGCAAGGCCGCAAATGCGCCCGTACGCACCTGTGCGCTCCGCCACCAGAGCAGCAGCGCCGACACGCTCAAGAGTGTCGCAGCGAGGGCGAACACCAAGGCTCCCGGAAAATACAGCAGGCGCCACACGGCATAGATCACCAAGCTCGCCATCGCCAAGCGCATGATCACCACCAGACTGCGGTCCGCATCGCGACCTGCTTGCGTGAACGCGCCTATGAGCGTGAGCGCTCCGCTAATGATCAGCATGCCGCTACCGCCGGGCCATTTCATCCACTTCATACCCAGTGCACAACCAAAAGCCAAGAGGCCGATGAGGAAGATCAAGGAGAAGAAGGAGGTCCGATGCGTGGTCGGAGGCGTGGTGTGCATCTGCGTGTTGTGGAATTAGAAGGAGTTCACGCACGAATAACGCGGGTGCCCTTCCGATGGTATTACAATGTTCCCTCGGGAAGCCTATGGTTCTTGAAGATCAAGGAGGGCCTAGAATGGAAGTGAGGATCGCAAATAGCTTGTGCCCATTACCAAGAGCGGTGTTCCGTGAGGGTGCGATCACAGCCAATCCAACAACGAAACGCCAAGGCCGATGGTGGTCTGCTTGTGGTCATAGTCCAGCAAGCTCTCACCATAACCGTGGAACACTTGCAGGTGCGCCTTGAGGTGGCCGCTGATGGTGAAGGACCAATCGCCTTGCACGGAGCCGCCGCGGAACGGGGCATCCACGAACGCGTTGCGCACTTGCGCGGAGATCACATGGCTCCGACGCTGGTAGATGAAGATGATCTCTCCGTTGCCCACCCGTCCGGTAATGCCGGGGTTGTCGTCGCCCGCTCCTTCGGGGATGCGCCACCAAGGCCGCAGCAGGAAGGTGCACCGCCCGCGCTCAAGGCCGATCTGACCGATCACGCGGTTCCAACTGCGGCTGTAGGGATCGGCGTTGCCATTGCTTTGGTGGTCCAACGACGCGCTGAGCATGCTCACCCGCAAGCCAAAGACGCGGATGTTCACGGGAAACACCGCGATCACTTCGGGCTCGAAATTCGATTCGCGGAAAGGCCGGCTCAGCTTCCCGTTGTAAACCTGCCAGCGCGAGCTTTGTGAATAGGCCACCCAGATGTCACCCTTGTTATTGAACAGGCCCTGCACCACCTTGCTCTTGAAACTGAACTGGAATTTCGCCTCCACAGCGTTCAACAGTGCTGGATCAGCGGCGGGAGGGGGCGACTGATCCGAGCGGTAAGGCGCCAGGTTGCGGGAATTGCTCCAATTGACGGGCAGTGCGTAAACAGGCTGGTAGGATGAAAGAAGGAAATTGCCGTTGCGCAAACTGTCCACCAGTTCCCAACGGGCGCTCAAGCTGTGCGTTTCCTTGAAGATCTGGTTGCCCCTTTGCGCGCTGGCATAAGTGCATAGGACGGATGCGAGCCAGAATACCAATGTCCGTGGCAGTGGTATGCCATGAGCCTTGGCGAGAAGGCAGGACTTCACTCGTATGATCAACTGGGGAGTGCCCACCCGGCGCGGTGTGCCACGATCGAAGGTTCTCCGGATCATGCAATGATCTTGTGCCCCGGGATCGAACGATGGACCAACAAGAGGCTGAGCAGGTTGTTCATGGAGCAAGGGCCGGAAGAGCCGGGGAAAGGTAGGGCAGGCCTGCAGCCCCGACTTGATACCCGTCAAAGAATTGGCTGAATTAGCGCGAGCATCCACGCTCGCTCGGGTCGGGAACGGTTGATGCAGGGCCACAGCGCAGTAATAGGTATGCGCTATTCAGGAACACGGTCGAACACCATAGCATCCCCGGTCTCACTTATGATCGAGAAGCTCTCCCGGTTCATGTAGCGGATGAGATCGGTAGTGGACAATTCTTCATCATACCGCAGGAACAACGTATCATTCCGTATCTCAAATGGCACCGTATCCGGATGTTCGAAGTAAACGAATGCATGGGGTATCACTTCGAAGGTCGCATTCCCTTCTCCGCGCAACCTCCACATGGAGTGCTCTGGCAATTGGGCTGTGATCGCATTTGAAGTCGACACAACCTCAGTAGATGGCGCATGATCGACACATGACGTCCATAAAGTCAGGATAACGATGCTCGCAGCTATGGAGTGATGCAGACACGGAGCTCTCATTTTATGAACTCATTCCTACCGTTCCCGCAGGGTCACGCCAACTGGCATCTCCAACTCGTAGCGGGCCCTGCGTTGGGAGGGTGTCCCACCCATTGCGGGCTCCTCTCAAATTCACCGCAAAACCGTAACGGAACCGTTGATCTCCTTGTCGACCACAGCACCGCATTCCGAATGGAAGGCGACCGTATAGAAGTAGGTTCCATCGCCCACATCGCGTGCGTTCCATGAACGCTGCCCGCCATTGCCGGATTCGTATACCGTCTGCCCCCAGCGGTTGTAAACGGTCAGCTGGTAGGCATCGAACAAGGCCGTGATGTCCAATTCGGGCTCAGTGGGCAGGAAGGGGCGCCACACATCGTTCTTGCCGTCGCCATTGGGCGAGACCACGTTGGGCAGCGTGATCGAGCTGAGGTCAACGGCGGGTGCCGAGGTCACCGCGATCACCACGGATGCTTGATCCGTGCAGCCGTCCTCCAGGTCGGTGACGAGAACGGTATAGACACCCGGCTGGGTGATCGTGGGCGAAGCGCTGGTGCTGAAGGTCGGGTCCGTGCCAGCGGTGGTCACGGCCGTCCACACGTATTGCACGGGCTGCTCCGGCACCACCTGCACGCCTTCCACGTTGATCGAGGTCACCCGGCAGGAAAGACTGTCCTGGTCCTGCGGGATCAGCACCTGTAACACATGGTCCGGTATGGTCACCGGGTCCAGGATCTGGCAACCGGCGGCATCGTCCACATGCAACATGTAGGAGCCGGCGAATAGCCCTGTGGCGGTGCCGGAGGGTAACACGGATCCCGCCAGCGTGAAGGTGACCGGTGCGGTCCCGCCGGACACGTAGTTGGCCTGTAGCGTTCCGCCGGCCCCATTGCACGCCGAGGTGACCTCCACGGTATAGATGAACGGATCGATGGTCACAGCGAATGTGGTATCCACCACGATGTTGCCGCACGGATCCTCCACATTCCCCGATACCGAGGTGATGTTCATCGTATAGGTGCCGCTTTCCATGGGAACGCTGCCCAAGCCGATGGTGTAGCTCGATTGCGAGGCCGCGGCCGGGTTGTTCGGGGTTGCCGTAGTGATAGGGAGCACGACGCCGGAAGGGGAGGTGAAGGTGAAATCCGTCGGGCTCACCGTGTTGGTGACGATGGGTTCGCTGAAATTCACCGTGAAGAACTGGTTGGAACAATCCGCGGTCACCGAGATCGGTACGGGAGGGACCACATCATAGATCGCCGCCGTGCTTTGCGTGAAATCGATGGTGTAACCATAGGTGCTACCGGACCAGTTCATCACCACCAAGGCATAGGTTTGGCCCACCTGCACGGGGAGGTCCGCGTTGAAGGCCGGCCCGTTCAGGTCACCGGGGCCGTTCGTGCTTCCCGAGCCCCCGTTGGCCGTGGAGATACCGGTTGAGCCGTTCGTGCCGATAAGGCCATAGGAGTTGCATTCCACCTCCGGGGAAGTGCCGTTCTGCGCATTGATGCCGGCGCAGCCGCCGTTGGTGATGTTGAACAATCCCCAGTCATAATCGTCCATATTACTCGCGGGAGCGAGGACGAAGCTGAGGTCCCCTGCATCCTGCACCGTGAAGGTGTACCAGAGGCTTGCGTTCTCCGCATTTTGGTTGCACGTCCCCGTGAACTCGTAAACATTACCGGTTCCCTGTGGGGCGTTCAGCTCCGTGTAGAGGCCCCCACAAAGCTGGATGGCGCCATTGCAGTCGCTCGTGCTGGTCTGTGCGAACAAGGTTCCAGTGAACGCGATACCGAGGATGCAGAGGGTCCGGAGTTTTATCATCAAAGCGAATATAGGTGGGTGATCTGCTTAAAGACGTTGGTTCGCTGCTTATCCGGTGTCTGAAGGTCCGAGAACCTGCATTCCGGCACTCACCCCGGCCCCCCATCAGCGGTTCCGGGAACGCGCAGGGAATAAGTGGCAAAAGCGCGCTCTGCGTGGACCCCACCCGGGGAACACTTGCCCCGAGGTGGGATAGAGTTTCCCATAAGGACAAGGCCGAACAGGAGCGGAGATCGCACGGAGGTGGCGTATGGGACCGCTTGGGGACTGGGAATTGCCGCGCAGGACCGCTTTTGCTGGCCGGTGAAATGGATCTGGCATTGCTTATGCCAATGCTCGCCCAATAAGCTCCGCCATGCTCCGTATCCATACCCTTATAATGCTCGGCACCATCGCCTTCACCTCGCCTTCCGCAAAAGCACAGGAAGGTAGTGCCGATGCTCCAGCGACCATTTCACGTGTGTGCCTTTGGAACGCCGACCAAAGCACTTGGAAGGTGCTGGGCCTGAAGCGTGCGCAGATCGTCCGGATGAACGAACTGCGCTTGCAGTACCCGGCTGTAGTGGATGGCCAATGGGTGGCCGAAGAGGAAATTCACGTGGCGCCCGATACTGGAAGGGATAATGCGGGTGTGGATCCCACGCTCAGCACGTCCCTCAAAGGGCCCGCTGCGGGCGCTGCGCCCCTTGAGAAAAGCACCCGGACCACTTCCCCGGAAACCGCCGCTCGGTCGACAGGTCTGCAATACCAATTGCGTGAAGTGCTGACGCCAGCGCAATTGAGTCGCTGGGCTAAGGAATGTGAATACTGAGATCTTAGATCCCCGGTCCCCTCAGACTAAAGAGTTCGACCCTCGCATTAGCGCGAACCTCTATTTATCGCCGTCGCTCGGCGGGTCCAAAGCTCCTACCACCACCGCGTACTTGATGCCACCGTTCGGATAGCACTGGAAGCCGAACTTCCGGTCGGGCCGGATCTCGCCTCGGGCAGCACCGTTGCCATTAGCGGTGGCGATACTGAAGTCGATCGTGTGCAACAGGCCAGCCTTGTATTCCGTGCCGTTGATCTGTAGGTCCACGCCCAAGGTTTTAACGGCCTGTTGGATGCTATCCAGGTCCGCTTGGTCCATCTTCTGGGTGAACACGACCTCCACGACCTTATTCGTACTGTCCTGCGCAACAAGCGCAGTGGCCGAGGTGGTGAATGCGAGCAGCAAGCCGAGTTGGAATAAGTTCATGAGGTAGGGGGTCTGATGGATGGGATGTTCGTCGAAGGTATGGCCAAACTCACCCCGGCGCTCAGGCCCAAAACTTATCCAGGATCACGAGTGCCGGATGATATGCAGTCTCTGGCCACCTGCGATCCTCATTTTGATGCCGTGCCCAGAAAGCCGTTTCCGGGTTTTGTGTACGCGAAGTCCCGGCGGACTGAGCAACCGTGCCTAGGGAGCAGTGACTCTATTTGTCCGCGGTACGCAGTCCGTCCAATGATCCCACGGACAGCGGGACCTTGCTACCGACTTGTGGGTCGAAGCGGAAGCCTAATCTCCGGTCGGGGCGCACCTCGCCTTTGGCAGAACCATTGCCTTTAGCGGTAACAACACTGAAATCAATCGTGTGCAACAGGCCGTTCTCGTATTCCGTGCCGTTGATCTTAAGGTCCACACCCCAAGGTTTTACGAACTCCTGGATGCTTTCCAAGGCCGCCTTATCCATATCCTGGGTGAACACGATCTGCACGGCTTTCTTCGTGCTGTCCTGCGCAGAAAGGGTGGTGGCGGAGGTGGCGACTGCAAGCAGGAAGCCGAGGTTAAGCAAGTAGTTCATGGGGTTCGGGTGCGTTGGATGAGGATGGATCCCGCACCGAATGTATGTGGGAAAGGCCTCTGGTGCGCAGGACCTCGGACTGTTTCATCCCGGCGGGCAGCCGCGGCTGAGCGTCGGGGTATCGGACAAACGAGCGCGGGGATGAGGCCGCTGATAAACACCCGAACGCGACGTTTATGCGGTTCAAATGTTGTTGCCGATCTTCGGAACATGACCAAACGGTTCCATCGGCAGTCCATCCGGTTGAAGGGATACGATTACACGCGTGCCGGGGCGTATTACGTCACCGTATGCACCGAAGGTCGGTTGCATCTGTTCGGTGATGTGGTGGACGAAGAAATGGTGATGAACGCATTCGGCACGGCGGTGCAACGGTGTTGGGATGCCATACCGGAACACATGCCCATGGTGGTGTTGGATGAATTTGTGGTAATGCCAAACCATGTACATGGGGTTATTGTGATCACGGAACGGGCGGCGGCAAACGATGCAGGGGTTGTTGGGGGTTTTGGGGGGGGGAAAAAGCCCCCCCCAAAAACCCCACAACAACGTGCAACCAGCACCCCCCCCCCCCCCCCCCAAAACCAACGACCCCCCCCAACAACCCACCCCCACCAGGTGGAAAAAACAATAGGCC
>JBBSUV010000031.1:0-48245 GCA_038234075.1 Flavobacteriales bacterium | reverse complement strand
TCCATTGGCGAGCCTGGTGCCGGGGTGCAGACCGTGTACAACTCCGATACCTACGCCCCGAAGATCGAGCGCTTGGTGGTGCATGACAGCCTACTCTTGGTGGTGGGTGGTTTCCGCTTTGCCAGCCTGATGGGTACCCCCGGCGTGGCCGTGTGGGATGGAAGCACCTACTGCGTGCCCGGCGGCGGGGATCTCTCGCCCACCACCGGCGCCAGCAATGCGGTCTTCTACCACGACACGCTGTACATCTCCGCCGGCTTCGGTAACGGCTTTATGCGCTACTTGGGCGATGACATCCGCTACCAGTGCAGCACCTTGGGCGTGGAGGATACCGACCCGGCGCAAGCGGAGTTCCGGGCAACCTGGTCTCCTTCCGGTGAGCTGCACCTGTTGGGCTTGGTTGATGGCCCGCACCAACTGCGCGTGTATGACCCTCAAGGCCGCTTGGTGTTGGAGCGGGAAGTACGCAGCGCGACGGGCCGCAGCGCAAGTATTCCCTTTGCCGAACACAGTATGGCAGTATACATAGCGGTGGTGGATGGGCAACTGGCCGACCGGTTCATTCCGGTCCACTGAGCCATGGCTCGAATTAGCAAGTGTCACGAATATTTCCTGAGCCTCCTTGGAATTGGCTTTGCCTCTTAAGCCACCGCGATCCGATACATATCGGACCACGAAGAACCTTCTTCAAAGCGAAAAGCCCTCCGGATATCCGGGTGGCTTTTTGCGTTCCGGGGTTCCCGTTCCTACAGGCTCATAAGCTCCTTAAAGCGCAACGCCTGCCGGCGGCTCACCTCCACCACTTCGCCTGTGGTGAGCGTGCAGTTGAGGCCGCCGCTGAACCAGGGTTCGATCTTGTCCACCCAGGTCAGGTTGATCATCTGCTTGCGGTTGGCACGGAAGAACACGTGCGGGTCCAGCTTCTTCTCCAAGTTGTTCAGCGAACGGAGCACCAGCGGCTTGTTCTCCCCGAAGCGCACCCGCACGTAGTTGCCTTCGCTCTCGAACAGGCGCACATCCTTCAACGTCACGAACCAGCATTTCTCGCCGTCCTTGATGAAGATGCGGTCCTCCGCGGTGAGGTCCTCGCGTTGCCCCACGGTCTCCTTGGGCAGTTGGGACAGCTTTTCGATCGCTGCGGCGAGGCGCTCGGGATCGATCGGCTTCAGGAGGTAGTCCAGCGCGTTCACCTCGAATGCCTTCACGGCGTGCTCGTCGTAGGCGGTGACAAAGACCACGTGCGGTGCCATGTCCAAGGCTTCCAGCAGCTCGAAGCCGTCCCGCCCGGGCATGTTGATGTCGAGGAAAAGCAGGTCGGGCTTCAGCTCCGCTACTAGCTTCTCGGCTTCGTCGGCGTTGGCGGCCTCCCCTACCACTTCGATGTTCCCGAAGGGTTCCAATAGGCGGCCGAGCTCCTTGCGGGCCAAGCGTTCATCGTCGATGATCAAGGCTTTCATGCTACGTTGGTTTGTTCTGTTGCTTCTGCTTGCTGTGCCGGTTCAAGGAAAGGCAGATGGACCTCGCACACCACCATGTCCCCGTCGTTGCGGATGCGGAGCCATGCTTTGCGTCCGTAGATATGTTCCAGCCGCTGCTCGGTGTTCCGCAGCCCGATGCCCGCCTCGGTTGTCCGGCCCTTGCTGAAGTGCCCTGTGTTGCGCACCGTGAGCACGATGCCGTTCTCGCCGGCATGTGCGCCGATGTGTACGTCGCCTCCCTTTTTCAGCTTGGCGATGCCATGGCGCACGGCGTTCTCCACGAGCGTCTGCAACATCATGGGCGGCACAGGATGCCGTTCCAACGCGGGGTCCACATCGAAGTGTACGCGCAGCCGCTCCTCGTAGCGCATGGATTCGAGCAGCAGGTAGGAGCGCACCATGTCGATCTCCTCACCCAGCGGCACGGTCCTCCGCTTCACGGTGGACATGGCATTGCGCAGGATGGCGCTGAGCAGCGTGATGGAGCGCTTGGCGCGTTCGGGGTCCTCCTCGATCAAGGCACGGATGCTGTTGAGCGCGTTGAACATGAAATGCGGGTTGAGCTGGCTGCGGAGGTTGGAGAGCTGGCCCTCGCGGTTGGCGGCCTCCAGCCTCAAGGCCCGCAACTCCTCCAAGCGGCTGCGGACGATGTAGTGGTAGGCGACATAGAAAAGGGACCAGACGAAGAGCTGGAGCACCCAGCTGAGCAGCACCTCGAACAGCCTTCTACCATTATCGCCGATCAGCGGGTCAGCCGCAGGGAATGCTGCATCGTGCATGGCGGCCTGAAGCAGTCCGGCCACCGCGCCCAGGACAAGTGTCCCCAGTACCATGCGCAGCAAGAGCTTGTCCACGGACATATCCAGCCAATGCCATTCCTTGAAGAACAGGCGCAGGGCGTGGCTGCTGGCGATGCCGATGGCGACCATGGCGAGGGTGACCAGGCCGAAGGTGGCGGTGAACGTGCCTTCCATCCATGTGGGCAGGCCGAGCAGCAGCATGTAGCCGGTCCATGCCACCACCTGAGTGGTCCAATAGAGCAGGAGGTTGCGCCGGATGATGGACATGGGTGCCAAATTACCGTTTGATGCTTCCATGCGCAGCCGCGGATCCATGGGCGGGCTGGCCTTCTTTTGACCGGTATATAGGCAGCGGGCTTGGGGTGGTCCTTGATGGGTTGAACCACGGATGAACACGGATGGCCACGGATAAATGCCTTGGCCGCGATAAGGGAGCCGCAGATGTCGCAGGACCTGTTCCGCCTTAGCGGAATGACACAGATAATGCCTTTGCCGCGATGAAGGCGAGCAGATGTGCCTGCGGCACCCGCAGATAATGCCTTGGCCGCGATAAGGGAGCCGCAGATGACGCAGATGCAGATAATGCCTTGGCCGCGATAAGGGAGCCGCAGATGACGCAGATTTCACAGATAATGCCTTTGCCGCGATGAAGGGGAGCAGATGTGCCTGCGGCACCCGCAGATAATGCCTTGGCCGCGATAAGGGAGCCGCAGATGACGCAGATGTCGCAGGACCTGTCCCGCCATAGCGGGATAATGCCGTTGCCGCAATGGTGCTTGGGCCTCCCCTCCTTCCTTCAAGAAGAAGTTGGGGTGGTTTCAACCTTGCAAAAGCACCACTCGTGTCCGGCTAGAATGCTTGCAATATCTTTCCGTGCTGCACATGAACTTTTTGGGACATCTTCTCGTATCGGGTAATGCCCCCTTGACCATCGTCGGCAACTTCATGGCGGACGCGGTGAAGGGACGTGACCTCTCCGGCTGGTCCGCCGGGCTGCAAACAGGCATCCGCATGCATCGTCGAATAGACAGCTACACGGACAACCACCCGCTCACGCTGAAAGGCCGTGAACGTTTGCGCCAGCACTGCGGGAAATACGCGGGCGTGGCACTGGACCTTTTCTACGACCACGCCATTGCCAGCCGCTGGCAGGAGCTCAGCGCGGAGCCGCTGCCCGCTTTTGCCCAACGGATGTACCACCTGCTGCAAGAACATGCCTTGTTGATGCCCGAGCGCACCCAGCACATGCTTCCGTACGTGGTGAAGAACGATTGGCTCACCTCCTATGCGGCCATCGCAGGCATCCGGCGGGCCTTGACGGGCTTGTCCTCACGCGTTCCCTGTGGGGAAGCGCTTCTCGGAGCCGAAACGGTGCTGGAAGAACATCATGCGGCTTTTGAAGCGGAGTGCATGCTCTTTTTACCCCAGTTAAAACAACACTTGGCCAACTTGGATGGGTAAGGCAGAGCTCATAGGGAGCGGCCTTTTCGCCGTGTTGCTGGGCCTTCCACTGGTGTGGGGCCCGAGCGGGGCCGCGCATTCGCATGCCTCCCGGGAGCTCTGGTCGAAACCACTGGTGGCACGCGACCTGAGGCAGATCAAGAAGGACACCTTGCGCGTGCTGGTGCTGGCGGATCCGTTGACCTGGGAGCAGCGGCCCGGCGCCATGACCGGCTTGGAATGGGAGCTGTTGGAACGCTTCGCAAAGCGGCAGCACCTAAAGGTCAAGGCGGTTCCCGTCGCGGACCGGGACAGCATGTTGGTGATGCTTCAGGAAGGCCGCGGCGATGTGATCGCGGCCCAGCTTTCCTCTACGGGTTGGACGGCACCTTACACCCACCATACCCAGCCTTACCGCATGGTGGCGGGCATGTATGCAAGGCCCCGGGCCATACAGTCCGGCAGCAACGATCAGCAAACATCCTTGGACACGGTTACGGTGAGCGTATGGTCGCCCTTCTTGGACAGCCTGCAACACAGCACGGTGGCGGATAGCAGCATCGTATTGCGCATCGTGGACCAACGGCCGGAAGAGCTGCTTGCGCGGTCCGCACTGGGCAAAGTGCCTGCACTGCTGGTGAGCGATGCCACGGCCAATATGGAGGCAAAACGCTTGCCCTTGGTGGAGTTCGGCCCTCGCGTGGGAGCGTCAGTGCCCTTGGTCTTCGCCGTGCGCACGAACGCGGATCATCTCTTGCATGCGCTGGACACGTGGCTGGCCGTGGCCTCGGAGCGCGAAGCACGCAAGGCGATCACTACGGCCTACAACAACGGGCTGGACACGCGCGGCCCCATGCGCTCCTTCAGTGCGCTGGCCTTTGGTGGCGATACGATATCACCTTATGACAGCCTGTTCCAAGTGCACGCCGACAGTCTTACCTGGGACTGGAGGCTGCTGGCCGCTGTGGCTTTCAAGGAATCCCGATTCGATACCGCAGCGCTTTCCTACGCCGGCGCTGGTGGCCTGATGCAGATGATGCCGACCACGGCATTGCGCATGGGCGTCACCGCGGAAGGCGGAGTGAACGGGCACATCGAAGGCGCATCCCGTTACCTGGACCAACTGGACCGCATCTGGCGGAAGGAGATCCCCGATCCGGCGCAGCGCCTGAAATTCGTTCTGGCCGGTTACAATGCTGGACCGGGCCACGTGAAGGACGCCCAACGGTTGGCGAAGGAGCTCGGCCTGGCCTCGGACCGTTGGGACGGCAATGTGGAACGCGCGATCGTGCTGCTGAACCGCCCGCAGTACTTCACCCGCCCCTGCGTGCGCACCGGCTATTGCCGTGGGCAGGACACGTATTGGTACGTGCGGGATGTGGTGAAGATGTACGCTTGGCTGAACGGGAAAAAGCCGCACTGATCAGTAACGTGCCGGACGGGATTAAGTGGATCCGGTGATGGCTTCCGCCCCAGCGACGCACGGCCCACGCACGGCCATCCGCTACCTTTCGGGTCCTTCCGAAGCCCATGAGATCCATTTTCTTCGCCCTTGCCTGCGGCCTGTCCATGCTCGCCAGCGCGCAGGAACAAGGGCTTCCGCACAAGCTTGCCCCGGAGGAACTTCACCTGATCCCGGAGTATCGGAACACACGTGCTTCCCTGCAGCGCAGCTTTGATGGACCGCCCGCATTCCCGGTGCGCACCATGGCGGAATGGGAGGAAGTGCAGAGCTTGGTGATCACTTGGACGGACTACCCGGCCATCCTCAAGCAGATCGTGCGCTATGCGAAGGAGGAGTGCGAAGTGATCATCGTGTGCAACGACGCTGCTGCGGTGACACAGGTGCTGAACAACAGTACCGCGGGCGGTCCCTTGGATGACCTGTCCAACATCACCTTTCTCCAAGCGGGTTTCAACAGCATTTGGGTACGCGACTACGGTTCGGAAACGATCTACCGCAACGAAGTGGACAGCTTGATGCAGTTGGATTGGATCTACAACCGCCCCCGGCCGTTGGACGACGTGCTTCCGGATGCGATCGCCGCCTTGAAGAACATCCCGATCTACGGGACCACCCAAGCGCCTTACGACCTGGTACACACCGGCGGGAATTTCATGTGCGACGGGGCCGGAACGGCCTTCAGCAGCAACTTGGTTCTGGACGAGAACGGCCCGCAAGGCAACTTCAACCAATCGGTGAAGAGCGCCGCCCAAGTGGATACGTTGATGAACCAATGGATGGGGATCGACCTGGGGCGCTACATCAAGATGACCACGTTGCCTTATGATGGGATCCACCACATCGACATGCACATGAAGTTGTTGGATGAGGAGACCTTGTTAGTTGGCGCATTCCCGCAAGGCGTGAGCGATGGTCCGCAGCTGGAGCAGAACCTGCAGGACATCACGGACGGGTACACGGACGTGTTCGGCGATCCGTACCAAGTGGTGCGCATCCCGATGCCGCCCAGCACCGGCGGGGCTTTTGCACCAAGCGCTTCTTATCGCACGTATGCGAACAACGTGTTCATCAACAAGACGGTACTGGTGCCCACCTACCGCACAGAATACGACACCACGGGCTTGCGGATCCTGCGGGAGAGCCTGCCGGGCTATCGCGTGGTGGGGATCGATTGCGACGATGGGGGATCGAACATCATCGGCCAGAGCGGGGCCATCCATTGCATCACCAAGGCCATCGGCGTGGAGGACCCGTTGTTGATCCGCCACAAGAAGCTGCGTGATACTTACGAGACGGTGATCCCCTACCCTGTCAGCGCCTACATCCGGCACCGTAGCGGTATCGCTTCCGCAGAATTGTATTGGACCACGGACACCGCCCAGGGCTTCATCGCGGTCCCGATGGTCGCCGGAACCGACAACAACTGGACGGCCGAGATCCCGGCGCAGGCTCCTTCAACCACCGTCTTCTACTACATCCGTGCACTTGCTGAGAACGGCAAGGTGCAGGTAAGGCCGATCACTGCCCCGGAAGGTTGGTGGCGTTTCCGCGTACTGGATCTCGGGACGGCCATCGCGGATCCACAAGGACCGTTGATCACCGAGGTGTTCCCGAACCCCACGCAAGGCGCGTTCGTGGTCACGCTGGACCGGTTCCGCAGTGAGCCCGTGCAGGTAGCGCTTTACGATGCCACCGGCCGCCAAGCCCGCGTGTTGCATGAAGGCCCGATGCCCAGTGATGGCCGATTGATCCTGGACATTTCCTCCTTGGCCCCCGGCGCCTATGCATTGGTGGCCACCAGTAGGTTGGGCAGTTCCACCATGCGGGTGCTGAAACAGTGAATTACCCAACGCAGGGTCTCGAGGCGATGACCCTGTGGGGACTTGAGTATCTCCGACAATAGCGGGGACTTGGGAAAACCAGCAAACACCGGCTGCGACCCCTTCTGGGTCGTTGCACGAGGTACATCCAAGTTCAACATGTTGTGACCCCTCCGGGGTGAAAAGAGAAGCCCCGCCGGAACGACCGGCGGGGCTTCTTTCAATTTCCTTAGGGACTACTTCTTCATATTCTCCATCTCCTTGTCGAAGGTCTCCTTGAACTTCTCGTAGTCGTAGTCGACCTTCAGCTTGTCGTCCTTGCTGAGGCGCTCGTTGTAAGCTGCGAGCAGGTCCTGTGCGCTGAGCTCGATGGCCACGTAGCACTTGTAATTGCCGCTTCCCTCCACCTTCATCATCTTCTCGCAGATGGTGCGTGTGCCGGTGAGCTTCTGATCGACCACTTCGCGGGTAAGGCCCTCGAAACGCTCAGCGATCTCCTCCTTGTTGTTCATCTCGCGGCTGTTCACATAGTTGTCGATCACGCTCTTCACTTGCGTGTTGATCGCACTGGCCATGTCCGCGCGGGCGTTGGAAAGGGCCTTCTTCTTGGCGGTCGCCTGGTCCATGCTTTCGCCGAGGTTGTTGGCGCGGAAGTTCTTCTCGTCCGTGAAGAATTCGGGGCCCGAGCAGAGCACTTTCACTTCGGTCTCCCCCGTGGGCGGCTTGGCGGCCTCGGCTGCTTTCTTCTTGTTGGCGCAGGCGCTCAGTCCGCCGGCGAGCATCAAGCCCATGAAGGCGAACGATGCAATTTTCGATGTAGAGGTTCTCATGGTCTTCGGTTTAGGTGGTTGTCTGTTGTGTGCTTTCCAATGGCGTGCCAAAGTGCGAAAAGTACCGCCAATGCTACAATACGGCGTTGACCACTGCGGGCACAAGCTCTTTCCGCAGGTTCAAGGCAGCCTTTTTGTACGCATCGAGGCCGGCCTTTTGATAGTTGAGCTGGATGCCTTTCACGCCCTGCTTGCCGCCCTCGTAGATCACGTCCCCGCTTCGGCGGTCGCGCACCTTGAGCGCATGGTCCAGCGCAACGGTGAAGAAGCCATTGCTCTCTCCCATTTCTCGGGTGTTGGCGGTGATCCCCATCTCCAGGTCAGCCTCCGCCGGACGCGCGACTGCACGGAATCCCATGGTCGTTAGCTCCTCCTTCAAGGCCAGCAGCAGCGGAGCCTCGGGCAAGGCCTGGCCCATGTTCTTCTCCGAGTCCGTGAAATAAATACTGGGCAACGTCTTGTCGATGGGCACACGGACCTCCGGGATCGTGAGGCTGCCCAATAAGGGCTTGGTGAATGTGGGATCCAGGTCCTTACTCACCAAGGCCTCCACGTCCAAACGGACCACCATTTCCGGAGCGGACGCTTGCAGGTCGAGGCGTTGGATGGTGGTACGCGCCCTTCCTTCTGTATCGGTATTGCGGCTTTCGGTGACTTTCCCGGACTGCCCGGGAAATTCGACCGTGATGGGCAGTTGGGCCAAAGCCTGGCCGGCCGGCGCGAGGGTTGCGGTGACGAGCATCTCCCGTTTGAAGCGGTTGGCCCAGTTCAACCCACAGCGCTCCGGCAGGACAGCAAGGCGCACTCCGCTCGTCATGCGCTGCAGATCGCTGAACAATTGGTTCGCCAAGGGCATCTGCCTGCCGTCCACCGTTACCTGATCGCTCTCGCCCCAGTATTCCTTCATGGCGATCAACGCGCGGAGATCCAGGTCGAATGCGGTCTTCATGTCGCCGCTGGCAAGGCTGCTCTTGGACCTTCCGTAGAGGTCGGTGGCCTGATCGATGGCTTTCTGCTTGCGCTCCGCTTTGATGCGTGCGTGCTCGCTTTTGCTCAGCCGGTAATACACCCAGTAGCTATCGGGACCATCATAGCTGTCCACCAACTCATAGCCCTCGATCCGCTCCTTGGTGCTGGTGTTGATGGTGCTGGTGAACTCCTCGTCGAACTTGTACTTGCGGTCCAACGTGTAGAGCAGGCTGTTGCCTTCCACGGTGACGCTGATCTCACTGGCGAGGTCGTTCAATGCGTTCTTCTTTGCCGTCTCCTGGAAATCAGGCCGGCCCTTTGGGCATTGCCCAATGCCGATGTAATCAGCGTCTTTCACCGGACGCGCATTCACCCACGCCGGGCGTTGCCCTTCGGTAGCCACCGGTATTTCAGCCTGTACCGCTGGCTGTTTGGACTTGCAGGCCGGGAAGAGCAAGGTGGCAAACAAGGCGAAGGCCACCACGACCCGGCCCTTCCGGAAATTGGATAACATGTGCCTATCGGATCGGCTCATGGCAACTTGCTAGCGACCTCTTGCTGAATGCTGCTGGCCATCACAAGGGAAGTGTTCCGCAACAGCTCATTGCCGAGGTCGGCCACGGGCTTCACCACGCGCGGTGCGTTCAACAGGGAAGTCAACTGCTGCCGTGCGCTGTTGTTGGTGTTCACCGCTCCGTTGAGCATGGGGTACAACGCCTTCGCATCGCCATCATAGGTGGCGTAATAGGCGTGGTCGTCGGCCTGCTTATCCACCACCTTGCTCATCAGCACCTGCCCTGTCTCCAAGGAGACCAGCTTATAGCTGAAGGAGATAATGGCTTTGTTCTCCTGGAGGTATTCGTTGTATTTCGCCGGCCGATAGCGTGTGTCGTAAGAGTAATTGTTGGTCTCCTTGTTGAGTACCTTCACCTGGTAGCTTTCGTATCCATCCTTGGTGCTGCTCTGCACCTTTCCCGGCTGCTCCTTGTAGCTGATCACCGTGCCCATCACCACTGCCTTGGCGCCCATCAACTTCCCGGCGGTCACAGCCGTGCTCTCGTCCACCACGCCGCTCATCCCCAAGCGCTGCTCATCGAGGATCTTCTGGATGTTGTCCCGGTCCACCACTTGGATGAAGGGGTCGTTGATGTCCGTAAGCGCTGAGGTGACATAGGCGAGCAAGGTGGCTGCTTGAGGTGTTAGCCTTCCGTTCCCCGCTGTGTTGAAGGGGAGCACAGCGATGGCGTACCTGCCTTTTTCAATGCATTGCTGTTTCAGCGTCACGGCATCTTTGTAGGTCGCGCTCTTGACCACCACCTTTTCCAGGTCGGTGTAGGCCTTGCGATATTGCCCCGACTGCATTGCCGCCTTACCTGAGGTATAAAGCGGTTCCAAGTAGGCGATCTCCTGCAGGCTTCCGGCGTCCTTATAGCCAGGTTCCAGTTTACCGATCTTGGAGAAAACAGCTTCAGCGGCGGGATAGTCCTTTTTGTCCAGCAGGTCGTGGCCCTGAGAGTAAAGTTGCACGAGGTACTCCCCCTTCACCTGCTTGAAATCGGCGCCATAGCTGTCCGGGATGTCCAAGGTGACCCCGGCGCGCTGCACGCGGTCCTGATAATCCTTGGCATCGAGGTAGGCGTTCACTGCGGCTTCTTTGTCCGTCCCTATGCTTACGGCCTTGAAGAAGTTGCTCAACTTATCATTCAAGAGCATCTGCCCGGTCTTCTTCAGGCCGATCTTGGCATCGATGTTCTTAGCATTGCGCACGGCACTTTGCAGGTACATGTCCGCGGCCTCGGCATACATGCCGCCCTCATCCAGTTTGGAGGCCTTATTGGAAAAGGACTTGGACCCCGAGCAGGCACTGAAGAATATCACGAAGAGGGCGAGTGCCGTAATTGAGGTTTTCATCCGGTGGTGATGAAGGATCACGGGTTCAACGGCCTTGGATGTACTTGTTCAGCTCATCCACCGAACTGGAGAATTTGAAGGCGTCGTTCACTTTGTAGTAGTTGTTCACGTCGATCACGTGGTCGTATGCGAACTTGGCGAAATCGAGCTTGCTGTCCTCGAATCCGAAAAGCCCCATCACGGACTTCACCTGATCGGACGAGAAGCAGTTGCTCCCGCCGATCTGCTTGGCCAGGGTGAGCTTGGTGTCCTCGAAGCCCTTGGCCGAGATGCTGGTTTTGGCGTCCTGAAAGTCGGAAGGGTTCATCGCCCGCGTGCAACCGGTAGTGGTGACCACGGTCTCCTCGACGGGCGCCTTGGGAGCTTGCGGAACGACCGTACCCGACTGGGAATGGGTGGTGGTCGTGGTGGTTGTCGTAGTGGTAGAGCTACCGTCCATGCCATCGTCCACTTTCACGCCCACGTTCATCCCCATTCCATTCACGCCGATGTTCATGTTCACGCTTTGGCCCGTGCTGCCTTCCGTGGTGGTGACGGTGGTTGATGACCGGACCGGAGGGGTGGAGACCACTTGGACGTCCGTACCATACGTGGTGGGGGTGGCAACCTCGTCCGTCGCGTCATCCGCGATGAAGTTGCTGGGAGAAGGCTTGTCCGATGCGATGGCCGTGCCCAATGGGGCTTGGCCCTGAAGACGCAGGACCCGCACACCCTTCTTGTTGGTGGTGATGCGCAGGGTATACTCCTGCCCGGCGTCCATCCAACTGTTCTGCTTGATGGGCGGAATGCCGGCAGTGGCGAAATTCACGATCAGCATCGGTGTTTCATTCTTGATGCCTGTGGCGACCACGCGCGCTGCGGGAGCGTCGTTCTTCACATCACCATCAATGACCAAGGTGAACTTCTCCCCGGCATCGGAGAAAACCACGATATCGCATGTTTGGGCGAGCAGACCGGTAAAACATACCAAGGAGGCGAAAGTGAAAGCGGAGAGACGTTGCATGAGGGTGATTTTGGTTTGCGAATGTAGATCGAGTGGCGGATGGCAAGGGTTGTGCCAAAACGTTTGAATGCCTCCCAGGTCAGGGATCTGCTTCCGTTCGCACAGTCGGACAACCGTTCATGTAAGGAGACAGGGGGCTTGGGGGGGGACCGGTACTTTCGTGGACCCGAAGACCGAGCATGCTGCAACTGAAGAACATCCGCAAGTCCTACCGCATGGGCAGCAACACACTTCAAGTACTGAAGGGTGTGGACCTGCACATCCGCAAGGGTGAGATGGTGAGCATCATGGGCTCTTCGGGCTCCGGCAAGAGCACCTTGCTGAACATCATCGGCATCCTGGACAATCCGGACAGCGGGCAATACCTGCTGGACGGCCTGCCGATCGACCACCTCACGGAGACCCGTGCCGCGGAGCTACGGAGCAAATACATCGGCTTCGTCTTCCAGAGCTTCAACCTGATCTCCTTCAAGAACGCCATGGAGAACGTGGCCTTGCCGCTTTACTATCAAGGGGTTTCGGGCCGCAAGCGGAACGAGATGGCGGTGGAGATGCTGGCGAACGTCGGCCTGCGCGACTGGGCGAAGCACATGCCCAACGAAATGAGCGGCGGCCAGAAGCAGCGGGTGGCCATAGCGCGGGCTTTGATCGCCAACCCGAAGGTGATCCTGGCGGACGAGCCCACTGGCGCACTGGACAGCACCACCAGTACCGAAGTGATGGACCTGCTGAAGAAGGTGAACACGGACCTGGGCATGACCCTGGTGATCGTGACGCACGAGCCGGACGTGGCCAAGCTGACGCAGCGCATCATCAGGCTGAAAGATGGCGAGATCGAAAGCCACGACGGGCAACCGATAACCGAGACGGAGGATGTTCGACGCTGAGAAATGGGCGGAGATCTTCGACACCATCGGCAAGAACAAATTGCGGACGGTGCTCACCGGCTTCAGTGTGTTCTGGGGCATCTTCATGCTGATCATCCTCTTGGGGGTGGGCAAGGGCCTCAGCAACGGCTTCTCCTACAACTTCCGACAAACGGCGATGAACACCATCACGCTTTACGGAGGGGAGACCACCAAGCCGTGGCAGGGCCTTGCAGTGGATCGAGAGATACAACTGGACACACGCGACGTGGAGGCGCTCCGCACCGCGATACCAGGGCTTGAGCACATCAGTGGCAACCTGCGGGTATGGCGCGGCAACAGCACGCTGAGCCGGGGCAAGAACTACGGCAACTTCAGCATCAGCGGGGTTACACCCGAGATCTCCCACCTGCAGGAGCAACAGATCATCGAGGGGCGTTTCATCAATACGATGGATCAGCTGCGGACGCGCAAAGTGATCGTTCTCGCGGAGGATTCGCGCGATGCGCTGTTCAAGGGCGAGGACCCGATCAACCAATGGGTGCAGGTGAACAACATCCCCTTCCAAGTGGTGGGGGTCTACCGCTTCGAGGCCAGCGGCCGGGGCATGAACCAGAGCAGCCAGGTGTTCATACCGCTGAGCGTGGCCCAACGGGTATTCAACGCGCAGCAGACAGTGGATAAGATCATCTTCAGCTTCAGCGACGCCAGCTTGGTGGGCGCCGGCATAGCCGCGAAACGGGCGGTGGCCGTGCTCTCCGTGCGCCACCGCTTCGACCCCACGGACGACCATGCGGTTTACGTGAACAACAACGTGGAGAACGCGGCGACCTTCGGCAACATCTTCGGTGGCATCAACGCATTCCTCTGGATGATCGGCATCGGCACCATCATAGCGGGCATCGTGGGCGTCAGCAACATCATGCTGATCGTGGTGAAGGACCGCACCAAGGAGATCGGCATCCGCAAGGCCTTGGGCGCAACGCCGGCGAACGTGGTGGGCCAAGTGATCATGGAGGCGGTCTTCGTCAGTGCCATGGCGGGCTACTTCGGGCTGGTCTGCGGGGTGGGCCTGCTGGAAAGCCTCGCCAAGGGCATCCCCGGCAACGAGATGTTCCGCAACCCGACGGTCGATATCCATGTGGCCTTGTATGCCACGATCGTGCTCATCGTCGCTGGCGCGTTAGCGGGCTTGATCCCTGCGCGAAGGGCAGCGGCGATTCGACCCATTGAAGCACTCCGGGACGAATGAATATGATTCACCACGGAGGCACAAAGGCACAGAGGAACGCAGATCGCTCCCGTGAAGGCTCGTCCCGCGATAATCTGTTGAAAATGGCTCGGATCATCTCTGTGCCGTACCACCCGACCCAAGCGAACGACCCATTGTCCTTATCAACATCTTCCCCCCGCAGCGGCAAAAACCACATCGCATTCTCCGCGCCTCCACGCCTCAGCGTCAAAAAGCAAAACGAGTTCTCCGTGCCTCTGTGCATCTGTGGCAAAGCTTTTTTCTTCTTCTCTGCGCCTCAGCGCCTCAGCGTCAAAACATCTTTCCTCTTCTCCGCGCCTCCGCGCCTCAGCGTCCAAACTTCCTTCTTCTCCGTGCCTCTGTGCCTCAGTGGTGAAAAACCCTCGCTCCATGTTCGATAGCGAACGCTGGAAAGAGATCTGGATAACGCTGAGCCGTAACAAGCTCCGCAGCGGCCTCACCATGTTCGGTGTTTTCTGGGGCATCTTCATGCTAGTGATCATGCTCGGCATGGGCAAGGGCCTCAGCAACGGTGTACTGAGCGGCTTCTCCGGTTGGGCCACGAACAGTTGCTTCATGTGGACGCAGAGCACTTCCCTCCCCTACGCGGGCTTCAAACGGGGGCGTCAATTCAATTTCGACAACCAGGATATTGCCGCTGTGAAGGCCGTGCCGGGAGTGGAACATGTGGCTCCTCGGCTGCAGCTCGGCGGTTACCGCGGGGCGAACAACGTGAACTACAAGGACAAGAACGGCGGCTTCAGCGTGAACGGCGACATGCCGGAGGTCCTGCACTTCCAATCCGCGAACATCACCGAGGGCCGTTTCCTGAATGAGAAGGACATCCGCGACGACCGCAAAGTGTGCGTGATCGGGCCCAAAGTGGTGGAGACGCTCTTCGGCAAAGAGGACCCGCTGGGGAAGTACATCCGGATCCAAGGGGTCTTCTTCCAAGTGGTGGGGCTCCACGTCCCGAAGGCATCCGCCATGCATGACGATGGGCAGGCCAGCACCATCTACATCCCCTTCAGCACCTTCCAGAAAGCGTTCAACAGCATGAACATCGTGCACTGGTTCAGCATCAGCGCAAAGCCCGGTGTTATGGTGAGCGATATCCAAACGGAGGTGAAAAAGGTATTGGCGAAGCGACATAAAGTGGACCCGAACGACCCGTTGGCCTTCGGCGGTTTCAACTTGCAGCAGACGTTCCAGCAGATGAACATGCTCTTTGTCGCGATCTCCGCGCTCAGCTGGTTCGTCGGTGTCCTCACGCTGATCGCAGGCGTCATCGGCATCAGCAACATCATGTTGGTGATCGTGAAGGAGCGCACCAAGGAGATCGGCATCCGCAGGAGCATCGGCGCGCGACCGGGCAACATCACCGGGCAGATCATGCTCGAAGCTCTCACGCTCACCTTCATCGCGGGCTACTTCGGGCTGCTGGTGGGCATCGCCAGCTTGGAAGGTATCAACGCCATCGGCATCCAAGGCGGCTTCTTCAAGAACCCGGAAGTAAAACTGAACGTAGCGGTCGTCGCGCTCGTCGTCCTCATCATCAGCGGCCTCATCGCCGGTTACATCCCCGCACGTCGCGCCTTAAGCATTAAACCCGTGGACGCCCTCAGGGCCGAGTAGGGGCGAACGTATGTATGGGCGATGCATGCATCGCCCATACGTTCGCCCCTACCGCCCCAACACCAACAAAACGCCTTCGCCGAGCTTCGGCGGTTCAAGTATGAAAAAAGCCCTCAAGTACCTCCTCCTCATCCTGGCCATCATCCTCTTCGTTTGGACGCTTTGGTTCCTCTACCAGAAGAGCGTGGCCAAGCCGCCGGATTACAAGATCGAGAAGCCGCATGTGACCACCATCATCAAGAAGACCGTGGCCAACGGCACCATCGAGCCGCGGCAGGAGATCGACATCAAGCCCGTTGTGAGCGGTGTGATCCGGCAACTCTTCGTAGTGGCTGGCCAGAAGGTGAAAGAGGGCGACCAGCTCGCACAGATCCAGATCGTGCCGGACATGCTCTCCCTCAACCAGGCCGAGAGCCGGGTGAACAGCGCAGCCATCGCCGTCACCAACGCACAACTCAACTTTGACCGCAACAAGCCACTCGCCGACAAAGGGGTGATCGCCGCGAGCGAGATGCAGACCTACGACATCGCCCTGCGCAACGCCAAGCAGGAACAAGGCGCCTCGCAGGACGCACTGCAACTGGTGCGCGACGGCATCAGCAAGAGCAGCAAGGGAGCCAGCAATACCATCGTACGCAGCACCATCACCGGCATGGTACTGGACGTGCCCGTGAAGGTGGGCAGCAGCGTGATCGAGCGGAACAACTTCAACGAGGGTACCACCATCGCCACCGTTGCGGATATGAACGATCTGATCTTCAAGGGCAACGTGGACGAGAGCGAAGTGGGCAAGGTGCGTCTCGGCATGCCGGCGCTGATCACCGTGGGTGCGATCGACAGCACCTCCTGGGACGCGAACCTCGAGTACATCGCGCCGAAGGGCGTGGAGGTCAACGGCGCCATCCAGTTCGAGATCCGTGCAGCGGTCAGTGTCAAAGAGGGACAGACCTTACGCGCTGGTTACAGTGCCAACGCCGACATCGTACTGGCCCGCCGCGACAGCGTGAAAAGCATTCCGGAGAGCGTGATCACCTTCAACGACAAAGGCGACAGTGCCTTCGTGGACGTGAAGAACGGCAAGGACTGGAAGAAGACCTACGTGAGGACGGGTCTCAGCGATGGTGTCAACATCGAACTGCTCGGCGGCGTAGCCGACACCACCTCGTTGAAAGGCGCACTGAAAGTGGACGAGCCGATGAAGTGACCGCGGGATCTTGCATCTTGCCGTCGAACCGATAACCGACCAGCACCATGCGCCATTCCCTTCTGCTTCTCGCGTTCCTTCTCTTCAGCGGTCTTTCCGCCCAGCAACAACCGGACCTTTCGCATCTCGATGCCTACATCGCCGATGCTGTAAAGCAATTCGATCAACCCGGCCTGTCCGTGGGGATCGTGAAGGACGGGGAACTGGTGTGGAGCAAGGGCTACGGCAAGCTCGATCTCGCCAAGAGCGATCCCGTAACGCCGAACACCATCTTCTTCATTGCCAGCATGAGCAAGGCTTTTACCGCCTGTGCCATCGGCTTGCTGGTGGACGAGGGCAAGCTCGCCTTCGATGATCCCGTGCGGAAATACATGCCGGAGTTCAACACCACGAACCCTTATGTGACCAGCAACATGACCGTGCGCGACCTGCTCTGCCACCGCAGCGGCTGGGAGACTTTTGACGGTGACCTGCTCTGGTACGGCACCCATTACACGCAATCGGAGATCCTCACCCGCCATGCTGGTCAGCCGTTCGTATATGGCTTCCGCGAGAAGTTCGGATACAGCAACCTGATGTTCATCGCGGCGGCGCAGTTGATCGAGCACGTAAGTGGAAAGTCGTGGGATGACTTCACCTCCGAGCGGATCCTGAAGCAACTGAAAATGGACCGGAGCACGGTGGAGACAGCCGACCTCTCCCGCTTCACCGATGTGGCCCTCCCCCACGTCCGCAAGGGCCAGGACCCGAATGCGCCACAACGCAGCATGCCCTACCAAGCCCTGCAAGGTGCCGATGGAGCCACCGGCATCAACAGCTGCGTGACCGACCTGGCCAAGTGGGATGCCATGTGGGCCAACGAAGGCAAGGTGGGTGACAAAGCATTCCTGAGCAGAAGCACATTCAACGCCCTTACCGCCACCCAACTGGCAATGGGCGGTCGCAGGGACGGCGCGGCCATGGGCTGGTTCGTGGAGGAGAATCACGGCGAAAAGGTGATCACGCACAGCGGCGGCATGCCCGGCTTCGTACTGAACCATGCCGTGGTGCCGGACCGTGATCTGGCAGTGATCGCACTGGGCAATGGCGAGAGCTACAGCGTGATCGCCGTGACGAACAAGATCCTTGATCTCTATTTGGGCGATGGCACTGCCGACCCGGTGGCGACCATGATCCCTCGGATCAAACAAATGGATGAGGCGGAAGCACAGCGCCGGGCAGACCGTGTGCGTGCAAAGAAGATGAAGACGAAGCCCACCATCGCGTTGGATTCATTGCGCGGCGCCTATTCGGACAAGATCTACGGTAACGCCATTGTCACCGTTAAAGCCGGTGTCGCCACGCTCTCCCTCCTGCCCGCTCCAGAGCTCTTCACCGGAACGTTGGAACATTGGCATTACGATACGTGGAAGTGGAACCACGCAGATCCCTTCCTGGAGCCGGGCTACGTCACGTTCAACTTCGATGCGGACCATCGGATCACGGCCTTCAAGATCGACCTGCACAGCCCGGACTTTCATTTTGAAAAGCTGGACTTCGTACGCGAATAGGATCCCAGGCCACATCGCAGGGCACGCTGCTTCCAAGCGATCTTTGCGCAGCTCATTCCCCCATGCACCTCTTCCACTGCCCTGATCTTGAACCCGCGCTCATTGAGCTTCCGGAAGAGGAAGCCCATCATGCGGTGAACGTGTTGCGTCTATCCGCAGGAAGCACGATCGGCCTGTTGGACGGTAAGGGCACCTTCGCCGAGGCCGAGGTGATGGAGACCACGAAGAAGAAATGCGTTGTGCGCCTCCTGCGGAAGGAGACCGAAGCACCGGAACGCCGCGCGCGCATCCATCTCGCTGTGGCGCCCACCAAGCAAATGGATCGCTTCGAGTGGTTTCTGGAGAAGGCCACGGAGATCGGCGTGGATCGTATCACTCCCGTCCTCACGCACCGCACGGAACGTGATAAGCTTCGCCATGACCGCATGGAAAAGGTGCTGGTGGGTGCGATGAAGCAGAGCCAGCGGAAGTGGCTACCGCAGTTGGATGAGTTGACGAAACTGAAGGAACTGCTGTCGCCCTCACCCCAACCCCTCTCTCTAGGAGAGGGCCGTCTTATTCCCCAGAAGTTCTTCGGCTGGTGCGAAGGCGAACACGTTGATCTCACTTCCGCGTACGACCCGATGAAGGACGCGCTGATATTGATCGGCCCCGAAGGCGACTTCACGCCGGAAGAAGCGGAGCTGCTTTTGTCGAACGGCTTTCAAGCGGTGAGCTTAGGAAAGGCCCGGTTGCGCACGGAGACCGCCGCCATAGCGGCCTGCACGTGGATGAACTTCGCGCAGCGATAAGGGGGGAGAAAAAGGTAAGGGGTGTAAAGGAGGTCAGGCAGATCCGGGAGGCTAATACTCCCTCCTTCACCTCCTTTACCTCCTTTACCTCCTTCGCCTCCTTCACTTCCTTTACTTCCTTGGCCTCCCTTACATCCTTCACCTCCCCAGCCACAGTGCGGACCTCACCCACATAAGCGCGATCTTTGCACCCATGCGCGCCTTTCTGCTTTCCCTCATCGTTCTTCTCGGCTTCTCCGTTTCCGCTCAAGGCACCTATCAGCTGGCCGTGATGAAGTACAACGGCGGTGGCGACTGGTATGCCAACCCCACCGCAGTACCGAACCTCGTGAAATTCTGCAACGAGCAGCTCGGCATGAGCATCAATCCGGAGGTGCCGAACGTGGACGTGGGCAGCCCGGACATCTTCACCTATCCCTGGCTGGATGTCACCGGCCACGGCAACATCACCTTCAGCCCACAGGAGGCGGAGAACCTGAGGAACTACTTGATCGGCGGCGGCTTTCTCCACGTGAGCGACAACTACGGCATCGACAAGTTCCTTCGGCCGGCCATGAAGACGGTGTTCCCTGAACTGGAATTCGTGGAGCTGCCCTTTGCGCATCCCATCTACCACCAGAAATTCGACTTCCCGAAGGGCCTGCCGAAGATCCACGAGCACGACGGACTGCCCGCGCAGGGATTCGGCATCATCTGGGAAGGCCGCTTGGTCTGCTTCTACGACTATCAGTGCGACCTCGGCGATGGCTGGGAGGACCACGACGTGCACAACGATCCGCCCGAGCTGCACACCGCCGCGTTGCGCATGGGGGCGAACATGGTGCAGTACGTTTTCGGGGGCGCGCAGTGAGGTGGAGAATGTCCTATGCTTGTTGTCTCATGTCCTATGCTTCGAGCGTGCATAGGACATGAGACACAAGACAGTGTCTTAGCCTCCTGCTCCCTTGACCCTCCTCTTCCGCATCTTCATATTCAGCAGCTCCACCCCGAAGCTGAAGGCCATGGCCACGTAGGCGTACCCTTTCGGGATCTCGCTGTGGTGCAACGGTTCGAGGCCCTCGAAGAAGAGCATGAAACCCACCATGACAAGGAAGGAAAGCGCGAGCATCTTCAAGGTGGGGTGCTTTTCGATGAACCCGCTGATGGCCTGCGCGAAGAAGAACATCACGAACATGGCAATGATCACAGCGGCGATCATCACCTCCACATGCTTCCCAAGACCTATGGCGGTGAGGATGCTGTCGAAGGAGAAGACCGCGTCCACGAGCACGATCTGCACCATTAACGCGCCGAAGCTCTTGGCCTTCACATTCACTTCCTTATGTCCTTCCTCCCCTTCGAGCTTCTCGTGTATCTCCATCACAGCCTTGTAAAGCAGGAAGAGGCCACCGGCGAAGAGGACCACGTGCCGCAGTGAGAAGTCATACTCACCAATGCTGAACAGCGCTTTGTCGCCATGCTTCACCAGCGTGGTAAGGCCCAGCAACAAAGCCGTGCGCATGAGGATGCCGAAAACCATCCACAACTTGCGGCCGCGCGCTTGCTCCTTCGCGGGCATGCGGCCCAGGATGAGGCTGACGAAGATCACGTTGTCGATGCCGAGCACGATCTCCAGCAAGGCCAAGGTGATCAAGCTCACCAGCGCACTAAGGGTAAAGATGTCTTCCATTCAGGATGTGAATGTCGGGCTAAGCGCCAAGTACTTTCTGCAACCACTGCGAAATTTCATCTGCGCGTGTCAGGATCATGACATGCCCGCCACCCTTCACAGCATGGTCCACCGGGAACATCAGTGGAATGACATGGTCATCGGTGCCGTGTATGCGCGCCACGGGTCCCTTCCAGCGCGTGCCTTCCCAACGCATGACGGCCTCCACGCCGCGACGCGTCTTGGCCGCGGTCTCCTTCTTCGCCATGTCCCAGAGCAGTTGGTCCGTAACGCGGTCGCGTAGGCCAAGGAACCGTTTGAACGGCCATGTGGCCCACATGGTGAAACTCCCGATCAACCAAGAGGTCCCTAGGAATTTGGCCACACGCACCGGCCGTGGCCACTCCTGCGGGCCCTTCCAGGTGGAGATGAGAATGACCTTTTCGGGCTTGGTAAGCAATGCCAGTTCTTGTGCCACCATGCCGCCGAGGCTAACGCCGGCCAGCATGTGCGGCTTGGTTGCATCCACACCCGAACGCATTTCAGCTGCCAGCTCCTCCAACGTGCAACCCTTTGGGAAAGGCGGCCAATCGAGCATGACCATCTCATGACCCGGCAGCTTGATCCGGGAGAAGAGCCGCCCGTCGCAGCCCACACCGGGGAGGAAGTAGATGGTCATTGGTCGATCGGAATGTTGGTTGTCATTCCGGGCCTGACCCGGAATCGCGTAAATGTCCACCCCAATTCTCTTTCATTGCCTGCTGATAGTATCCATTGGGTGGTTCAGCAGGATCAAACCAACCAGAATAGTCCCATTCCGCGCTGAGATCCATCCATTCAGGATTGTTCTTCGCGATCAATTCATCCTTCCAAGCTCGCTTCCAATTCATCAATTGCTTCTCGCGGGCAATAGCAAGCTCGATATCATTGAACTCCTCCATCTGGACCAGCTTCCAACACTGGTATCGCCATGTGAAAGACTCTTCGCTCCTGCCGGTGCGGTGGTCGAACACTCGCTGTTGGAGGTCATTGGTCACCCCGGTGTACAATGCGGTGTTTCCCTTGTTCGTCATCATGTATACCCAGTACTGATGCACCTTCATTTGCATTCCCGCGATTCCGGCTCAAGGCCGGAATGACACCGCCTAAAGTAAGCAGGGCGGCCAAATGCGCCGCCCTGCTTACGGATCCACCATATCGACGATCAGACGATCAGAAGTTCGGACCTCCTGATGAACTCGAGGGCCTTCTCCATCAAGTCGTGCATCACCACATCCTCTTCCACGAAGGGAACATGCTTGCGGAAGGAGGCGTGCAACACCTCGATCTTCTTGGAGGACTTCAACGGCTTCCGGAATTCCAGGGCTTGTGCAGCGGTGAACAGCTCGATCGCCAAGATGCGTTCCACGTCCTCCGCCACGTGCCATGTTTTGATCGCGGCCGCAGCGCCCATGCTCACGTGATCCTCTTGGCCATTACTGCTGTCGATGGTGTCCACGCTGTTGGGCATGCAGCGCTGCTTGTTGGCGCTCACCAGCGAAGCTGATGCATACTGCGGGATCATGAAGCCGCTATTAAGGCCCGGGTGCGCCACCAAGAATGCGGGCAACTCACGCTGGCCGCTGAGCAATTTGTACGTGCGTCTTTCGCTGATGCTGCCGAACTCCGCAAGGGCGATGGCGAGGAAGTCCAATGCCAAGGCCAACGGTTGACCGTGGAAATTACCTGCGCTCACGATCAGGTCCTCGTCATCGAAGACCGTAGGATTGTCGGTGACGGACTCCAGCTCGCGCTCCACTACGCGCTCTACATAGGCAATGGCATCACGCGATGCACCGTGTACCTGCGGGACGCAGCGGAACGAATACGGGTCCTGCACGTGTTTCTTGGCGCGCTTCGCAATGGCGCTACCCTTCAGCAATTCACGAATATGCCCGGCCACCACAGCTTGCCCGGGATGTGGGCGCACGGCATGCACCGAGGGATTGAACGGCTCCAGGCGGCCATCGAACGCATCGAGCGACATCGCAGCGATCACATCGGCGATGTGTGCCAGCCGGTTGGCCTTCAGCGTTAGCAGGGATGCGAACGCGCACATGAACTGCGTGCCGTTCAGCAACGCAAGGCCTTCCTTGGGGCCGAGTTCGAGCGGCTCCCAGCCCAACTGTTTCAAGGCTTTCGCAGTTTTCATGCGCTTGCCTTTCAGCACCACTTCACCCAAGCCGATCAGGGGCAATGCAAGGTGTGCGAGTGGCGCGAGATCACCGGAAGCACCGAGCGAACCGCGCTCGTAGACCACCGGCAGCATGTCGGCATTGTGCATGTCGATGTATCGCTGCACCGTGCCAATGGCCACGGCGCTGTGACCGAAGGCCATGTTCTGCACCTTCAGTATCAGCATAGCGCGCACGATCTCCGCAGGTACGGGATCACCGGTACCGCAGGCGTGGCTCATCACCAGGTTCTTCTGGAGCTGTGCGAGCTTGTCCTTCGGAATACTCGTGTCAGCTAACGCACCGAAGCCGGTGTTCACGCCGTAGATCGGTGCGTCGCTCTTCTTCAAGCGGTCGCGCAGGTAGGCGTGGCAGCGCTTCACGGCAGCGGTGGCCTCCTTGCTGAGCTCAATGCGGCTTCTTGAGGAAAGGATGTGGCCAAGTTCGGCGAGTTCGAGGCCGATGGTTCCTATTTGGTGGGGCTTCATGGATAATGGCTTTGTCGATCACTTGGCCCCGATGCATATCGGGGGACGGTTCAGTTTCTCCGGGAAAAGCTATTCACCTTCCAAAGTGATCATGCGTTGGAGCTCGTGATAGAGGTCCGGTATTTCATTTTGAAGGACGTCCCAAACGATGTCGTAGTCGATGCCGAAGTAATGATGGATCAGCACATCACGCATACCGGCCATGTCAGCCCATTCCACATGCGGATATTTGGAGCGGACCTCATCAGGCAGCTTCTTCACCGCTTCACCGATCACTTCCAAGCTGCGCACGATCGCTCGGCTGTTCGTGGGGTCTTCGAGCAGGGCAGCCCGACCACGACCTTCCATTAGTTGCATCAAGTACTCACACTCGTGAGCGATGTGGCGCAAAAAGTCAAGCAGCGAGGGGGACATACTGGACCTCTTCAAGAATGTACTTGCCGATGAATGGATTGAGCGAGCCGGGGGTGACCAGTTCCACCTTCCGGCCCAGCAATTTTCCGAGGTATCGTGATAGGCCTAACAGGCTCTTCAGCGTTTTCCTATCCGGCGCGAATTCCACGAACAGATCCACATCGCTTTCCGGCGTTGCCGTATCACGGGCAAAGGAGCCGAATACGCCCAACTTCAGCACACCGAAGTCCTGAATGGCTCGGGCATTCCCTTTAAGGATGAGCAAAAGTTGCGCTCTATTAGCTACGACTGGCATGCAGCGAAGATAGGTAGAGGCTCATCGAACAGGTGGCTATGAGATCATGCTGATCAACTCTTCGGCCTTCACCGCCTTCTGCTCGCCGCTCTTCATGTCCTTCACGGTCACGATGCCTTGCTTCATCTCGTTCTCCCCGATGATCGCCACAAAGGGGATGCCTTTGTCATCAGCGTACTTGAACTGCTTGGCCATCTTCACCTGGTCAGGGTACAGCTCGGCCGCGATGCCGGCATCGCGCACCTGGCGCAGAAGCTTCAGGCAGTGCAGGGCTTCGGCCTCTCCGAAGTTCGCGAAGAGGAGCCTCGTGCTTTGGCCAAGTTCCGCAGGGAATTTTTCAGTCTCGAGCAACACGTCGTAGATGCGGTCCGCACCGAAGCTGATGCCCACACCGCTCATGTTCTTCAGACCGAAGATGCCGGTGAGATCGTCGTAGCGGCCACCGCCGCAGATGCTGCTCTTCAATGTCCCTTCTGCCGCTTTGACTTCAAAAATGGTTCCGGTGTAGTAGTCGAGGCCACGGGCTAGAGTGAGGCTATGATAGATCTGAGGAAGTGGTAGGCCAGGTTTTGTTTGCTTCTTCACGATGTTCTGAATCCAATGTACGGCGTCGAGGCCTACTATTCCTTCAGAAAGACCTGCTTCTGTAAACCGATTTCGCAACAGGGCATCAAACTCATCGCCAGCATCACCGTCCAATGAAACTATTTGCTGTAGAAAGGACGAAGTATCGTTCACCGTCTTCTCCGAAAACCCGCGATTTCGATACTCAGCGACCACATCATCAATGGTACCCTTATCCAACTTATCAAGAACGGTGATGAACTCTAGTAACCTGTCTTCAGCATTGAATAACTTGGCTAGTGCCGTGAGGACACCTCGATGATTAATGTTTATAACCACCCCAAGTCCAAGCGCTGAAAAAACTTCAACCATAATTGAAGTCAGGTCCACTTCGTTCAGCAGCGAAGTACTTCCGATCACGTCCGCATCACACTGATAGAACTCGCGGTAGCGGCCTTTCTGTGGGCGATCGGCACGCCAAACCGGTTGGATCTGGTAGCGTTTGAAGGGGAAGGTGATCTCGTTCTGGTGCTGCACCACATAACGTGCGAAAGGCACGGTGAGGTCATAGCGAAGAGCTTTCTCAGAAATGTCTCTGGTTTTAAGATATCGACGAATCGTGTCTTTCAAACCAGCTAGCGAATTGTCAAACAATATGAGTTTTTCATCCTCCTTTTCCTTGACAACAGCAGATGAAGTCTCCTCAATGATTTCGTCAAGCTTCAGTCCTTGAGTCCAATCCCCACTATTTAGGACCTTGAAGATCAAGCGATCGCCCTCCTCTCCGTACTTTCCGGTGAGGGTACTGAGGTTTTCCATCGCGGGGGTTTCCAGCGGCAGGAATCCGTAGGTGCGGAAGACCTTTTCAATGGTGTTGAAGATGTACTTGCGGCGGAGCATCTCCTGTGGGGAGAAGTCGCGGGTACCCTTGGGTGTTGAGGGCTTTTGTGCCATGGCCGCGAAGGTAGTCGCGCGAGGTTCTTTGACCGCAACGACGCGACGACGCAACGGGGGCGCAACGGAATGCCTAACACTTCCTATTGGGATCCCCAAAAGCGCCGATCACTTCCGCTCTGCGCGCCACTTCGCTTCGAGCGCAGGCAACTGGGCCTTGTACTGCTCCACGTTCCACCTCATACCCCAATGGCTTACGTAATCCGCGATCGGCCCAAGGCCCACTTTCTCGCGACGTTCATCCACATGATCGGGGTCTTCCAGCGGAAGCACATAGTAATTGCCAGTGTCCTTGTCAAAACCGATCTGGCTCGCGTAGACCTGCCGTCTCCCTTCATCCAGTGACATGCGGTCTTCTACATAGGCCAGATCACCACCATCAGCATTGCCTTTGGCCACCGCCGCACGCATCATGGGTAAGTAGCGCTGCTGCGTGGCGAGGTCGGCATGTTGGATCACAGCGAAAAACGTCACATTCCCTATCTCTCCAACGCTGTCAGCACCCAACCAGCCGTGTTTATCGAGGATGTCGCGTACGAGATTAATATTGGTTGAATCGCTTCGGCCCATCTCCTGCAACATCGCCTTCCACTCCTCGGAGTCCCGTCCGTATTGCTTCTCCACCATTGGCCCTTGCTGACGGTAGAGTTGATCCTCAATGAAGATGGAATCGAGCAGGTGGGCGAGAGGGCGGTTGAGCTTGGCCTGCGCCTTGAACCGATTGGCGCTTACGAGTACGACCAGATTTGGCCACCGGAGATCTATTCGCAACTGGTTGAGGTCATTATCCAACAACAGCGATGGAATGTCATCGTAGCCCGCTCTTTCAGCCAGCTGAAAAAGCTGGTTGAATGCAGAGTCGGGGATATCCGCGAGAGCCCACGAACAGGCCGCATTGTACTTATCCTCCATAGTGCCTCCGCCGCCCATGTATTCGAAGGCGGACGAATAGCGCTGTGCTGATCCCAGAAAATCCTTCGCGCCATAAAGGGAATCAGCTTCTTGCACCAAGCTTTCATACTTGGCCTTGTTCTGTGCATGAAGCGTGATGCCGATGCCGGCCAACAGAAGAAGAATGGCTTTTCTCACAATGCACAAAATTACCCCTGCTCAGACGAACCACCTCCTCTCCCGCAACCGCATCATCGGCAGCTCGAAATAACGGTACACCAAGGAAGCCAGCGCGATCACCACTGTCCAGAACAGCGCGTACTTCAGCACCGCGTCCGTAGCATCGGTCGGCGGAAAGCGGCTGCGGATCACCTCGGCCACCAGCGCGAGGTTGATCAAGTACATGGAGTAGGAGATCTTGCTGATGTGCGTGATCGCGGCGGCCACGGGTCCCTTGACGTCGCGCAGGGCATTGGCAGCAGGAAGCAGCAGCATGGCCGCAAATGGGATGAGCGAATAGATCAGCACTTGGCGCAGGAGGACATCTTGGAACGGACCGAACATCGCCAGCAGCAGAAATGCCACCGCACCAACGAGCAATGCCGGGATCCGCAGTTTGTCCCAGAGCACACGGTAATGGTAGCACGCCCAAGCAGCGAGCAGGCCGTATGCAATGCTGTCCAAACGCGTCAGCACCACTTTCCCGATGGCGATGTATCCCCAGAATGCATCAAGGCCCGGGTCCATGCGGTGGTAGCGAAGGGTCGGCGGGGCGATCAGCATCAAGGCGGTCACCGCCAGAAAGGACCACTTCGCCGAGAGCATCCGCAGCAGCGCGATCATCATCAGCGGCGTGAGCAGGTAGAACCATTCCTCCACGGAAAGGCTCCACGATTCCCAGAAGAAGCCGGTGAACGGTGCATTGAAATTCTGAAGGAAGACCAAGAAGCGCGCATTGAAAGCACTGAAGTCGCCGTTGATGAAATGAGTACGCACCAGCACCACGTTCACGGCGAGAATGAGGTAGTAGGCGGGCAAGGTGCGGAACCAGCGGCGCTTCCAAAAGCGGGCCAGTCGGCGCGGTGTGAAACCTTCTTCCCGGTGCATCTCCTTCAGTAGGATGGAGCCGATGAGGAAGCCGCTAAGGACGAAGAAGAGGTCCACACCATCGATCACTTCCAGCCAGCCGGGGCTTCCGATCCCGCCCAATTCCAGCACGATGCCACCGTGGCGCAGGACAACGAGTATGATGGCCACTGCGCGGAAGAGGTCCAGGCCAAAAATGCGGCCCGACGGGGAAACGTCGGTGGGTGGCATCAGCGCCAAGTAACGCACTTCAGGGATCGCATCACACGATCGGCAATGGAGAACTCATCCTTTGGCCTGCCGCACATGCTTTTTCCGCACCGTTCTTTTGCTGACCATGAGTCCCTACCTCCTGCTCGCTATCGTCTTCGGCTACTTCCTGGTGCTGTTGGGCATCGCGTGGTACACCTCGCGCGGCGCGGGGGAGCATTCCTTCTACAGCGGCGACCGCAAGAGCCTTTGGTACGTGGTGGCTTTCGGCATGATCGGCACCTCGCTCAGCGGCGTCACCTTCATCAGTGTGCCGGGCTATGTGGATGCCAAGGCTTGGACCTACTTCCAATTGGTGTTCGGCTTCGCGATCGGCTATTGGGTGGTGGCGGGTGTGCTGCTGCCACTGTACTACCGGCTTCAGCTTACCAGCATCTATGGCTACTTACGGGAGCGCTTCGGCAAGCACAGCTACCGCACAGGTGCTTCGTTCTTCATCCTGAGCCGCTTGGCCGGTGCCACCATACGGATCTTCGTGGTACTGAACGTGATCCAGGTTTTCGTGCTGGATGCCATGGGCGTGCCCTTCGAGGTGACGGCCTTCATCGTGATGGTGATGATCGTGCTCTACACCTTGAAAGGCGGCGTGAAGACCATCGTCTGGACGGACACGCTGCAGACCTTGTTCATGATCGGCGCGTTGATCGGCACCATCGTTTACATCACTCAAAGTACGGGCATGAGCGATTGGCTCCCGGAGCTGAAGGCGAGCGGCAGTATGCGCATCCTCGACCTCGATTGGCGTAGTGACAGTTTCTTCCTGAAGCAGGTGCTGGCGGGCATCTTCATCACGATCGCCATGACGGGGCTGGACCAGGAAATGATGCAGAAGAACCTCAGTGTGTCCACTGTGGAAGGCTCGAAGAAGAACATGCGCGTGTTCAGCGTGATCCTGTTGGGTGCGAACCTACTGTTCCTCTTGCTGGGCTCATTGCTCTATCTCTACATGCGTCGCCAAGGCATCGCTGTTCCGGGGCATTCGGACGATGTGTTCCCCACACTGGCTTTACAGAATTTCCCTCCGTGGCTGGGCCTGCTGTTCATCATCGGCCTCATCAGCGCGCTCTTCCCCAGTGCCGACGGTGCCCTCACCGCGCTCACCGCGAGCACCTGCCTCGACCTCATCGGCATCCGCGATCGCGGCTGGGACGAGGCCAAGCAGAAGCGCGTTCGCCAGCGCGTACACCTCGGCATGGCTGGGCTGTTCCTGCTCTTCATTCTCTACTTCCATTGGTTGGCCACGCCCACGGTGATCAAAACGTTGTTCGACATCGCCGGCTTCACCTACGGACCGCTGCTGGGCTTGTTCGCGTTCGGCATCTTCTTCAAGGCCGCACCACAGGAACGTTGGGTGCCGTGGGTCTGCATCGCCGCGCCTATCATCACCTACTTCATCCGGATGTATTCGCAGGAGCTCTTCTTCGGGTACAAGATGGGCTTCGAGGTACTGCTCGTAGTTGCCGGGTTGACGATGCTGGGCTTGTGGGCCGTGAGCTCGCGGAGGGCGGTAGCGTAGAGTGCAAGAAGCCGCGGAGGCACAGAGGCGCAGAGAAGAAGTTTTTGGAGTTGTAAGGGCGGCGGAAGAAGGTAGCTTGACCTTTTATTCAATGGAAGCGCCAGAGGCGGTGATGGGCCTACACATTCGCGAAAGACGCAAGCGCGGCCCTGGGTGTAACCTTGCATTGCTTCGCGCCTCCGCGCCCAATTCGCACTCTCCGCGTCTCCGCGCCTCGGCGTCCCATTCGTTACCTCGGCGCCTCAGCGGCCTATTCCCATTCCACGGCTCATCCTCCGGACAACGGATCCTCTCCTACTTCCGTCTTCATCGTAGCTCCATTGTATACTTGTTCTACCAACCCATGATCGGAAAGAAATCCATCCTGTTCGTTTTTGGCGTGATCATCGCCACGTTCCTCTCGTGCCGCAAGGATCCTCCCGTTGAGCCAGGGTCTTCTTCCACGCCCACGGACACCACGGCCACGTCCCCTGTGGTCTTCAACTTGGACTCGGTCCCCTACGCCACGCTTTCCCATTACAATTTCTTCGATGGTCCTTTGGTCGACATGCAGCCGGTGGCTGGTGTGTTGCCCTATGAGCTGATCACACCACTGTTCACTGATTATGTGCATAAGAAGCGCTACGTGTGGATGCCGGCCGGCAGCAAAGCCAGCTACGTCTCCGACGGTACCATACTGGACTTCCCGGAAGGTGCGGTGCTGATCAAGCACTTCTACTACGACAATGTGCAGCCCAGCAACACCCGTCGCATCTTGGAGACGCGCCTGATGATCAAGAAGAACGGTGCATGGATCTTCGCCGATTATGTGTGGAACGATGAACAGACGGAGGCCTACTACAACCTGAGCGGCTCCTATGTTCCGCTGACCTGGAATGACGATGGTGGCCAGTCGCATGACGAGGTCTACCGGATCCCTTCCGAGGCGGAATGTTTCACCTGCCACAAGTATTACGACCAAGCCATCCCCATCGGGCCGAAGCCGGAAAGCTTGAATTCAACCATCGATTATGTGGGCGGTGCTCCCATGAACCAGATGGCCAAGTGGGAAGCAGCCGGTTACCTGCAAAGCGGCTATCCCGCGAATATTGAGACCGTGGCCAAATGGGATGATCCCAACGAAACCTTGGACCGCCGCGTGCGTGCTTATTTGGACATCAACTGCGCGCATTGCCACTCCACCGGACGCCATTGCGACTATCGCCCTTTACGCTTCGCATGGAACGATACGACCGACCCGGTGAACATGGGTGTCTGCGTTCCGCCGGATGACCCTATCAATCCGTCACAGCAGTATATCGTCTATGCTGGCATCAAAGCCCGATCCATGCTTTACTACCGGATCAGCTCCAATGAGGAAGCCGAACGCATGCCGTTGATGGGCCGCACTGTGCGGCACGAAGAGGCCATTGCTTTGATCGGCCAATGGATCGATGCCATGCCTGACACCTGCCAATAAGACTACATTCACCCTACCAAACCGCCCTCCGATGAAAAGAATCCTACTCTTGGCCGTGGTCATATCCGCCGCTTGGCATGCCCATGCTCAAGGCACCTGTGCGACCGCCGCACCTATTGTGCTGGGTGATTACTACGTTTCGCTGGTCAACGGTCCCGAGGCCTCCACACCCATATGCAGTACGGGTGGAGGCGGTGCCACAGCGGGCCGGTGGTACAGCTATACCGCCAATGTAGACACCTTCATCACGGTGACCACCGACCTGCCCCAGAATTCCGGCATCGACACACGCGTCCAAGTGTATACCGGCGCTTGTGGCAGCCTGAACTGCTTCGCCGGTGATGATGATTCAGGATCGGGGAACCTGGCCGTCACCACCTTCCATGTAACGATCGGCACCACGTACATCATCGCCTTTGACAACCGATGGACGGACTCCGGCTTCAGTTTCCGGATCATGAAGACCGTGCCCGCACCCTCGATCAATGGCTTCTCGGAGCAGTTCGTCAACACCACAGGATATTCCAATTGCATCGTGGACATGAACAACGACGGTCTTGACGATGTCGTCTCGGTGGACAACACCCACATCAACATCAATTACCAGAACGCGGCCGGCGGCTTCACGAATACGATCTACACCACGACTTACGCTGACTACCAACCTTCCTGGAGCATGTGCGCGGGCGACCTCGATGGCAATGGCTACAATGACCTCGTATATGCAGGCAGCGGGCTCACCTTCATGTTGGCGAACGACGACGGCACCGGCTACACCGAGCTTTCGCATCCCCAATACATCTTCTGCCAGCGGAGCAACTTGGTGGACATCAACAACGATGGCCTGTTGGACGCCTTCAGCTGCCATGATGTTGCCCCCAACGTGTACTACCTGAACAACGGCGACGGCACTTACACCTGGCACCAAGGCGGTCTGGGTGACACGCCCGACGGCGGCAACTACGGCAGCATCTGGATCGACTACAACAACGACGGCAAACTGGACATGTTCATCGCGAAATGCCGAGGTGCGCAATCGCCCGCGAGCATCGATCAGCTCTGGCGGAACAACGGTGACGGCACCTTCACGGATGTGGCACCGGAGATGAACCTCGGCGGTTATCAGCAAAGCTGGTCCTCCGCATGGGGTGACTTCGACAATGACGGCGACATGGATGTGATGATCGGTGCCAGCTCCTTCTCCGGCGGAGGCCATATGCTGATGCGCAACGATGGCAACACCTTCACCAACATCACCGCAGGTTCCGGCTATGACACTTTCACCGGCACCAGCATTGAGTTCATCACGCGCGACTTCAACAACGACGGCTACCTTGACATCCTCGGTGGCGGCGCCCTGATGATGAACAACGGTGACATGACCTTCACCTACACGAACATCCCAGCCGGCAATGGCCCCACGGGCGATCTGAACAACGACGGTTCCATCGACATCCAGAACGGTAACTCCATCTGGATAAACGACGGCAACGAGAACAACTGGATCAAGATCATCACCACCGGCACCGTGAGCAACAATAACGGCATCGGTGCACGGGTGGAGATCACCAGCGCTATGGGCACGCAGATCCGCGATGTGCGCAGCGGTGATGGCTTCCGCTACATGAGCAGCCTCACCACGCATTTCGGCATCGGCACCGACGATGCGATCTCAAACATCACCGTACGCTGGCCGTCCGGTATCGTGAACTCGTTCCCTGATCCACAGATCAATAGCACGATCACCGTGGTAGAGGACGCGAACAGCAACTTGGCCACAGCGGTCACGAGCACACCGGTCGTGGAGCTGAGCCTCTACCCCTCACCTGCCACGAACACACTGCACCTGCGTTCCGCCCAGGACTTCCTTGGGGCTCACGTGACCATCACGGACATGTCCGGAAAGGAAGTCGCACGGCCTTCTTTCTTCAGCGGCAGCATCGATGTCTCCAGCCTGAGCAGTGGCATGTACCTCTTGAAAGTGGACGGTGCATCAGGAACATTCCTCTCCAAGTTCACGAAGGAATAACGTCCATCTTCTCCGGTTGAAGGGGCCATCCGGAAGGATGGCCCTTTCAATGACCGGATATTACTTGATCACAACTTCTTCGGAAGAGTAAATAGATCGCAGCATGAGCAGGGGATTCGTACGTGAGGACGATCAGGAGGAACCGGTGTTCATTCCGCAGCGGGCACCTATCGCTGCGGGCATGGACAACTTGGTGACCTCGCGTGGCTTGGAGCTGCTGCGGAAAGAGCGTGAACAATTGGAGGAGCAACGTGCTGCCGTGGATACGCCTGAAGGACCGGCACGCCGGCGGGAACTGGCGGAGATCAACGGGAGGCTGTCCCTGCTGGAAGAACGTATCGCCAGCGCGCGCTTGGTGGAACCGGACGAACGGCCTGCTGAGGATGTGCGCTTCGGCAGCACTGTGACCTTTCTTATCTCCGCCGGATCACAGCAAGAGGTTGAACGCACATTCACTTTGGTCGGTGCCGATGAAGCGCGGATCGCGGATGGACTTATCGCGTTCACCGCGCCGATCGCGCAGGCTCTCTTGGGCAGAAAGGCTGGCGACTTGGTGGAATTCCGTCTTGGTGAACAATTGCAGACATTGATAGTGCGCAACATCCGGTAGACGTTTTCGGGCAGTTCGTCGAACAGCAGCCCTCAACTGGTTGTTGCAACCATACCTTCAAGCCCTATCCCAAAAAAATGAGATCCAACTTTACCCCGTTACGTCGACTTTTCTTCCTGTTAGTGATCCTGTTTGCCGCAGCGGTGTCCATGCGAACCATGGCACAGAGCACTTGTGAAGCACAAGCGGGGATCATCACCACGGACTTCGGCCCCATCTGCCTTCACAATGGAGAAGCCACATTGACGGGAACACCGGACGGTAACGCCGTGGTCCCGGCAGGCTTCACCATGGCGTACGTCCTTACGCGCACCAACGGCCTCATCATCGAGCAGCTGGGACCATCACCGAATTTCGCAGTGAACACCGTGGACGTATGGCGCATCCATGCGTTGGTGTTCGACCCGACAACTCTTGATCTCTCCACGGTACAGCTCGGCGTCACCAGCGCTTACGATGTGCAGTCGCTGATCACACAAGGCGGAGGTGCGATCTGTGCCAGTCTCAGCATGACCGGCGCAGCCATGAAGACCGCGGAATGTGAAGCGCCGTGTGCAGCCTTCGCCTCCGGCATGAACATGGACTCCACCACCGTATGCTTGGTGGGTGGGCAAGCCACGCTCACGGCCTCGCCATCCGGCCCGAGCAACGTGCCCGCAGGCTTCGAAGTGCGCTATCTCCTCACCCGCACAAACGGGCTCATCATTGAGCAGCAGTCCTCCACGCCCAGCTTCACGGTGAACAGCACGGATGTTTGGCGCATCCACAACCTGGTGTATGATCCCTCAACCTTGGATCTCGGCACCATCACGTTCGGTGTCACCAGTGCTTATGACGTGCAATACTTGATGCTGCAAGGTGGTGGTTCCATCTGCGCCAGCTTGGACATCAGCGGGGCTTTTGTGAAGACCGGTGAATGCACACCTTCGTGCTTCGCGGAAGCGGGCGTGGTGAGCGCCGACCAAGCGGATGTCTGCCTGTCCAAAGGTCTGGCCACGCTCAGTGGCACACCCGATGGCAATGCCACCGTTCCCGATGGCTACGAACTCGTCTACCTGCTCACCCAGGAAAGCGACATCCCGGTGATCCTCGCGCATGCCGCTGCGCCTGAGTTCACCGTGGAAGCTTCCGGGCATTATGGTATCCATCCCTTCGTATACGATCCGGCGACCTTCGAGCTCAGCACACTGGTTTTGGGTGAGACGACCCTGCTGGACCTGAACGCCCAGTTGCTACAAGGTGGTGGAGGCATCTGCGCGAGCTTGGACATGGACGGTGCGGATTTCCAAGTGGTGGACTGCTCGCCTTCCTGCTTGGCCGACGCTGGGTCCATGAACTCAGAGACCGAAGTGCCCTGCTTGGGCCAGGACAGTTTGTCGATCAGTGCGATCTCCAATGGGGACACGCTCGTGCCACCGGGCTTCGTAATGGGCTACTGGCTTTCGCAAGGTTCCGATCTGGTTCTGCTGGACCTGCGCAGCTCGCCTGCGTTCACCGTTATCGATACCGGTCTCTACCACATCCACGCATTCGTTTATAACCCCTTCACATGGAGCATTTCCTCGGTGCAACTTGGAGTGACCACCGGCTATGACCTCAACCTCACGTTGACCCAGGCCGGAGGTCCCATTTGCGCCAGCTTGGACGTACTGGGTGCATCGATCCAGGTAAATGCCTGCCCACCTGCATGCACCGCCGGGAGCGACGCGTCCATTAGCCTCTGTTCCAACACCATGCCTTTGACACTTCTGAATGTGCTTGGTGGCGATCCTTGTCCGGACGGTATGTGGACGGTCCCGAACGGGAATTCATTCAGCGGGATATTCAACCCCGCGACCGACGCGCCAGGTGCATACACCTATACCGTGGGAGGCTCGTTCAACGCCCCTTACACAGCAACCGTGTTCGTTAATGTTGTAATGGCGGCCGATGCAGGTACATCCACGAGCCTCACATTATGCGCAACGGATAGCATCATCGACCTCCTAGATGCACTGGGCACCACATCCGATCCCTCAGGAACGTGGGCGAACGGAGGCGCACCCTTCAACGGGCAGTTCGATCCCTCTACCATGGGTTCGGGCACTTATATCTACACGGTCGTTGGAACTTCACCCTGCACCAACGCCACGGCAAGCGTGACCATAGTGGTGAACACGCCTCCGGACGCCGGCACCGACGGGGAGGTCACCGCGTGCATTGATGGCCCTGCCGTGCTGCTCTTCCCTGCTTTGAACGGAACACCTGACATGGGAGGCAGCTGGACCGGACCCAGCGAGGTGGATAATGGCGTGTTCGTACCGGGAGCTATGGATGCTGGCACCTATACCTACATGGTCCTGGGCGATCCACCCTGTCCTTCTGAAAGTGCCGTGGTGATGGTGTACCTGCTGGAATGCCCCAACGAGTTCGCCCCTAACCTCAATGAGAACGCCAATGACGCAGCCACCGCCGTGAGTGAACTTCCGGCGGGGCAGCCCATCGGGATCTGGCCTAATCCGGCCACGGATGCTGTGAAAGTCGTGCTTCCCTTCCCTGCAGCGCAGATCAGCCGTTTGGAATTGATCGATGCAACGGGACGTATCGTACGAGCAGCGACCACCGCTCCAAGTGCGAACGAGCTCACACTGGATATCAGCACGCTGACACCCGGTTTATGGACGTTGCGCGTCACCGCAGTGGACGGGGTCAGTGTCGGGCGTTTCGTCCGCAGTGCACGTTGATGCGAGATAGACATCGGTCGCAGACGATCTGCGACCGATGTCCAACACTACTTTTCGCATCGTTACGCGTCCTGACGTGAACCAGAGACACGCGACCGGAACATTCCGATGAACAAGGTCGCACAGGTCACGCTGCTTTTTTGGCTGATGAAGATCTTGGCCACCACCTTGGGCGAGACGCTCGGTGATCAACTGTCCATGACCATGGGCTTGGGCTATGCCAGCGGCATTGGGATCACACTTGCTGGATTCGCCGTTGTGCTCCTCCTGCAGCTATCACACCGGTCGTTCCTTGCGCCGCTGTATTGGCTGGTGATCGTTGGCACCACCACGCTGGGCACGGAGATCAGCGACTTCATGGACCGCAGCTTGGGCCTCGGCTATGTCGCTGGCTCGGCCGTGCTGCTTGCCGCGTTGCTGATCATCCTGGCCTCGTGGCACATCCGGCTGGGCGGGATCAGGGTCTATCCCATCACGCTGCGAAGCGAGGAGCTGTTCTACTGGGCAGCTATTCTCGCCTCGAACAGTTTGGGCACGGCCTTCGGCGACATGCTCTCGGATAACCTCGGCTTCAGTTACGTTGAAGGTGCATTGATCACTGCTGCGGTCATTGCGGTGGTATTGGCCTTGCACCGCTTCACACGTCTGAACGACGTGCTCTTGTTCTGGATCGCATTCATTTTCACCCGACCATTCGGTGCCACGTTCGGGGATCTCTTGACGAAGCCGGGAAGTTCAGGAGGCATGGCTCTGGGGACTTTGCCGGCCACGCTGATCACAGCGGTGTTACTCGGTGGACTCATCGTGGTAGCTCATCGAAAGGAACGAAGCCGGGTGCCGACTATCAGTTGATCCATGGACATTACACACATAGGACTATACATTTTACTCGGTTTCGGCGTGGGCGCTTTGGGCACCTTGATCGGCGCCGGCGGTGGCTTCATTCTGCTGCCTGTGCTTTTGATCCTGTTCCCGGACATGGCCCCCGAGGCGCTCACGAGCATCTCCCTAGCGGTGGTCTTCATCAACGCAGCCTCTGGCTCCTTTGCTTATTCCCGCCTGAAGCGCATCGACTACCGCTCCGGTGCTATCCTGGCCTTGGCCACGCTTCCCGGCGCCATCATCGGCGCCTATACCACGCAGTACATTCCGCGGAATACCTTCGATCTGGTCTTAGGCATTCTGCTACTTGGGGTCTCCACTTTCCTACTGGTCAAACCGCAATACCAGGCCACCGCGCTGGTCACGCGCACCTATCGCGCCCACCGAACCATAGTGGACCACGAAGGACACACCTACCGCTACACTTTCAACATGGCCACCGGCATTATCCTGAGCGTCTTCGTAGGTTTCCTTTCCAGCTTGCTTGGCATCGGAGGCGGCATCATCCATGTTCCCATCCTCACGGCTGTGCTCCACTTCCCGGTGCCCATTGCAACGGCAACGTCCCATTTCATTCTCGCCATTATGGCTCTTGCCGGCACTGGGGCGCACATCGCCCAAGGCAACCTCACGGCGGGCTGGCCTTACGTGTTGACGATCGGTGCGGGAACCGTGGTGGGTGCACAGGTGGGCGCGTGGGCCTCGCACCATACCAAGCCGCAGTGGATCATCCGCACCTTGGCCGTGGCTCTTTTCTTGGTGGGCCTGCGCTTGGTGACGGGATAACACATTCCGTCGAGGTCCGGTAAACCGTAGTTCGATGCGTTCCGGTTGTGTCCGTTGTGGTTAATGCACTATCGGTCCGTTGCGTTTCCGCTGCGTCCTCGCGCCGTTGCGGGAAAACACGATCGCTACCCGTGGTGGATCGCCTGGAAGAGTTACCTTTGTGCGGGGCAAGTCTTGTACGTCCAGCTCCTGCTGAATCCCCTAGGGCCGGAAGGCAGCAAGGGTAGGCGGTTGTAGCGGAGCGATACGAGGAGCTTGCCCCACTTTTTTGCCTCCTATCGATGTCCCCCTCCAGCAAGGTTGTACTGGTCACCGGCGGTTCCAGCGGGCTCGGAAAGTCCATTTGCACGCGCTTGGCGGCACAAGGACACACTGTTTTCGGCACTTCGCGCAACGTGGATGAGCAGCCCCAAGGTTACCGTCTCATCACCATGGACCTGGTGGATGACACCTCGGTGAAACATGCCGTGAATGAGGTGATCACTGGGACAGGCCGCATCGACGTTGTGGTGAACAATGCCGGCGTCGGTATCCAAGGGGCTACGGAAGATCTTCTGCCTGAACAAGCCACCGCACTATTCGATGCCAACGTGATAGGTGCTCACCGCGTTTGTCGCGCGGCACTGCCGCAGATGCGAAGCCAAGGCTCGGGGTTGATCGTCAACATCACCAGCCTCTCCGCCAATTTCGGTCTGCCCTACCGCGGTTTCTACAGCGCCAGTAAAGCGGCACTGGAGCGCTACACGGAAACGCTGAGCATGGAAGTGAAGCCGTTCGGCATCCACGTGGTGAGCCTTCAGCCCGGCGAGTACAAGACCAATATCGGCGCGAACCGCATCCGGCCCACCGTGATCGGCGAACCCTATAAGAAGGGTTACGAGCGGGCCATGGAATTGCTAGGTGGCAGCCTGCATTATAGCCACGACCCCGACGAGGTGGCCGTGCTGGTGCAGAAGATCATGGGCACGGACCGGCCGAAGTCCGTGTATTATGCCGCACATGGCATGCAACGGCTGGCAGTCATCCTGAAGAAGGTGCTGCCGGGAAGGTTTTTCCAACGGTTGCTCATGCGGGAGTACCGGTGAGACGACGACAAGCCTTAGGAATACGTGCTTCAGCCAGTTCTGTTCCCATGTAGGGAGCCGGAAATTTTACCTTGTGCTTCCAAACCAACCCCAATGAGAAAATTCTCCCCTGCTCTGCTGTTCCTTTTGGCCGTCGGTTCCGCACAGGCGCAATGGACCACGGACGCTTCAGTGAACACGACGGTCCGTGCCGCCGAATTGATGGACATTTCCTCGCACCTGATCGCGGACGGCCCGGATGGTAGCACCTATGTGAGCTGGTTCGAGAACGGCAGCGGCAGCTACCAGTTGCGGATGCAGCGATTGGACGTGGACGGGAACCGGATGTGGGATGAGGCCGGCTTGATCGCGAGCGCCTTCCCGCAGAACAGCGCGATCTTCCGTTATGACCTGAAAAGCGACCGGTTCGGCAATGCGATCGTCGCCTTTCAGGACGAACGCACGGGATCCTTGGACATCGTGGCGTACATGATAGACCCTGATGGTGCCTTTCTATGGGGCGCGGACGGTGTGGAACTACCCACTGAAGGCAGCACAGGACTCAGTCCCACGATCGCTCCCTTGCGCAACGGGAATACGGTGGTCGCATGGAACACCAATGATTCACCCGGACGTATCGCCTACCAACTGATAGATCCGGAAGGCCACTTGTTGTTGACACCCGCAAGTGAGATCTCGGCTGCTACCAGGGTTTCTCGGCCCGTTCCCGTAGCCACCACCGAAGGGGATTTCATTCTGCAGTACGAGTTGGAAGGTGGCGATTTCATGGCCCCCGCCAGAATGTTCGCCCAACGCTTCGACGAGGCCGGGTTAGCGGTATGGCACGACCCAGTTCAGGTATCCACCAAGACGATCTCCGGATTCTTCTTTCCACAGCCCGCACCGGACGGACAGGATGGCCTTTACATCGCCTTCAATACCGGCAATCCCAACAACCCGAACCTCAGCGACGTGTACATGCAACGGGTGCGTTCAGATGGTTCACTTTGGTCCGCCGAGGGCACCCGCTTGGACAACAGTGATAACGTACAGAAATTCACTGCGGGCAAAGGCTTTGCCTGGATCAACGACGATGATGGGCTGATGGTCCCCTTGCAAGTGACGGACCTCGCGCAAGGACAATCGGCGGTGGCCGTGCAACGCGTGGACACCGCTGGTGCACTGCCGCTCGGACCGGCTTTCCCAGCGATCCTATTCAGTGGCACCTATACCACGCCGGTCGATATTTCCTCCACCGGCGATGGTGCGCTCATCATCCAAAGCACCTCAACTGTCAACTCCGACATACTCAGGGCCAAACGCGTGGATCTTTCCGGTGCAGCGGTCTGGTCGCCGGCGTTGCGGGATGTTTCCACCGCCACCAGCACCAAGGGGGATGTAGTGGTGACAAGCACAAGGGATGATCAGGCCGTGGTGGTCTGGCAGGACGATCGCACCCCCAACGGCATTTTTGCGCAGAACATCACGGAACTTTCCACCGGCGTGGCATCGCTTCCTGCAAGCGGCACAAACCTCCGCTTGGAACAGAACCCCACGGACAACCCGGTGTTGTTGATGGACCAAGTTCTTCGCACCGTGATCAACTTGGACGTGTTCGATGCCCAAGGCCGCACAGTGTATAGTTCCGCGTTCCCTTCCACCGATCGCGTGACGCTACCCCTGAGCGGGCTGAACCCGGGTGTGTATACCATCCGCGTCACCGGCAACGGGCGGGTTGGTACCGTGCGCTGGGTGAAGTAGGCTTTCCCACACCCTGGATACCGTTGCGGCCCGGCATTCGTCGGGCCGCAACGCATTTCGGCCATGGGCCACGTGGTGCGCTGGCTTACCTTTGTGGAAGCGTTCGCAACAACCATGTTCGGGCGTGTACAGCATGAAATTTTTTATCGATACCGCCAGCCTCGCACAGATCAAGGAAGCCCAGGACCTCGGCATCTTGGACGGCGTAACCACCAATCCATCCCTGATGGCCAAGGAGGGCATCTCCGGCACCGACCGGGTGATGAAGCATTATGTGGACATCTGCAACATCGTTGACGGTGACGTGAGCGCCGAAGTGATCGCCACGGATTACGATGAGATGGTGCGCGAAGGCGAGAACCTCGCAGCGTTGCACCCCAACATCACCGTGAAGCTTCCGATGACGCGCAACGGTATAAAGGCCATCAAGCATTTCGCTGACAAGGGGCTCAAGACCAACTGCACGTTGGTATTCAGTGCGGGACAGGCTCTATTGGCCGCCAAGGCCGGGGCCACGTATGTCTCGCCCTTCATCGGCCGCTTGGACGATATCAGTACCGATGGCGTGCAATTGATCGAGCAGATCCGCACCATCTATGACAACTATGGGTTCAACACGCAGATCCTGGCCGCCAGCATCCGCCATCCCATGCACATCATTCAATGCGCGGAGGTGGGCGCTGACGTGGCCACTTGCCCGCTGAGCGCGATCCTCGCCTTGTTCGATCACCCGCTCACTACCAGCGGGCTGGAGAAATTCCTGGCCGATCACAAGAAGGCCGCGCAGCAGGTCGCTGCGAAGTAGGATGTTGTTGGAGATACATCCAAAGAATCCGGAGACCCGGAAGATCGCAGATGTGGTGCAGCGGCTGAACAACGGCGCTGTGGTCGTATGTCCCACGGACACCGTCTACGCGTTCGTCTGTAGCGCGCACCAGCCCCGGGCCATTGAGGCCATCGCTCGCTTGAAAGGGACCAAGACGCGCAAAACGGACCTGTCCTTGATCTGCAAGGACCTGAGCCAGTTGAGCATCTATGCCCGCGCGATCGACACACCAGGTTTCCGCATGATGAAGAAAGCGCTGCCGGGGCCCTACACCTTCATTGTCCCCGCCAGCAGCGAGATCCCCCGCCTTTTCAAGAACAACAAGCACACCGTCGGTATCCGTGTGCCGGACCATCCGATCCCGTTGGCCCTTGTGGAAGGCTTGGGGCATGCGCTGGTGGTGACCAGTGTGCATGATGAGGACATGATATTGGAGCACACCACGGACCCGGAATTGATCGAAGAGCGCCTCGGCAAGCAGGTGGAACTGGTGATCGACGGCGGCATCTGCGGTATGGAAGGATCCACCGTGATCGACCTGACCGGAGCGCAACCGGAGATACTGCGTGAAGGAAAGGGTCCGGTTGTGGATATTTTTTGACAACGTTCTTGGGTTGCGGATTGCGGGTTGGCGGGTTACGGGTTGCACAAGTCAAGCCCTTGTACTCTTGAACTGAACGCGACAAAAGACATTCCGGTTTGCCTTTTACCCGCTCTAACTTGTATTTTGCCGACTCTTCGAATGGAGCAGTTCCATCCTCGTGGTTCCAGCGTCGGTCACAACCCTGAACAAATTCCTTGAATCGATGACATCCAGTACCGCACACAAAGGTGTAATGCTCCTTCTTGTCACTGTGCTCAGCTGTGCAAGTCAACTCGCCCATGCGCAGTGGACTTCCACGGAAGGGCCATACGGCGGTGAGGTATTGTCCATGGCTGTATTCGACGGAAATTTATATGCCTCAGGGGCGGATGGTGGGATATTTCGCTCTTCGGATGAAGGACAGATCTGGAGTAACGCACTACCGGATGGGTTCGGTAGATATTCTCTTGTATCTACCAATGACTATTTATTCGCAGTGGGCGAAGATTTGCGCAGATACGATGGCAGCCAATGGGATATGTTTCCATCGCCAATTTCTGGAATAGATTTCAGTGACATGATATCGATTTCAAATCTGACAGCCATTGATTCCACCCTTTTTCTTGAGATATTCTTTGATGATGCTAACTGGCTTTACTCATCAACAACCAACGGAGTGGAATGGCATGTTGTCTCCCTGCTACCCGGAACAGGCCTTACCGCCGTGGGTTCTGATCTTTATGTAAGTGGTTCAGGGGGTGGCATTTGGCGCTCAATGGACAAAGGTTATAGCTGGCCTGAAGTCTTACCTGTCGACTCACAGTCTTCGTCATACCTGAATTATAAAATCATTAGGGTTGACGGGGTTCTATATGCAGCGCGTTATCTCAGTTCCATGGGAGGTGGCGGCGTTTTTCAATCAACCGACAATGGAATGAACTGGGATTATGCAAGTGCGGGAATGCCAACTGGCGATAATGTAGTTCATGATCTAATAGCATTTAATTCCAACCTATACATATCTCTAGATTCCGGTGTGTATCGACTTCCTGCAGGCACGTCTACTTGGATCCCTTCTGGTACTGGCTTGGGCTCATCTATAGTAAGCTCACATGCGACCGAAGGAACACAACTTCTCGTCGGTACAGATCATGGTGTATATCGAATAATGACCAATGGGACGATCTGGGAGGAGCAAAATGTGGGATTATCCATACCGATCTGTGAAAATCTAATATGGACCGGTTCGGATATTTATATCGGATCTTCCAGCGTGTATCGCAAGCTAGGAGGAAGCAGCTGGCAAACAGCGGGGCTTAAGTGGGTATTCTCACTAGCCTATAAGGATGGTGCCGTATTTGCTGGCACGAGTTACGGGGCAGTAATGCAATCCTACGACCAAGGACTGACCTGGGAATCCGCAAATATCCCGGCGGGTTCTTGGTGGTTCAGGAGTGTGACATCGTTAGTGTCCAATGGGAACTATCTATTTGCATCATTTAGTGATAGTACCATTTATCGTACTGCCGATCTTGGTATAACCTGGGATTTGGCAGCCCAGGGATTAGATTTCCGAACGACCTCCATGGCTGCCTCCGATTCTGAATTGTATGCCCTTTCATCACAAGGAATCTACCTATCCTCGAATCAGGGCAGTACTTGGGCACTGGCCGCGAATAATGGCTGGCCGGATTCGACCTATTCTGTTAAGCTGACCACCTCGGGTACTGATATATACGCGACAACCTCGAATGGAGCGTTCCATTCAGATGATCAAGGCGCGTCCTGGTCATCGATCAACACGGGTGCATTGGATACATTAAACATCCATTGCCTAGCAGCCAACGGGCCGAACCTCTTTGCTGGCACGGTTGGCCAAGGCGTGTTCTATTCCACGGACCATGGGTCCACCTGGACATCGATGAACTGGGGAATTCCTGAAAGTGCGGCCGTGCTCTCTCTTGCCGCTACCAGTAACGAACTCTATGCGGGGATATACCAAGAGGGCGTCTGGAAAACCAATTTGACAAACATGGGAGTTCCAGAGGGAACGAAAGATCGTGCCACATTCAGCTTAACGCCAAACCCAACTACTGGGCTTGCCACCTTGGAATTAACCAGCATTTCGGATCCAAGAACCGTGAACCTTTTCGATGCTACCGGCCGGAAGCTGATGAACCAAGCCGTGGGAATTTCGGAAACGAAACTGCTACTGGATCTACGGTCTAAGCAAAACGGGATCTATTTCGTGGAAGTGATATCCACCGATGGTAACAGGCAAGTGCAGAAGCTGGTGAAACATTGAAGAGGGAGTGCCAGAAAGCACTGGCGTTTCTGAGATGAATGCTCACTGCTCCGAGTATTGTCGGTTCGTCTTCTCTGCCTTAGTCAACCTTGGCACGCAGGTATTTCCAAACGTTGGGCAACTGATCGATAAGATCACTGGGAAGCATGCCATCCATGCCGCGTTCCTGAGCGGCCAGATCACCGGCCAAGGCGTGTGCATACACGCCAACGAGCGCAGCTGAAAGAGGATCGATTCGTTGAGCACGCAGGCTTGTGATGATGCCTGTGAGCGCATCGCCGCTGCCGCCTTTGGCCATCCCGGGGTTGCCGGTGCCGTTGAAGAAGATCTTTCCGTCAGGTGAGCAGATGGCCGTGTACGCGCCCTTCAGGACCACAACGGAACGCAAGCGCATGGCGAGGTCCTTCGCCTGGATCAGGCGCTCGTGATCATTCGCGGCTTTCCCGGCCAAGCGCTCGAACTCCTTGAGGTGCGGGGTGAGAATAGAACCAGCAGGAAGAAATGCAAGCCAGGTCTTGTTCTCCGCGAGTATGTTGAGTGCGTCGGCGTCCAACACCAGCGGCGCGGTTGCTTCCTGAATGAGCAGCTTCAGCATGCGTGCTGTCCCATCGGCCATCCCGATCCCCGGCCCGATGCCGATGGCCGAGGCTTTAGAGAGGTCCGGTACCGCTGATAAATGCACGCTTTCTTTATCCGAGGACACCATTGCTTCCGCAACAACGCTATGCACCACGGCTTCCTGCGCGGCCGGCACATGCACGGTGAGCAGCCCACAGCCAGAGCGCAAACAGGCTTTGGCGGCCAATAGCGCAGCACCCATCTTCCCTTTACTTCCGGCGAGGATCCATGCATGCCCATGATCGCCCTTGTGTGAAAAGCGCTTGCGCTCCGGCAACATGGCCGCGATCTCAGCGGCCTCCAACAGCACAGCTTCCGGCTCCAGACCCGCGATGAAATTCCGGTCCAGACCGATGGGGATCACTTCCCAGTCACCGGAATAGGGGGCATTATCGGGCAACAGCAAGGCGAGCTTCGGCAGTTCCAAAGTGAAGGTGCGTTCGGCTTTGACGATGGCATCCGCATCATTTTTCGTGTTGTCTTCCGAGATCAAGCCTGAAGGCATATCAATGGCGAGCACTTCGTTGGGTCTTGCGTTAAGTGCCAGCACCCATTCTTTCAGCCAGCCGGTGATGGGCCGTTGCAGACCCGTGCCGAAAAGGGCATCGACCACATAGGCGCCCGGCGCGAAAGTGGGCAGCTCCGCTCCTTCCTCCAACAATTCCACGGAGATCCCGGCCTTTTGCGCTCGCTGCACGTTCACCTCATAGTCCGGGCTACCGACCTGTTTGTACCGCGGCACCAAAACCTGGACGGGATGTCCAGCCATGTGCAGCATGCGCGCCATGGCCAAGCCGTCCCCGCCATTGTTGCCCATGCCGGCCAATACCACCACAGGCACATCGCACTCCAGGGTCTCCATCAGCTTCTTGGCACAGGCCAAGGCCGCGCGTTCCATCAGGTTGATGGATGCGATGGGCTCGTGGGCGATGGTGTGCGCATCAGCTTGCCGAAGCTTATCAGCGGAGAGGATGGGGATCATGGATACGAAGGTATCTCTAACCAACAAGGCCTGATAGATGGCGGCTCTTGGTGCTACAGCAGCTCAGCTTCTCCACCGTTCACCGCCGGCAGACACTTATAGGAACGAGAAAGCCCCCGTTTCCGGGGGCTTTCAGGACCAAAGCGAGAAACTCTCTTATTGGAAGTAGAAATTGATACCGAGGAGAGCTGAACCGCTCACGCCGGTGTCGATCTTGAAACTGCTGGTCTTCTGACCTCCATCAGCCGAAGTGCTCGTGGAAGCCCCGTTACCGCTGTTAGCGGCGGCATCCCAAGACTCGGTGGTGGTGGAGCCGTAACCACGGCTGCTGAGACCCAGACCCCAGGTGTATTCACCGCTGAGGGAGATCTTAGGAGCGCAGAACCACTCGATACCAGCGAATGCATTCAGTCCTATGCCGAAAGAAGAACCGTTCTTCGCTTCGGTCACACCGGTGCCCTGACCAAAGGTGTTGGTATGGGCAGTGTTCGTGCTGCTCAAAGGGTTGCCGTACTCGTACGTGTTCTTGCTGTTGCCGAAGCCCACATTGAACATGGCACCGTAGACACCCACCACGCGGGTGCTACCAACACGCTTCTCGAGACCCACGCCGATGTTGATGTTCATGTTGTTCTGCTTCATGACATCTTCCACGGTAACGGTTGCGTCGGAGTTCGTTACGTCGTCCACATTCTGGCTCGTCTTCATGCTACCGAAGCCGATGCGCAACTCACCACGGTATGCGGTGTTGGCATCTATCAGCTTCTTCCCGCGGATGACCATGTCATCGCTCAGGAAGGTCAGCCCACCGCCGATATCATTGCCGGTAGTACCATTGAACAGGTTACCAGCATAGTTCAACAAAGGGTTCGCGCTGAACGTGAGGCCCCAGTCGCCGTCTTGTGACAGCCAGTTCTCGCCACGGTTGCTGGTGATCTCGCCCGTCTGAGCGGAGGCAGCCGTTACGGCGAAGAGCGCTGCGGTGATAAGTACAGTCTTCTTCATGACGTTTTTTTGGTTTTTCGTGTGCTTTGGTTAGTGGTTCGTTCTGCTTGGTCGGTCAAATCTATCGGACCGGGGGCGCAAACTTATAAACATTTGGATGACATATCAACCGTTTTTTGTTGATAGTCGATTTCCTTGTGCTCTTCGTCGATCCTCCGGTTCGATGAATTTCTTGATTTCGGGGGCGAATGTAGTACAGTCCGTGAAATCACGTAGTCACCCCTTCACTTTGTTTTCCACCATCGGCACAAAGCTGAAGGCCCCGTGCTCAGTTCGCACCTGTCCTTCTTCCGTACGCACCAGACTGTACATGGCCTGGCCGCCTTCCCCGCCCACGGGGATAACGAGGATACCGCCGTGCACCATTTGATCGACCAAGGCCCGGGGGACCTCTGGTGCCCCGCAGGTGACAATGACCTTCTGGAAGGGCGCATGCACCGGGAGGCCCTTGTAGCCGTCCCCATGTACCAGATGGGCGCGGTAACCCATTTCCGCAAGGCGCTTCTTGGTGGTGAGGTATAGCGGCTGATGCCTTTCAACGCTGTACACCTTAGCGCCAAGTTCACAGAGGATGGCGGTCTGATAACCGCAGCCGGTGCCGATCTCCAGTACCTTCTCACCCGCCTTCACCTGCAGCAACTGGCTCTGGAAGGCCACGGTATAGGGCTGGGAGATGGTCTGCCCACAGCCGATCGGGAAAGCTTGATCCACATAAGCGAAGCGCTCGAAGGCGCTGTCGTCGATGAACTGGTGACGGGGCACTTTACCTATGGCGGCCAACACGCGGGCATCAGTGATACCCTTTCCCCTTAGCTCTTCCACCAGCTTGCGGCGCATGCCTTGGTGGCGAAAATCATCGATCTGCATGGTCGGCTGCAAAGCTAGGCCGCATTGAGCTGTATGCCTTGGAGGATCGAGGGAAGTGAGAGAGGTAATAGGGATACGGGAGGTAAACGGGGGTAAGGGAGGTAAAGGGGGTAAGGGAGGTAAAGGGAGTAAGGGAGGTAAAGGAAGTAAGGGAGGTAAAGGAAGTAAGGGAGGTAAAGGTGGTAAGGGAGTAAGGTAGTGGAATGCCTAGCAGCTCATGGTCTACGCTGAACGGAGGAGTACCGCTGGGTACGGGAGTATTCGAGAAAGTGTGTCAGGACTCCTTTTCATTGGTTCTCAAAGTGCCTCGTTTTTGAAGCGTTCCGGAAAGTGGTTCTGCAATGCGCGACGGATATCGGGCCAGTTGCGGATCTTCTTTTTCCAGCTCTTCT
>JBBSUV010000030.1:0-50519 GCA_038234075.1 Flavobacteriales bacterium | reverse complement strand
TGCTGCCCGTTCGTGTCACGTTCGCAGTCCCGCCCGAAGTACAATACGGAGAACCGCTATAGGAGATCGTCGCCGAAGGTGAAGTGCCGATGACCACTTGGGCCGTAGTGCTGAACGCCGCGCAACCACCACCTGCCGCGATGGCATAGGTCACCGTGTACGTAGCCGGGCTGCTTGCGCTCAAGGTGATCACGCCTGTGCTCGCATTGATCGAGAGGCCAGCAGGTGAAGAGCTGTAGGTGCCTCCAGTGCTACCCGTTTGCGTCACGTTCGCAGTCCCACCCGAAGTACAATACGGGGAGCCGCTATAGGAGATCGTCGCCGAAGGTGAAGTGCCGATGACCACTTGGGCCGTCGTGTTGAACGCCGCGCATCCACCGCCTGCCGCGATGGCATAGGTCACCGTGTAAGTAGCCGGGCTGCTCGTGCCCAAGGTGATCGTCCCTGTGCTCGCATTGATCGAGAGTCCCGCAGGTGAAGCGCTGTAAGTTCCGCCCGTGCTGCCTGTCCGCGTCACGTTCGCAGTCCCACCCGAGGTGCAATACGGAGAACCGCTGTAACTGATGGAGGCTGATGGTGCGGCAGTCACCGCTACCGACGCGGAGGTGTTGAACGCAGCACAACCACCGCTCGCCCCTATACTGTAAGTCACAGTGTAACTGCCCGCAACGCTGCTGCCCAATGTGATCGCGCCTGTGCTCGCATTGATCGAAAGTCCCGAAGGGGAAGCGCTATAGGTCCCGCCTGGGCTGCCCGTCCGCGTCACGGTCGCGGTGCCACCAGAGGTACAGAAAGGAGAGCCGGAGTAGCCAATAGTGGCGGATGGAGCCACGTTAACAACGACCGGAACACTTGCTGAAGCCGTACCGCAGGCATTCGTAACAACGACCTGATAGTTACCTGTAGCTGCTCCGGACACCGTAACGTTCTGTGAGGACGCATTAGGACTGAAGGTGCCCGTGCCGGTCCATGCATAGCTGAGTGGCCCGGTACCTGTGGCAGTGACGCCCAAGTTCAATGAGCTACTTGAACAGATCGGGGCGTTGCTCGTGGGAGTGCTTACAACAGGTGCGGTGCAGGTCACTGTACCGATGCAGACACAGGAGGCATTCCACGTATCATTCGTGGTGTTGGCATTACCATCATTGCACGCTGTACCCGGGAGGGCCGTACCACCGATCACACCTGAACAGTCCGCGGCACAATTGCCCGCGCTCACGGCGCCACCCACCACTTGGCCGGTAACGTCCTGACCGTTCATGGAGATATAGAAATCCCGGTTCTCGGCACCGGTGTATGCATCATTACCTAAAGTGAACGCCGTGCAGCCCGTACCTGCGACGGGGATTGTAGTGATCGTGAACCAGGTCTCCACCGGCAGGCTCATTGCACATCCTCCGTCAATAGCAGCGTCTTCCAGCCGGTTGAGGCCAAACCCGCTGTAGGTCCGATAGGCATTACCGCTATTGACAACCACTGCAGACGGAGGGAATGAACTCCACGCGCTGCAAAAGGTCGTTCCTCCTCCCAATGTCCCACTGGATGAGGCATCGTACCGGATGGTCACGGTCATCGCGCTCAAGATCCCACCGAATGTGCCTGCCCCATGCAATTTCACCTGCACCAGCAATTGATCCGACGCACTTCCTTGTACCAATCTGACATCGACGGAACTCGGTACGTTATCAGCCAGTGCCGTGGAAGGGAATGCAAGGGCCACCAGCAGCACGGCCATCAACCCCGTTCGCAGACAGAAACCGGACAGTAAGGATCTGAGATGTCCCATCAGCAAATTGGAATTTTACCGTGTAAAAAGCGGAGGCTATGGTCGGGAAGAACTGTTAAGGCAGTTGCTCAACCACGGATGCGGTCGGAGAGGAACTTCCGATGTTCAGAAGAATAGGGTCCCTGTCATTCGAGGTCCCGGTGTACTTCACCACACCGTCCATGTTCACATCCGCCTTGATATAGCCAGTGGATGTGCCGGTGAGCACCGATCCTCCGATGGCGATCAGCACCGCATCACGGTCATTGCCTAAGCCCGTGAACTTGACCTTGGCATCACCCGTGATCTCGCCGGACCACATGGCCCTGGACGAACCGACCGTCTTCCGTGCGTTCGTACCCCAAGTGTTTACACTGGATGACCGGAGGTCGATGCTGGTGACCGTCCCGTTCAATGCATAACTCGACGCGGTCATCACACCCAAGTGGTTCCTATGTCGGACAGCGAGGTGGTACGAGCCGTTAGGCACGCGCATGCTCACCGGGCTCTTACCATCCAGGTCCACCACGTCGCCATCACGCTGCAATAGCGCTGCTCGCGCGCCCACAATGGTCGAGTTGTTTGAAGTAGAACGCAATTCCAACCAGACCCAATCCACGATGGCATTGTTCCCCGCAACCGCGAGTACGTTTGATGAAAGGCGGTGCGGAACATCGGCACCCATCGGAACGAATCCCAATGCCGGGTACGGATCAACCAACGGCACAAGGCCTTGGGTGCGCAGGTCATCGTTCATCAAACCCGTGACCTGCATGAAGGGCCCGTCCAAGATCACCTTCGCTGCCAACATGGAGGTGCGGGTCTCCCCCTCGTGGACCGTAACAAACTGATCGGCTACCAAGCCATAGTACCTATCGATCATACCTGATGGCCAGCGAACGATCGCTGAGTCCGCCATCGTGCTCGCACCAAGTCCAAAGTTGCAGGTGAACGAACAAACGATGCCATAGCTCTCACCGGCCCGCACTTCGCGGATCTGCGTTCCCCAAGGGCCGTACAAAGTGACCCGAGCACCCACAGCATCCGGGTTGCTCTGCTCGCCGCGAAGGGTGAAACTCAAGAAGTGGTTGCTATTACCATTGTTCAAATACAGCTCATCATTGCGAGTGGTGCTGGGGGTCACGTAGCCTTGGCCATAACCGGCATAAACATCGATGAAGCCATCGTGGTTCAGGTCACCCACCGCAAAGGTGTGCAGGTTGCGCGAGGATGGTTCGGGGAGCATGTTCGGCATCTCGGTAAAGGTGCCATTACCGTTGCCGTGGAAGTAATGCTCCGCACTTCCGCCCAAATTGCCGCTGGTGATCAGGTCCAAGTAGCCATCATTGTCCAGATCAACAAGTTTCGCCTGCAGGAATGCCCCGGTGATCGCCAAGCCGCTGCCTGCGGTAGCCTCGGTGAAATGGCCGGTTCCGTCATTCAGGAACAGTTGCATATTGGTATCGTGGTTGGTCACCACCAGATCCAGGTCACCATCGTTATCGATGTCACCGAAATCCACCGCCCAGGACTGGTTCCTGTTCTGCAGACCGAATTCCAATGCGCGGTCGGTATACTGGTTGTTGCCATCGTTCACGAACATGCGGTTCCAGCGGCGTGGATCAGTCGAGTTATTCACCCCTTGGCGACAGTGGCTGATGAACAGGTCGAGATCACCGTCGTTGTCGAAATCCAACCAGAGGCTTCCGTAGTTCCCGGAAGCATCACTGGTCGGGTTCGTAGCCCAACCTATGTAGTCAGTGTAGGACAAGTTGCCAGTACCATCGTTCATCCAGATCTTGGGGGCATTGGTGTCATGGCATGCAAAAATGTCCAGCGCACCATCGTTATTGATATCGGCCATGTTGTTGCATTGCATGAACATTTGGCCGTTGTTCAAGTTTGTCCAACCGTTGGATTGTCCCCTGCCGGTCATCTGTAGGAAATGGACCCCATCAAAGTTTCCACCACTGAAGAAATCCTTGTGTCCATCACCGTTAACATCCCCCACCGAGATCCCCCATTGAGCGGAGGAAGAGGCTTGCCCCATGGAATGGGACGTGAAGGTTCCATTAGGGTTCTGATAGTCGATGTAGAGATCCTTGCTTTGGTTCAACAGGATAAGGTCGTCATAGCCGTCGCCATCCATGTCCGCGATGCCAACGCAGCCTCCAGAGCGGGCGCTCTGATTGGTCAGGCTGCCGGTGCTCCGGGTGAACGTTTGTCCCGCCACAAAAGCAGGCGAAAAAGCCACGAGGACGAGCAGGAGGAAATTTGACTTCATGCGTGCACGATTAAGCTGTTTGGAAACAAAAGTACGTTCAACGGACATCCAAAGTCAACCCTGTCGATCATATCCGCCAGTTCGTCTATGGAATGTTCGCCCTTGCCGAGAGGGACTTCAGCGAGTACTTCTACGAAGACTGTTTAAGGAAGTTGCTCGATCCGCACATCCGTAGGCTGGTTTCCTCCAATGTTCAACAAAATGGGATCCCGATCGTTATTCGATCCGGTGTAACGCACGAAGCCATCCATGGAAGAGTCCTCCACGAAGTAACCCTGAACAGAGATGGTCGGATCCGTCCCGCCGATCAAGCTGAGGATCGGGTCCCGGTCATTCTGGGCCCCTGTGTAGCTGAGTTTATTATTCACCCATGTATTGCCCATCCAAAGCAGGCGCGCGCTGCCCGAAGGCTTTCGCGCATCAGTACCGTAGGTGGCCGTCGATGAGGAGCTGAAGTCCACGGTTGTGGAAGTCCCTCCCAAGGCGATCGCCTGCAAGGTCATGCAGCCCAAGTGGTTCCTGTGCCGTACGGCGACATAGTAGTTGCCGGGCTGCACCGCAAAGGAGACCGCAGAGGTCCCATCCACATCCACGATATCACCATCCCGCTGAAGTAAGGCCTGGCGTGTGGCAACGAGTGTGGAAGGTGAACCTTGGGACCTAAGCTCCAACCGTACCCAATCAACGACCGCATTCGGACCAGTGATGGCCAGGACACCCGCGGTGCAGCTTTCTCCGCCTCCGTTCCCCGTTTGGGCAAACCCGAGTCCGCTATAGGGTTCTCCTGTAGGGACCAGACCGGCCACCCGCAGGTCATCCTTCATGATGCCGCCTGCCACATAAGAAGCTTCCAACCAAACCTTTGCACGGACGAGCACCTGCTCCGGAGCCGTGATGGCGAAATTCTGATCACTGATGTCGAAGAAGATATTGCCGTTGGCACGCACCATCACACGGGCCGTCGTGGTCGCGATGTTCGGCAGGATCACCGGGGCGTTCCCATCGTTCGGAGTGGCAGTGACCAAGGTGTACGGATAGGTGAGGCCACCGTCGGTGCTCAACAGGATGTCCACGTTCGCGCAGCTCACCGGTGATGCCGCGGTGCCGGCCGGGTTCCATGTGACCGTCTGGCTGCTCATGGCCGGCCATGTCAACGCCGCGTTGGGCTGGGTCACCAGAAAGGGGCCTGAGCTTCCGTTCACGTTCACGGTCATGTTGTCCTGGGCGTTGCAGCCACCGCCCACTGCGTTGTCCCGAACGGTGACGCGAAAATTGTAGGTGCGTGAAACGTTGGCCAATACCTCCCAGTTGGGTGATGGGACCGATCCTGATGCAAGAGTGGACAACTTGGGGAACCAGCGTTGCGGGCTTGTGCTAGGCAACCAAGGACGAAAATTCGGGCCAAGAGCACTGGATGCCACCGGGGGTTGGGTGGAAGGCTGATAGTCCATTTGCTCCCAGCTGTAGGTGAGGTTATCGCCGGCGTTACCGTCCGTGCCTACCGCGGTGAGCACGAAAGGCGTGTTCTTGGGAATGGTGCGGTCCACGCCAGCGTTCACCGTAGGCGGCGCATTCACCAAAGGCACGGTCTGTGGGCATCCACTGCTGTTGCCCGCTGTTATGTTGGCATGGATCTCCTGAAGGCTGTATCCGCCCAACATGGCGATGCTATGGTCCGCCACATTGGGGGCGCATACCCCGGCATAACCCATTATGGTGATGCCGCTGCCTACTTCCACCGCAGCTTGACCCGCCCGGTTGCAGTTGTTGTTCTGGGTGTGGTTGCCTCCATACTGATGCCCCATCTCATGCGCCACGTAATCGATATCGAAGGGATCCCCGATAGGCGCACTCCGTCCCGTGACGCCTCCTGCCTTAAAGCCGGTGCACGGTGAATTGAGATAAGCCACACCTCCGCCTCCAGTGCTGAAAACGTGCCCGATGTCATAGTTCGCACTACCGATCACCGCATCGCACTTAGTCTGATTCTCATCCAACATGGTCCCTCCGTCATTGTTGGTGTAGCCATCGGTGGCGGGGTTGGTGAATACCAATTGATCGCTGTTCGCCACCAGGACCATGGTCAGTGCCGCTTCGCGCTCATAGACCCCATTGACACGGTTCATCGTCGTGGCCATTGCTGCGATCGCCGGAGCCTTGTTCGTTCCGGTAGCTCCGAAGAAGTTGGCATACTCACCCGTGCAAGCCAATGCCAAACGATAGGTGCGGAATTGGCAATCCCCAGCACGGGCGTCCCCCAATTGCGCGACCCATTGCTCTGTTTGCGCCATGGCATGCGGCACATCGTTCACTTCATCGTAGGTGCAGGTGACCGCACTCATCTCCGCATCAAGTCGTAGATCGCGCTTCCAATAGACCTGATGGTCCAAACTGTTCCCCATGGCGACAGGGTCGATGAAAGCATCGCCTTCGGGCAGCCCCGTGATCATTCCATGAAATCCCGCAGGTGTGAGATCGAACTTCACCCGGACCAGCGGATCGATCGTGGCGACCCCGGAGTACGTGCGGATATAGGCATAGCGCTCCGCCATCCGGACCTCCATCAAGGGGGTTTCCAAAAAACGGAACTGCTGGAACATACCGTTCGGCAAAGGCAGTGTGATCACTGCGCTGGACGAAGGCAGGTCCTGTACCGTTCCTCGGAATACTTGGTCAAGACGGACGCGCATGGCCGTTGTGTCCAAGTGATAGATCAGCGCTTTGTCCGGGGTTGTGATCCGACCCTGCTGTACTGTTGGGGCCAATGGAATGGATCGCCATAGATCTGTGCTCTGGGCTGAGATGTTCAGGCTGAAAGACGCGAGGATCACCGGAAGTACGAAGTGGCGAAAAGTCATGGGAGCAGGGCTGTATGGGCGGGGACGTTCATCGCTTTCCGGCATCGCTGGTCAACAGGCACGGGATCGCGGGACGTTCCTCATCCGCAAATTGTCGAAAAAACGAACACGACACGCCCATTGGCGTCCGGAGCCCTTAAACGTTCGGCGTATCCGCGATGTCGCCGGTCAAAGCAGCTCGCGGATGATCCGCTCCGCTGTGACCCCCTCGGCCTCGGCCTTGTAGTTGCGCACCAAGCGGTGCCTCAGGATCGGTTCCGCCACGGCCTGAACATCCTCGATGTCCGGACTGAAGCGCCCCCGCACCAAGGCGTGGCATTTGGCTCCGATCACCAGATATTGGCTTGCCCGCGGCCCGGCGCCCCAGCTCACGTGATCCCGGATCACCGCTGGTGTATTCGGCATTCCAGGACGTGTGCTGGTGGCCAGCTTCACGGCGTACTCCAGCACATTGTCCGGCACTGGGATCCGCCTTACAAGCCCTTGGTAGAACAGGATCTCCTCCAGGCTCATAACGGGTTCCACTTTTGCGGTGGCCCCGCCGGTCGTGGCTTTCACAACCGCGAGTTCATCCTGGTAAGAGGGATAATCCACCAAGATGTTGAACATGAAGCGGTCCAACTGGGCTTCCGGCAAGGGATAGGTCCCTTCCTGCTCGATCGGGTTCTGTGTGGCCAATACGAAGAAGGGCTCAGGCAGCTTGAAGGTGTTCCCCGCCGCGGTGACGGACTTTTCCTGCATGGCCTCCAAGAGTGCGGCCTGGGTCTTTGGCGGAGTTCTGTTGATCTCATCCGCAAGGATGATATTGGCGAAGAGCGGCCCCTTCACGAAGCGGAATTGGCGGTCCTGGTCGAGCACCTCGGAACCGATAATGTCACTGGGCATCAGGTCCGGAGTGAACTGGATGCGGTTGAAGCTGAGACCGAGCGCACCGCCCACGGTATTCACTAACAACGTTTTCGCCAAGCCCGGCACACCCACTAATAGGCAGTGCCCCCGGCTGAAGATCGCGATGAGCACATCCTCCACCACCTTGTCCTGACCGATGATGACCTTGTTGATCTCAGCCTTCAATCGGCGGTATTTCGCGCCGAACTCCTCCACTGCGCGCACATCACTGTTATCTCCGCTCATGCTGTTCGTATTGGTCGTTCAATTTAGGGCTGTTGCGCCGATGCGGCGATCCAAGGGTGCTCGAATTTGCAGCCTTGGTAGGCGGGAATGATGTTCACATAGGTGCCGGAGAGCTTGTCCTTCACCCAGTCGTCCACGCTCCGTTGTCGGAGCTTGGCCTCTGCGGCTTGCTGCACCAAGGGATAATCCTGTACCAGGTCCATGCGGTGCGGATCAGTGCGCTTCAGCAGGCGGTAGACCCGATATCCCTTTTTCCCGTCGGTATCCTCGAACGACTGTGGCTCGCTGATCTGGCCCGCTTGAAGCTTGTCCAACACGAGGAACGTCTTCTGGTCCAGATCGCCGATGGCCCAATGCGGGCTGTTGTTGTTGGGTTCGATCACCAAGCCGTTCGTGCCCTTGGTGTCCTCATCGTCGTTGAAGTCGGTAGCGGCCTTACTGAAGTCCAGCTTGCCGTCGCGCACCGCCGTCATCAGGCTGTCCAAACGATCCTTCACCCCGACCACATCCGCCGGAGAGGCTTTCGGGATCAGCAGGATGTGGCGTGCGTTGTACTGCTCACCCTTGCGGTCGATCATCTCCATGATGTGGTAACCGTACTTGGTCTTGAAAACGGGGGATATCTCCCCGTCCTTCAAGCTCATCGCCACGGCGTCGAACTCCGGTACCATCACGCCCTGAGGGACCATGCCCAGCTCTCCGCATTGGGCCGCAGACCCGGGATCCTCGCTATAGAGGATGGCCACCGTGCAGAATTCCTTCTCCCCTTTCACGATCGCATCACGGTATTCCTCCAGCTTCAACTTCATGCGCCGATCCTCCTCCTCCGTGGGCTTGGCGTAGATGGAAATGCGCGCGAACTCCACCCCCGCATTGATGAAGGGCAGGCTGTCCTTTGGGATACTCTTGAAGAACTGTTCCACTTCCTTTGGGGTCACGCGTGCATCCCCGGTGATCTTCTGCTGCATCTGTTGGCTCAGCAGTTGGTCCGCGACCTGGTCGTGGAAATCAGCCTTGATCTCCGTGACGCTTTTGCCATAGAACTTCTCCAACTTTTCACGTCCGCCGATCTGCTGCTCGAAGTATCGGATGCGGCGGTCCAACTCGGCCCCGATCTGGGTCTCATCCGGGATCACGCTGTCAATACGGGCCTGCTCCAACAACAGCTGTTGGTAAAGCAGATCCTCGAACTCATTGCAAGCCAGTGAATCCGTGACGTTCTCCCCGCCTTGGCGCGCCTGTTCCAAGCGGCCCGCCAGGTCGCTGTAGAGGATGATGCGCCCGGCCAAGTTGCCAACGACACCATCGATATAACGGCCGGGAGGAGCGGGCTGCTGCTCCTGCGCGTGGACCGGGGTTGCACCACTGCCGATGGCAAGCACGCCTAGGAGCATTAATGCACCCTTATGGGAAACGGACATCCTTCTTGGCCAGCGCATTGGTGTATAGTTCTTCGCGCATGCGCTCCACGAGTTTGAGCTTGCGCTGATTGATGATAATGGATCGGATCTGGCCGACCACCATGTCGATAGGCGAGGTGCTGTCCTTCAAACGATGGTCGAGAAAGTCCAAGAAGTAAGTGCCGGTGGCGTCCTCCACGATCACCTTTTGCTGGCGTTGCAACCAGTCCGTGGGATTATCCGGGCGCAAAGGTACCTGCTGTTGCAAGGCGGAGAATTCCACCCAATCGTCATGGCTGTCCACGATGGTGGTGCCACGCTGGGCGAGAAGCACCTCCAGCTTGTGCGTATCCTCCTCTTTGCCACTGCGCCAGAGCTGTTCCACCCGTTGTAAGAATTTCTTGTCCTTGTCCCGCAGTTTGAACCACCGGATGCGGACGATATTGTCCTTCAGCTGGAAGTTGGCGATGTTCTTGTCGTAATAGTCCTGCACCTGGGTACCGCTGACCACGGTGTCCAAGTTCTGTAGCACCAAGGCCTGCTCATAGGCGAAGGTGAGCAGCGATTCCCGGTAGGCCTTGATCTGGGCCTCCACATTCATCTGGTCCTTGTCCAGGTTATCCTCGGCCATGTGCAGCATTACGCGGTCCCGGGCCCAGTTGTCCAGGAAACGGCGTGCGATCGCAGCACTGTCCTCCGGGGTGGCGTCCATGGGCACAACGGGGCGTAGGTCGCTCCAATACAGTTTATCGCCATAGGCCTCGGCCACGACACGATCGGTAGCATCATGCTTCGCCCCGCAGGAAGCAAGGAGAAGGGCGGCGATGACCGCCGCCCTTCCCAAATTCGTTCCTGGGCAAATTGCCGTCATGGTCACTTGATACTGTAAAGCACGTCCTGTTCCACTTTCACAGGGTACTTGCCGCGCAGCTCCTTGATCCAGTCCTTCTCCAATTGGTCCTGGTAGGCCGCGGTCACTAGTCCCCGGGCCTCGCTCAGTGGCTTGGGAGTGGGCTGAACCACTTTTTTCATATCCGCGAAGGTCACTTTGCCGTCGGCGACCACGTCCGCCGTGAGCCCTGGCAAGGTGACATCCTTGATCAACGGCTTTTCCTCCTTGGTGAAGAGCCCGCTCTCAACGATAAGCGCTGTGGGATCCTTCTTGTTGACGATGGCCAACACGTCGTTGCTGGACTTCCCCTTCTTCAACAAGCCGCGTACCTGCTTGGCCACATCGGCATTTGCGCAGGTATAGATGTCCAGGTCATAGCGCACAGGGTACATGAAATCGAACTTGTGCTGATCGTAATAGCTCTCCAGCCCGGAGGTATCCTTTACCGCTTTGCTCCACACCTTCTCATCGGTGAGTTCGAAGAGAAGGATGCCGTCGCGATATTCCTTCATCAACATTTTGAACTCGGGGTATTTCTTCTCCAAGTTCCCGTCCTCGAAGGATAAAAGTTGGTCGTCCACGAACTGGTCGAACTGGTCCTTCACGAACTGGCCCATCGGTTGCACCGTGCCACGACGCTGCTTCTGTTGGATGAAGTCGAGCAGATCAAGTTGGCTGTAGCTCTTACCGTCGATGGTGAAGACCGGCTTGGTAAGCTTGGCATTGTGCGCCTTGTCGTTCATCCACCCCTGTTCCACGTCGCGCACCACCACGGTATCATTGGGCAAAGGCACCGTCTTGGCCTCCATCTTGGCAAGTGGGCTCAACATCTTCCCGTTCTTCATTATGCCGTTGATGGTCCGATCATATTTCAGGCCGTTGTGCATCACCACGGTCTGCTCGGCATCCTTGCGCAACAAGGTGTCCATCACCATGGTCCCCTTTCTGAAGATGGTGGTGTCCAACGCTTTTTCAACGGCTGTCAGGTTCTTAGGGAATGCTTTGAAGTGATACTCGGCCCGCAGATCAGCGAGGAATTTCTTCCGGGTGATCTCGGCACGGCTGTCATGGGAGATCTTCGTCTTGAGCTCTGCCTTCGCTTCGTCAAAGCTGGGAGGCGGGGTGTAGCTCAGGCGTTTTACGATATGCCAGCCGTAGGACGTCTTGAACGGGGTGCTCATGTCACCGTCGCTCTCCAGCCCGAATGCTTTGGCCTCGAACTCAGGGATCATCTTGCCGGTGGTGAAAGGTGGCAGTTCACCGCCCTTGGTGTTGGTGGCGGCATCATCGCTGTACTTCATCGCGGCGTCGGCAAAGGTCAACTCACCGCTCTTGATGCGGCTGTAAGCCTCTTCCATCTTCTTCTCCGCTTCCTGTTGCTTCTCGGGACTATCCTCGTCGGTACTACGGATCATGATGTGAGCCACCTTGATCTCGCCCTGTGCCGGCCGCCGATCGGTGACCTTGATGATGTGATAACCGAATTTGGTCCGCACGGGTTGGCTCACCTGTCCTTCGGGGGTTTTATAGGCTGCGTTCTCGAACGGGTAGACCATCTGGAGCACACTGAAGTAGCCCAGATCGCCTCCATTGGTCTTAGCGCTTGGGTCATCACTGCCACCTTTGCTCTTGGCCACCGTAGCGAAATCCTCGCCACCGACCACACGGGCACGCAACGCCAGGGTCCGCTTCCAAGCGGCCAAGGTGTCCTCCGGAGACGCGTCCGGTGCAACCTGCACCAAGATGTGGCTCGCTCGGATCTCCTCCTTTTTGCGGTCGAATGCCTCCTGCATCAGCTGGTCGTTCAAGCCACGATCGATCAGGTATGGCCGCGCCAACTGCGTGCGATAGCCTGCCAGTTCACTTTTGAACTTCGACACGGTGTCCATGCCGAGATCCTCTGCGGCACGCACCTTCAGCTTGTAGTTGATGAAAAGGTCCAAGTACTCGTCCAAGGCCTCCTTGGTCACCGGGGCGTCCTTGTTGTTCTTCTTATAGATCGACTCGAACTCGCTCCGTGATACCGGCTGGCCGGCCACGGTCATCAAGGTGGGGTCGCTCGTGTCGGTCTGAGCTTGTACTCCGAAGGCCAATATGCTCAAGGCCGCTCCGAACAAGATCCGCTTCATCATAGGGTGGTACATTGTAAAGGGCGACAAATGTAACGGGATCGGCATGTGGGCTGCCGGGACCGGGCCGGATGCACGTTAATAAGATCCAACCGGCCCCATTTCCCGCCCGTATCAGCATTGGGGCCATCCTGGTACACATTCATTACCCGCGCAACCTACATTGTTCCAATATTCATATTCGTGCATGGCGCAAGAACTTCCCCCCGACCTCACGGGATCCTCCCTTTACAGTGCCGATCTGGCGCCTATTCCAGCCAGTAAGCGCACATGGAACGTATGGAACCTCGCGGCGCTGTGGGTGGGTATGGCGGTTTGCATCCCAACCTACCTGCTGGCCTCCTACATGATGCGCGCGGGCCTCAGCTGGCAGGCGGCGCTCGTGATCATCGGCTTGGCGAACCTGGTGATCACCATCCCGATGGTGCTCAATGGCCACGCCGGTGTGAAATACGGCATCCCTTTCCCCGTGGTGGGTCGCGCGGCATTCGGGACGCAAGGCATTCATATCCCGAGCATGGTGCGGGCGATCGTGGCCTGTGGCTGGTTCGGTGTGCAGACGTGGATCGGGGGCTTGGCACTTTATTCCATTTGGAACGCTGCCACGGGTGCCGCGGGGGATCCGGGCTTGGACCTGGGCAAATTCATCGGGTTCGGTTTGTTCTGGCTGATCCAGATCTGGTTCATCTGGCGTGGCACCGAAAGCATCAAGTGGATGGAGACCTGGTCCGCGCCGATCCTCATCTTGATCGGCCTTCTGCTGATCGGCTGGGGAGCGCGCAATGCCGGAGGTTTTGTAAATGCTTTGGAACAGGGCAAGCAATTGCAGCACGGCACTGTGACCCTTCTACCCTACACGGACGCTCCCGGAAGAACACTGGGCCTTTCACCATTGCGGAACACCGACGGAACGCTGAAGGCCACGCAGTACCGCTTGATCCCGATCGCACAACATGAAAATGTGCCTGTGGAATGGAAAACGCTGACGGGACCGTTGACTGAGGTGCCGATCAACATGGCCCCCTCTGTAAAGCTGCAATTCAAGGACGAGGCAGGGAACCTGTCAAGCACCATTGACGTGAATGCCGCTGAACCTCTGAACGAGGGTGTCGGGCTTTGGAGTTATCTGCTCTGGTTCACAGCCATGGTAGGCTTCTGGGCAACCATGGCGATCAGCATCTCGGACATCACGCGCTTCGCGAAGACGCAGAAGGACCAAATCGCTGGCCAGTTCATCGGGCTGCCGGGCACCATGCTCTTCTATTCCTTCGTCGCCATCTTCGTCACCAGCGCGGCCGTGGTGGCCTTCAAGGATGTGTTGATCGCCGAGGATGCGCCATGGGATCCTGTAACGTTGATCAGCAAGTTCCATAAACCCGGCGTGGTCATTTTCGCACAGTTCGCCATGCTGGTCGCCACCTTGAGCACCAACATCGCGGCGAACGTGATCGCACCGGCGAACGCCATCAGCAACCTCTTTCCGAGGAAGATAAGCTTCCGCTCAGGTGGCGTGATCGCTGGCCTGATCGGCGTGGTGATCTGCCCTTGGTGGCTTATGGACGAGATCAGCGGCATTCTCGTCTTCGTGAGCGGTCTGCTGGGGCCTGTGCTCGGCATCCTCCTCTGCGACTATTTCCTCATTCGGAAACGCACGCTCGTACTGGCTGACCTCTACCGCGAGAATGGTCCGCATGCAGGTGTGAGCAGACCGGCATTGATCGCGTTAGTAGCTGGTGTGCTGGTAGCGCTGGTCGGTTATTGGGTGAGATCTTTGGAGGCACTTTACCAGCTTTCATGGTTCACGGGCTTCATTGTGAGCTTCGCGGTGTATGCCATCGGCATGCGCAAGCGTTTCTAATTGTGCAACGATCGTTGCACAATTGCAGCCCATCCCTATCACGCGCCTTACGGACACGCATGACGGGAGATCCACGAGCCCATGACATGCGGCGCCGCAACAAAAAAATCCCATAACACCGAGCGGTCAATGCCCCGCCTTGATACATTCGTTACACCATGAGCCTATTGATCAAGAACGGAACTGTTGTCACCGCCGCAGATCTGCACCGCGCGGATGTCCTCATTGAAGGTGAGCACGTGAAGGCCATCGGGCACGACCTGAATGCCGAAGGCGCCAAGGTGATCGACGCGAAAGGCATGTTCGTAATGCCCGGTGGGATCGACCCGCACGTGCATTTGGACATGCCGTTCATGGGGACCTTCAGCAGCGACAATTACGAGACCGGCACGCTGGCAGCATTGCATGGCGGCACCACGATGGTGATCGACTTCATCCTGCAAACACAAGGCAAAAGCCTGCGCCACGCATTGGAAGCATGGCACAGCCGCATGAACGGCAACCTCTACGGCGACCTCGGCTGGCACATGGCCGTCACCGATTTCAACGACGACACAAAGAGGGAGGTGAAGGAGATGATCGAGCAGGAGGGCATCACCAGCTTCAAGACCTTCATGGCCTACAAGGGCGCGCTCATGATCGACGACCGCCAGATGGTGGGCCTGATGAACGAGGTGAAAGCCAATGGCGGCATCGTCACTGTCCATGCTACCAATGGCGACATGATCGACTTCCTGGTGCAGAAGAACGGCGCGGAGGGGAATACGGCACCGTTGTACCACTACCTCAGCCAGCCGGAGATCACCGAAGCAGAGGCTACGGGCCGGTTCGCGGACATGGCCTCATACACCGGCGTGCCTGCCTACATCGTTCACATGACCTGTGAGGGCGCGCTGAACCAGGTGCGCGATGCCGCCCGACGCAACCAGCGCGTGCTGGCCGAGACCTGCATCCAATACCTGCTGCTCGATGCCTCACTCTACGCACGTGAGGACGGTGCAAAGTGGGTAATGAGCCCGCCGTTGCGCGAGAAGAAGGATATCGCTGCTTTGTGGGGTGCCATCGACCAAGGTACCGTACAGGTCGTGGCCACGGACCATTGTCCCTTCACCATGGAGCAAAAAGCCTTAGGCAAAGACGATTTCTCGAAGATCCCCAATGGCCATCCGGCCATCGAGCACCGCATGGAACTGCTCTTCAGCGAAGGCGTGAACAAGAAGCGCATCACGCTGAACAAATTCGTGGAGGTCACTTCCACCAACCCCGCGAAGATCTTCGGCATGTTCCCGCGCAAAGGCACCATCGGCATCGGCAGCGATGCGGACATCATCCTCTTCGACCCGAACGAGAAGCACACGCTCAGCGTCAAGACCCACCACATGAACACGGACTACAGTGGGTATGAAGGCATGGAGATCACAGGCAAGGTGAAGACCGTGATCCTCCGCGGCCAAGTGGCGATCCATAACGGCGAGGTGAAGATCAAGAAAGGCTACGGGCAGTTCGTGAAACGGGCGAAGGTGAGCGGGATGCTTTGAGGATAGAACACAGATGACGCTGAAAGAACAGATATACGCGGATAAAAGGCAGGAGGTAGAGAAAGAATATCTGCACGCTGAATTGACAGAGAAGATCATCAAAGCGTTCTATGCGGTGTACAATTCCTTGGGCTATGGGTTTCTCGAAAAGGTGTACGAGAATGCACTGTACTTGGAACTTCTGAACCTGGGCCTACCCGTGGTTCGTCAGCATCCCATCACCGTGTTCTATCAGGAAAAGGAGGTGGGGCAGTATTATGCAGACCTGTTGGTCGACGACCTCGTGATCTTGGAGTTGAAAGCGGCGGAGGCCATCTGCAAAGAGCACGAGTTCCAATTGATCAACTACCTTAAGGCCACAAAAATGGAGGTGGGCCTCCTGCTCAACTTCGGCACCAAGCCACAGGTCAAACGAAAGATCTTCACCAACCGCCCGATCGTTGACCCACCTTTACACATACATCAACACGCCGCACCCACAACTTAAGATCAGCGCAGATCCATCTTTCAGCGTCATCTGCGTTCCAAAAACCATAACATGCCAAGAAAGATCAAGTCAGGCCTCATCCAGATGAGCCTCCCGAAGACAGAAGGCGAAGGCACGATCTCTGAGATCATCGATGCAATGGTGCAGAAGCACATCCCTTTCATCGAGAAAGCCGGGAAGGCCGGCGTGCAGATCCTCTGCCTGCAGGAGATCTTCAACACGCCCTATTTCTGCCCCGGCCAGGACAAGAAGTGGTACGAAAGTGCGGAGAGCGTGCCCGGCCCCACCACGGAGCTGATGCAGACCTACGCCAAGAAGTACAACATGGTCATCATCGTGCCGATCTATGAGAAAGAGTCACCCGGCGTCTTGTACAACACGGCGGCTGTGATCGATGCCGACGGCACCTACCTCGGCAAATACCGCAAGAACCACATCCCGCACACCACCGGCTTCTGGGAAAAATTCTTCTTCAAGCCCGGCAACCTCGGCTACCCGGTGTTCCAAACCAAGTACGCCAAGGTGGGTGTGTATATCTGCTACGACCGCCACTTCCCCGATGGCGCACGTTGCCTCGGTCTCAACGGTGCGGAGATCGTCTACAACCCTTCTGCTACGGTGGCCGGATTGAGCGAATACCTCTGGAAGCTTGAGCAACCGGCACACGCCGCGGCGAACGGCTACTTCATGGGCTGCATCAATTGCGTGGGCGAGGAGAAACCTTGGAACCTCGGCAAGTTCTACGGTCAGAGCTACTTCGTGGACCCGCGCGGACAGATCTTCGCACAAGCCTCTCGCGATGACGATGAACTGCTCATTGCTGAATTTGATCTGGACCTGATCGAAGAAGTGCGGAGCACGTGGCAGTTCTTCAGGGATCGGAGGCCGGAGACGTATGGGAGGTTGGTGGAACTTTGAAATACCTGTTCGTTACGAGTTAGCGGCTTACGTGTTACGTGTTCGAACCACAGCACTACCAACCCGTAACCCGCCAACCCGTAACCCTTAACTCGTAACCAGCTAGCCCGCAACACGCCAACCCGTAACAGGAAACTCATCCAATGGCAGAATACAAAAAACCCACCACCCCGGCCGAATTCGCGACCAACTTCCACCCGAAGAAGCCATTGATGACGGACACGGAGGCTTACTACGAAAGCTCCCGTTGCCTGTACTGTTACGATGCGCCGTGCATCACCGCGTGTCCCACGGGCATCGATATACCGCTCTTCATCCGGCAGATCAATAGCGACAACAAGGACGGTGCCGCCAAGACGATCTACGAGACCAACTGGATGGGCCATGCCTGCGGGAACGTGTGCCCCACCGAGGAGCTGTGCGAAGGCGCTTGCGTGTACAACCACAGTGATGTGAAACCGATCGAGATCGGGCGCTTGCAATCACATGCCACGGACAGGGTGATCCGATCAAAGAAGAAGCTCTTCCGGACCGGCAAGGACACCGGCAAGAAGGTCGCCGTGATCGGTGCTGGACCTGCGGGGATCACCTGCGCTTGCGAACTGCGGATGCTCGGTCATGCAGTGGACATCTTCGAAGCGAAGGCCCTGCCCAGCGGCCTCTGTGTTTACGGCGTGGCACCGTACAAGCTAACGAACGAGGAGGCCGTGGACGAGATCAGCTACCTGCAAGATCAGTTCGGCTTTAACGTGCATTACAACAAGCCGATCGCCGGTCGCGCGGACTTTGAGAAACTGGAGAAAGGCTACGATGCGATCTTCATCGGTATCGGGTTGGGAGCGACTTCCGCGTTGCGCATTCCCGGAGAGGACAAACAGGGCGTGAGCGGTGCGTTGGAGTTCGTGGAAGAACTGCGGATGAAGCAGCACAAGACCCCAGTCGGCCAAAAGGTGATCGTGCTCGGTGGTGGCAACACGGCCATGGACGCCGCTAGCGAAAGCTGCCGCATGGGCGCGGAAAGCGTCATCATCGCTTACCGTCGCGGGCCCGAGGAAATGGGCGCGTACAGCTTCGAGTTCGACCTAGCGAAGAAGAGCGGGTCCAAGGCGCTTTTCAATATCACACCTGTTGAGGTGATGGGCGACAAGACCGTGACCGGCGTGAAGTTCATCCGCAACAAAGCAGCCTACGGAAAGATCGAAGCCATTCCGGGAAGTGAGTTCATAGAACCTTGCGATATGGTGTTGCTTGGCACCGGACAAGGGAAACAGGTTGAACTGCTCGAGCAGATCTCCGGCGTGAAGTTGGAACACAAGAGCCGCATCCTCGACGACCGCGGCAGGCTGGTGGTGAATGAGCAATTCCAGACCAACAACCCGAAGTACTTCGCGGCGGGCGATGCCGTGAACGGTGGTGTGGAAGTGGTGAACGCTGCGGCGGAAGCAAAGAAAGCCGCGCACGGTATCGATGCGTACTTGAAGAAATGACGTCACGTCTTCGTATATTTGGATAACACACGAAAGTCATGCAACTCACAGCGATCATTGAACGTTCACCGGACGGTTGGCTTGTCGGCCAGCTCGAGGAACTTCCGGAAGTGATCTCCCAAGGGCGTACCCAAAACGAGCTTTTGGACAATCTGCGGGACGCACTGGAACAGCTTTTTCTGGCCAACAAGGAACAGGCTGAGCGGGACAACACAGGTCGCGATATTTCACGGGCGGACCTGAAAGTGGCCTGAATGAAGCGCCTTGTGCTGATCAAGCACTTGGAGCGCAACGGTTGCGTACTGATGAGAGAAGGCGGTAACCACGCGATCTATCTCAACCCGGTCAACAAAAAGCGGACAGCAGTAGGTAGGCACCGGGAATTGGCCGACCTGCTCTGTGAAAAGATCTGTAAGCAACTTGACATTCCTCCGGTGAAGTAACCAGATCGACAAGCCAAAAAGCAACAGCACAGGCCAAGAACGCCATCAGCTAATCAACACATCAGCTAATCAGCTAATCGAACCATGGCCGACCTCAGAACAAATCTCGCAGGGATCAAGAGCCCCAATCCCTTCTGGCTCGCCAGCGCGCCGCCCACCAACAGCGGCTACCAGATCATGAAAGCCTTCGATGCGGGCTGGGGTGGCGCCGTGTGGAAGACCCTCGGCGTGCCCGTGGTGAACGTGAGCAGCCGCTACGGTAGCTTGAACTACCGCGACAACCGCATGATCGGCTTCAACAACATTGAGTTGATCACCGACCGGCCGTTGAAGGACAACCTCCGCGAGATATCGGAGGTGAAGAAACGCTTCCCGGACCATGCCGTGATCGCATCGTTGATGGTGGAGACGCGAGAGGAATGGCACAACATCGTGCGCGATGTTGAGAACGCCGGTGCCGATGGCATCGAACTGAACTTCGGTTGCCCGCACGGCATGTGCGAGCGCGGCATGGGAAGCGCCGTGGGCCAGGAGCCGAAGGTGCTGAAGATGATCGTGGAATGGGTGAAGGAGGTGGCCAAGATCCCCGTGATCGTGAAGCTCACGCCGAACATCTCGGACATCACGCGGCCCGCGACCGCAGCAAGAGAAGGCGGCGGCGATGCGATCTCCATGATCAACACCATCCAAAGCGTCATAGGTGTGGACCTCGACACCTTCGTGCCCTCCCCCAACGTGGACGGCAAGAGCACCAACGGCGGCTATTGCGGTCCTGCCGTGAAGCCGATCGCGCTGAACATGGTGAAGAACTGTGCGCAAAGCCCCAACGTGCAACTGCCGATCAGCGGCATCGGCGGCGTTGAGAACTGGCGCGACGCAGTGGAGTTCATCCTGCTCGGCGCCACTACCGTGCAGGTCTGCACCGCCGTGATGCATTATGGCTTCGGGATCATCCGCGAGCTGCTGCCGGGCTTGGAGCGCTATATGGACGACAAAGGCTTCAAGAACATCGAGCAGATGCGCGGCAAGGCACTGCCGAACGTGCTGCACTGGGAAGACCTCAACCTGAAGTACAAGGTGGTGGCCGACATCAACAAGGACAAGTGCATCGGTTGCCAGCTCTGCTATACCGCTTGCGAGGACGGCGCGCACCAGGCCATCTCGCTAAGCAGCGACCCCACGGACCGCAAGCCAACGATCATCGAAGAGAATTGCGTGGGCTGCAACCTCTGCGCCATCGTATGCCCCGTGGAAGATTGCATCACCATGGAACGTCGCGACGACGGCAAGCAGCACCTCACATGGGGCGATCGCACGCGTGAAGGCAACATCCCGAAGACCTTTGATGACCCCTTGGCGGGCGGCTTGCACCATTGGGTGCCGGAGCCTGCGGAGGCACTGGCGAAGGTGAAGCCAAGACATTATAAGGGGTAAGGGTTAACACCTACTCACTTCTTCCGGAAGAACACCCGGATCGGTACGCCCGTGAAGTTGAAGTGCTCGCGCAGCTTGTTCTCCAGGTAGCGCGTGTAGCTCTCCTTCACATACTGCGGCAGGTTGCAGAAGAAGGCGAACGCGGGCACCACGCCTGGCAACTGCGTCACGTACTTGATCCGGATCGCCTTCCCCTTGTTCATCGGTGGTGGCATCCGCTCGATCTCGGGCAGCATCACGTCGTTCAGCTTGCGCGTGGCGATGCGCTGGGCGCGGTTCGCATAAACTTCCATGGCCAGCTCCAAGGCCCTATGGATACGTTGCTTCTCCGTAACGGAGGTAAAGACGATCGGCAGGTCCGTGAAAGGCGCCAGTTTGCGACGGATCTCCTCTTCGAAGACCAAGGTCGTCTTAGTGTCCTTCTCGATAAGATCCCATTTATTCACCACCACCACGATGCCCTTTCCACCCTTCTCGATCATCGAGAAAATGTGCAGGTCCTGGTGGTTGACGCCAGCCTGGGCATCGATCAGCAGGAGGCAGACGTCGCTCTCCTCAATGGCGCGGACACTGCGCAGCACGCTGTAGAACTCGATATCCTCGTCCACCTTGCTCTTGCGGCGGATCCCGGCGGTATCCAACAGGGTCACGTCGAAGCCGAAGCCGGTGAAGCGCGTGTTGATGTTGTCCCGTGTGGTGCCGGCCACGGGCGTCACGATGTTGCGCTCAGTACCCAGCAGCGTATTCACCAGGGAGGATTTCCCAACGTTCGGCTTGCCCACGATCGCGATCTTCGGACGCTCGTCCAGCACTTCATCCGTGGGCTTCGCGAAGCCTTTTACCACTTCATCCAACAGGTCGCCGGTGCCTGCTCCGCTCTGTGCGCTGATGCTGTATACCTCGCCCAGTCCGAATTTGTAGAATTCCGCGGCGTAGATCTCTTTGTCATTCGTGTCCACCTTGTTGGCCACTAGGAAGACAGGCTTCTGCGATTTACGTAGCATCTGGGCGACCGCCTGGTCCATTCCTGTGATCCCCTGCTGGGTATCCACGAGGAAAAGAATGCTGTCCGCCTCTTCGATGGCGAGCGCTACCTGTTTGCGGATCTCCTTCTCGAACACATCATCGCTTCCCTGCACGTATCCGCCGGTGTCCACCACGTCGAAGTGCTTCCCGTTCCACTCGGCCTTGCCATAGTGGCGGTCACGCGTAGTGCCCGCCGTGGGATCGGTGATGGCCATGCGGCTCTCGATGAGCCTGTTGAAGAGTGTGCTCTTGCCCACGTTCGGGCGACCAACAATTGCGACGATGTTCATCTTTTCAATTCACTATTGTCCGATGCGGGCTTCAGAACCGGAAAGTTGCGCAGCAACCCTCCTCTTTTCCTCCATCGCCGCCCGTTTTGATCTTTCTCTGTGCCTCCGTGCCTCTGTGGTAAAAATCCCGATCGCTGTTCCAGCTCTCAATACCCGTATCCACGAAGTTTCCGCTCATCCCCGCGCCAATCCTCGTCCACCTTCACCTTCAGGTCCAGGAAGACCTTGTTGTTGACGAACTTCTCAATGGCCTTGCGCGCTTCGGTGCCCAGCTGTCGTAATGCGCCACCGCCCTTCCCGATGATGATGCCCTTCTGGCTGTCGCGCATTACAAAAACGTCGGCTTGGATCTTCACGATCTCCGGGCTTTCCTCGTAGCTGTTCACCACGACTTGGGCGCTGTAGGGGATCTCCTGCTTGTAGATGCTGAGGATCTTCTCACGGATCATCTCGCTGATGAAGAACCGCATGTCGCGGTCGCTCATCTCGTCCTTCGGGAAGTAGGGCGGATGTTCGGGTAGCAGATCGATCAACTTGGATCGCAGTTCCTTCACGTAAAGCCCGTGCAAGGCGGAAATGGGCAGTACCGTAGCATCCGGGAATGCGCCATGCCAGCTTTCGAAAGCAGCGTTCAGCCTCCCTTCATCCCCCAGGTCCACCTTGTTGATCAGCACCAAGGTCTTCCCATCAAAACGGCGTGCGCGTCGCAGCAGTTCCTCGGACTTATCGGGTGTTTCGCCCAGCTCCACCATCACGATCAACACGTCAGCATCACGGAGCGCCTCGTCCACGGCGTGCATCATGCTCTCCTGCAGCTTGTACACAGGTTCCAGGATGCCCGGCGTATCGGAGAGGATCAGTTGGTGATCATCCCCATTGAGAATGCCGAGGATCCGGTGGCGCGTGGTCTGCGCCTTCGGGTTCACGATCACCAGCTTTTCACCCAACAAGGCGTTCAGCAGGGTGCTTTTCCCCACATTCGGTCTCCCGATGATGTTGACATATCCCGCGCGATGATCCATGCTTTTGAGGCTGCTAAGGTCGTTGGAATGCGGTGAGAATGTTCGAATATTCGAGCTGGGACCCGAAGCTCTGGAAAACCAAAGGGGCCATCCCGATGTGAGATAGCCCCTTTTTAGTAGCGGGGGTAGGACTCGAACCTACGTCCGCCGTACGGCGGATATGAGCCCGACGAGCTTACATCCTAACCCAGTTGGATTCTCGTCGGCGAAGATAGACTTTGTGGGCACAAAGCACACGCATTCTATAGTCTGGAATGCGGAATTCCTCATTTCACACAGTTCCTTTGCCTTCCAGATTGATGAGAGACCGAAGAAAAGCCCTACCAGCCCCCGATCTTAATTGCTTCTCTCGCTTTCTGGCATCCGACCTGCTTAAGCACTCTTCTCGATAAATGATCATCCAGGGTCTGTAATGGATCGTCCAACCCTTCGTGGCCAACTCATTGTGTGAACGGAAGCGATCGTCTACGTCTGTTGATTCTCCGACGTATACCTTATCGTGCTTCTCGGAATATAGAGCATAGACCCAGAACTGCATCGGTTAAAACTAATGAAGCCCGATCGCAATGACCGGGCTTCTGTAGTAGCGGGGGTAGGACTCGAACCTACGGCCTTCGGGTTATGAGCCCGACGAGCTACCATCTGCTCCACCCCGCAATAGGGGTGCAAATATAGCGGAAATACCGATCGGTGTGCCGAGCAGCTAAATTCAGTGGTTTCAAGCTTCTTCGGCCAGTTCCTCCACCTGTGCAGAGGCTGCCTCCCACTCACCCATCACCTGCGCGATCTCCTTCGCCAAAGTGCCCATCTTCGCGTATCCCGCCTCTACCTGGGCCGGCGGGAGGTTGCCTTTCATCACTTTGGCCTGTAGGTCCTTTTCCTCCTGCTCCAGCTCGGCCAAGCGCTTTTCAAGCCGCTCCACGGCGTTGCGTGCCTTGCGAAGTTCCTTGTCCCGGTTGTTATCACCGCGTTGGTTCTTTCCGAGCTTGGCTTTCTTCACCTCTTTGATCCGCTCGGAGCTCTTTCCGATGTCAGCACCTTGCAGGGCCTTGCGCTTCTCGATCAGCTCAAGGATGTCCATGTGCTGGTCGCGGATCCGGTATTCGTCCAGCTCCAATAGGCGATCGGTAAGACCGGTGAGGAAGTCACGGTCGTGGCTCACCAGCAGGAAAGTGCCGTCATAGTTCTTCAGGGCCTCCTTCAGCACGTCCTTGCTCTGGATGTCAAGGTGGTGTGTTGGTTCGTCCAGGAGAAGGAAGTTGAGCGGCTTCAGCAACATGCAGCAGAGCGCCAAACGAGCACGTTCTCCCCCACTGAGCACTTTCACCTTCTTATCCACGTCCTCGCCACTGAACATGAATGCGCCGAGCATGGCCCGGACGCGCGTCCTGTTCTCCTCACTGGCCGCGTCTTCCGCAGTCTCGATAACGGTACGTTGCGGCGCCATGCGCTCCGGCATGTCCTGGGCGTAATAGCCCACGATCACATTGTGCCCCAGGCGGATCTCGCCTTCGAAAGGCTCCTCCCGCATGATCATCCGTACGAGCGTGCTCTTGCCCGTACCGTTCGCACCCACCAAGGCCAGGTGCTCTCCCTTGGCGATGGTGAGTTCGGCACCGTCGAAGATCTTCTTCTCGCCGTAGGACTTCTTCACCCCCAGAACTTCGCACACCAACTTCCCACTCGTGGGTGCCGGAGGGAATTTCACCAGCATCTTCCGCAGGTCCTCGTCCTCCACTTCGATGCGGTCCAGCTTGTCCAGCCTGTTGATCAGGTTCTGGGCGAAGGCAGCCTTGCTGGCCTTTGCCCGGAACTTGTTGATCAAGGCTTCGGTCTCCTTGATATAGCGCTGTTGTTCCTTCGCTGCAGCGGATTGTTGCTCACGCTCCACTTTCCGCAGCTCCACGTATTGGCTCCAAGGCACCTTGCGGTCGATGATCTCTCCGCCTGTCACCTCCAGGGTGCGCTTGGTGAGCTTGTCCAAGAAGGTCTTGTCGTGGCTGATGAGCACCAAGGCTGCGGGATAGCTGCGCAAGAGGTCCTCAAGCCATTGGATGGCAGGAAGGTCCAAGTGGTTGGTCGGCTCGTCCAGTAACAACAGATCCGGCTGCATGAGCAGGATACGCGCCAATTCCGCACGCATGCGCCAGCCACCGCTGAGCTCCTTCATACTGCGGTGCATGTCCGGCTCCATGAAGCCGATGCCCTTCAGCATGCGCTCGATACGCATGTCATTGTCGGTGACGCCCAAGGTGTTCAAGCGTTCGTGGGCGTGGGCGAGCAACGTCGCCAGTTCCATCGCCTCATCATCCGTCGTCGCCTTCTCCAGATCGGAAGTGATCCTGTCGATCGACGCGTTCAGCTTCTGTGCCTCCTCAAAGGCCTTGGCCGCCACCTGCCATGGGCTGAGTTCAAGATCATGGTCCATCTGCTGTGGCAGGTAGCCCATGGTAAGCTCCTTGGGCCTGCCGATGTTCCCCTTGTCGAAAGGTTGTTGGCCGGCGAGGATCTTTAGCAGCGTGCTCTTGCCTGCACCGTTGCGCCCAACAAGACCGATACGGTCATCGCTCCCGATAAAAAAGGAGACGTTGTCGAACATGGGACGTTCGCCAAAATGCAGAAGGAGGTTGCTGACACTGATCATTTTTTCGGGCGGCAAAGGTACGTCTTGTTTAAGACGTGGAAAGCGCCAAGATCCACTTCATTCCGTCCTCAATGGATCCTATCGGGGGCAATAAGACCTGTAGAAATCAAAGAAAGGATGGTAAAAGAAAGGCCCCGCACTGTGCGGGGCCTTCAGGTTGAAATGGTATCGCTTCCCTAAAAATTCCAGAGGTCGTGCTCGAAGTTGAAGAGGTCCTCCTTGATGGCCTCCGCTTCCAACAGTCCGTCCATACCGGTAGCGTACTGGTTCACTTTCCGGTCATATACGTTGCTCAACTTGGTGATGGTGCTGTTGAACTGGCGCGTCCAGAACACATGGTCGAAGGAGCGGCGTTCCGCATCGTTCTCCCGGTTGAACACATCCCAATTGACAAGCACGTAGCGGAGTTCAGGGAAATAGAGCCAGAACAACGGCTTATAGCCCTTCACTTCACCTTGATCACCAAGAACCTCCTGCTTAGGGCAAAGACCGATGATCCGGATGTCCATCACCGAGCGCTGCCGATCGAAGATCCAATCCTCCTTCAGTTCATAGCGCTTGATCTGGGCGCTGGTCACATCGATATTGCTGTACACCGTATCCATTGCGCCCGTGTAAATGTTCTCGGTATAGCTGGTGTCGGCCTTAGCTAACAACGCCTTCACCTCAGCCGGAAGAAGCGGCTTCTTGAACTCATCATCCTGAGCGGTCGCTCCCACATCGTAAGCCGTAATGGAACCATCATCGATGATGCCCGCCTTGATAACATCGAACAGGCTCTTGCGATCGTTGATCGGCTCCACCGGGTAGTACAACGGCAGGTTGATCTTCTCCCGAAGGTCGATCTCGCGCCATACGCGACGATACCACATCACATCAGCCTCCCGGATATACGGATACGGTACTACCCGCTGGGTCTTGGTGTGCTCCTTGATGTAGGCACCGTCCAACACGGTCTGTGCTTGCAACGCGCCTGAGGGGGCGATGGCCAACGCCAAGGCAAGGAGCGCGATGTATAGGATGTTCTTCAGGGTCTTCATCGGAGCAGGTCTTACGAAGATCAGATCACCTTGAACGACAGAGCACCGATGTTCCGGACGGTCCCGTCCGGCCCTTTGGCCTTGATGTTCTCGATGTAGACCTTCTGGTTGGTCCTCAACTTTTCCAGAACGGTTTTGGCGTCGGCGCTGAGCGCCGGTCCACGGCATTCCTTTTCAAGCAGGTTACCCCCGATAGTGGCGGAAACCGTGTAGCTCACCACATCGAATTTGAGATCGAACTGGAAGTTCTCCAATTTGGCGATCACACCTTGGGCAGCCCTCAGTTCACTGCTTTTCACGACGTTGTCGTTCACGCCCTTACCCGCGAAAAAGGGAGTGGGGTTGGGCACGTTCTTCACACGGAACTCAACCCCTGGCATGGACTTCTTGGTACCGTCCGGATTGGTCACAGTGACGCCTACCACCGCATCTTGACCTGCACCAGGTCGTACGATGTAGCCGTCTCCTCCCTTGGAAAGCGTACCGTTGGTCATGTTCGGTGAAATGTTCGTGGCGCTGTATCCTGCCACGCTGATGCTCACCGGATTGTCCACTCCGCGATAGAAAACGTTCATCTTGGTCGGACTGACGACCAGATTGGGCGTTGCAACCTCATACATGGTGGTGAACGGCCTGATCTGTTCCGTTCCACCCACAGGCTTGAACTTGATGATGCCGGTCACGGTCTTCAACCCAGCACCGGTAGCCGGCTGTTCCAAGATGGCCTGAGCACCCTCCATGGGCAATTTGATGGCATCCCCAATGATGACGGGAGGATTGACCGTGGTGTCGACACGGGCTCCCGGACCGCAGATATAGACCTCGGGGGCGTTCTGGTTATCATACGCACCAAGGAAAATGTTCGCACGGTAGGTCCCACCTGACGTAACGTAGCTGCTCTGTGGCTTGATGATCGCCGCCAAGGTGTTGAATTTGAAACTTTCCTGTTCCACGGACCCCATCATACGACCTACCAGTTCACTCTCCATGGTCCGGATATCCGTCTGGATCTTCGAAAGCGTGGTGATACCGGCTACAACTGGCACGTGATAGAAATTCATGGAGGACCAATTGTTCAAGGTTCCACTTGCATCCTTGCGATCCTCGAAATTGAACATGCGGTCGGCACTGGTCTGTAGCTTGGGGTCACCCTTGGCTGCATCCTTTACCTTATCTCGGAAACTCTCCAGCATTCCACGCAGCTCCTTGGCGGTGTATGGCCCCTCCTTGGGTTGGGCCGGCTCGGATCCCACCATCATCGCAGTGATGTGGGTATTGTTGTCCTTGCTTTTCACATGTTCCAAGTTCAGCACAGTATCCACCCCGTTCTGCATGCCCATCACCTTGTCCAATGGCACGCCATCGGTCTTGGAGATCAACATACCCTTCAGCGTATCGATGTGGGAGACAAGTTTGGATGCCAAGCTCTGCACTTGTTGCGCATCCTTCCAAGCCTCACCATACTTAGCTGGACTCTCGGCGGCCAATTTGCCGAACTGCAAATAGGTCGCGTCCATCTTATCCTTGAAGGTCGACTTGGTATTCTCAAGACCCTCGTTCACGATAATGAAACTATCGAGGATCTCCTTGGATACGTTCAGCGCGAGAAGCGCCGTCAGTACCAAGTACATCAAGTTGATCATTTTCTGTCTCGGGGACAGATTGCCACCTGCCATGTTGGGCTCTGGTTTTGGTCGGTTGGTTGGATACTATCAGCTCACGTCAGCTCCGTTCAGCGAACGGTCATGGCGTTGAGCATATTGCCATAGACGGTGTTGAGCTTGGCCAAGTTCGTGCTCAGTTCGGAGATGTTCTCCTTGTAGCGCTTGGTGTCGTTCACACTGTCATTGAGGTGCGTGAGCATCTCGCCCATACCCGCGAACATCTGGTTGGCAGCTTCCATCTTCTCACGGCTGGTGCGCAATTGAAGTTCGTACATCTCATTGAGGTCGGTGAGGTTCTTGCTCATGCGGCCCAAGCTTTCACCGGCATTGCGGCCCGCATCAACATTCTCCGTGAGACCCACAAGGCTCTCGCTGGCCTTGGCATAGCTCTCACTAAGCTGGCTCACTCGCGTGGACGCGCCTTTCAGGCTATCCGCATATTCGCTGGTGGCTGCGGCCGCACCGGTGATCTCGCCCATTTGACGGGCTTGGTCACTGAGGCTACGCATTCCCTCACCAAGGCTCTGGATCAGCTCAGGCTCGATCTTCGCGCTTTCCAGCATATCGTCCAACTGCTCGGTGATGGAGCGCTGATCATCCTTCTTGAAATCCTCACCAATGGCATGGTCGGCGGAAGCAAGTTCCGGATAGACCAAGCTCCAATCGGGTTCCTCATGCGGGGGTTCGAATGCTGAGAAAGCGAAGATGATCGCCTCCGTGGTCAGGCCGATGATCAGGAAGAAGTCGGCCATAGGCCAGTGTTGGATCTTGAAGAGCGCACCGACTAGCACCACCGCGGCGCCCAATCCGTACAACTTGGCCATGAAATTCTTCCACCTCTTGCTGCCTGGTTTCATCGTTGGGTCCTTGCTTTTGGGTTGATCTGTTGGTTGTTCCTTGCTAAATGTAGGGGCCGCGCAGGTTCAGTGCAGCATCCCCTAGTCCTTTTTTATCCACTAAAGGTCTTCAGCGCTCACCGCCTTGCCACGCCCCAGATAGGTCAAAGCGCTGCGGAAGCCGACATAGCACTTGGCCGTATCCTGGTACTCGAACGCCCGGGTACCGGTCTGGATATACAGTCCTACATCCTTGAACGAGCCGCCACGCACCACCTTCCGCTTCATGGAAGGGGGATCGTTGGCCAATGCATCGTAGGAATACTCGGGGTTCATGTCGTGGTCGAAATCATACACGCTCTCGTCGAACGCTGTGCTGGTCCATTCGGCCACGTTACCGCTCATGTTGTACAGGCCGTAATCATTGGCCGAGTAGCTATCCACGGGCACGGTATGGAAACCACCGTCATCGGTGTAATTGCCATTGAGGGGCTTGAAGTTCGCCAAGAAGCAGCCCGAACGATTCCGTACATAAGGACCACCCCAAGGGAAGGGCGAAAGGTCCAAGCCACCACGGGCGGCATATTCCCATTCCGCCTCCGTAGGCAGACGGAAGTGATTGATGAACGGATCACCCTCGCTTTGGAGCCACGTGTTCATCATGTTCTGCGTACGCCAAACGTTGAATGCCTTGGCCTGGCTCCAAGTGACACCTACCACCGGATAATCGTCATAGGCTGGATGCCAGAAATAGTTCTCGGTCATCGGCTCATTGTACGAGTAGGTGAAATCGTGCACCCAGCACAAGGTGTCCGGATAAACGTTGATGATCTCCTTGATGATGAACTTGCTCCTGTCGCTATGCCCGCGGATGGCATTATTTCCTCCTTTCACGTCCGTATAGCTAAGGTCCAGGTCCTTGCCGGCCTTCCGCGCGGCTTCCTTCAGGTCGATCCAGTAGTATTCGAACATCAGCTTTCGCGTGTCGATCTGCTTGCGGCGGTAGAAACGCTCGCTTTCAGGATAGAACATGTCGGCCAAGGCCTCACGCTCCTCCTCACCGTCCCAAAGGATACGCTCCCTCCAGTTGATGACGGGCGGATCGATCTCCTCGCCGAACTCGTCCTCGGTGATCACATGCTCACCGATATCCTCGTCGCCCAAGATCCGCTTGGCGGTGGAATCGATAACGTACTCGACGAACTGACGGTATTCGTTGTTGCTGATCTCCGTTTGGTCCATATAGAACGCCTGGATGGAGACGGTCTTGGATTTGGCGACCTGAGCGTAGGGCGCGTCCTGATCGCTCGGACCCATGGTATAGCTGCCCAATGGAATGTAGTTCATTCCGTAGGGATCAACCTCGTACCAAGAAGGTCGGTTCTGGACACCGATGAGCTGGCCTTGACCGCCTTGGCCACAACTGGCCAGCACGGCAATACCGCAGAGATATAGGATGGGACGTCGTTCCATGGTCTTCCTTGTTATACCGCTCCTAGTCTGTCCAGGTTCCTTGCAGGGTTCCTTTTGGTCCACTCCGCTGCCGGAGCTTCCTTGGACATACATGCAACGGCGATCTGGTCCTTTTGTTACGCTCGCCTACAAGAAACGCGGGTGATGGTAGATCTCGTTCACCACGGGTTTCACGATCTTGAAGCAGTAGCTCAGCATTATCTCGTGGCTGCCGCTACTGTAGTTTTTCAGTTCAGAGGTCGTCACGTCATAGCTGTATCCTATGCGCAACATGCTTTCCCCTTTCGGGAATTTATACTGGTAGCCGATGATCGGGGCGATGGCATCCTCGGTGCGGTAGCCGACGCCGAGCCAGATCATGTTGTCGTAAAGGAAGAGTGCACCCACGTCCAACTGTGTGGAGGTGGCATCGCTCTTCAACAAGATGCTGGGCTGGAGCGTGTACTTCGTGTTGCCGCCGATGGCCCAATCGTAACCTGCCTGCACATAGTAATGCCGCTTGTTCTTGATGCTCACAGCGCTGAGATCGGTCTCAGGCAGCTGCGTGCTTGAAATTCCGAGCCAAAGCTTGGGCGACTTATAGTACAGGCCGGCGCCCATGTCGAAGCCATTAGCACTTTTGCCCATGGCCGGGATCGCATTGTCCTGGGCCGGGTCGTCGATGGCGATCCAATTGCCCCCCGATAATGATCGTCCGGTCATCCCCACGTACAGGCCTGCGCTCAACGTGCTTTGGGCACCCAGCTTTAAGTGATAGGCATAATGCAGTCGAATGATGGTGCTCCGCTCGAAGCCCAGCTTATCATAGTACACGGAGAGGCCCACCCCGCTATTGATCTTGGAGATAGGTCCTTGGAAGTTGAGGAGGCCGGTCTTCGGCGCACCATCGAATCCGGACCATTGCTGGCGCAGAAGTGCTGTGGCACAGATATTGCCAGTGCCCCCAGCTACCGCGGGGTTTATCGACAAACGGTCGAACATATATTGGGTGAACTGAGGGTCCTGTTGCGCGTAAGAAGCGCTCCCGACCAACGCGCACACCCCTGCCGTAATTATCCACCTCATGCTAGTTCTTCTTGTTTGACGCGGCATCCAGAGCATTTCACCGGTTTGTCTGACCGCATTAGCAGCCGCCAAAATAGCAAAAAAGCATACGGTCCGATCATTTCGCGGAAATCAATCCGCATCAGGCATCCCTGGAAATCGGGATCACGTCAGCTTCTGGAAGGTCCGCCACCATCTGTCCGGCACCTCTTCCCGGCAAGCTGCCGTATAATCGCTGTAAGCGCAGGGCACCAGGTGGTGCCGCTCAAAACGAGCCTCCCGCTCCGCGCGATAGGGAACATCCATCCACCATCGGTCGCTTACCGTGCTCTTGTAAAATACCAGTTCCTGCTCATGCCCCTTGATCGGTACATGGAAGCGGGTGAACCGTTTCCGGTCCAGCCAAGGCAGGTCATTCGTGCGGCTACCAAAGCCGTCCAGGAAACACCAGACCATTTGGGCCGCAAGCTGGGCGGTGACGTGATCCTGATCACGCCACGGGTCCATCTCGTACAGCCCGATCGAAGAGACCTTCTCGCTGATGCCTGCATAGCGCATCAACTGGCATAGCTCCTCCCCATGGAAACCGTTCGGGCCGGGCCGCGTGGTGCCCGGGGCGTCAGAGCGGCGGACACTGGTCATGTCGATACTCACCGTATCCGCATTGCGAAGCACCGGTTCAGCCTCGGTGATGTTGGCGCGCAACTCCCCTAAGCGGTGGGCATCGAAGAACAGCTTGTCCATCAGCTCGATGCCGGGCTGGTCCACCAGATAGGTCTGGAAGCCGAGGTTGCTGTAGTTGAAAAGGAAGTTGGGCTGGCGGAGTACGATGTGGCTGAGGTAGCTGCTTTCCGCCAGACCTTGCCCAGGCTCGCCCAGATCGAAGCGGCCATCAATGCATACCAGGTTGGCCGTGCGTTCCAACTTTTCGTAAGCGAGATATTGGGTGAAGGTGTGTGCCTGACCGCCGCCGATTATCACCGGCACGATGTTCAACCGGATCAGTTCTGCGATGGTCTCGGCGAGCGCATGGCGGGTGTCCTCTGCCGTGTTGCCCGGATGCAGATCGCCCAGGTCGGCGATCCCGAAACTATTCGAAGGCATATAGAGCTTGTAGAGCTGGGCACGGACGGCATCCGGGGCGTCCACACATCCACGGGGTTTGGCATGTCCGGGGTCGTCAGGCACTCCGAAGATCACCACCTTCACATCTTCCAACGAGGGCATCCCCTTGGTGTTATGGAACACGGTATGGTCGCCCAAGGTGTTGGCGGCCCATTCCGGGCGGCTTTCACCAAAAGCTTCGGAGGGCTTGAAGTAGATGCTGGATTCCATGTGCGCGCACGTCGATCGGTCGTGGCGAAGATCGGCGGGGACTTGCCCGATGCGCGGCTGCACAGGCGTCAAATGCGCACAGGTGGGTGTTGATCTTTCACCCAGGAGGCCTCACGAGGTCCGATACGTATCGGACCTCAGTGGAACGCAGCCGAGTTACTTCTTCTTCGCCGCCTTCTTCTTGGCAGCTGCTTTCTTCTTGGGTGCAGCCTTCTTCGCAGCAGCCTTTTTCGGCGCGGCCTTTTTCTTGCCTTTGCGCTCCGGCGCATCCGCGAGCAGCTTCACCGCTTCCTCCAAGGTCACGTCGCCGGGTTCCTTTTCCTTGGGCACGTTGGCGTTCTTGGAACCATCGGTGATGTAAGCGCCATAACGGCCCGCCAGCACCTGGATCTCAGAACCCTCGAACACCTTCAGGATCATCGCACGGGCACCTTCCAGTTTCGTCTTGATCAATTCGATGCCACGCTCCAAGGTCACGGTCTCCGGGTCTTCGCCCTTGGGGATGTTCGCGTACACCTTCCCTTGGCGCACGAAGGGCCCGAAGCGGCCACGGCCAACTTCCAGCATTCCGCCTTCATACTCTCCCAGTTCGCGGGTCTTGTTCGCGGCCTTTTTCAGATCGATCAGTTCCAAGGCGCGGGGAAGCTCGAGGGTGATGGGGTCATCATCGGGAGTAAGACTGGCGAATACGGAGCCGAACTTCACATAGGGCCCGAAGCGGCCAACGCCAACAATGATCTCCTCTTCGCCCTGCTTCCCAAGCGTGCGGGGCAATTTGAAAAGATCCATCGCTTCCTCGAAGGTGATGGTGGCGATGCTCTGGTCCTTGCGGATGGAGGCGAATTTCGGCTTCTCCTCATCGTCCACACTGCCGATCTGCACCATGGGCCCGAAGCGGCCGATACGGGCCACCACGTCCTTACCGGTCTTGGGGTCCTGGCCCAGCACGCGTGATCCGGAGGCACGGTCGGCCGTCTCCACCACGTTGCCGATGGTGGCATGGAAAGGCTTGTAGAAGCGGCCGATCATTTCACGCCAGTTCTCCTTGCCTTCGGCGATCACGTCGAACTCCTCCTCCACCTTGGCGGTGAAGTGGAAGTCCACGATGGTTGGGAAATGCTCCACGAGGAAGTCATTCACCACCATGCCGATGTCCGTGGGGAAGAGCTTTTGCTTTTCGGCACCGGTGTTCTCGGTGGCCGTCTTGTCGCTGATGTTGCCGCTGGCCAAAGTGAGGATGCGGTAAGGGCGTTGGATGCCTTCGCGGTTCTCCTTCACCACGTAGCCGCGCTTTTGCACGGTGCTGATGGTGGGTGCATACGTGGAAGGGCGGCCGATGCCGAGCTCTTCGAGCTTCTTCACCAAGCTGGCCTCTGTGTAGCGCGGCGCTGGACGATCGTAACGTTGAGTGGCAGCCATTTCCTGAAGCGCCAGGTTCTCGCCTTGGCGCATTTCCGGCAGCAGGCCCTCCTGCTCACCGTCGTCCTCGTCGTCCTTCCCTTCGAGGTAGACCTTGAGGAAACCATCGAACGTGATCACTTCACCTTGTGCCCGCAGCATGTCGGCGGGGCGTGTGCTGATGGCGATGTCCACCACGGTCTTCTCCAGTTCGGCATCCGCCATCTGGCTGGCCAATGTGCGCTTCCAGATAAGGTCGTAGAGCTTCTCGGCGTCGCGGTCGCTGCCCGCGTTACGCACCTTCATATCGGCCGGGCGGATGGCTTCGTGTGCTTCCTGCGCGCCCTTGCTCTTGGTGGTAAAGCGGCGGGGCTTGCTGTAGCGTGCGCCATATTGGGCAGTGATGGCCTCCACTGCTGCGCCGATGGCCAGCTCGCTGAGGTTGACGCTGTCAGTACGCATATAGGTGATGTGCCCTTGCTCGTACAGGCCCTGTGCGATGCGCATGGTGCGGTCCACGCCGTAGCCCAGCTTGCGGGAGGCTTCCTGCTGCAAGGTGGAGGTGGTGAACGGTGCGGCCGGTGTACGCTTGGCGGGCTTCTTCTCCACGGCTTTCACCGTGAATTCCGCGCCGATGCAGCTCTTGAGGAATGCCAAGGCTTCCGCTTCGGTGGTGAAGCGTTGCGGCAGGTCGGCCTTCACGGCAGCCTTACCGGGTGTCAGGAACTGCGCCGTAATGCGGAACGCGCTCTTGGCATCGAAGCCGATGATCTCGCGTTCACGGTCCACGATAAGGCGCACCGCCACGCTCTGCACGCGGCCCGCGCTGAGGCTGGGCTTCACCTTGCGCCAGAGCACAGGGCTGAGCTCATAGCCAACCAGACGGTCCAGCACGCGGCGGGCCTGCTGGGCATCCACTAGATTGATGTCGATGTTGCGCGGCGAGGCCATGGCCTCAGTGACCGCTTTCTTGGTGATCTCGTTGAAGGTGACCCGCTTCACCTTGCTATCCGGCAGGTCCAAGGCTTCCTTCAAGTGCCAGCTGATGGCCTCCCCTTCGCGGTCTTCGTCAGTCGCCAGCCATACGATGGCCGCTTTGTTGGCCTGCTTCCGGAGCTCGGCCAGCTTACCCTTCTTGTCGTCGGGGACGATATAGTTCGGCTCAAAGCCGTTCTCGGTGTCCACACTGAGGTCCCGCTCCGGCAGATCCCGGACGTGGCCGAAGCTGCTGAGCACGGTGAAGCCTGGACCGAGGTACTTCTCGATCGTCTTGGCTTTGGCGGGTGACTCCACGATCACCAGATCATTCGCGTTGCTCGTTGCCATTGGGGAGGGAATTTCGGGGCGCAAAGAAAAGGACATTGCTCGGGCATGTTCCAAACATTTCTGAAGACCTGCCACACTTCCCCTAAGGGGAAGGAAAGTTTATGCGGGTACCGAATGGCGTCCGCAGGATAGTGCTGTCCGATCCTTTGCCGCACGAAAACGGTTCTTCATTTGTCTTCGGACCCCGATCCAAACCTTTCCGGCAGCCCGTATGTTAAGTTGATCCTTTGGTGGTGCCACCACCACAAGAACCCTGAACAAAATGAAAACCTTCCGTTCCTTAACCCTGACCTTACTATTAGCCGCGGGTGTTCTGTCGCTCGGATGCGGTAACACCGCGGGAGTCCCATCCATGGTGGAGCACCGCATGGATGAACAACCCATAAGCATGCAAGATCATACCAAGAACCCGTATTGGAGCACGACGGACACCACCAAGCTGAACGTACCGAAGGAAGAGTGGAAGAAGATCCTGTCGCCGGAACTGTACAACATTGCGTTCAATGGCGGTACCGAACAGCCCTTCACCGGCAAATACACGGACTACAAGGGCGATGGCACTTTCTTGTGCGCCGTCTGCGGCCATTCACTTTATGATGCTCGAACAGAATTCCACAGCGGTACGGGCTGGCCGAGCTTCTACCAGCCGCTTACGCCTGCCAGCGTGGACCACCGCAGCGACGGCAGCTTGGGAATGGAACGCACCGAGATCGTATGCCCTCGTTGCGATGCACATCTCGGACACGTGTTCGACGACGGACCGAAGCCGACAGGACTGCGATACTGCATGAACTCGGTGAGCCTGGTGTTGGAGAAGTAGCAAAGAGGAACGGGTCTGATATGTTTTCAATTACCAGATCGGCTCCGCGTTCCGCTTCTCCCTATCGGCCTTGAACAAGCTGCTGAGCGACTTGCCGTTGGAGCGTCGGGAAAGCCCGATGCGCAGGCCGATGTCCGAACCGCGCATGCCCGCACCCTGAGCCAGCATGGACGTGAACGCGATCGTCGCCTCGGGATCGATGGTGATCGCCCATCGCTCGCCCACCGGTAACCGAAAGCCGAAGCCGAATGCGAAGCGGAGGTCGGCGCTGAAATCATGGGTAAAGCCCGCATCGTTGTTCCAAGTGTACCCATAACCACCGTACGATGAATAAGTCCCTCTGGCCGAGCCGCCCACGCGAAAGCCCGCCATGATCCCGAAGCGCACTACGGCGCTCCGCTTCGCATCCATGCGTACCTCCGGTTTCACCCCGAAATAGAGCTGATCCAGTTCGGCATGGGCGTACTTGGTAAAGCCACCACCCATGCCACCTTCACCGTACGAGGCACTGAAAGAGCGATGCGCAAGGGTCAGGTCGAAACCCAGATCCACGTACTCCGATTAGCGCTCGCGGTAGTAGGCAGAAGCCGAAAAAGCGGTCCGACCTACACCGAATACTGATGTTCTGAGGTGGGGATCGTCACTGTCCTTGGCGCGTAATTCCGTGAGCACACCTCCGGCAGAGATACCATAGTCAAACTGCCCGCATACGGATGCCGGGAGTGCGATGAGCAGAAGAGACGGTAAGGAAAAACGCATCTGTGGCGGGAAGGTATGGCATGACCCCACCTCTGCCACTTTGTCACGATTCGTTCATATCGATACCTTTGCGCCCCTTTTACATGAGCAAGAAAGTCTATATCGAAAGCTACGGCTGCCAGATGAACGTGAGCGACAGTGAGGTCGTGGCGAGCATATTGGCGAAGGATGGGTACGTCGCAGTGAAGACTGCCGAGGAAGCCGACTTGGTGCTCCTGAACACCTGCAGCATCCGCGAAAAGGCAGAGTACACCGTGATGCAGCGCATCAACGAGATGAACAACCTGAAGGCCGGCAACAAGGACCTGAAGGTGGGCGTGCTGGGCTGCATGGCGGAGCGGATGAAGGAAAACCTGCTGGTGGAAAAGAAGGTGGTGGACCTGGTAGTGGGTCCCGACGCCTACCGCAGCCTGCCGCAATTATTGGACGAGGTGGGTAGCGGGCAACGCGCGGTGAACGTATTGTTGAGCCGGGAAGAAACGTATGGGGAGATCATCCCGGTACGGCTGAACAGCAACGGCGTCACGGCCTTCGTCACCATCATGCGGGGCTGCGACAACATGTGCGCCTTCTGCGTGGTGCCCTTCACCCGGGGTCGGGAGCGCAGCCGCGATCCACAGACCATCGTGGACGAGTGCAGGCAGCTGATCGCCGAAGGCTACAAAGAGGTGACGCTATTGGGGCAGAATGTGGACTCATATAAGTGGAAAGAGAGACACGGAGAATTGGACGCAGAGGCGCAGAGGCGCGGAGAAGCATCCGTTCCGGGATCTGATCATGTGGACTTCGCCGACCTGCTGGAAATGGTGGCCACAAGCTGCCCTACCCTGCGGATCCGCTACAGCACCAGCCATCCCAAGGACATGATCGACAAGGTGCTGGAGGTGATGGCGCGGTATGACAACATCTGCAAGTACATCCACTTGCCGGTGCAAAGCGGCAGCAGTGCCGTTCTGAAGCGCATGAACCGCGGCTACGACCGGGAATGGTACATGGCCCGCGTAGCGAGCATCCGCAGGCACATGCCGGACTGCGCTATCAGCACGGACCTCATTGCGGGCTTCTGCGGTGAAACAGAGGAGGACCACCAGGACACATTGGCGCTGATGAACGAAGTGGGCTACGACATGGCCTACATGTTCAAGTACAGCGAACGCCCGAAGACATTGGCAGCCCGCAAGCATGCCGACGATGTGCCAGAGGACGTAAAAGGCCGGAGGCTGTCGGAGATCATCGAAGCACAGAAGTTGAACTCCGCGAAACGCATGGCCGCTTATGTGGGCCAGGTCCACGAGGTGCTGATCGAGGGTGTGAGCAAGCGGAGTGACCAGAACATGTATGGGAGGAATACTCAGAATTCGGTAGTGATCGTGCCTCGTTTCACGAGTTCTCAGTTGTCAGTTGTCAGTTGTCAGGCTGCATTGGGGGGCGACGGGAAACCTGGCCACAGCGCGAATGACTCCATGACCGATCTGACAACTGACAACCGACAACTGACAACCAAAGAGTTGCGTCCCGGAGATATCCTCAAGGTCCGCATCGTGAGCGCCACAGCGGGCTCTCTTCAAGGCGAGCCGATCTCCTCCATCACTGAACTTGTTCAACACACATGAACATCCAGCCCATCAAACAGCGCTTCGGCATCATCGGAGCTTCGCCTTTGCTGGACCGTGCCATCGAGATCGCGGCGCAGGTGGCTCCCACGGACCTCAGCGTGCTGATCAGCGGTGAGAGCGGCAGCGGCAAGGAAGTGATGCCGCAGATCGTGCATGCCTTCAGTGTCCGCAAGCACGGGCCATACATCGCGGTGAACTGTGGTGCGATCCCTGAAGGCACCATCGATAGCGAACTCTTCGGGCACGAGAAGGGATCTTTTACCGGGGCGCACGAGGCACGCAAGGGCTACTTCGAAGTAGCCAACGGAGGCACCATCTTCTTGGACGAAGTAGGCGAACTGCCATTGACCACACAAGTGCGGCTGCTCCGTGTACTGGAAACAGGCGAATTCATCCGTGTGGGAAGCAGCAAGGCGCAAAAGACGGACGTGCGGGTTACGGCCGCCACGAACGTGAACGTGCTGCAGGCTGTGGAACGCGGCCGCTTCCGCGAGGACCTCTACTACCGGTTGAATACCGTGCCCATCCAGGTGCCGGCGCTGCGCGAACGGAAAGAGGACATCCATCTGCTCTTCCGCTGGTTCGCCCAAGAAGCTGCTTCGCGCTACAAAGCACCACCGATCACGCTGACCGATGGTGCGCGGCAGCTGCTCACTGCTTATCGCTGGCCCGGGAACGTCCGCCAACTGCGCAATCTTGTGGAGCAGATGAGCGTGATCGAAAAGGATCGTATCATCGACGAGGAGACCCTGCGCGATTACCTGCCCAAGGAGAGCACCGCGCTGATCCCTTCCAGCCATTCCGAGGGCACCAAGGGCGGGGAATCCATCAACGAACGGGAACTCATCTTCAAGTTCCTCTTCGACATGAAGAACGACCTGAATGCGCTGAAGGAACAAGTGCGGGTGCTGGGTAACGGCCACCTACGCATGCCTACATCGGCACCTGCGGCCTATCCGGACAAACTGCTCTATTCCCACGGAACGGACAGCGGCATGAGCATCCGGATGCCGGACGAGCTGGATGAGGACGTGGACCATACGGAGGTTGAGGAATCACTCAGCTTGGAGGACAAGGAGAAGGAGATGATCCGCAAGGCTCTGGACAAGCACCGCGGCAAGCGGAAAAAGGCCGCGCAAGAACTGGGTATCAGCGAACGCACGTTGTACCGCAAGATCAAAGAGTGGGGCATCGACTGACCATCCGGATCGGCGCGCTGGCCCTGCTCCTGCTGGGCGGCTGCACGGTGAATTATTCACTGAGCGGAGGCTCTGTGCCGCCTTCAGCCAAGACCCTCAGTGTGGCCAGCTTCGACGCCCGAGCACCGCTTTGTTCACCACAGACGGCCCAGACGCTCACCGAGGCTGTTCGCGACCTGATGCAGGCGCAGACCCCGCTCACCCTCACCCAGCAGGATGGTGACATCGCCTATGATGGTGCCATCACCGGCTACGATGTGCAGCCCGTGGCGATCCAGGCCAACGAGACCGCAGCGCTCAACCGGCTCACCATCACCATGAGCATCCACTACACCAACAAGGCCGACGCCAAGGCAGATGCCGACATCACCCTTTCCCGCTTCGCCGATTATTCCAGCACGCAGGACCTCAGCACGGTGGAGGACGGTTTGGTCCGCGACATCGGAAAACAGTTGGCACAGGATATCTTCGACCGGACTTTGGGCAATTGGTAATGCCGATCAGAAAATGAGACGATCAGACGATCAGACAATTCCTAGCCGCGACAGCCTGAACCTCGCGCCTCATTGGCGATCCGGTGGCATTCCATTTTCTGATCGTCTCATTTTCTGATCGTCTGATCAACCATGGACCGCGAGCGCTTGACCGAATTGTTGCAGGACCCTTCGCAGGTGGCGAAGCAGGACCTCACGGCTTTGCGCACCATGGCCGAGCGCTTCCCTTGGTTCAGCGGCGCCCATCTGCTGCTGGCCGTGGGCGAACATGAGACGGGCGACGTGTTGGCGAATGACCGACATAGCACTCCGGCAGCCTTCCTGCCTTCCCGGGCCGTGCTCTTCGATCTTGTGCGCCAAGAGGAGCAAAAGCGGACCGCTCCATTGAGGGTGGTGAAGGATGATGCTCCTCTGCCGATCGTAGCATCGGCCCCGGAACCTACAATAGTAGCAGAACCCAAAGCCGTGCAGCCGGAAGTGCAAGTTGCCGGCATACCTGAAGAAGTGGTCCAAGCCGTTATGCCTGAGGCCCCGGGGGCCGCCCTGCTGGAAGAAGAGGCCACGGCTGCCGCCCCGGATCCAATAGATCCTGCATCACTCCCGACGGCTCCCTCTTCCCCGGAGAAGATCCAGGCGCCACCGGACCCTGCTGCGGCCATTCTGGAGCTGCAGATCCAACAAGCCATTCTGGCCACGGGGTACGACCTGGGCCGATACGAAGCTCCCCCTGCGGCGGCAGCACCCGCGCCGCCTGATGCCATCCCACCTGCTCCCAAACATCTTCCACCCGTGCAGGACGTGATCGTGGAGATGGCTGCTGCGCCTTCCCCGGCATCAGCCAAGGATGAACCCGCTCCTGCCCTACACCCGATATCTCCCGGCACACGCCTGCGGTTCACGGATTGGCTGGAACGTTCGGAGGATGAATTGCACATTGCCCCTCCGCCAATTCCGGCACAGCCAGCGTCCGCCGAGATCCCAGCGCCTGCGGTTCCATCACCTTCACCGGTAGTAGCCGCCATTTCACCGGATCTCAGCCCAGGAGAGCTCATGGAGCAGTTCATCCAGCGCTCATCTCCCCTCCCTACGGCGGCAAAAGCAGAATTTTTCACCCCCCAACAAGCGGCGAAACGAAGCCTCCAGGACGACGGCCTGGTAAGCGAAACACTCGCACGGATACACGAGAAACAGGGCAATTTTGCCAAGGCCAAAGAAGTATATGATCGATTAGCAGTGAAGCATCCGGAGAAAAGCGTTTACTTCGCAGCCCTTTCAAAGGCCCTAGAAGGCCGCATGCACAAGTAGAATGGTCGCCATTTCCATCATCATCATCATTTTGGCCATCCTGTTGGCCCTGGTCGTATTAGCTCAAAACCCCAAAGGTGGCGGGCTTGCTGCAGGCTTCACGGGAGCCTCACAGATCGGCGGCGTACAACGGACCGCGGATTTCATGGAGAAGGCCACTTGGAGCCTTGCGGGTGCCCTGATGGTGCTCTGCTTGGTCTCGGCATCGCTCCAGCACACCACCGTGGCAGGTGACAGCTTGGACGCGCCCATAACCTTGGACGAGAGCCCGAACGCCAGCAAGGCCACTCCCGCTCCCACCGGTGACAGCGAAAGCATCACCATCCCGCCCCAACAGGCTCCCGAGTGAGCCGGGCGGCCCGCCAGCCTGTCAGTAAGATCCTGACAGGTCCGGCAGGTTCATTTTTACTTTCAGGCGACTTTGACAGGTTCCCCGCAATGGCACGGGGATCGCTAAGCGCGCATCCGTAAATCATCCCAATAACACAACAAGAACATGGCGACCAAAGTGAAGCCCTTAGCCGATCGCGTGCTGGTAGAAGCAGCAGCTGCTGAAGAGACCACCAAAGGCGGTATCATCATCCCCGATACCGCGAAAGAGAAGCCGCAGCGCGGCAAGGTCATCGCTATCGGGACCGGCCGTGTTGCCGACGATGGTAAAGTGACCCCCCTGAGCGTGAAGGTGGGCGATCAGATCCTGTACGGCAAGTACAGCGGCACCGAGCTCAACCTCGAGGGCAAGGACTATATGATCATGCGTGAAAGCGACATCTACGCGGTGCTGAACTGAGCGCAGCTCAGTTAGCAAGGGCGCGGGATCTCGCGCCCAGACGGACAAGGGCGATGCATGCATCGCCCCGACACGCAAAAAAAACAAACAGAAAAAGAAAATGGCAGCAAAGAAGATCCAATACGAAATAGATGCCCGCGACCGCCTGAAGCGCGGTGTGGACCAGCTCGCGAACGCCGTGAAGGTGACCCTCGGTCCCAAAGGCCGCAATGTGATCATCGACAGGAAGTTCGGTGCACCCCAGGTGACCAAGGACGGTGTGACCGTCGCCAAGGAGATCGAGTTGAAGGACCCCGTTGAGAACATGGGTGCCCAGATGCTGAAGGAAGTGGCCAGCAAGACCGCCGACATCGCCGGTGACGGTACCACCACCGCTACAGTGCTCGCCCAAGCCATCGTTACGGCCGGGCTGAAGAACGTGGCCGCCGGTGCCAACCCGATGGACCTGAAGCGTGGCATCGACAAAGCTGTTACCGCAGTGGTGGCCGAGCTGAAGAAGATGAGCAAGTCCGTCGGAGACGACAATGCCAAGATCAAGCAGGTCGCCAGCATCAGCTCCAACAACGATGAAACCATCGGTGCCCTTATCGCTGAGGCCATGGCCAAGGTGAAGAAAGAAGGCGTGATCACCGTGGAAGAGGCCAAAGGCACCGACACCACCGTTGAGATCGTGGAAGGCATGCAGTTCGACCGTGGCTACCTCAGCCCCTACTTCGTGACCAACGCGGAGAAAATGGAGGTGGAACTGGAGAACCCCCAGATCCTGATCTACGACAAGAAGATCAGCACCATGAAGGAGCTGCTCCCCATCCTGGAGAAGAGCGCCCAGACCGGCAAGCCCCTGTTGATCATCAGCGAGGACGTGGACGGTGAGGCACTGGCCACTTTGGTGGTGAATAAGATCCGCGGCGCCCTGAAAGTGTGCGCGGTGAAAGCCCCTGGCTTCGGCGACCGTCGCAAGGCCATGCTGGAGGATATCGCCATCCTCACCGGTGGCACCGTGATCAGCGAGGAGCGTGGCTTCAAGCTGGAGAACGCCGATCTGACCATGCTGGGTACCGCAGAGAAGATCAGCATTGACAAGGACAACACCACCATCGTGAACGGTGCCGGTAAGAAGGCCGACATCGTGGCTCGCGTGGCGCAGATCAAAGCACAGATCGAGAACACCACCAGCGACTATGACAAGGAGAAGCTCCAAGAGCGTCTTGCCAAGCTCGCCGGCGGCGTGGCCGTGCTGTATATCGGTGCTGCCACCGAAGTGGAGATGAAGGAGAAGAAGGACCGTGTGGACGACGCGTTGCACGCTACCCGTGCAGCTGTGGAAGAAGGCATCGTCGCCGGTGGTGGCGTGGCTTACATCCGTGCCCAGAAAGCCCTTGAGAAGATGGAGGGCGATAATGCTGACGAGACCACCGGTATCGCCATCGTGCGCCGCGCCATTGAAGAGCCATTGCGCCAGATCGTGGCCAACGCTGGCTTGGAAGGCAGCATCATCGTACAGAAAGTGCGTGACGGCAAGGCCGACTTCGGCTTCAACGCCCGCACCGAGGTGTATGAGAACCTGCTCACCGCAGGCGTGATCGACCCCACCAAGGTGACCCGTGTGGCCTTGGAGAACGCGGCCAGCATCGCTGCCATGTTGCTCACCACCGAGTGCGTGATCAGCGAAGAGAAGGAAGAGAAAGCTGCTGGCATGCCCGACATGAGCGGCATGGGTGGCATGGGCGGCATGATGTAAGCCTGTCCCGTAACAAGTAGCAAAAGCCCCGGCCGGAAGGTCGGGGCTTTTTGCTTTCATCGACTCTAGTCGCCACCGGGTCCAATATACCGGATCTACCCAAATGCCCCTGCGGAGCCAGCGAAAAAAAGCTATACGTGCCGGGATCAGTTGCTCCGGCCCGCCAGGCCCATGTGCGCGAGGAAAGCCACGTGGAATTCCTCGGTGACCTCGTTCACCTTGGCTTTGTCGCAGATCACATCACTGAGATCCGGGAACACTTTTTTGAACATACTGATCGTGTCCGACTGCGAATCCACAGCCAGCTTTGCCTTGTTCAATTCCGGGTGCTTCTTTAGCACCTCCATTATGAACATCACATACTCGGGCAGGATACTTTGAGCCTTGATCACATGGTGGAATGCGAACCGGCTGTGAGCATCCATGGCCAGGTAGATCCATACCGTGCCCCGGGCGGGCACCCCCGGTAATGAGCTTAGTTCCCAGCACATCACCACTGCCGATGGCCTCAGCGATATTGCGGTCACCTGCCTGTTCGAGGACCGCGAGGGATACATCTGGATCGACACCGAACATGGGCTGAACAGGTATGACGGACAGCGCGTGGAGCGGTACACCGGGAGTGCAGCACCGGCAGGCATGCGCATCTCCTCCATGGCCCAGGACAGCAGCGGCACCATCTGCATCGCCAACACCGATGGGGGCCTGTCCCGTTACGACGCGACCACGGGCCATTTCAGTGGCTTCATGCCTAGTGGAAGGGCTCAGCTACAAGATGATCGCAGACCGCATGCACATGGCTACATAACTGTACGTAGGCCGTCTCCAAGACGCTGAAGGGCGGATAGTTGCGGTAGCGTAGGTCTTCAGCTCAAGAAGTTGGACGTCCGATAGTGTCGATCTGCACGATTTTATTATTGTTCATCCGCTAAAAAAACTTTAACGATATTTGGAGCGAACCTTATTCAAAACGCATTTCATCCATAGCAGGCCATTTTCTTGCTCGCTCTATACCCAAGCACAACCTCCTCGAAGCATTTGAACCCCTCCATATGAAGCGGGAAACACTGAACGCACGACCTCGACCGACCTCTGAACCAACGCCTATCCAACCTTGAAACCCCTAAACCCCAAATAAATGGATCATACCAACCCAACAACACCACAGCGGCGAACGTCGCGGTGGCGCAACGGACTGCTCGGCTTAGCAGCCGCGCTGTTCATGGCACCTTCGGCAAATGCCCAGGTGGCTGCGTACTCCTTCGCTCAAACCTCCGGCACATACGCGGCGGTCACTGGAACACCGCTGGGAACGGCGACGAACGACGACAACAGCTACACCGCTTTACCGATCGGTTTTTCGTTCACGTACAACGGTGTTGCTTATACCACGTTCAGCGCAAACGCGAACGGGTTCATGGCAATGGGTAGTACCATTAGCAGTTCTTACGTGTCGATCAGCGGCGGTGCTACTAACAACGTTGTCGCTGGAATGAACGCTGACCTGCAGGGTCAGGTGGGATCCAGCATGCAATACACTACAACGGGTTCCGCACCTAACCGCCAGTTGGTGATGCAGTGGACCAACTACAAGCGCTACGGCACTAGTGGCACCGGTCAAAGCCTCAACTGGCAGATCGTTCTGAACGAAGCTGGTGGTGTTGCTGCCAACCAGACCGTACAGATCATCTACGGTGCTAACACGTTCAATGCTACCTCTAGCTCGGCCCAAGTCGGTCTGCGCGGTGCAAGCAGTGCGGACTACAATAACCGTAGCACCGCCACGAACTGGAACAGCACAATTGCCGGCGCGGTGAATTCCGCAACATGCACGATGCTGAACACAGTTACGACGCCCGCTTCAGGACTCACCTTTACATGGACTCCACCTTCATCATGTACCTCCGCACCGAGTGCAGGAACAATACCGGCCACCGCTAGCTACTGCAGCCCTGGTACGACTACTCTTAGTTCAACAGGTTTTACAACAGGTGAGGCTGGGATAACCTTCCAATGGGAGGAGAGCGATGACAACGGAGTTGGAGATGCATGGGTCAACGCAGTAGGCGGTTCTGGTGCTACGACCACCACCTACACCACCGCAACACTGACTTCACCTACGGTTAGGTATTACCGCTTGAAAGCGACCTGTAGCGCTGTACCCGGCTCTCCAGGTTACAGCGGATCGAGCCTTGTAAGCCCGGTTGCTATCAACTATGCAACTTACACCGGTACTTCCTATACACAGGATTTCGAATCTTGGACCAACCGTTGCAACACCACGGACGTACCCAGCGTGAACTGGGTGGGTACCCCCGCTACCGGGAATAACTCCTGGAGAAGGGACGATCAAAGCACCTCAGGAGCTTGGAGTGGATCAGGCGGTCCTTACACCCCCGTATTCACAACGGGAGCACATTCGGCCCGGTTCCATTCCTACAATTCCAGCAATGGACTGCAAGGCTCCTTGGATCTTTACATTGACATGAGCGCGGCCGCTGGTAACAGCGAGATCAAGTTCGATCAGATCAATCCTTCTGGTTCCGATGTATTGGCTGTGCTGGTCTCCACCGATGGCGGCACGAACTTCACCCAACTTGGGGCGAACCTTGGTGCTGCAACTGCGTGGACTCCACGCACGTTCACTATGACCACGAACTCTGCAACGACCGTGGTGCGCCTTCGTGCAACTTCGGATTACGGGAATGACGATATCGGTGTGGACAATTTCCGGATCTTACCTCCACCAACGTGTGCACCTCCTACTGCGGTCAGCGTTACGGGTGTTACGGAAACTACTGCTTCCGTTAACTTTACGGGAAGCGGTGCGGCAACATACGATTACGAGATCCGCACCAGCGGTGCCGCAGGAAGCGGTGCTACAGGTCTGTTGCAGAGTGGTAACGTAGCAGGCTCACCGATCGCTTTGAGCGGACTGTCGGCTTCTACTACATACAGCGTGTATCTGCGTGGTTCATGTGTTTCTCCAACTGCAACAAGCACTTGGACAATGTCTGTGAACTTCAATACTCCATGCGGTGCGGTCAACGTGCCTTACACACAGGACTTCGAAAGTGCTGTGATCCCGGCCTTCCCGAATTGCATGTCCGTGCAGAACGTGAACGGATCCAATACATGGACCACTGCCACATCGACCTATTTGGGCCCTTCCAGCAAGGTTGCACGTTACGTGTACAACGGATCGACCGCAGCAAATGACTGGTTCTATACGCCAGGCATCAACCTGGTGGGCGGTACGAGCTACTCGTTGAGCTACACGTATGGGTCCGCTGACTACAACGAAGCACTGGAGGTGTACTACGGAACATCCGCTTCGGCGGCGTCGATGACGAACTTGGTAGTGAACCACGGTACGTTCAATACTGCTCCGTTCACGGTTTCGTACACGATCACTCCTGCATCGAACGGTGTGTACTATATCGGTTGGCACGCCTACTCGGCAGCTGACATGTTCTACTTGGATGTGGACAACATCAGTGTGGTGGTTGCACCATCTTGTTTGCCGGCTGCAGGCATTACAGCAACACCAACATCTACTACTACTGCTGATATCACCTTCACAGGAAGTGGGGCCCTCTCGTACAATTACGAGATCCGCACAAGCGGTGCTGCAGGAAGTGGTGCTACAGGGTTGTTTACAAGCGGTAACGTAGCGGCATCTCCGATCAACTTGACCGGGCTTACTGAAGGAACCCCCTACAGTGTCTACATGCAAGGTGTATGTACCGGTCCGTCCACCAGTGCGTGGTCAAGTGCTACCAACTTTACCATAGCGCCTCCAGGATGGACATGCGAAAATCCGTTGGTCGTAAGCGCTTACCCTTACACTGCAAGTTCTACGACTTGTGGCGCTATTAACGACTACGGCGTACAGTGCGGTGGTTTTTATGGCGCTGGCGAAGATTTCGTTTACCAGCTGAACATTACCGCTACTGGGCCATATACCATTGATGTGACCCCAACTGGTGGAGGATCCTATATCGGTTGGTTCCTGAAGGGTGGTGCAGGGTGCGCAAATGCAGGAACCTGTCTGACGAATGCAACTGCAGCGAGTGGTACTGCTAGCGGAACCTACAACTTTACAACTGCTGGTACCTACTACCTGATCATCGATACGTGGCCAGCCCCGGCATGTTCAGCATATGACATTGCTATCGCGCCGCCACCAACATGCATTCCGCCAACTGCGGTCAACGTTACGGGTGTTACGGGAACTACTGCTTCCGTTAACTTTACAGGAAGCGGTGCTGCAACCTACGACTACGAGATCCGCACCAGTGGTGCCGCAGGAAGCGGGGCCACAGGTCTGGCGCAAAGTGGTAACGTAGCAGGTTCACCGATCGCTTTGACCGGATTGACTGCTGCTACTACATACAGCGTATATCTGCGTGGTTCATGTGTTTCCCCAACTGCAACAAGCACTTGGACAACTTCTGTGAACTTCAATACGCCATGCGGTGCGTTTAACGTGCCTTACACACAGGACTTTGAAAGCGCTGTGATCCCTGCCTTCCCGAATTGCATGTCCGTAGAGAACGTGAACGGGAACACGACCTGGACCACTGCAACGTCGACCTACGTGGGCCCTTCGAGCAAGGCTGCACGTTACACCTACAGTAGCACGAGTGCTGCGAATGACTGGTTCTATACAGCGGGTATCAACTTGGTCGGCGGCACGAACTACACCTTGAGCTACACGTACGGAGCCGCTGGCTTCAACGAATCACTGGAGGTGTACTACGGAACATCCGCTTCCGCGGCGTCGATGACGAACTTGGTGGTGGACAACGGTACGTTCTTGAACGGACCATTCACTGTTTCATACACGATCACTCCTGCGGCTACGGGTGTTTACTATTTCGGTTGGCACGCCTACTCGGATGCCGACGAATTCTGGCTGGATGTAGACAACATCAGCGTGGTACTTGCCCCGGCTCCCGATTGCTTGGGCGTACCCGGCGGCTCAGCCACCATTGGCTCTGCCTGCGATGATGGCAACGCCAGCACCGGTAACGATGTCTACGACGCCAACTGTGTCTGCGTTGGGCAAACCATCGATTGCTTGGGTGTACCCGGAGGATCGGCAACCATCGGCTCTTCCTGCGATGACGGTAACGCCAGCACCGGTAACGATGTCTACGACGCCAGCTGTAACTGCGTTGGGCAATTGATCGATTGCTTGGGTGTACCCGGCGGAACAGCCACCATCGGCTCAGCATGCGATGACGGTAACGCATCGACGATCGACGACACCTGGAGCGCGAACTGCACCTGCGAGGGAACTCCTGTAGGAGCATGCACCGGTAATGAGATCGTTGTAGCGATCACTACCGACAACAACCCGGGTCAGATCACCTGGGAGATGACCAACGAAAGCAACGTCGTGATCGCCACAGGTGGACCGACCGCCGGACAGAACAACATGCTGGTGAGCACAACCGTCTGCTTGGGCGCAGCACCTACCAGTGCTTGCTACGGATTCACGCTGACGGACAGCTTCGGTGATGGTATCATCGGCGGCAACTGGCAACTGCGTTCCACGAGCGGCAAGGTGCTGCTCGGCGATGACTTCGCCAACGGCTACCGCTCTCCTTCCGCCACACCGGCCAACCCAAGCTACACGCAGCACAGCTTCTGCTTGCCTGTGGGGAACACACATATCGCGGCCAGATCCTGCGGCATCTTCAACTTCACCCCGAACAGCAATGTGTACTGCACCAATGCGCCAGGGGCTACAAGCAACCAGTTCGAGTTCTCCAACCCTGATGCCGGCTTTATCCGCCGCATCACGGTGAACACTAACAAGGTGCGCTTTAACCAGATGGTGACCAGCCCGCTGACACCCGGCGTGAAGTACTTCGTCCGCGCCCGCAACAATGCCGCGGGACCGGTAACGGACGCGCACTTCGGTGGAGGCTGCGAGGTGGCCATGAGCTCCACGATACCATGCACGGAGCTGATCAGTGCGCCACAATACGGGCACTCCTGCAACGAGACGCGTGCATTCAACCCGAGCACGAACAACAGCTTCATCTATGCTCAACCGGTG
>JBBSUV010000029.1:0-52448 GCA_038234075.1 Flavobacteriales bacterium | reverse complement strand
GGTCCCGTCCAAGCGAAGGTTCCGTTGCCGGTGCCTTGCAGAGTGATGGAGCTGACGTTGCAGTTGAGGGTTCCGCCAGCGGCTTGTGCGCCAGGAACCACGTTGTCAAGGATCACATCCGCGTTGGCGGTGCTGGTGCAGCCGTTTGTGCCGGTGACCACGAGGACGTAGTTGCCCGCTTCGGTCGCGACTGGATCCTGCAAGCTGCTGTTGAATCCGTTCGGTCCCGTCCAAGCGAAGGTTCCGTTGCCGGTGCCTTGCAAGGTGATCGAGCTGACGTTGCAGTTGAGCGTTCCACCAGTGGCTTGTGCGCCAGGAACCACGTTGTCAAGGATCACATCCGCGTTGGCGGTGCTGGTGCAGCCGTTGGTGCCGGTGACCACGAGGACGTAGTTTCCAGCTTCAGTCACAGTCGGGTTCTGCAAGCTGCTTGTGTAGCCGTTCGGTCCGGTCCAAGCGAAGGTTCCGTTGCCGGTGCCTTGCAAGGTGATCGAGCTGACGTTGCAGTTGAGGGTTCCACCCATGGCTTGTGCGCCGGGCTGCGTGATGTTCTGGTCCACTACTGCAGTGGCCGTTGAGGAACAACCGTTGGAAGGATCCGTCACGGTAAGCACATAGCTTCCGGGAGCCGATACCTGCGGATCTTCGTCAGTGTTGGCGTATCCACCGGGTCCGCTCCAGCTAAAGGTCGCTCCGGATGTGGTGCTTCCTCCATTGAGCGTAACACTCGTCAATGCGCAGGTCAATTCGCCGCTTGCGATCGCGCTGGCGTTCGGTGCCGTGGTGTTCATGGTCACCGAGGTCGATGCGCTGCTACTGCAACCGGACTGGATGATGGTGACGACCAACGTGTAGGTACCGGCCGCATTCACTGTCGGAGTGGCCGTATTGGCGCCGCTCACGATATTACCTCCCACACTGGCGGTCCAGGCATAAGCCACGCCACTGGTGCTGGAAGAGCCGCTCAGCGTTACCTGCGACCCGGTCGTACAGGTGATCGTCTTCGAGGGACCAGCGTTTACGTTCGGGGTTCCGCTGGAACCAATGGTCACGCTGAGTTGCGCCGTACATCCCTTTGCATCCAGAATGTCGACGGTGTAGGTGCCGGATGACAGGTTGTTCACCGATGCTCCGGTGCTGCCCTCACTCCACAGGTAAGTGTAAGGCGAGGTGCCTCCGTTGGCACTTACACTGGCCGAACCGTTGCTGTTGTTGCAGGTCGCATTCACGCCGTTGATCGTACCGGAAAGCACTGCCGGTTGCGTCACCGTGAAGGTGTGCGAGGCCTGGCAGCCGTTGTTGTCCGTCACTTCAACGGTATAAGAACCAGGTTCCAGGTCGCTGATGGTCGCACCTGATGCACCCGTGCTCCAAGTGTACAAGAAGGGTGCTGCGCCCGTGGAGCCCGCAGTGATGGAGCCATTATTCGCGCCGTTGCAGGTGACGTTCGTTACCGTTCCGCTGGCCTCGATCAACTTCACCGTCACCACTTGGTCAGCGGCGCCGGCAAGAATGCACGCATCACCACCGATGATCCGGCGGATGTAGGTCTTTTCATTCACCGTGCCGATCATGGAACCGGGAAGGTCCTTCGCCGTGGCACCGGAAATGTCGCTCCAGTTCAAGCTGTCGCTGCTGATCTGCCATTGGTACGAAGTGGCGGATCCGATCGCGGGATATGCGGAAGGGGAGTTGTTCCGCACGATCGTCGGTAAGCTATAGGCCGGCACACTTCCCACGATGTCGCTGGGGACGGAACCCGCGCAAACGTTCTGGTTGCCCGTGATCGTGTTGCCCAAGAGGTCGGGTGGGTTGGCCCATACCACCACGCCAGGCTCGTAGTCACTGCTGAGCTTGGTGGTGTTCAGAGCACCTTGGGTAAGAGGAAGATTGCCCGACTTGGAGGTCACAATGGTGTAGATGCGGCAGTTGCTGAACTTAATGCCACGCTCACCCACTGGATCGTAGTCATCACCTGTGCCGCCGTAGTAGGTGCTGAAGTTGAGTGTGCTCAGGTTGGCGCTCAGCTTCAGGAATACCTTGTCATTCAAGCCATTGTTGGTGGCTTGCAAGGGCACGTTGGCTCCGGAGCTTACCGGGAAGTTGGTACTATTGGTATAGCCGAACACGTACACGTCGTTGTTGAGATCCGTGTTCAGACCCATCATGTTCACTTCATTGTCGGAACCGCCGATATAGGTGCTTCCGAGGAAGTTCTGGTTGAGGTCCATCCTTGCGATGAACAGATCGTTGGTTCCGCCATTGTAGGTGTTGTCAAAAGTGCCGCTGGCAGAAATGTTATTGGAAGCCAGCCCGGAGGTGATCCCTCCGAAATAGATCTCATTTCCAGTGGTGTTCATGGACATACACAGAATAGTCAAGCTTTTGTTGCTGGCTGCCTGGAAATAGGAGGACCACACGGTGGTTCCGGTACCCGATACGCGCTGGAGGAAGCCTGCCTCATTGCCACCGCGGGTTGATTCACGGGGGATCACAGTAGGGAAGTTGGTGCTTTTCGTCCGGCCACCTATGAAAATGTCGCCCGAGGTCGGCTCATAAAGCATGATCTGCGCCAGGTCATCGCTGCTGCCGCCATAGTTCCGCATCCATTGAATGGTAGAAAGGTCCCCATTGATGCGGAACAGGAGCACATCATTGCCCCCGGAATTACTGTTGGTGGCGCCACTGCCGCTATTCACGGTGAGCAAGTTGGTGCTGGTGGTATTGCCACCAACGATCACATCCCCGTTGGGGGCGATGCGGAGGTCGAAGGCGTTATCCGTTCCATTGCCGCCCACTACGGCCGATTTGATCGAGTTGCCAGCGGTGTTGATCTTCACCACGTAGACGTCATCCCCTGTTTGGGATTGTTGGTTCACGCTGCTGCCGGTGAAGGCCGTACCGCCTATCATTGGGAAGTCCGTGCTGGCAGTGTAACCGGTGATGTACAAATTGCCGTCGGCGCCTTGCTCCATGGCGTAGGGGTTTTCAATACCGTTGCCCCCGATGTAGGTCTGCCAAACGCGGGTACCGCTACCGCCGATACTGGCCGGTTCAAGGTATTTTCCTACCACCATGTCATAACTGCCATTGGCAGTAACGTCGAATGCACCGGGAGTGATCTGGTCGGTGCCACCGCTAACGCGTGACACCACATAAATGGCTTGGTCCGTGGGATCCACCCAAATGCAGTGTCCATGGTTGTCCGAGCCTGAGTTGGTGTTCATCCAAGTGGCCCAGCGCAGTGCGATCGGGTCGATCACCAAGCTTTCGTTCTTGTCATAGGCGCCCAGTTCAAAGCGAAGGGTGTTCTTTCCTTCCACGATGTAGGCAGCCTTCACGCTGTGCTCTTTGCCGTTCACGCGCTGGTATACCACCGGGGCAGGATAGGACATCTCTCCCAAGCTGGTGCTCATGACCAGCTCACCCTTGGCGTTCACACGGAGCTGATCAATGCCTTCAAATGCAATGGCGACCTGCTTGGGTTCGCTACCCGGCTTGCAGATGATGTCGTACTCAAGCGAGCCATCCTCTGCCGGATAGTAGCGCACGTCAATGCCGCGATACGTGTTATTGTACCAGACCTCCTGGTAGCTGTGCACGTCCAATGCTGAGGCAGCACCGAGGAAATAGTTGGACATGACCTCATGGCTTGTGCGACTGCTCACCTTCATGTCCGGTGAAGCACCTTGGAAATTCAGCTTCCACGTATGGCCCTTCTTTCTCCAGACAGGAGTGCGATGTGGCAGGCCTTCCTGGATCTCCTTTTCGAATGCAACGCCGTCCTGTTGGAACTGCGCAAGCGAAACGGGATCGAAGGCGGTGATCACCATACCGGAGCGCGTGGCTACCGCCTGGCCCATGGCCATATCCGCGCGGTAAAGCACCGGTGCGCTGAACTGGCCTTTGTTCTCCATGAAGTGGATCTCCCGGTCGTGCTCATTGAGCAGCCCATCGATATCGTCATGGTGATCATGTTGTACATCCTTTGAAAGCTGCGCCTGCGTTCGGGCGAGCTGTGCATGGCCGTGCACGGCCATGGCAAGTACCATGAACAGCGTCATGGCATGCCGGATGAATAGGTTTTGTCTGGTGTTCCTCATGTCTATCGGATTGAAGGAATGGATGATGGTGGCCTGTCGTTTTTTTTGATCGAAGGGGCCAAATATTCTGGCAACTCCAAAGTTTTGTCAAGTACTCATCGTGCGGTATCCCCCTTTTGTGGGATATTTAGCTTCATTCGTCGATAAAAATATTTTTCGTCGAAACTCATTGTGATAATCAAATGATGGTCCTGTTCAAAACTTTTCCGGGTATATGATTTGGCCGGTTGCGATCCATGTGCTTAATTGCACGTCATTCAACTGACGGATATATCGTCAATTAAGCGGAGACCCATGACCACCTTGAAAACCGGCGATAAAGCACCAGCCTTCCACGGTGTTGACCAGGATGAAAAGCCGGTCTCACTCGCGGACTACGCTGGGCGGAAGCTGGTGCTGTACTTCTATCCAAAGGACGACACGCCCGGATGTACGGCCGAAGCCTGCAGCCTGCGCGATGAGCATTCGGCACTGCGTAAGGCAGGCTATGAAGTGCTCGGCGTAAGCCCTGATAAAGCCGCCAAACACAAGAAGTTCACGGACAAGTACGACCTGCCTTTCCGCCTGCTTGCCGACCCGGACAAAGAAGCCGCAAACGCCTACGGGGTATGGGGCCGCAAGAAATTCATGGGCCGCGAATACGACGGCATTCTGCGCACCACCTTCTTGATCGACGGGAACGGCGTCATCGAACGCGTCATCACCGATGTACGCACAAAAGACCACGCAGCACAGGTGCTGGAAGAGAAAGGAGCAAAGGCTTAGATCTGAACCCCGTAACTCGTAACCCGTAACTCGTAACCTACCTGCGGCATGCAGGCCCGCAACCGGTCAACACGCAACTCGTAACCCGTAACCCGTAACTCGTAACCTACCTGCGGTAAGCAGGCCCGCAACCGGTCAACGCAACACTTCACCACGAAACCACAACAACACGATAACATGGCAAGGGAGATCAACAAGGACAAGCTGAAGGCATTGCAGCTGACGATGGACAAGATGGAGAAATCCTTCGGCAAGGGTGCTGTGATGCGGATGGGCGACGATGCCATCGAGAAGGTGGAGGTGATCCCCTCGGGCTCCATCGGGCTGGACCTCGCGCTCGGCGTGGGTGGCTATCCCAAGGGCCGCGTGGTGGAGATCTACGGACCGGAGAGCAGTGGTAAGACCACCTTGGCCATCCATGCCATCGCGGAATGCCAGCGCAATGGCGGCATCGCGGCCATCATCGATGCGGAGCACGCTTTCGATCGTGCATATGCCGAAGCCCTCGGCGTGGACACGGAGAACCTCCTGATCAGCCAGCCGGACAATGGTGAGCAGGCCTTGGAGATCGCCGACAACCTGATCCGCTCCGGCGCCATCGACATCTTAGTGGTGGATAGCGTCGCAGCGTTGACCCCGCGTGCAGAGATCGAAGGCGAGATGGGGGACAGCGTCGTGGGCATGCAAGCCCGCCTGATGAGCAAGGCCCTGCGCAAGCTCACCGGCACCATCAGCAAGACCGGCTGCTGCTGCATCTTCATCAACCAGCTCCGTGAAAAGATCGGTGTGATGTTCGGCAATCCCGAAACCACCACCGGCGGCCACGCGCTGAAGTTCTATGCTTCCATCCGCTTGGACATCCGCCGCTCCAGCCAGATCAAGGACGGAGAGAACGTGCTGGGCAACCGCACCAAGGTGAAAGTGGTGAAGAACAAAGTAGCGCCACCGTTCCGCAAGGCCGAGTTCGATATCCTCTATGGCAAAGGCATCAGCAAGACCGGCGAGATCATCGACATGGGCGTGGAATTGGGCATCGTAAAGAAGAGCGGTAGCTGGTTCTCCTACGACGAGACCAAGCTGGGCCAAGGCCGCGACGCCGTGCGCCAGCTTCTGGACGACAACGCCGAACTCTGCGATGAACTGGAAAAGCGCATTAAGGAGGCCATGACCCCTGCGGCATTGCCCGTTGCCTGATCCATTCCCGGCGTACCCCGTTCCATACGTGACGGGGTGGAACACCGGATTACTTTTGACCCCCGCGACCGGAGTGCAAAAAGCACCACCGGCGCGGGGATCATCGCATCATGGCCATACCCATTATCCATTCCAACACTTTACGCTCGCCTGCCCCCACAGCAAGCGCTCGCGTGTCTCGAGTGCTCCAATGTCTTGTACAACCCATAGCTACCGCTCGTGTGCCCGCCTGCCGAAAGGCACGGTCGCGAGTGCGCGTATGCCTTGGTCAGCGCTCTCGTGCAGCGAGTACCCTGCTATGCATGTCCATTCTTGTATTGCTTTCCGCATGCGGTGGAACGAACCAGGACACTGCACAGACTTCCGTGCCCTCACCCGACCCGTTCAAGGCATCGATGGATTCCATCAATGCACGCATCGTGAAAAATCCCGGACGGGCGGATCTCTATGACCAGCGTGCCGAGCTCTTCCTTACGGTGGACAGTCTGGCCGCCGCGCAACGCGACATGGAACGCGCCCTCCGTTTGGACAGCAACGATGTGAACCGCCGCCTGCGCCTTGGGGACCTCTACTACCGCACTACCCAAGTTGCCAAGGCGCAGACGCAGTTCGAAACAGCCGCTAAGCTGGATCCGTCCAACACCTCCGCGCTGCTCAAGCAGGCCGAGATACAATTGGTGCTGCGCAACTATGCCAAGAGCATGACCATGGTGAACGAAGCATTGCGCCAGGACCAACATGCCGCCCACGGCTACTTTCTCAAGGGCTGGATCCACATGGAGACCGGCGACACCGCGCTGGCCCTAAGCAGCTTCCGCACCGCGGTAGAGCAGAATGCAGAGGACTATCCGGCCTACATCATGTTGGGGAAGATCAGCGCTGCCAAGCACGACCCGCTGGCCGAGCAGTATTATGCCACGGCCATCAATTTGCGGCCGAAAAGCGTGGAAGCTTGGTACAACAAAGGCATGTACCATCAAGAGAACGGCCAGGACAGCCTCGCACTGGACTGCTACAAACACATTATGGACATCGATCCCAAGAACGCGCTGGCTTGGTACAACAGTGGCTACATCCGCATGGAGCACATGCAGGATCTAGCCGGCGCAAAGAAGGACTTCAGCAAGGCCATCGAACTGGAGCCAGGCTATGCCGACGCTTGGTACAACCGCGGACTTGCCCAAGAACGCAGCAACCAGCTGGACAGTGCCGCCGCCAACTACGAGATCGTCATGACCATGCGGCCCAATTACGAGCTGGCCGCCGCTGCGCTGGACCGCCTGCAAAGTCAAGGGGTGAAGATCAAGATCCGGGAGAAGAAGTAGGCTAGAATAAGGTTAGTTGATGAGGTTTTAAACGACGTTCAACTGTTCAGGCGGTGACATCCATTTTACCCCGCCCTTACCTTTGCTGAAGATCCCATCCCCCGTGCAGCTCACATTCCTCGGTACCGGCACCAGCCAAGGCGTTCCCGTGATCGCCTGCGATTGTGCGGTATGCCTCAGCACGGATCCGCGGGATAACCGCACACGCTCGTCCGTCCTGGTAGCGACGGAAGGGAAGACCATCCTGATCGATGCCGGCCCGGACTTCCGACAGCAGATGCTTCGCGAAGGCATACGCGACTTGGACGCGGTGCTGCTGACCCATGAGCACATGGACCACATCGCGGGCATGGACAACCTGCGCGCCATCAGCTTCGCGCATGAGCCGCCACGTCCGGTGCCGATCTATGCCGATGAACCCACGCTCAACGCAGTGCGCCGGGTGTATTCCTATGCCTTCTCCGGGTCGAAATACCCCGGCATGCCACAGTTCGACCTGCACACCATCGGCCGGGAGCCGTTCGTTGCGGCGGGAATTCCCGTGGTCCCGGTGGAAGTGAAGCACTACCTCATGCCGGTGCTCGGTTTCCGGATCGGCGCCCTCACCTACATCACCGATGCCAAGTCCATTTCACCTGAAGAGAAGGACAAGGTCAAGGGCAGCGAAGTGCTCGTAGTGAACGCATTGCGCCAAAAGGAGCACATCTCGCATTTCAACCTGCAGCAAGCGCTCGACCTGATCGAGGAACTGAAGCCGGGTCGGGCCTACCTCACGCACATCAGCCATTTCATGGGCTTGCATGCAGAGGTAAAGCTGCCGCCGCAAGTGCAGATCGCCTACGATGGGCTGAAAGTGCAGCTCTGAGATACGGAGGACCTCAGGGCCCCGAGCCGGAGACGCTGATCGAGAGGTATCCATCTGCGTTCATTCCACCAAGCGGAACCGTTCTTGCTGTTCGCATTCCCAGCGTAGTACGTATTTATCTGCGTACATCTGCGTCATCTGCGGTTCTTCTTCTATGATCTGCGGTGAAGCCTTTGCATCTTTGCGGCATGGCGCTCAGTTCATCCTTGCTCGACCAGGCCGTGGACCAATTGGCCACCTTGCCAGGGGTAGGCAGGCGCACGGCCATGCGTTTGGCGTTGGACCTGCTGCGCCGGGAACCGCAGGAAGTGATCCGCTTCAGTGAGGCCATACGTCGGCTCCGTGAGGAAGTGATGTATTGCTCGCAATGCTGCAACATCAGCGATCGGCCGGTGTGCGACATCTGCGCCAACCCGGCCCGTGACCACAGCATGATCTGCGTGGTGGAGGACATCCGCGACGTGATCGCCATCGAGAACACCCGCCAGTTCAAGGGACTCTACCATGTGCTCGGCGGCGTGATCAGTCCCATGGACGGTGTCGGTCCGGACGATCTGAATACCAAGGAACTTATCACCCGCATCGGGCAAGGCGGCATCACCGAGGTGGTGCTGGCGTTGGGCGCGACCTTGGAAGGGGATACCACGAGCTTCTTCCTCAACCGGAAGCTGCACGAGTTGGGCGTGGCGGTGAGCATGATCGCTCGCGGCATTAGCATCGGTGGTGACCTGGACCAAGTGGATGAGGTGACCTTGGGCCGAAGCATCGCGGATCGGAAGCCGTATGAACAGAGCGTCCGGAGATGAGTGTTGAGTTCAGTTACGTGTTGGCGGGTTACGTGTTGGAGCAATTCGCCCTGCAAGGGTCGCGTTCAACCCGCAACCCATAACGCTTTCAACCCGCAACGCACCACTTTTCCGCAATGAAGCTCAGCGTCATCATTGTCAACTACAACGTCAAGGCCTACTTGGAGCAGTGCCTGCGGACGGTGTTCGAGGCGTTGAAAGGGATGGAGGCGGAGGTGTTCGTGGTGGACAACCTGAGCACGGACGGAAGCGCCGAGATGGTCCGGGAGAAATACCCCGAGGTGCGGCTCATCGCCAACCAGGTGAACGTTGGCTTCAGTCGCGCCAACAACCAGGCGATCCGCGAGAGCGCCGCGGAATACCTGGTGCTGCTGAACCCGGACACGGTGGTGGGAGAGGACGTGTTCCATAAAGTGGTCGATTTCCTCGACGCGCATCCGAAAGCGGGCGGCCTCGGCGTGAAGATGATCGATGGCACTGGGCGCTTCCTTCCGGAAAGCAAACGCGGTCTGCCGACGCCCACCGTGGCTTTTTTCAAGATCATGGGGCTTTCCCGGCTCTTCCCGCACAGCCGTCTCTTCGGACGGTATCACTTGGGGCACTTGCCGGAGGATGAGGCCGCTCCGATCGAGATCCTATCCGGGGCCTGCATGTTCCTGCGGAAGCAGACCTTGGAGGAGGTGGGCCTGCTCGACGAGAGCTTTTTCATGTACGGCGAGGACATTGACCTGAGCTACCGTATCACCTTGGGCGGCTTTGAGAACTGGTACCTGCCGCAGGCGAAGATCATCCACTACAAGGGCGAGAGCACGAAGAAGAGCAGCGTGAATTATGTCTTCGTCTTCTACAATGCCATGGCCATTTTCGCCCGGAAGCACTTCACGCGCCGCGGCCCGCAGTTCTTCTCGCTGGTGATCCGCGGAGCCATTTACCTCAGCGCCGCAGCAGCCATTGTCATCCGCTTCCTGCGCGAGGCCCTTCTGCCTTTGGTGGACTTCGCCCTGCTGCTCGGCGGCCTGTTCCTGATGCAACGGGGGAACACGGACCTGGGACTGGGCCCTATGGATAGATCACTTCTTGCGCTCGGCGTTCTTGGTGTGATGGCCTTGTTCGGGGCATACGACCGGCCATTGCGGCTATTGAATGTCCTGAAAGGCCTGGCCGTGTTGGTCATCGTGGCTTTGGGAGCACACTCTTGGACAGGGATCGGACTGCCAAGCACACTTTCCTTTCTTGCCCTGGCAGGCGGCATCTTCCTGAGCGTGCGTGCTCTTTTGAACGCAGTGGGCTTGAAGCGCCGCTCCTCCACAGAGATGGAACATGCCCGGATATTGGTCGCGGGCTCCGATGAGGAGGCCAAGCTCGCCCTCGGGCTGCTCTGGCAGACGCACTATGGTCTCGGTTGCGAAATGACCATGAACACGGAGACAGCGAACGCACCGAACGGGGCGGAGACGCTCCGGCGTATGATCAAACGGCAACGGCTGGACGAGGTGGTATTCTGCGCCAAGGACCTGCGTATGCAGCGGATCATCCACATCATGGAGGAGCTTCGGACCACCCGTGCCGTCTTCAAGATCGCCCAGCCATCCTCGGAATTCATCATCGGGGCCAGCACAACGGAAAGCTTGCAGGACCTGCTGGTCCTCCGCGATCACGCCGTGAACAGTTCCGCCTCGCGGAGGCGCCGCCGGACCATGGATGTGTTGCTATCCGTATTCTTCCTAGTCAGCCTGCCGGTCAGCATCCTATTCGTTAGGAACAAAGCCGGATTCCCTCGGAACCTCTACTTGGTGCTTTTGGGGAAGCGGACCTGGGTGAGTTACAGTGCTGCTCTTTCCGATCCGCGGATGCCGCGCCTCAGGCCTGGCGTGCTGGGTCTTTCAGGCGGCGGTGGTGTCAAGCCGGACCGTCGGATCGTGCGGCGCATGGACTTGGAGTATGCGAAGGACTACCGGGTGTGGAAGGACGTGGAACGCGTGATGACCGATTTCTCCCAGCTGGGCAGGGCCTGAGCAGGTAGTGCGATCTGAAGACAGGTTGTTTCCGGGCGTCGGATAACTTCGCAGCCCGCGACACTTTCATACAGCAAGCGGAAACCAATGTCACAGATCGAGATCCTACTGCCCAAAATGGGCGAAAGCGTGGCCGAGGCCACCATCATCAAATGGTTGAAGAACGACGGGGACCGAGTGGAGGCTGATGAGCCTTTGGTGGAGATCGCCACGGACAAGGTGGATAGCGAAGTACCTGCGCCTCAGGACGGTATCCTCATCAAGCGTTTGGTAAATGACGGTGATGTGGTGCAGGTAGGGCAGCCCATCGCGCACTTAAGCACTGCAGGCGGTGGCGTCCAGACGGCCACTGCCGCCGCTGTTGCCCCAACTGCGGTCGCCAGTGCAGCCCCTGCGGCGAAGGCCACGGCCGACACCGGCGCTTCCGTGGAAAAGTCCGGACCGAGCGGAAAATTCTACAGCCCCTTGGTGCGCAACATCGCACAGAGCGAAGGCGTGAGCATGGCCGAACTGGAAGCACTCGAAGGCAGCGGCCAAGGTGGACGGGTGACCAAAAGAGACCTGCTCGATTACCTGCCCCAGCGAGGGGAAACTGGACAGAGCAACGGCAAGAGCCCAGAACCGACCGCGACGCCGACCTCAACTCCGACCCCGCCACCTGTCGCCAAAGTGGCCGCACCTGCAGCACCGAGCTTGAAGGCAGGCCCCGGCGATGAGGTCATCGAGATGGACCGGATGCGGAAGATGATCGCCGACCACATGGTGATGAGCAAACACACCAGCCCGCACGTCACCAGTTTCGTGGAGGCCGATGTGACCAACCTGGTGCTTTGGCGGAACAAGGTGAAGAACGTCTTTGAAAAGCGGGAAGGGGAGAAGATCACCTTCACGCCGATCTTCATCATGGCCATCGCCCAAGCGATCAAGGAAATGCCGATGATCAACATCCAAGTGGACGGCACCACCATCATCAAGAAAAAGGACATCAACATCGGCATGGCCGCCGCCCTTCCTTCCGGCAACCTGATCGTACCCGTAGTACGGAACGCGGACCGGCTCAACCTGATGGGCCTGGCCAAGACGGTGAACGACCTGGCCAACCGCGCACGCCAAGGGAAGCTCACGCCCGACGAGGTCAGCGGTGGAACCTATACGGTGACCAACGTGGGCACCTTCGGGAACGTGCTTGGCACACCCATCATCAACCAGCCCCAAGTGGCCATCATGGCGTTCGGGGCGATCCGCAAGAAACCAGCGGTACTGGAAACACCCACCGGTGACGTGATCGCGATCCGCCACATGATGTACCTGAGCCACAGCTACGACCACCGTGTGGTGGACGGCGCCCTTGGCGGTAAGTTCGTGCGGCGAGTTGCCGACATTCTGGAAGGGTGGTCCTTGGACACGGATATCTAAGAATTCATGCGCCGCAACGGAAAACATTTACATTTAGCCGCAAACCCACTCCGCTCCGGTATAGGAGCGCTAGAATGCATCATGCAATGAGGAGACAATTCCGCGCAACACTTTTTGCCATCCCCTTGCTCTTCGCAGGCGTGGGCCTCAAGGCTCAGGACACCGGCGCTTCCGGAAAAGCGACCTTCGAGGAGGCCAGTCTCCTGATGGAGGAGAATCTTTATGGGCAGGCTGCCCTTGAATGGAAGGCGCTCTTGGCCAAGGATCCGGATAACTCCAACCTGAACTGGAAAGTCGGGGAGGCCTATATGCACTCCTATAATGAAAAGGCCAAGGCATTGCCCTTTCTGGAGACGGCTGCGGCTAAGCGGACCGCGCGCTATGGCGGGTTGAACACCGCGGGCTATGACCCTTTCGACTCCAAGGAGCGCAATGCGCCACCCAAGGTGGATTACTGGTTGGGAAAGGCCTACCACTTGGATAGTCAATTCGACAAGGCGGATGAGTTTTACCGGAAGTTCATCGCGGAAGCGGACAGCCGGAGTGATTTCAAGCCTATGGCCGAGCACGGTCTGGAGCAAACGGCCAACGCACGTAAACTGGTCGCCGATCCCAAGCGGTACGCCATCAGCAATATCGGCCCGGTGATCAACAGCCAATTCCCCGATTTCAGCCCGGTGATCAGTGTGGACGGCAACGCTTTGTTCTTCACCACCCGCCGCATCCGCCCGGATAGCAGCAACATCGGCCTTATCGACCCGGTGGCGGCTCTTCCGTTCGAGAACATCTACGTGAGCTACAAGAACCGCTCCGGTGCTTGGCAGACCCCAGAGCCCCTGAACATCAATCCGCCTGTGGGACACTTGGCCTCGGTGAACGTTTCCGCCGATGGACAGACCTTGATCATCTATAAGGATGATGATGGCGATGGCAACCTCTACGAGAGCAAGCTGGTGGGTGAGTTGTGGAGCGATCCCGTGAAGATGGGTTCCGACATCAATACCAAATCTTGGGAAACGCACGGCGCATTGAGCGCGGACGGTAATACCTTCTATTTCGTCAGCAACCGTCCAGGCGGTTTTGGCGGACGCGACATCTATCGCGTGGTGAAACTGCCCAGCGGGGAATGGAGCAAGGCGCAGAACCTGGGCAATACCGTGAACACCCCCTATGAGGAGGACGGCGTCTTCATCCATCCCAATGGCCGTACCATGTACTTCTCCAGCACGGGACATAGCAGCATGGGTGGCTTCGATATTTTCTCCACGGAGCAACAGGCTGATGGGACTTGGAGCGCCCCGGAGAACATCGGGTACCCGCTGAACACCGTGGACGACGATGTCTTCTTCGTGACCACGGCTGATGGCAAGCGGGGCTACTTCAGCTCGGACAAGATAGGAGGCTACGGCGAAAAGGACATCTACTTCGTGGACTTCCCCGATGAGATGGGTTCCGAAGGTCTCGCCGTGCTGAAGGGTTTCATTATCCCGCCTCCGGGTGAGCAGCTTTCACCGACCACCACCTTATATGTCACTAATAAGGAAACAGGCGAGGTGAAGAGCTACAAGCCACGACAGCGCGACGGGGTGTACGTAGCCATCTTGGAGCCTTGCAAGAACTACAACCTCGACTACCGTGTGAATGACAAGACCGTGCACACGGAGGACATCTTCGTGGAATGCGAAAGCGCCTACCAGGAGATCAACAAAGAGGTGTACCTGAACCCCGTATCACTGGATGGTGCGGCCAGCATCGTGGACCTACCCGAAGGCTCTCCCCCCGGAAGCAAGGAGAAGGGCCAGCCTGTTAAAGGAGGTGTGACCGAGGTCAGTCCTTCCTCCAAGACGCCTCCGACACCGAAGGAGCCTAAGACCGATGCACAACGCAAAGAAGAGGGTGAGAAGCACGTCACCCCGGATGCCACCTTCGCCGCGGAGTTCGTGAAGTACCACGGCTACAACGAAAATGATATCGACACGAACGACCCCAAGTGGACGGAATTCGCCTCCAAAGTGGTCGATCTGCTGGCCAAAGAGGGCAAGGTGAAGGTGACCATCGAGGCCAGTGCCTCCCACGTTCCCACCAAGACGTATGGTACCAATGATAAGTTGAGCAACCTGCGGATGGAAGTGGCGCGCAAAGCGTTACTGGATGCTGTAAGAGCCGCTGGCAAAGACCCGAAGGATCTCCTGCTGGAGTCCGTGAACCATCTGGTACAAGGTCCCAAGTACCAAGGCGATTTCAAGGATACCGGGAAATACGGCAAGTTCCAGTTCGTGAAGCTGAAAGTTCGTTGATCACGACTGTTCAAAAAATGAGAAGCCCCCGCCATAACGGGGGCTTTTTCATGCCCAACTTGCAGCCATGGCAATGGAACTGGAAAGGCCGCTGGCCGTGTTCGACCTCGAGACCACCGGCGTGCGGATCGGGCATGATCGCATCGTACAGATCGCCGTGGTGCGCATGATGCCGGACGGCACACGCGAGAAGTGGCAAAGCTTGGTGAACCCGGAAATGCACATTCCCGCGGAAGCCACTGCCATCCATGGCATCTCGGACGCGGATGTCAGGGATGCCCCGGTGCTGGCCGAGCTATCTACGGAAGTGCTACGCCAATTCGAGGGCTGCGACCTGTGCGGCTTCAACATCCTGCGCTTCGACCTGCCCTTTCTCAGTGAGGAACTTTACCGTGCGGGAACCTCCTGGGATACCTCCGCCTTGCGCGTGATCGATGCCTTACGCATCTATCACCACTTCGAGCGCAGGGACCTCTCCGCCGCCGCGCGCTTCTATCTGGGCCGGGAGCATGCAGGGGCACACGACGCCTTGGTCGATGTGGAGATGACCGCGGACGTACTGCTCGCACAACTGGAGCGCTATGAGGATCTTCCCAAAGATGCAGCAGCGCTTGGGGAATTCTGCGGGGACCGGAAACGCGCGCCGGACGCTGCCGGTAAATTGCTGTTCGACGACCATGGTGGTATCTGCCTTTCCTTCGGCAAATACAAGGGTTGGACCATAGAGAACATCGGACGGAACGACCCGGGGTACATGCAATGGTTGATGACCAAGGCCGAACTTCCCGGTAGCACCCTGGCCGTGATGAAGAATGTTCTTGCGGACATACACGCGTAGTGGAAAGGGCAATGGGCAAGCACGTGACCATTGACATTGTCATGAACCGATCTTCCTTTCCATGCGTTGATCTATCACCGCTTGTTCCGGCAGGCATGGATCATTCCGCACCTCCTCATTCCCCGGGTAACCCAACCAGCGCTTTGCGCCTTTGACATGAAGATCATATGCATCGGTCGCAACTATGCCGACCACGCCAAGGAGACCGGGAATGAGTCGCCTACCGAACCCATCTTCTTCCTGAAGCCCACGACGGCCTGCCTTTATCCCGGCCAGCCTATCATCTTGCCGGATATCCCGGGAGAGATCGAGCATGAACTCGAGCTTGTCCTAATGATAGACAGCTATGCCAAGGACGTGCCTGTGGGTATGGCCTTGGGTCTGGTCGCCTCTTTTACCTTGGGACTTGACCTCACTGCACGCACCTTGCAAAATCAGCTGAAGGCAAAAGGCCTTCCTTGGGAAAAAGCGAAGGCATGGGATGGCTCGGCCGTGCTCGGGGAGGTGGAGTTGCCGATGACGGCCTCCACGGACCTGCAGGCTTTTGCCATTGAGCTGAAGAAGAACGGGGTCACCGTGCAGAAGGATACCACCGCGAACATGCTGTTCACCGTGGCCGAACTGATCTCCTACGTTTCCCGCTTCATCACGCTGGAGCCGGGTGACCTGCTCTTCACGGGCACTCCGGCAGGGATCGGCCCGATCGTGGAGGGCGATGTGCTTGAAGGTTTCCTGAACGGGAAACGCCTGCTGAACGCGACCGTTGGGAAACGGTAGATTTGCATCTGCTTTTCCAGTCAATTGGAACCAGACACCGGTCCCTCACCACCATTCACAGCACAACATGACCAAGCACGTAAAAGTCGGCAACATCGATTGCGGTGCCGACCAACTGTTCCTCATTTCCGGCCCTTGCGTCATCGAGGACGAAAGCATCATGATGCGCACCGCGGAAAAGCTCCGCGAGGTGAGCGAGCGCACCAAGGTGCCCGTGATCTACAAGAGCAGCTTCATGAAGGACAACCGCAGCAGCGTGGAGTTCTACATGGGCCCCGGGCTCGATGAGGGCCTGAAGGTGCTGGAGAGGGTGAAGAAGGAATTCGGTTTCCCGCTGCTCACCGATGTGCACTATCCCACCCAGGTGAAAGCCGCTGCGGAAGTTTGCGATGTGCTCCAGATCCCGGCCTACCTCTGCATGCAGACCACGTTGGTCACCGAAGCGGCGAAGACCGGCGCGGTGATCAACCTGAAGCACGGACAGTTCCTCGCGCCGGACAACATGGTGAAGCCGGTGAAGAAGATCGAGAGCGTCGGCAATGAGAAGATCATCCTCACTGAGCGCGGATTCGTGCTGGGCTACAACGATCTCGTAGTGGACCCACGCGCCTTCTACCACCTGCGCCAAGCGGGTTACCCTGTGGTGTTCGACATCACGCACAGCATACGCAAGTATGGCATCCCGAGCGCCGACCCACGCGGGGGCAACCGGGAGTTCCTGCCCACTATCGCCCGCGCCGGCGTGGCAGCAGGGGTGGACGGTATCTTCATCGAGACCCATCCAGACCCAAGCACCGCCCTTTGCGATGCCGCCAGCCAGCTTTGCGTTTACGACCTCGAGGAATTTCTGAAGCCGCTGCTCGATCTGCACGCGGTGGAGGTGAAATACCGGGAGAATGTGGTCGTGAGTAAATGATCGACGTACAGTACTGTCCGATGTCTTATGTCCTATGCCTGCACCACACATCAAGCGTAAGACATAAGACATCGGACAACAAACAAATTCTTCAACCAACCCGCATTTCTTAGCGCACTTAGCGTTCTTTGCGGTAGAAACCACACCATGGAACTTTACCTCGACAGTGCCGACATCAAGGAGATCGACGAAGCCTTCAAACTGGGCTTCCTCACCGGTCTCACCACCACACCCACCTTCATGCACCGGGGCGGGGTCACGGACATCGACAAGATGATCCTCGACCTGGCCAAGAAAGTCCCCATCCTGCAGGTGGAAGCTTTGGGCGAAACAGCCGAGGAGGTGGTGAAGGAGGCCAAGCGCCAGTTGAAGATGGGCTTGAAGAAAGAGACCACCGTCTTCAAGATACCTGTAAGCCTGGAAGGCCTGCGTGCTTGCAAGATGCTGCGCGACCAAGGCATCATGGTGAACGTCCACCTCGTGTACACGCTGCAGCAGGCCTACATGGCGATGCAGGCAGGCGCCAACTACGTTTGTCCGCTCGTGGGCCGCTTGCAGGACCAAGGTCACGATGCGCTCAGTCTTGTGCAGCAATGCGTGGAGGCCGTGAACTACTATGGCTACGACAGCAAGATCATGTTCAGCAGCGTCCGCACCGTGGAGCACGTGCGCAATGCGGTGGAGATCGGGGTACACACCATCACTGTGCCTTGGAAGCTGATGAAGCAGCTCACCGACAACAACATGACCACGCTTGGCACGCAGCAGTTCTACGAGCACACACGACTGATCACCATGAAGGTGAAGGACGTGCTTTCGCGCAGCAACCCTGTGGTGAAAGAGACCGCGACCGTGAGCGAGGCGCTCGTTGAAATGACCAAGCACGGCTTCGGTGCCGTGATGGTGGTGGATGCGAAAGGCAAGAACAAGGGCGTCTTCACCGACGGCGGACTGCGCCGTGGCATCGAGAAGGAGGGCAACAAATTCCTCGCGAAGAAGCTCAGTGCGATGAAGTTCAACGCACCGTATACCGTGGCCCCGGAAGCCTTGCTGGACGAAGCACAGAAGCTCTTCAAGGAGCACAAAGTGGATACGCTCAGCGTCAGCGAGAACGGAAAGCAGCTCGGCATGCTGGACATTCAGGACATGATGAAGGCTATTGCGGGATAGTTGTTCTTTAATAGTTGTCGGTTGTCAGTTGTTAGTTGTCAGGCGTGGCAGCGCCAAAGCATCCTAGCGACGGCGTGCTGCCGACGCTTTGCCGCGAAGTAGATCGCGCTGAAAACCGTCCAACCACTGAAAGTTCAAATTCAGTCCTGATAACTGACAACGACCAACTGACAACTGAAATGAACCAGACCCGTTATCTGCACTCACAAGAGGAACTTCAGCGCCGCGCCAAGAACATCAAAGCGGTACTCTTCGACTGGGACGGTGTGTTCAACGACGGTTGGAAGGACCTTCACAGCGGCAGCCCGTTCAGCGAGGTCGGCAGCATGGGCGTGAACATGTTGCGTTTCGCGCTTTGGCTGAAGCACGGCGTTAATCCGCCGGCCGCGGTGATCACGGGACAGATCAATCCACAGGCGGAGCAATTCGTCCAGCGGGAGAAGCTCCATGCCATCTACATGGGCTTCATCAACAAGCCGGATGCTTTTGATGAGTTCCTGCGCAACAATGAGCTGAAACCGGAGGAAGTGGCCTTCTTCTTCGATGATGCCATCGACCTGTCCTTGGCCAAGCAATGCGGTCTGCGCGTGATGATCGGGCGCAATGCAGGCATGCGCTTCACTGCGCATGTGATCACGCGTGGCGATGTGGATATCGTGACGGCCAACAGCGGCGGGGAGAACGGCCTTCGCGAAGCCACCGAGACGGTGATCGAGCTGCTCGGGAATTTCGACGACGTCTTTGACCAACGCGCCGCCTACACCGAGGAGTACCAGCGGTACTTGCAGGAGCGCAACGCCACGGAACCCCAGGTGGAGCGGGCAAGGCGCTGAGCCTCATGTTACCTGCTCGCCTTTCGCACACGCTCTTGGTCATGGGTGTTGCGCTGGCTATCAGTTCACTTTTTTCGCTTTGGGGCAGATCTGCGAGCGTGCCCATCACTGATTGTGTGAGCTGCGATGCGGGCTGGTATCAGCGCATCGCCGAGGAGGGATATCGCACTCCTGCTGATGGGGACCTGGGGCATTGGCATGGTGCCGATATCCACCAGACCGAATGGGCGTTCTTTCCGCTTTATCCCTGGATCGTGCGTGCGACCGCGCAGCTCACAGGCTTGCGGATCGCTGATTCCATGCTTCTGCTTGGCGCCTTGTTATCAGCGTTGCTCGCGCTACTGGCCCTCGGCTTCTTTTCAGTCCTGAAAGGCGAAGTTGCGGCCTTTTGGGGAGTGATGGCTTTGCTGCTTCAGCCGTTCGCCATCTACTTTCATCTCGGTATGACGGAGGCTCTTTTCCTCTGTGCGCTCCTTGGGGCCTTCCTTTCGGTGGCCAAGCATTCTGCTGCTGGGCTAGCACTGTGTACCACTGCATTGGTGCTCACGCGCCCCAACGGCTTATTCCTTCTGCCGGTCCTTCTGGTCTATGCGTTGGAAGTTGACGGTGGCCGCATGCATGATCTTTGGCGAAGACCTTCCTATTGGCTGAAACGCTTATGGCCGTTGGCGATTCCAGTGATCGCGTTCGCGGCATACGGCGTGTTTCAATGGAAGCGTACAGGCGACCCATTCGCTTTCTCCTCCGCACAAGCTGGTTGGGGCAGGTCGTTCACATGGCCGTTCACGGGCTTTTTCAATGGCGGGGACATTGCCACGCAATTCGACTCCTGGTATACACTGGCACTTCTCGCATTGGCATTCGCAGTGCGCAAGAAGTTGCCTTTGTCCTTTAACCTCTTGATCGTAATTAGCATCCTACTGCCTTTGTTCAGCGGTTCGGTCGCATCCATGCCGCGCTTTAGCGCCCTCCTTTTCCCGTTGTTCCTGCTCGCAGGCTGCACTTTGGCAAACAGCCGCTGGCGCGTACCCGTGCTGATCATGGCATTCCTGCTTCAACTGGGCTGGTTCCACCTTTGGACACAAGGGGAGCTGATCACGTGTTGACGTTGGGCCCGACCGCGCTCATTGCAGCCGGATCCGTTCCGTCTGTCTTCCTTCCTTGACCGCTATGGCCGCCAATTTGAACGATGGCGGTCCGGCGTTCACCGGGGCGTTGTTGCTGAAACCATAGGGTTCCTGCGGCCAGCCGATCCAGCTCTTATCGAGCATCCCGTTGCTGTTCACATCCTGGTAAACCTGAACCGCATAGGTCCCCGGCGCAAGACTGTCGAAGGTGCAGCTCGCCGTGGTTCCCTCCACTTCAAGCGTCCTACGAGCCATTGGCTGATCGGCCTTGTAGGCCTTTGCTGAAGAGTAGAGCATCACGCGTAACACCCCGCCCTCGTTCGGCTTGTTCAGCACCACTGCCACATTCAAGCTGCTTTGTGCGATCCCGGATAGGGGAAGGGCGAGAAGAAGCAGGAATTGAAGCCTTCGCATGGATCAACGGATGCCCAAAGATGCCACTGGGAGGTTGAAGTGGATCCTGGTTGGATCAGCCACCGGCAACCATCAGGGTACGCAGCGAATGCCGGACGTACTTTAGGTGCCCTTGCCAGCTCCTATGATCGATCGAAGGAAGTTTCTGCGCCTCTCCGCTATTACGTCAGCCGCCGCATTGGCAGGGCGTTCTTTCGCATCGAGGCGCCAACTCTTCACACCGCAGGCTACCACTGGATCTCCCGTTGTGGTGTCCACGTGGGACTTTGGAATGGATGCGAATGCCGTGGCGTGGAAGATCTTGAAGGATGGCGGGAATGCCCTGGATGCGGTCGAGGCCGGGGCACGTGTTCCGGAGGCGGACCCCACCAACCAGTCCGTGGGACTCGGCGGGCGTCCGGACCGGGATGGGCACGTCACCTTGGATGCCAGCATCATGGACGCACGCGGTCGCTGTGGATCGGTTGCCGCCATGGAGCACATCGTGCATGCGGTCTCCGTAGCGCGCATGGTGATGGAACGCACGCCCCATGTGATGCTGGCCGGTGAAGGTGCCCTGCAATTCGCACTGGAGAACGGCTTCATCAAAGAGAACCTGTTGACCGAGCAAAGCAGTGAAGAATGGCAGGAGTGGTTGAAGACCGAGAAATACGAGCCCGTGCCGAACATCGAGAACGCGCTGCCGGGTGGTGAGCGCAACCACGATACCATCGGGATCCTTGCACTGGATGCGGCCGGCGACCTGGGCGGAGCCTGCACCACCAGCGGCATGGCCTACAAGGTGCATGGCCGCGTTGGCGATTCACCCATCATCGGCGCGGGCCTCTTCGTGGATAACGAAGTTGGCGCTGCCACCAGCAGCGGTGTGGGAGAAGAGGTGATCCGCATCGTAGGTAGCCACACCGTGGTGGAGCTCATGCGCCACGGCTATTCACCCGAGGACGCTTGCCGGGCAGCGGTGGAACGGATCGTTCATCATGATCCCGCGGCTGCAAAAGCAGTGCAGGTAGGCTTCATCGCTTTGGGACGGAATGGCTCCTACGGCGCGTATGCGTTGCAGGACGGTTTCACCATGTCGGTGAAGAGCGGGTCCACGGAGCGGATCATTCCGGTGAAGCACCACTTCTGAGATGCTGCTGGAGGTCTGCGCCTACTCGCTCAGCTCCTGTCGGATCGCGAGGGAAGCAGGTGCCGATCGTGTGGAACTGTGCGCGGACCCGTTGCAGGGTGGCACCACACCAAGCTGGGGAATGCTCACCGCGGCGATGGAGCTGGGGCTAACGGTGTTCCCGATGATCCGGCCGCGTGGCGGGGATTTCCTCTACAACGCGGAAGAACTGGACGTGATGTGGCGCGACATCCGGGCTTGCCGCGAACTGGGCTGCCCGGGCATCGTGGCAGGGGCGCAGCGCAGTGATGGCTCATTGGATGTGGGCTTGATGAAGCTCATCGTGGAAGAGGCAGGGCCAATGGCGGTGACCTGTCACAAGGTCTTCGATCGAGTACCGGATCCATCGTCGGCATTGGAGGAGTTGATCCAAGCGGGATGCGCACGCGTGTTGACCTCGGGTCTTGAAGCCAATGCGTTGGAAGGCGCACGGACCATAAAGGAATTGGTATCCCAGGCCGACGGGCGCATCGTGGTGATGCCGGGCGGCGGGGTGCGCAGCGGGAACATCGTGGAGCTCAATGCGGCCACGGGGGCCAGCGAGTACCACAGTTCAGCGATCACGCCGCATTCCCTTTACCATACTGCGGATGCGGATGAGGTCCGTGCGTTGATCCAAGCGCTCAGGCTTGCTGACCACTGATCAGAAGAGGGAAGGCCGTTGGATGGCATCCTGCAAGACTTCCAGGAATTCGGACCGCGGTATTTCGATCGCACCCAACATTCTGGTGTGGTCATTCAGGTACTGCGAATCGAAGAGGGTGAAGCCGCTTTCCCGCAGGTGCTCGGCCAAGTGATAGAACGCAGCCTTGCTTGCATTCGGCACCAGGCTGAACATGCTTTCCCCAAAGAACGCCGCGCCGATGCTGACGCCATAGATGCCGCCGACGAGTTCATCACCTTCCCAGGTCTCCACGCTGTGTGCATGCCCGGCGCGATGAAGTGCGGTATAGGCACCGATCATCTCCTCCGTGATCCAAGTGTCGCCATGCGCTGTGGCGCAGTGTCGCATCACCACTCCAAAGTCGGCGTCGATCGTGCAACGCTGTCCGCTGTTCCGCAGGAAACGACGAAAGCGTGTGTTCGGCCTTACCACTTCCAAGGGGAAGATCGCGCGTGGGTCCGGGCTATGCCACTCAAGCCGGCCTTGCTCATTACCCATGGGGAAATAGCCATTGGAGTAGGCGGCCAGCAAAAGTTCTGCTGTCAGTGGGGGAACAGGGACCGCTCGGGCCATGCTGCTAATTTGGCGCAATGAGTTGGAAGAAGATCATTGGCATGACAGTGCTGTCGGCTTTTTATTCCTGCGGCTCGCCCGCACCGGACACCGCGCCTGAGCTGCGACCGCAACCGGGAACAGGCGACACCACTGGCACACGTGCCGTCGGAACGGCCCTGGCGGATACGTCCTTCGCCGTGGATACGCTGCATGTGTCCGGCGCACCCGTCCCGTTGGCACCTGCGGAAATTCATCTGGCAAAAGGGTTGTCCTTCTCATTGAATATCCCGAAGGGTTATGAACTGCTTGTTGCCAGCGAAGGCTTGGAGCGCCTGCGTTTCATCACTCCATCCCCGGAAGGACGGCTCTTCCTCACTGATATGCACGACCTCACCGACAATCAGAAGGGGCGCGTGTATGTCGTAGAAGGATGGGATGAGGCAACAGGCCGTTTCGCTGTTCGGCATACCTATCTCAGCGGGCTGCACAACCCGAACCAGGTCGCGTTCCATGAAGTGGGAGGGAAGCAGTACATCTACGTAGCCACCACGGACAAACTGTTGCGCTATCCGTATGCGGCGGGGGATACCGCACCTTCCGCAAAGCCCACGGTGATCGATACATTCCCGGATTATGGCCTGGGATATAAGTATGGCGGCTGGCACCTCACGCGCAGCCTCGCCTTCCACAATGACAAGCTCTATGTGAGCGTGGGAAGCAGTTGCAACGCGTGCATCGAGAAGGAAGAGGTACGCGCCTGCATTCTTGAAATGGACCCGCACGGTGGCAACGCCCGCATCTATGCGAGCGGTTTACGCAATGCGGTGGGTATGCAATGGATAGGCGATGAGCTCTACGTGACGAACATGGGCAGTGATCAATTCGGAATGGATGAACCGCAGGACCAGCTCCAACGGGTGGTTGAAGGGCGCAACTACGGTTGGCCCTACTATCATCAATTCGCTGACCGAGTAGTGCAGGACACGGTCTTTTCGGCTTCTGATCTTCCTGCGCCACCCGATGCCTATTCATCGCTCGGCGCACATGTGGCCCCTCTTGGGTTGGCCCTTCTGCAGGGCTATAGTGACAGCTTGTTGAACAACCGCTTCCTCATCGCCTTGCATGGGTCGTCCATCGTAAAAATGGCCAAGGGCTACGCGATCGTGTCCGTGAAGCGTGGGTCGCCAACGCGCACTGTTGTCTCGGGCTTTCTGCAAGGAAAGGCACGCTTTGGCAGACCATGCGGCGTGCTCCAACGCGATGCGGAAAGCTTCTGGTTCACTGACGACCTCAACGGCGTGCTCTACCTGCTGCGCCGAAAGAAGTAGCGCTATTGCGCCTTCACCACGCGCTGGGTCAGCTTCGAATCGCCCACCTGTGCCACCACAACATAGACCCCCGCGCGAAGTTGCGTGAGCAGGTCGTTCTGCACGCGCACACGGGAGTAGGTGTTCGGCTCCAATCCGGTCACGGTGGACCAGAGTTGTTGCCCGAGCACATCATAGATCTTCAGGTCCAACGTGTTCGATGCACCGGCGTAGAGCTCGATGTCGAGGAAATCGGAGAAGGGCACGGGCATCAGGATCAGCACGGCGGGAGCGGAGAGCTGCGTCAAGTCGCGGCCACCCAATAGGAGATGTGCGCGCCAGAAGTCGGGGATGCCATAACCAAGGTCATCATCGGGATGATCGTTCTGGGAAGCGCTGCGCCGCACGGCATCCATGATATCGTGCGCTGTGCGATCGCGATGCAGTTGCCAGAGACAGGCCACAAGGCCTGCCACTATCGGAGAAGAGAAGGAGGTGCCACTGATCGGTCCCGCGTTGATGCCACCTCCATCCAGTCCGATGGGCCTCAGCCCCATGGCGCTCACGTCAGGCTTTATACGACCGTCCGCGCTGGGGCCTCGTGAACTGAAGTCGGCCAGGATGCGGTCACTTCCCACAGCGCCCACGGCGAGGATATCGAATGCATCCGCCGGAACGCCGATGTAATGCCACGGCGCAGCACCGCTGTTCCCGGCGCTGTTCACGGGGATCATGCCTTTGCGCGTAGCGATGTCCGCAGCGAGCGTCATGTGCGAGGTGAGCCCATTGAGGTCCGCGTAGGTGTGATCCTGCGTGGGATCATCGAAGGTGGTATAGCCCAAGGATGTGTTCAGCACATCGCAGCCGAGGCTGTCACAGAGCTCCGCACCACTGACCCAGTTGTCCTCCTCCACGATGTATTCGCTGGCCACGTTCTCGGTCCTCACAAGGGCGTAATCCGCCAAGGGCGCGGTCCCCAGCAGTTTCCCTTCCAACCGCCCGGCCATGAAGGAAAGCACGCTTCTTCCGTGGTAGTGCTCCGCGTAGACGTTTCCTCCGGGCTCCACCAGATCGCGCGTGAGGACGATGCCCTGCCGGTCGCGGAGGGCGGAAAGCCCAGGCAATATGTCCGCATCCTGAAAGCCCGAATCGAGGATGCCGATGAGCATGCCCTGTCCTTCCGCATCACCCACGGCATGCAGCAGGTGGCCGTTCATCATCTCGATCTGGCGGAAGGAGAGGCCATAGTCACTTTCGTAAGTTTTTGTCTCCACCCCAAGCTTCAAGGCTTGGCGGGTGGGCCGTGTCTTGCCGTCCACAGTGATGCGCACAACATGGATGAAGGGCAATAGGCCGAGTGAGTCCAAAGCCAAGGTGTCCGTGCTGCGAATGGTGACAGCGTTAAACCACTTGCTCCGTGTCAGCAGCTGGAAGTCACCGGCGGCCATCAACTCCGCGATGTAGGCCGGGTCCACGGGCAGGTCCAAGGAATCGATCGGTATGTTCTGCCGTGCGCGGCGATCAAGGGCCCGCTGGGACAGGTATTCCTGCGGCGCCGACAGGCTGTAAGGCGTGTGGGTCTTGTCGGTGAATTGCACCCAATAGGTGGCGGGAGCGGTCTGGGCAAAAAGAGAGGCGGAGAGTGCGAGGCTGAAGAAAAAGGTAAGGGAGGTAAGCGAGGTAAGGGAGGTAAGGGAGGTAAGGGAGGTGAGGGAGGTGCGCACGTTCTTCAGGCATGTCGACCCGATCGATCGATCGATGGGCGGCATTTGAGAAGTTCTAGGCTGTTTCATTCCTCCTTTCTCAAAATATTACTCCGCGTTCTCCGCGCACTCCGCGGTTAAACCTATTGATGCCCGTACCCCGTGACCACCTGTTTGTACCAAGTGCCGCGTACACGCGTGATCACATTCGGGTATTGGCCTGTGGTCTGCGTGTTGGTGCTGTCCACTTCCCGATAGATCAGCCCGATGTGCTTCGCGTAGCGCTCGTAATAGGTGTTGCTGATCACAGCGTTGTTGGGATAGGTGGTCTTCACCAGCAAGGTGCTGTCGAAGCTCATACCATTGACGCTCCAGGGCACGTCCACCTCCACATAGGTGAGTTCGTATTCACGGTCCGTATTGAGCGCGTTCGTGTTCCAGTACTGGCCTGTCCGAGGTGGGAAGATCAGTTTGATGCGCCGCTGGTTCTCCTCGGAACGCTCGGCCTGGGTGTTGCCCAGGACCTGCCACCACACATCCTTCGGTATCCACGTCCCGGTGGCGCTATCCTGCCGGTACCGGATCAACCGTTGTGCGTGCCTGCCTTCCGCATCGTCGAAGTCCTCGGTGATCTTCTCCCGCAGGTTGTACTTCAGGCTGTCGGTCACACCGCTCAGGTCGTTCCGCCAGACAGTATCCACCGCGAAGTCGACCCAGCGGCCGGTGTCGGTGGGGAAGTAGGCGTGTCCAAGGTCCACGGGCTGCGGAGCCTCATCCTTCTTGCAACCGGATGTCCACAGTAGTGCTGATACCGCTACGGCTAGAGGGAGGAGCGCTTTTTTCATGGTCTGGTGGGTTCTCGATCGATGAAGCCTCCACCGATCACATCGTCCCCGTCATAGAAGACGGCGCTCTGCCCCGGTGCGATGCCTTTCACTGTGGCATGGAAATCCACACGCACATGTTCATCGTCCATACTGATGGTGGCCGGGGTGCCTTTGTCCTTGTATCGGATCTTCGTTGTGGTCTCCATTTCGCCGCGTAGCTCGGGCACTTTCTGGAATTTGGGCTGGCGCACCCAAGCGCTCTGCTTATCCAGATCGTCCTTTCCACCAAGCACCACGGTATTGGTCTCCGGGATGATCTCCGTGACGTACATCGGCGTGCCGGTGGCAATGCCCAAGCCCTTGCGCTGGCCGATGGTGAAGAAGGGGTAGCCATCATGCTCTCCGAGCGATGCGCCGTCTGTGCCCACGAGCTTCCCATGCTGCAATTGTTCGAACGCCACCGGGTCCTTGCGTTTCAGGAAGCCGCGGTAGTCGTTGTCCGGGATGAAGCAGATCTCATAGCTCTCGCTCTTCTTGGCGAGTTCGGGAAAGCCGCTATTCACGGCCATGGCGCGGATCTCGCTCTTCTGGAAGCCGCCGATGGGGAAGCGGGTGCGGGCCAGATTCTCCTGCTCCAAACCCCAAAGCACGTAGCTCTGGTCCTTGCCGGGATCCATGCCTTTGCTCACCACGTAGCGGCCACCTTCCTCGCGCACCTTGGCATAGTGGCCGGTGGCGATCAGCTCGCAGTCGAGCATGTCGGCGCGCTTCAGCAGGGCCTCCCACTTGATGAAGGTGTTGCAAAGCACGCAAGGGTTCGGCGTGCGGCCGGCCATGTATTCGCTGGTGAAATTCCCGATGATGGCCGCTCCGAACTCTTCACGGATGTCGATGATCATGTGGTGGAAGCCACGGCTCACCGCCATTTCCCGCGCATCGTTGATGCTGTCCAGGTCGCAGCAGCCGGTCACACGCTTGCCCGTGCCGTTCGCTGCATAATCCCACGTCTTCATGGTGACGCCGATCACCTCGTAGCCTTGTTCGTGCAGCATGAGCGCCGTTACGGAGCTGTCCACCCCGCCGCTCATCGCCACCAATACTCTTCCGTGCTTGCTCATGGTTTTACGCCGCCCGTCGCAGGCGAGCCATTTTCATAAACAAGCGTGGAGACCAGCTTGCCTTTCTTGTCGTATTCCTTCACCGGGCCTTGCAGCACATCGTTCTTGTAGCTGCCTTCCCGCTTCTTCGTCTGGCCGTTCAGTTCGCGTTCCACATCACTTTTCTCTTCGCCTTGTGGCCCGAGCTTCACGGGCACCTCGGTCCAGGTGCCATTGTCGTACCACTCCGTGAAAGGCCCTTCCTGCTTTCCGTTCTTGTAGGTGGTCTCGCTCTTCATCTGATGGTCCGTCCAGTACTCCTTGAAGGTGCCGTTCTCGTACTTCTGTTTCACGAATTTCCCTTGTGCATAGAGCACCTGCATCTGCACGGTACCGTCCTCGTTGTAGTAGGCCCATCGTCCGTCGCGCGCCCCGTCCACATAGTTGCCCTCGATCTCCTTCTTCCCGCTGGGGAAGTAGAAGTTCTCGATCCCTTCCGGAGCTCCCTTCACGTAGTTCGCCAAGTAGCGGGGAGTGCCGTTCGGATAGAACTGCTCGGCTTTGCCGCTCTCCGTGCCGTTCACGAAATGCCGCCGCTCGTTCACCTTGCCGTCCGCATAGAAGGTGGTCATCTCACCGTCCATCTTGCCTTTTTCCCATTGCTCGGTGCTGCGGAGGATGCCATCGGTATCGAAGTAGTTCCATGTGCTGTCCTTGTCCTCGCCCACATAGCGGCCCTCGGCCATCACTTTGCCGTTCGGGTGAAAGTGCTTCGCATGCGCAGCGTCGCTTCCCGCATAGTGGTCGATACGGCTTTCCACTTTGCCTGTGGTGCTGTAGTAGATGAAGTCGCCCACGGGCTTGTCGTCCTTGAACTGCCCGGTATAGCGCAGTTGGCTTTTCTCGGCCCAATTGCGTTGCCAGGGTCCTTGCTTGCGGCCTTGGGCGTCCTTTTGGTTATTGGCAGCGCCGGGCTGAGCCATGCCAACAGTGGCCAGCAGGGTAAGGCAGGAAAGGACAATGGAACGGAAGCTCATGGTGTATGCGCGATTTTCGCTGGCGCGAAGGTAAGAACGGGGTAGGGGCGGACTTGGTGTGATCCCTAGTGCAGGAACCAACAGGAGGCGGATAACAAGATCGGTGCCCGGAATGCTGTGCAACTCAACTGCCTCGGTAATGCAAGGGGAGCGTTGGATCCTTAGCGGGTGAACAGGTACTAAAATGAAGAAAGCCCCTAAAAAGGGGCTTTCTTGCGGTCCGGACGGGACTCGAACCCGCGACCTCCGCCGTGACAGGGCGGCATTCTAACCAGCTGAACTACCGAACCGTTCCACTTCAACTTCCGTCGAAGCGGCTGCAAATGTAATCGGTTCGTTCGATCCCGCAAGTTTCATCTTGAAAACAAGGTAAAGAGGTCAGTCAACTGGGAAGAATCGAGGACATCAGGCTATGAGGCACCATTAAGAATACGATCAGTTTCAGTCAACTTTCTCGACCTTACCATATTCTCAACCTGCTCCGTGATCACCTTGGAAAGTCCAGCACTAGTATTAGAAAATCCAAGTAGCCGAGCCACCGAAGTGATCAGCTCTTCCGAATCGGCACCGTGACTTGCCTTGACCACCTCACGAATGGCTTGCTGAATTTCAATAGGAGGGAGCAACTCCAGCTTTCGAAGGCTCGTCGAGGTCACATCACTTCTATTGCGGACCGGAATGACCTGCTCCGGCATGTAAAGGCACCTGTCTGAATACTTGCAGAAGGAAGAAAGCCTAACCCTCTCTATCGCGTCTTTTACGCACTTGTCGATCCTGCTGCCTGCACGCCTTTTACCCCAAAGGTCGCGCACCCTGGAAACCACCTCCTGCTCATGTATGGGACTCTCAAGCACAATGATGCGCCGTACGATATCCATCATTGCGTTAGATGAAACTTCATGTGGCTCTTGGTTTTGATCGACCCAGAATGAAGCCTCCACATAGGGCGTGGAATGGGTTGAAGTAAACTCCTCCGCTTCCGGGTTGAACTCTTCCCTTTGGATTACAGGAGGTGGTGTGTCGGCTTCCTTCTTTTCCGTTGGGCCAGGCTCAGCCTCGTTCATCGCCTCCTCGATGGCTGTTTTGATTTTCCGGACTTGCTCCTCGCGCCTTTGGAACCAATCCGTGCTCCAAACGCGGTGGATCTTCCAGCCGTGGCCATTCAGAACCGCTTCGCGTAACCGGTCCCGTTCCCTTGCCGATCGAGAAGAATGGTAGGTGGCTCCATCGCATTCAATGCCCAAGAGGTAGTTGCCCGGTTTTGATGGATCAACGACGGCAAGGTCGATGAAGAATCCCGCTAACCCCACCTGTGGTTCAACCACGTAACCGAGCGTTCGAACAGCGTTGCAAACGGCTATTTCAAACGGCGAATCAAAGCCGCGACCGCTTTTCGTTGGTAGTTCGAGGTTCCCGGTTTCGGCGTATTGAAGGAAGGATTTCAATCCACGGACTCCTTCTGCATTCGATCGGGTTAGGTCAATGTCGGAGTGGTGAAAGGAAGCAAAGACTTGACACTGAAACTTGGCACGTGAGATCAAAACGTTCAAGCGTCGTTGCCCTCCTTCACTGCTTAGCGGCCCGAAATTCATGGTCATTTTACCGCTGGTGCTTGGCCCGTATCCCACGGAGATGAATATCACATCACGTTCATCACCTTGTACACTTTCCAAGTTCTTGACGAAGAATGGCTCCGTGCGCTCATTGTCGTTGCGAAAATCCTCAACATCCCTGAAGGAGTCCGATTTCAGGCGCTTGTCAAGGACCGACAGTATCATCTCTTGCTGCTTAACAGAAAAGGCAACAACGCCTAAGCTTCGCTCCGGGAAGTTCCGGGCATGTTCAATAACGGCATCACATACCGCTTCCGCCTCTTTCAGGTTCGTTGCCGTACATCCGCGGTCATAGGTGGCATCCTCCACAAAATTGAATTTCAGACCAAGGGTCGCAGACTTGGGTTTTGAACTGGGCACAATGAACAGCTCGTCCTTGTAGTATTCATGGTTGGATACCGCTATGAGCGATTCATGCCTGCTCCGATAATGCCAATTGAGCATGGTATCACGCAAGCCGCGTGTGGTACAGAGATCCAGAACACTTTCCATATCCTTTGGTTGAGCTGTTTGTTCTCCGTCCTCATCATCCGGTTCATCACTGTCATTCTCGTTCATTTTGTTGAAGAACGAAGTGGGAGGCAGCTGTTTGGAGTCACCGACCACTACCAGCTGTTTGCAACGGATCATGGCTCCTAGGGCATCGATGGGCCGCACTTGGCTGGCTTCGTCCACAATGAGTAGGTCAAACTCTACGCCGCCAGGCTCGAGAAACTGGGCCACGGAAAGCGGGCTCATCATGAAAACTGGTTTGATTTTTTGGACGACCGAACCAGCTGCCCTCAGGAGCTTCCGGATGGGCTTCTGCCCACGTTGCCGCTTGATCTCTGACATGACCAGACCGGTCGCCCCAACAGCGATCCGCTCGGGCATATGGCTGTGGTGCGCTTTAAGTACGCGGTATTTGGCCAAGGTCATTCGCTCCTTGTCGATTCCTCTGAACTCTTCAATGACACGATCGTGCTCCACGCCATCGAACTGCCCCAGTGTTGGCGAACTGTTGAGCACCTGTCTCAGGACGAGGCTCAAGTAGGCCCGGTTAAATGCGTCCGGTACATCCTTGCCCGCAAGCCTTCCTTCCTCGGCAGCTACGGTCACTGAGCCTATACCAAGCTCAATGGCTTTTCGCTTTTGTGTGTTCCACGCGCTCCAACCAGCCAAGTCATCCACCCGATCATGCCAAACGTCGATCACGACTTGGACTTTCGCCAAGGAAGCATCCTGCATAGAGGACGAACCGAATGTCGTTTTTGGATCAACCGAGAGTTCGGAACAAAACGTGCTCAAGAGGGTTTGGGCCTGTTGGTATTTTGATCCGACATCCCGGACTACCGGATCCCGTTGAGCATGTATGTCAAGGCCGGCAAAGGCGCTTCGGAAATCGAATCCTAATTGTGCGGCATTGATGCGCTCGTCCCAATCCACGATGCGTTGTAGCTGTGTCCAATCAGAGGTTGCACCTGCCCAATTCGAGCCGAATGCGTTACGCCCAAGGTCGGTAGAGTTCTGGATCTCCTGATAGAGTTTTCGGCCTGCTTCCTGCTCGTCAAGCAGAAGTAAGCGCGCCTTGTGGCCGGCTGGAGGCTTTTCGGTCAGCACCGCTTTCAGCGTAGACACTGCATGACGATATTCCTTGTTCAAGACACGAAAGGCGGAGGTTCCATGCTGCGCAAGTGCCTTGCGGATCGGAAGTAGGTCTTGCTCAAATGCCGAACCGCTGAAAACTTCGGCATAACTCCGGGTTAATTCGGCCAGCTTGGCCCCTTCCTTCACCAGTTGAACAATCGCGGCGTGCCGGGAATCCCATACAGTATGTCCGAACGCCTGTTGGTCAACGTGCGGTGCACCGGACATAAATTCGGCGAACTTCAGTTGAAGGCTACACGTCGCGAACGTTGATGCTGGAGGCAGGTGCAACAATTTGGAAAGGGAATGGGCCACCTCTTGAAGTTCAGCCAAAGCGTTCGATAGCTTCTTCAAAGAACTCTTGATGGGTGGAATGTCAATGTTCAAGATGGCTGTCTTTCCAACGCCACGCCACGGATGCGTTGGTGGTGGCTCCATCCCGGCGAGGCGCGCGGTCATAGCCCCCGCCAGATCACGGCGTTCCTGAACTGCCGATCGACCCCACTCTAATGCTCCTTCTAAAGACAGTTCTCCTTCTACAATACCCTTGTCGTGCAAAAGCGCAAGTTGTCCTATGACCTTATATGCGGATAATCCATGCGGTTCATCGGTCTTGGCATGGACGAGTTCAGCATGTGCATTCAGCTTGCTGCGAACTTGCTCCAATTTCTCAACAAGTACTTCGGATACCTCTTCCGTGGGTCTCCCCAGATGCCAAGTCCTCTCAATTTCATCGAGGACTGTACGCTTGGTTGCCTTGCGGCTATGTAGTTCCAAACAGATCGATCCGAGGCCTTCATTGTCCAACCGGCGTTTGACCACTTGGAGAGCGGTGAGTTTTTCCGCGACGAATAGGACGCTTTTGCCATCAAGGACAGCCGAAGCGATGAGATTCGTAATGGTTTGGCTTTTTCCTGTGCCGGGTGGCCCTTGTATCACCATGCTGCGCCCTTGCCGCGCCATTTCTATCGCCACGGTTTGCGAACTGTCCGCTTCCACCACATGATCGAGCTTGCTCGCCGGGATCAGGCGATCCAAGTTAGAGTCCTCGGAAAAGGGTTCCTCATTTGTCTGGAAGCCATCCACGATAGCGGTCAAGTTTGCATTTTCAAGCAATTGACCGGCATCCGGCCAGTTCTTGGGATCCAGGTCCCGATACATCAATAGCTTGGAAAACTGGAAGAATGCCAATGAGATGCCGTTCAGTTCAACCTCCCAACGTGGCTTTTGGGCGATCAGGCGTGCAACTGCACCGAGATAAGTCGAAGGCACCAATTCCTCTTCGTTCGGGAACTTGGGCAGCTCCAAACCAAGCTCCATGAGTTTCATCCGGAGCGTGAGATTTTCCTCCAAGTCCTCTTCCCTCCATTTCAGTGTGAACTTGTTGCCTGCCTTTTTCCGGATCAAGTCGACCGGTATGAGGATCAGCGGAGCATACCTAGGGATGTCAGAGGCATCGGCATCGAACCATATTAGATTACCAAGGGCCAGATGCAGGACGTTGACACCCTGCTCCTCCATGATGGTCTGCGCGTCGCGGTATAGGCCAAGTAGTTTGCTTGAAAGACTGTCGGCGGTATACTTGGTTTGCAGAAATCTATCCCTATGCCTGCCCGGGTCAAGTTGAACGGCTTCGTCATCGTCAACATCATCATCCACGGTTGGTTGGCCAGAAACGGTAATGGGTCGAAAGCTCATGCTCTTCCGCTCATGGACAAGTATTTGGAAGACGTTGTCACTAAGCTCATCGTCCACGTGCACGATCCGTGCACGGCCGTGGTTCTGGGGTATTGATAACAGGCGATTTCTGGTGGAAAGATCCAACAGCTCAGGTCGACTGGAATCTAAGATTGCTTCTGTTGAGGACATGGCCAGAGAGGATTAGCCTCCTGCCCGGCAAGGTATCACACAGTCCTATTCCTGTAATGCCCCTGCCACAACCACCTGAAGCCATTGCCCGGCCTGTTAACACGCCGTCGCCAGTGCGCTCTGGCGTGGAGCCTGGCAACTAAGGACGAACAAGTGAACCTCAATACAGCCGGCTCCGCTTCAGCAAGAACTGCAGCAGGATGTTCTCGAAGCCGGCGTTGATATCGGCTTCCACGAGCTCGATGCGGTACTGGCCGCACTTCAGCTTCAGCTCGTGCCAGTAGGCTGCCATGGCAGCTTTGTACTCGGCGCGCACTTCCGCAGCATGCGCCTTCACTTCGGCGCCACTTTCCACGTCCACGAATGTGTAGGGACGGTCCTCGAAGCCCAACTCCAGCTCGTGTTTGCGGTCCACAACATGGAAGAGGATCACATCGTGTTTGTTGTAGCGCAGGTGCTGCAACGCATCGAAGAGTTCCTCACTACGGGCGCTGTTGTCCATCATGTCGCTGAACAGCACGACGAGTGAACGGCGGTGCGTGCGGCGCGCGATGTCGTGCAGGGCTTCCACGGCGTTGGTCCTCTTGTCCTTCGCGGGTGCCGTGGTGCTGAGCAGACCATCCAGTTCGGCCATCAAGTGGCGCAAGTGGACGGCATTGCTGCGGGCCGGTTCGGTGATGAGCACCTCGTCCGCGAATACGGTGAGGCCGACAGCATCGCGCTGCTTGCGGAGCAGGGTGACCAAAGCCGCAGCGGCATAGGTGGCGAACTCGATCTTATTGAACTGCTTCGGCGCCTTCTCGGAGGTCTGCGGATAGTACATGCTGCTGCTGGCGTCGATCACCAGCTGGCAACGCAGGTTCGTTTCTTCCTCGTAGCGTTTCACGAAAAGCTTGTCCGTGCGGGCATAGAGCTTCCAGTCGATGTGGCGCGTGCTCTCCCCGGGGTTGTAGGCGCGGTGCTCCGCGAATTCCACGCTGAAACCGTGGAAGGGGCTTTTATGTTGGCCCGCGAGGAAACCTTCCACCACCTGCCGCGCATGGAACTCCAATTGGCTGAGGGCCTGTATGTGCTGCTGGTCGATGGGCATGGACGGGGTTTCCGAAGCGCGAAAGGGAGGGGCAAAGATCGGTCTTCGCGGTGTAACGACCGCAGAGCTATCGCGCCTTATCTCCTTTACGAGGTCCATGGTCCGCTCACTGAATGCACCACCCCGCGCCCCTCCTTGAAGGAAGGAGGGGAGAACTTCAACCATCGAGGTAACTCTCTCCAACGATCGCAAAGAGGAACGACCTTCTTTTTCATTGCGAAATACATTTGCGCCCCCGAATGAAGGATTTCGTGAATTTGAAAGGAGGCATCCCGGTGTCGGTTTCACTGGAAGCCTCCTTGCAGCAGGCGCACCTGAAGCCCCAGATAGGAACGGACAAAAGGAGGCTGTTATGGATCACCATGCTGGCGGTGATCTCCGCTGTGGTCATCGGCTTTCTGGCCAAAGGCATGGTCCTGTTGATCGACCTCATCACGAATTTGTGCTTCCATGGCAGTTTCTCCTTGGGCTACATACCACCGGGCGATAACCACTTGGGATGGTGGGTGGCCTTGGTGCCTGCATTGGGCGGGGTGGTGGTGGGACTGATGGCACTTTACGGCTCGAAGGCCATCCGCGGACACGGGATACCCGAGGCCATGGAGATGATCCTCACCAACGAGAGCAAGATCAAGCCGGCGATCACCTACTTGAAGCCGATCTCCTCGGCGATCAGCATCGGCACCGGAGGACCGTTCGGTGCGGAAGGCCCGATCATCTCCACCGGCGGCGCGTTGGGATCCATGATCGGCCAGTTGCTCCGCATTTCACCGAATGAGCGCAAGATCCTGCTGGCGGCGGGTGCCACGGCGGGTATGTCCGCGATCTTCGGAAGCCCCATTGCCGCGATCTTCCTGGCCATCGAGCTGCTGCTCTTTGAATTTGCACCACGCTCCCTGCTACCTGTAGTGATGGGCTGCATCACCGGCGCGGCCATGCACCACCTGCTCTTCGGCGGGGCACCGATGTTCCCGATGCCGGAGATCGCCATGCCAGGAAACCATGCGCTGTTCATCTACAGTGTCATGGGTCTCCTGATCGGCCTGCTTTCCTTGGCCATCACCAAAGCGGTTTACTGGGTGGAGGATGGCTTTGAGAAGCTTCCGGTGCATTGGATGTGGTGGCCGGCGATCGGCGGCTTGGCCGTTGGCATCATCGGCTATTTCGCGCCGCGGACCTTGGGCGTGGGCTACGAGAACATCACTGAACTGTTGAGCGGATCGGCACCCATGGACCTGATCCTAAGCCTAGCGCTGTTGAAGCTGCTCTCGTGGGGTATCGCCTTAGGCAGCGGTACTTCCGGAGGAACCCTGGCCCCGATGATGACCATCGGCGGCGCGGTGGGCTGCCTGCTGGGAATGGCTGCGCAGGCCCTGTTCCCATCTGTGGGCGTGGTGCTTCCCTTGGCTGTGCTGGTGGGGATGTCCGCCATGTTCGCCGGTGCTTCCCGCGCTTTTCTGACCAGCGTGGTGTTCGCTTTGGAGACCACCCGCAGCAGCGAGGCCCTGTTGCCCTTGCTCGGTGCCTGCGCCGCGTCCTACCTGGTCTCTTACTTCCTCATGACGAACACCATCATGACGGAGAAGATCGCCCGTCGCGGTGTGCGCGCGCCGGATTCCTACGAGCCGGACCCGCTGGAGATGGTCTCCGTGGAACAGGTGATGGATCGCAAAGTGCCGGTTGCGCCGGCCGATGAGCTGGCCGGGCAACTGCTCGCGTCGATCGACCCCAAGTTGGAATACGTGTTCGTCACGGACGCTGACGATGCCTTCGCGGGTATCGTACGCATAGCCGACCTGCGCATTTCATCGCCGGGCTCGCGGATCGGCGATCTGGCAACGATGCCCAACGTGGTAAGGACACACGAGGATCTGCGCACGGCGGCCGGTGAGATCTCGCGCTCTCCGGATCATGGCCCCGTTGCAGTGGTGGAGGACGGCACGGTGGTGGGGATGGTCTCCTTGGGTGATGTGATGAAGGTCTATGGCGAACGCTTGGAAGAGCATACGGAGCACGAGGCAAGCATCCTGCTGCACCGGCGCCGCCTGAAGGTGATGGCCCAGGGCAAGCAACTCTATCGGAAGGTGGTTGGGCGCGGTTGATGCGACGCGTACCTTGACCAGATCACTGCAACCATCCACGGTCCTATAGCCGTTCCATCACGCACCGGTCCATATTCCATTTGTACAACATGAGCGATCCCCGATTCCCTAAAGTGCGCCTTACCCTGCCGAAGGGCCATTCCGATCATTTGGACCGCGAGGCTGGTGTGGAATTCTATTTGGACAGCTCTACCACTGTGCGCGTGTCCTTGCTCAAACGGCCTGAGCAAGGGGATTGGGTGGTGCAGGTATCCGGGGTGAATGGTGCTGAGATCTCCGTGATGCCGGGCGAGGGGAAGGATTTTGTGATCGGGAGAACGGAGGGGTGAAATCCGTGATCCAACCGCATTCGGAGCAGCGTTTCCGGATGGTAGCCTGTCTTGTGTTTAGCTTGCTTCTGAAAAGCCGAACCCGATGAAGAAATTGTACGCCCTTCCGCTCGCATTGATCTTCGCCCTCCCTGCCCAAGCCGGTGTTTGGGACCTGTTCCCGCTGGGGAATGCGACCTACTACGCCGATAGCGCACAACAACCTGTTTCCGTGGAACTGTACCGGATGGATTCAGTCCTGCCCGGCGCAGGGGAGGACGTGCTTTATTTCAACAAGCGCTCGCGGAGCGAGATGCTCGGCCCGTGTGCCGCCACGCTTCAGGACCCATTTTCATACCTGTATGGAAACTTGGCCCAGGATTCCTTGATCCAACGCAATGACACTATTCTCTACAATTCAGAGTATAGCTCGTTGCCATTCTACTTTTTGCCAATGGCCTCAGTCGGGCAATCCTGGACAGTCACTTCCGACTATTCTGGTAACAGCTACAACCAGATCACCATCACCTGCACGAGCATCGAGCAACGGACCTTTCTGGGGATCGCCGATAGTGTGAAGGTGTTCTCTTTAATGCCGAGCGGATCATATCCCGGGCAGGCCTCGATCAGCGATTTTCAGATCGTGCTCAGCAAAGCACATGGCTTGGTGGAGTTCGTGCCTTTCGACCAGTTCCTGTACCATCCGAATTACATCGATTTCGGGGTCATAAAAATGGTGGGTGTGAGTGATGGGGTGAATAGCGTCGGCTTCGATAAACCAGAATTCGCGGACTATTTCCACCTACACGCCGGGGATGTGCTGTATTGGGAGATCCATGACCGCCCTGCCGATATCTCCTATCCTGAAACGTACGCTTATCGGAAGGACAGCATCACGAGCAGCACCATCACGCCGGATTCTGTGATCTACTACGGCGACGTCACCCATTTCCAGCCGGATGGAACGATCGGGCATTTCAGCGGTCTCATAGGCCGATATTATCGAAGCAATTTCGAGGTATTGCTGAGCGCCGGAACGAATGCCCTCGCGTTCATGCAGAATGAAGAGGGCCCGAACGAGATGCCTTTCGGCTTTTTTCCGAACGCTATTCTTTATGCCGGCCCTTATCATTTCTCCATGGCCGACAATGGTCTGGACACAATTACTGAACTGGGGTTTTCCTGGGGCGGTCACTATTGGGACACCACGTATTGCGAAGTTGGACAAATGACTGATACCGATAATGCCTACAAGATCGACACGCGTGCAGGCTGCACATGGATCAGTTTTGGTTTCCTTCAACCCTTTGAGATACATACGACCACGCTTATCGGCTCCGTGATCAACGGCGTTGAGGATGGCGACATCACTCTTTCGGTGAACACGCTCAATTCGATCAACGGTCAAGCCTTCACCTTAATGCCGAATCCCGCAAAAGAGAGCATCACGTTCCTTGGGCTTCCACCGGGCGCCACGGGCCAATACACGATCTACGACGGCATTGGTCGTCAAGCCCTGCACGGCGCACTTACGTCCAGTGCTCTTTCTGTTGAAGGGCTGCAGCCGGGTGTTTACGTGGTGCAGGTCCGCTTGTCCGACAGAACAGAGAGGGGCCGCTTCGTGAAGGAATGAGGCCAGTTCTCAGTTGGCCGTCCGATTCGTATCGCACGAACTTCTTAGGACTACCCCAACACCGCCTTCAAATAATGCGCGGTATGGCCTTTGCTCTTGGCCACCATTTCCTCCGGTGTGCCCTCGAAGACAATGGATCCGCCCGCATCCCCCGCCTCGGGCCCGAGGTCGATCAGGTGGTCCGCGCAGGCGATCACTTCCAAGTTGTGCTCGATCACCAATACGCTGTGGCCGTTCTCGATCAATGCGTTCAGGGCCTTCAGCAGTTTGGCGATGTCGTGGAAGTGCAAGCCGGTGGTGGGCTCGTCGAAGATGAAGAGCGTGGACTTGGCGTCATGGCCTTTGCCAAGGAAGGAGGATAGCTTGATGCGCTGCGCCTCACCGCCCGAGAGCGTGCTGCTGCTCTGGCCGAGTTTCACATAGCCCAAGCCGGTTTCCTGTAAAGGCAGCAGCTTCTCCACGATGCGCTTCACGGCATTGTGCTTATCGGCGTGGGCCTTGAAGAAATCGAGTGCGTCATCCACTGTCATGTCCAACAGGTCCGCCACGTCCATGCCGTGGAATTTCACGTCCAGGATCTCCTCCTTGAAACGCTTGCCATGGCAGGCCTCGCACTTCAGGCTGATGTCCGCCATGAACTGCATCTCGATGTGGACCTCGCCTTCGCCCTGGCAGACCTCGCAGCGGCCACCGTCCACGTTGAAGCTGAAGTAGGCCGGTTTGTAGCCGCGCATTTTGGCCGATTCCTGCTCACTGTAGAGCTGACGGATGTCGTCCCAAGCCTTCACATAAGTCACAGGGTTACTGCGCGAGGAACGCCCGATGGGATGTTGGTCCACCATCTCCACAGCCTCCACCCGGCGGATGTCGCCCGCCAGTTCCTTGAACTCGCCGGGACGCTCGCCGCCGCCGCCTTCCAATTCGCGGCGCAGGGCAGGGTAGAGGATGCGCTTCACCAAGGTGGTCTTTCCACTTCCGCTCACGCCGGTCACCACGGTGAGCATGTTCAGCGGGAAAGCCACGTCGATGCCCTTCAGGTTATTCTCATGGGCGCCTTTCACGATCAGGACGTCCTTCACCGGGCGGCGCCGCTTGGGCCGTTCGATCTTCTCGCGTCCCGTGAGGTACTTGGCGGTGAGGCCATCGCTCGCCATCAGCTGGTCGTGCGTGCCGCTGAAGATCACTTCGCCACCGTGGGTGCCCGCTTCCGGGCCCATGTCGATGATGTGGTCCGCCGCGCGCATCACCTCCTCGTCGTGTTCCACCACGATCACGGTGTTGCCGAGGTCGCGCAACTGCTTCAGCACGTCGATCAGCCGGTGCGTGTCGCGCGGATGCAGGCCGATGCTCGGCTCGTCGAGGATGTACATGCTGCCCACCAAGCTGCTGCCCAGCGACGTGGCCAGATCGATGCGCTGGGTCTCGCCGCCGCTGAGGGTATTGCTGCGCCGGTCGAGGGTGAGGTAGCCCACGCCCACCTCATCGAGGTAGCGCAAGCGATTGACGATCTCCTTCAGCAGGCGCTCGGCGATCTTCCGATCAGCAGCAGGGAGTTTGATGGTCTTGAAGAAGGCCAAGCATTCAGTGATGGGCAAGCGCACCAGTTCACTGATATCGCGATCGGCGACCTTCACGTGCCGCGTCTCCGGCTTCAGGCGGCTGCCATGGCAGAGCGTGCAGGTGGTCTTTCCGCGGTAGCGGCTGGCCAGCACGCGGTATTGGATCTTGTAGCTCTTCTGCTCGCAGTACTGGAAGAAGGCATCGATGCCGTGTACACCCTTCGCTCCGTTCCAGAGCAGGTGGCGCTGAGCCTCGTTCAGCTCGCGGTAGGGGCGGTGTATGGGGAAATCGAGCTTGGCGGAATCGCGTATAAAATCACGTTTCCACTCGCTCAACTTCTCGCCGCGCCATGGGGCCACGCAATCGTCATACAAGGAAAGGGTCTTGTCGGGGATCACCAGTTCGGCGTCGATGCCGATGATGTTGCCATAGCCTTCGCAGCGCGGGCAAGCCCCGACGGGATCATTGAAGCTGAAGAGGTTCGGCGTGGGTTCCTCGAAATTGATCCCATCCAGCTCGAATCGGTCACTGAAATCACGGCGCACAGGCTTGCCCTTGGCATCCTCGCCCAATAACATGCATGCGCCCTGGCCCTCGAAGAAGGCGGCTTCGGCACTGTCCGCCACGCGGCTTTCGGTCTCCTCGTTACCGGGGTCCACGGTGATGCGGTCCAGCACCAAGCTCCATGGTCCCTCGGTGAGTTTCTTTGCGATCAGCAGGTCCTCAATGCGCTGCACTTCCTTGCCATCATGCACGCGTGCGAAGCCTTGTTGCTGCAGCACATCGAGGTGCTCACGCAGTGATCGTCCTTCGGGAAGGTCGATCGGGCTCAACAGCAGCACGGTGCTGTCCTTGGGGAAACCGTTTGCACCGGCCACGACATCCTCGATGGTGTCGCGCTTCACCTCGCGGCCGCTGACAGGGCTGAAAGTGTGTCCGGCGCGAGCGAAGAGCAGCTTCAGGTGGTCGTAAACCTCAGTGCTGGTGCCCACGGTGCTGCGCGGGTTGCTCGTCATCACCTTCTGCTCGATGGCGATGGCGGGGCTGATGCCGGTGATGCGGTCCACGTCCGGCTTCTCCAAGCGGCCGAGGAACTGCCGGGCGTAGCTGCTGAGGCTTACCACATAGCGGCGCTGGCCCTCGGCATAGAGCGTATCGAAGGCCAAGGAGCTTTTTCCGCTCCCGCTGAGGCCGGTGATCACCACCAGCTTGCCGCGGGGTATGTCCACGCTCACATTCTTGAGGTTGTGTACGCGGGCACCCTGCACGCTGATGACGCCGGGAGCACGATGCGGCGTCCGTGACTGCCCGTTGGAAGCGGCTTTCACCGGCTCCGTTTGGGCACTTGGTTTATGGATGGGCTTTTTCAAGGGGCCGCAAAATTACTGCCCGATGATCCGGTTTTGATCCGTGGCCGTATATTTGGTCCACAGGAAATTTGGACGTCCTCACACAATAGGACAACCGCAGGCAACGTTTAGCCAACACCACTCGTCTGCATTAAGTTCACCCTGCCTCCCTGATCGGGAGCCCATTAAAAACCAAAAGGACAGCCTATAGCAAGACCTCTACACCGAAGTGCTCTTTTCATCCCCTTCGGACCTAAACGGGAAAGGTCATGCTGTCCAAGTCACTTTCAGACGTCGAGCTCGTCCACCTCTACATTGGAGGGAGCGAACCCGCATTCGAAACCCTGCTCCACCGCCACAAGCGGAAGGTGTGGTCCCATATCTTCTTGATGGTGCGTGACCGCGAGGTCACCGAGGACCTGTTCCAAGAGGCCTTCATCAAGGTGGTCCACCATCTGAAAGCGGGGAAATACAACGAGGAAGGCAAGTTCCTGCCATGGGTGATGCGCATCGCCCACAACTTGGTGATCGACCATTTCCGGCGGAACAAGAAGATGCCGATGGTGCGGAGCAACGACGACTACGACGTTTTCGCCACGCATGCCCAGACGGATAAGAACGTGGAGGAACGGATCGTGAACGCCCAGATCGACGAGGACGTGCGCAAGCTCATCGACAGCCTGCCTCCGGAACAGAAGGAGGTCGTGGTGATGCGCACCTATCTGGGCATGAGCTTCAAGGAGATCGCCGAGCACACTGATGTAAGTATCAACACAGCGTTGGGACGTATGCGTTACGCCCTGATCAATATGCGGAGACTGATCAAGCAGCACGGTATGCAGCTTGAACGGGCCTGATCCCTACACGTGAGGGATCCCGCCCCAGGAACGTCGGCCCGTAAGCCGGCGTTCGTGTTTCCGGACGTTTGTGTTCCATATCAGAGTTCCATCAACGTCTTCCGCCGTGCGGCGGAGACGTTGTATGCGTATCTGTCCTCAGGATCCACTTCGGGAGATCGCTGAGGGAACTAGTTCCATCAACGTCTTCCGCCGTATGGCGGAGACGTTGTATGCCTATCTGTCCTCAGGATCCCCTTCGGGAGATCGCTGAGGGAACTAGTTCCATCAACGTCTTCCGCCGTATGGCGGAGACGTTGTATGCCTATCTGTCCTCAGGATCCCCTTTGGAAGATCGCTGTGGGAACCAATTTCATCAAGACCCTTCGAAGGAGACCTTGATGCCACTGACCAACTACGTTTTCCGGGCCATGCAATATGCTCCGACGCATAGGCGTTCTAAGCGCAAATCCAAAGACATGGCACACTCTACACTTCGGAGACCTTCACGTAAACGCGTCGAAATGCCCGTTCTTTCCGGCCCACGGCCTTCAACGGTACATGCTATCCTCAGCTACAGCAAAGCCTTGAGGGTTTTGAAAGTGCCGCCCATCGGCCAAGTGGAAGTGGTGCTGAACTGAGCTTCACGTCACCCATCGAACAAGAACGGGGCATCATCGCTGATGCCCCGTTCTTGCTTTTGGTGATTAGTGGACGGTGAATGGCGTCCGGGATAAAGTGCTCAGTTATCCTGAAAACGGTTGATGGCGGGGCCCTTGGCGGTGTTCCGAAGCGAGGGGACCTGGATCCAAGAAACAACCGCCTACAGCTTTTCCGCGACCCCGGCTCGAGGCCGGGGTGACAACTATGGGAAGGACCGATACTCGGATAGCCGCGCCAAGCGCGGCTATCCGAGTATCGGTCCCAAGAGCGAATGTCATTCCGGGCATGACCCGGAATCGCGCAGATGACACGCCCGGAACTTATCCCGGACGCCAGTGATCCACCGATCACTGATCACCCGCCAGCATTCACTGAAAAAGCACTTTCCTCCCGACCTCCTTGCAAATAGGGCACTTCAGCGGGTCATGGGCCTTCGCTGGGCAATACTCCCTTCCGAAGTAGATGATCTGTAGATGAAGCACGTTCCACGTGCTTTCCGGGAACAAACGCTTCAGGTCCGCTTCCGTCTGTTCCACATTCTTGCCGGTGCTCAATCCCCAACGCCAGGCCAGCCGGTGGATGTGGGTGTCCACCGGGAATGCCGGCACACCGAACGCTTGTGACATCACCACGCTGGCCGTCTTATGCCCCACGCTGGGCAAGGCCTCCAGCTCCGCGAAGGTGTTCGGTACTTGACCGCCATGCTTTTCCAGGATGATCTCCGAAAGCCCGTGGATCCCTTTGCTCTTGGCCGGTGAAAGTCCGCACGGCTTGATGATCTCGCGGATCTCCTCCACCTCCAAGGCCGCCATCTGCTTCGGGGTATGTGCCTTCGCGAAGAGCAGCGGGGTGATCTGGTTCACCTTTTTATCGGTGCACTGGGCACTGAGCACCACGGCCACCAGCAGCGTGTACGGATCCACATGGTCCAGCGGGATCGCGGGATGTGGATAGAGCTTGTTCAGCGTCTTCGCTACGAAGGCGGCTTTCTCTTTCTTGGTCATGGCGCACAAAGGTGCGGGATCACACGGAGGTTCTACACAACAAGGTGCCTTGGCTTTACCGGACGGGGTTCGGTCCAGGCCTTGTGCGATGACCGATTCAACCTTTAACCACCCAAAGCCGCTTCGCCTCCAGCCGGAACCGCACTTCCTGTCCGATCTCCACCGGCTCACCATCGAGATGTGCAAGCGTGCCGTCCTGATGGACCATGGCGCGGTCGGTGGCGATATTGGTGACGTAGGGGCTGCTATCGATGCTCCCGTTGTACATGCGGATGAAGGCCATGAGCATGGGCAGTAGGGGCGGTTTCGTCACGATCCGCAATTCCGCCAAGCCGTCATCGGGCAGGGATCCCGGGCTGATCACGGCCCCGTTGCCGAACTCGCGGGTGTTGTAGAACACGAGCATCAGCACCTCGTCCTCGCGGGTGTGGTTGTTGGCCTTCGTCACCGTGTGCATGGGCTTCGCACTGAGGATATGCTTGGTGATGAGGCGCATGTAGTTCCACATGCCGCGCCCTTTGCTTTGGTCGAAGGCATGGGCCACGCGAGCGTCGAAGCCGATGCCGGCCGTGCCGAGGAAAAGGTGGTCGTTCAGGTAGCAGACGTCCATTTGTCGCGCCTTCACTCCGAAGGCCACGTGCAGGGCTTCGCGGGGATCACGAGGAAGCTTTAGTGAGCGAGCATAGCCGTTACCGGAGCCCATGGGTACGATGCCAAGCTGCAGCGCTGAGCCGACCATGCCGGAGGCCACTGCGTTCAATGTGCCGTCGCCACCGATGGAGATGATGCGGTCCATTCCTTTGGCAATGGCTTCCTCCGCGAAGCGTTTTCCATCGCCTAGCGCGGCGATCGTGCGGAATTCCAGCTCATGGCCTCCATCACGGCCCAGTTGTTCGGTCAAGCCGAGCAGGCTTTCCGCGTGCTTCTTCCCGGAGCGTGGATTGATGACCACTGTGACCTTCATTTCTCCCGAAGCAGAAGTTCGTGACGCAGCAAGCGGTTGTTGTACTGCTGGATGGCGGCTTGAAGCACCGGCAGCAGCGCCTGTTGTGCAGGGGCGGAAGGTTGGGCCTTGTTCATCCCGGCGGACCAGAGGATGTTCTCCCCGTCCGTGCGCAGTTGGCAACTGTCCCCGATGATCAGCCACGTGGCGCTGTTCTCGCTGACCGCGGCAGGCATGCGCTCCTGTCGCAGGACGCTGCTTCCGAAGGCGAAGAAGGGCTTGGGATAACCCAACAGGTCCAGCACGGTGGGGAGGATGTCGATCTGCTGTGTCACCTCGCTTTTGCGTTCCGGCCGGATGGCCGCGGGCATGAAATAGAGCAGGGGGATCCAATGGTCGTACGCTGCACCGCTGGTCTCCCCTTTGCGCATTAGATCAGCGGTGTGGTCGGCGGTGATCACGAAGAGTGTATTCCGGAACCACGGCATCGTTTCCGCCGTGGCGAAGAATTCCCGGAGCGCGTCATCCACATAGCGCAGGGTGGGCATAATGGGCAGTTCGCCGCCTGCGAAGCGCTTCGCCTCGGCCTCCGGCAGTTTGTAGGGATGGTGGCTTGAAAGCGTGAATAGGCAGTCCACAAAAGGCTGCTGCTGCTTGTTCAGTTCCTGCGCGAAGAACTGGAGGAAGGGCCGGTCCCGGATGCCCCAGACGCCGTCATAGTCCGCTTCATCCGGATATTGATGGCGGCCCACGTAGCGCTGGAATCCGGCGGCTTTTGCGAAGGCATCGAAACCCATGGTACCGTTGTGCCCACCATGGTAGAATGCGGAGGAATAGCCCTCCTTGCCCAGCAAGCCCGGCAATGCGCTGATGGGCTGCTGCGCGTAGGGCGATTCAATGAACGCCTCGGCCATCATCTTCGGCATGGAGGCCAGCACCGCAGGGATGCCATCGATGCTGCGGCGGCCGTTGGCATAGGCATGATCGAACCAGAGGCTTTGGCCCATGAGCGAATCCAGAAAGGGCATGTAGCCTTCGTCGCCGTCGAGCCTGCCGCTATAGGCCGCGCTGAAGCTCTCGAGGATGATCACCACAACATTGGGCTTTGGCGAGGCAACTGCCGTGTCGCCGTACTGGTGTATCACCGGCCAAAGACGATCGGCCTCCTCCTGGGACATGAAGTGCTTTTCCTGTACCAGCGGTTTCCCGATACTGGTCATGAAGGTGAACGGCGTGTTCAGCACCAGTGGCATGTAGGCCGGTGGCGCATACTTGCTGGCATCCAGCACACCGAGCGGGATGTACTGCGTGCCACCGCGGGAAAGGAGCAGCACGATGCCGATGGCCAACGCCCGCCATAGCCACCATGGCTTCGCGTACTCCGTGCTGGGCCGTCGGCCCACCCAGCGATAACCGAGCCCCGCCAACGCGATGGAGCCGAAGAAGATCAGGACCACGTACCAATAATCCTTCAAAAAGACCGGGACGAGATTCACCAGATCATCCCCGCCGGTGGCGATCCCGAAGAGGTCGGCCGTGCTGCGCTTCAGGGTGAATTTGAAATACTCGAGATCGATGCTGTTGAGGAAGAAGCAGACCACATTGCTGATATGGAAGAGCACCTTTTGCACGATGGCGAATGTTCGCTTGGGCACCGGGGCGATGAGCACGGTGAGGATCCAAGGCAGGTACAGCCAAGCGATCGCGCTGAGATCGAAGCGCACGCCGCCGAGAAATGCGGAGGCCGGCGGGGCCGGGAAAGCATCGTGGTTCAGCTGGGCGAAGAGGAGCCGCTGGATGGTGAACACCACGGCGAGCACACCGATACGGAGCAGCAGATCACGGAGCGGACGCAGGTTTGGCACGGCGCGAAGATCGGGACGGGATCCGGGATGGAACGCAGATGACGCTGGAATAGTGGATCCCCGCAGATCAGTGGGTTGGAAAATACGGGACCTCCATCGTTGTGACCGGTGAAGGAAAGGAGGGGAGGGAAGTGATGGAAGTAAGGGCGCAACCTTCTTGGCCTCCCTTACCTCCCTGACCACCCTGACCTCCTTGACCGCCATTACTTCCTTCACCTCTATTACCTCCAAGACCACCATATCCCCGTTGCACTCTGAGCATCCATTGCTGTTGAAAACAAGGGATCCGCAGTTCACCGACGCTGGCATCCCGGCTACCTTTGCCGCGCCCGCAAAAGCCGGGCATCACGCCATGTTCCTCGATACCATTGAGAAGAAGCAGCTCACCTTCGACCGGAAGAAGCTCACCGACGCTGAATTGTTGGACATCTATGAGCGCCTATTGCGCCCACGCCTCATCGAGGAGAAGATGCTGAGCATGCTCCGTCAGGGGCGCATCAGCAAGTGGTTCAGCGGGATCGGGCAGGAGGCGGTGGCCGTTGGTGCCGCTTTGGCCATGGAGCCGGACGAGTACATCCTGCCGATGCACCGCAACCTGGGGACCTTCACCACGCGCGGGGTGCCCATGGCGCGGCTCTTCAGCCAGTTCCAAGGCTATGCGAACGGCTTCACCAAAGGCCGCGACCGCAGCTTCCACTTCGGAACCAAGGAGTACAAGATGGTGGGCATGATCAGCCACCTCGGCCCCCAGCTTGGCGTGGCGGATGGTATCGCGCTGGCCCACAAGCTGCGCAAAGAGAAAAAATGCACGCTCGTCTTCACCGGCGACGGCGCCACCAGCGAAGGTGATTTCCACGAGAGTGTGAACACTGCTGCCGTATGGGATCTCCCGGTGATCATCGTGGTGGAGAACAACGGCTACGGCCTCAGCACGCCCAGCAGCGAGCAGTTCAAGTGCCGCTACATCAGTGACAAGGCGCTCGGCTACGGCATGGAAAGCCGCGTGGTGGCGGGCAACAACATCCTGGAGGTGGTGAACACGATCCGCGAGGCGGCCGAAAGCATCCGCCGCCGTCCGCGCCCGATCCTGGTGGAGTGCATGACCTTCCGCATGCGCGGCCATGAGGAAGCCAGCGGCACCAAGTACGTGCCTAAGGAGCTGATGGCCGAGTGGGAGAAGAAGGACCCCGTGGCCAACTATGAGAACTGGTTGCTGGCACAAGGGATCCTGAGCGACACCGTGAAAGATGCCACGCACAACGCCATCAAGCAGGAGATCGCCCATGCGGTGGAAACAGCCTTTGCGGAAGAGCCGGTGAAGGCCGATCTCGCGACGGAGCTCAACGATGTCTATGCAAAGCCGATCGTGCTCGGCAAGCGTGGCAAGGCCGTGGTCGAACCGAAGGTGGAAGGGAAGGAGGTGCGTTTCATCGACGCCATCTCGGACGGCCTACGCGAGAGCATGAAACGATTTGACAACCTCGTGCTCATGGGTCAGGACATCGCCGATTACGGCGGCGCCTTCAAGGTCACTGATGGGCTGATGGCGGAGTTCGGCAAGGAGCGCGTGCGGAACACGCCTTTGTGCGAGAGCGCGATCCTGGGCACCGGCCTGGGTCTCAGCATCAACGGCATGAAGGCGATGGTGGAGATGCAGTTCGCGGATTTCGTGAGCGAAGGCATGACGCAGATCTGCAACAACCTGGCAAAGACGCATTGGCGCTGGGGCCAGAATGCGGACGTGGTGGTGCGCATGCCCACGGGCGCGGGCTCCGGGGCGGGACCGTTCCACAGCCAGAGCAATGAAGCGTGGTTCTTCAAGACACCGGGACTCAAAGTCGTTTACCCGGCCTTTCCGAATGACGCGAAGGGCCTGCTCTGCGCGGCTTTCGAGGACCCCGATCCGGTGATGTACTTCGAGCACAAGAACCTCTACCGCAGCTTGCATGGCAACATGCGGGAAGGCTGGTTCACCACACCGATCGGCGAGGCGGCGCTCCTGCGTGAAGGCACGGACCTCACCATCGTCACCTACGGCATGGGCGTGCATTGGGCCATCGAAGCGTTGGACGCTCAACCCGGCATCAGCGCTGACCTGATCGACCTGCGCACACTGTTGCCGTGGGACAGGGAGCGTGTGCTGGAAAGCGTGCGCAAGACCGGCAAAGCCTTGGTACTGCACGAGGACACGCTCACAGGTGGTATCGGTGGCGAGATCTCCGCGACCATCATGGAAGAGTGCTTCATGGACTTGGACGCCCCGGTGATGCGGGTCGGCTCCATCGATACGCCTATTCCGTTCTCAACCGCATTGGAGGCGCAGTTCCTGCCGAAGGCGCGTTTGAAAGTCGCGCTGACGAAGTTGGCGGAATACTGAGCTCTACTTGTCGGCGGAACCTTCCAGCTCCCGATAGAGTGCCTTGAATTCCGGGTTCTCCATGAAGTAGGCCTCACCGAGGTCCATCGTGGTCCGCGCGGCATCCAGTTCGCCACTCTTCTCATAATTATCAGCGGTGCGTACCAATCCTTCGCGCAGCAGCTTGCGTTGATCCAGTGGCAAATGGTCCACATCGTGAACGGCCTTCAGCGCCTCATGGAACTTCTCCGTGCTTTCCTTGGCGTCCCGGGCAGCCTTCATCTTCTTTTGGCTCAGGGCCAGCAATGCCCATGCCCCGGGATTCTCCGGATTGTAGCGCGTCATCCGCTGGAACTGTGACTTAGCCTTGCTGTAGGCTTTCTCATCCAAGAGGTTCATGCCGATCTCTTGGGCCACCGTGTTCAGCTCGCTCCAATAGTCCTCATAGCTGGGGAAGAACTCCAGGTTCTTGTCCTTGCGCCGGAATTTAGCGGCCCACTTCAAGGCATCGCGGTCGGCGTGCTTGAACTCGTCCATCTCTTGGTACTTCGGGATCTTGCTCATCTCGAAATTGCACATGCTGGCATAGAGATAAGGTAGGGGATCACGGTGTGAGTCACTGCGGTCCACGTAGCGCTCCGCCTTGAAGACACACTTCTCATAATTCTCGTCCACATAGAGAACAAGCAGGTCGTCATAAGGCTTGGATTGCGCAGCGGCGTGGAGGTGGGGTAGCAAAAAGAGCAGGCTGAATGCGAGTTTCTTGAATGTCATCATGCTATCGGTCATGCAAGAACGATGCCGGGAGGAGACGTGTCCAAGCCACCACACCGGGATGTGAAGGCCGAAGTCACGCGGCCACGTTGAGTCGGGGAGAGGGTTATCTTAGCAAAAACCAAAACCCTACAGCATCATGGTTAAAACCTTACCCCTTGTTTCAGCAATAGTTGCCGGCTCGATCGGCTTGGCAGCCATGGCGCAATGCCCTGGCGCGAACGTGGTCACGGTCTTCTCCTCGGACTTCGAGGCGGACAACGGCGGGCTTGTACCTGACGCCGGCGGAGATTGGGAGTATGGCGACATCCCTGTCATCATCGCCGGCACGAATTGCGATAACGCGACCTTCGGCTCACCGGGAGGTGCACATTCGGGAACGAAGGGCTGGGGCACCCTGTTGAATGATTGTTACCACAACCAGACGCCCAGCGGCTTTAATACCCTCAACCTGAACGTTGATCTGAGCACCACAGGCTTTCTCAGCGCCAAATTGAATTTCGCCCAGTGGTTCGAGGTGTTCACCAGTTTCGATTACCTGGTGATCACGGCGAACGGTACGGAGGTCTACCGGAACGATACGCTGGAGAACAGCAATACCTGGCGCGAAACCTCAGTGAACCTCAACCAATTCCTGGGGCAGTCCTCGGTCACCCTGAGCTTTAAGCTTTGGGCCACCACCGTGGTGAACCGGGCCGGCTGGTACATCGACGATGTGAGCGTCACGGCTTGTTCGAGTATTGCTCAATCCATTGCGGAAGGTGGCTCCACCGGTTTCCGGGCATGGCCGGTACCTGCTACGGATAAGCTTCAAATTGAACCGTCAACAGCAATGGGCACGGTGCAATCGTGGACTTTGTATGATGCAACAGGTCGTGTGTTGGCCCAAGGCATTCCGGCAGGAGCGGACCGTTTCAGCATCGATGTCTCCGCCTTCAAAGGAGTAGGGGTGCTTGAGCTGCGCACCTCCAAAGGAGCACACCGCCAGCAGGTGCTGATGCAATAAGGGCCTTTGTAAAGGCCAAGATCAAAGGGCCGCGTCATCAACAGGATGATGCGGCCCTTTGCCGTTCAGGGCACGGCGTCAAGCACCGCCCAACAGCACTTCCTGCAAGACCAACGCTTGGTTGTGCTCCTCGTCCTTGGCGCTATAGACCAAGGTCAAGCGATGCTTGCGTGCCAATGCCCGCATGCGTTCCAGTTCTTCCGGGACCGCCTTCAATTCCTTCGTGTAGCGCTTCTTGAACTCCGCGAACTTGGGCGGCTCGTGGCCGAACCATTTGCGCAGTTCCGTGGAAGGACCGATCTCCTTGTCCCACTCATCGACGTGCGCATGTTCCTTCGTCATGCCTCTCGGCCATACGCGGTCCACCAAGAGGCGATAACCGTCATCCTTGGCGGGTGCCTCGTAGACGCGTTTGATGTGAATCTCCATTATTGGATAGGAACAAATGTGCAACCCGCGCGGTTCACCCATCGAACGCCCGCGCCTGCCTGCGGTAGCTACTGTGTGTACACATCTTTCGCCAGTTCCATGCCCTCCATGATGTAGGCCAATCTATCCAAGCCTCTTCGCAGAGCGATCACTCCTGGTGGTCCTTGGGAGTCGTAGCCTTTCCAACCACCCAAGCGGCCCAT
>JBBSUV010000028.1:0-53546 GCA_038234075.1 Flavobacteriales bacterium | reverse complement strand
GATAGCCTCTTACCGTCATCGCGAGGAGTCTTCGGTCCCGGCCTCCGAGCCGGGAAGCGATCCCGTAATTGAGTTCGTCAGCATTACCCGCCCACCAAGGTCAGAGCGATCGCACCCTGTGGCTCGAGATAGCCTCTTACCGTCATCGCGAGGAGTCTTCGGTCCCGGCCTCCGAGCCGGGAAGCGATCTCTTACCAAAGTGCATCAGTGATCCCGCCCACCGAGGTCAGAGAGATCCAACCCTGTGGCCCGTTATCGTGAGGAACTCCCCCCGCAATAACGCACACGAAAAAAGGGCCACCTGATCAGGTGGCCCTTGAAGATCGTTTACTGTGCGGAACGCCTACTTGCGGCCGAGGGGCTCGTCGCTCACCGTGAGCTTGTGACGGCCTTGTGCGCGGCGACGTGCCAACAGGGCACGGCCTGCAGGGCTGCTCATGCGCTCGCGGAAGCCATGCTTGTTCACGCGCTTGCGTTTGCTGGGTTGGTAAGTACGCTTCATGGCCGTTTGTTTTCTTGAAAAGGGAGCGCAAAGATAGGTTTTCGAATGATCTGTGCAAACCCTGATGCTTTTTACCGCGGACCGCACGGAAGCGCAAAGAAATGCGGGCTGTGGGACTACCACGAAGAACGCCAAGGACACGAAGGAATGCGAAGGTGGGCCACAGCAACACGTAGAGATCCCGTTGCGTTCGTTGCGCCCGTCGCGGTCAAACTCTTCCAACAACGCGAAACTCTCTCTGTGCCCTTGTTGTCCTTAGCGGTCCGGATCCTGAGCGCTCACCGACGGAAACGCAGCCGCTCCAAGCCATACGCGGCCACCCGCCCCTCTTCGTCCTCCACGATAAGACGACCGGCATCGTCCACATCCAAGGGACGCGCAGTGAATTCGGCGCCATCCCGTGTGAAGGTGGAATACCGCCCCTTGGCCCAGAGGCGTTCGGCATAGGCCGCAGCGATGGTGGTGGGCGCATCGGCGATCTGTGTCCACCAATGCTCCATCCGTTCGCAAAGCTGCGTGAGCAGTTCGCGTGGTTCCCGCGTGATGCGCGTCTCCTGCAGCAGGCTGGTCGCAGCCAGTTCACCGGGCAGTCCGCTGCTGTTCACATTGATGCCGATGCCGACGATCGAGGACGCCACGAACGCCCCCTTCAACTCGTTCATGATAAGGATGCCGGCGACCTTGCTCCTGCCGATAAGCACATCGTTCGGCCATTTGATGCGGGCTTCCTGCTCGTCCTTCCCGGCTTTCCCCAACGCGTCGGACACAACGTCATGCACAGCAAGCGCCGCTGCCTTTGCCAGGTTGAACTGCCCTGTGGCAGGAAGATCATGCGGCAACAACACCATGCTGGCGGTGAGGTCCAACCCCGGCGCCGCGATCCATTCCCGCCCGCGCTGACCCCGGCCTGCCGTCTGCTCCATCGCCATGATGACAGTACCATGGCCGATTTCCTGTCGGGAAAGCGCCATGGCAGCATAGTTGTTGGTGCTGTCCACACTGTCCAAAAGGATCACCCGTTCACCGATGGCCCACATGTTCCGCATTGAATTGAAAGGTGCTCCTGTCCGGAAGGCCGCGGCCGTTGCGTACCTTTGAACGCGCCACAAGTATAGACCGCATGAAGAAAGCCCAACGACCCTCCACCACCCACCCTTTGGTGGACGCTGTGGTCCAAGGCATGCAGGAAGTGAAAGCCAAGGAGATCGTACACCTCGACCTGCGCGAAGTGCCGAACACCGTGTGCGACCACTTCATCATCTCTCATGGCGACTCTACCACACAGGTGTCGGCCATCGCCCGTAGCGTGGAGAAGTTCACTCTTCAGAAGGTCCAGGAAAAGCCTTGGCACGAAGAAGGTCTGCAGAATGCCGGGTGGGTACTGCTGGACTACGTGGACGTGGTGGTGCACATTTTCCTGAAGGACGTACGCACCTTCTATGGACTGGACCAACTTTGGGCGGATGCCATCCGCAATACTTACGAGAACGTAGCCTGACCTATCGCCGTGGAAAACAACGAAAAGCCTAAGAAGGACAGCCCTGGGAAGACCCCCAAGCGCGCATTCAATTTCTATTGGATCTACGGGGCCATCGTGGTGATGATCCTTGCCATGGGGTTGTTCAACTTCAATTCGCACGTGGTGCGGATCGACATCTCGGAATATGACACCTACCTCGCCAACGGTGATGTGCAGGGCATCGAGGTGAACGGGGACGCCGTGATGGTGACCATCAAGAAGGATAGCGTGGGCAAAGAGGAGCACAAGAAGAAATTGGCCGGGGCCAACGCGGAAGTCGGGGCAGCGCAATACACCTTCTACATCGGCAATACCCCGCAGATGCAGCAGCAGGTGATCGAGGAGGCCCGTGCCAAGAAAGTGGATGTGCGCATCGATCCACAGAACGACATGGGCAAGGAGATCCTGAACTGGGTGCTCTTCTTCGGTGCCATCGCCTTGGTGTGGATGTTCATGATGCGCCGCATGGGTGGCCCGAGCGGACCCGGCGGACAGATCTTCAATATCGGCAAGAGCCGCGCGCAAGTGTTCGAGGGCGGCAAGAGCACCGACATCACCTTCAACGACGTGGCAGGCCTGGAGGAGGCCAAGGAAGAACTGCAGGAGATCGTGGACTTCCTGAAAACACCCAAGAAATACACCGACCTCGGCGCGAAGATCCCTAAGGGCGCCTTGTTGGTAGGGCCTCCCGGAACGGGCAAAACGCTGCTCGCAAAAGCCATAGCGGGTGAGGCAGAGGTTCCCTTCTTCTCCCTTAGCGGATCGGACTTCGTAGAGATGTTCGTCGGCGTGGGCGCAAGCCGCGTACGGGACCTCTTCAAACAGGCCAAAGAGAAGGCGCCAAGCATCATCTTCATCGACGAGATCGACGCCATCGGCCGTGCCCGTGGCCGCAACGTGAACATGGGCTCGAACGACGAGCGCGAGAATACCCTCAACCAGCTCCTCACCGAGATGGACGGCTTCGGCACCAACACGGGGGTGATCCTCATCGGTGCCACCAACCGCGCCGATGTGCTGGACCGCGCACTGCTGCGTCCCGGACGCTTCGACCGGCAGATCTTCGTGGACATGCCTGATCTGAATGAGCGCATCGCCATTTTCAAGGTACACCTGAAGCCCCTGAAGATGGACATCGCCGTGGACGTGGAGTTCCTCGCCCGCCAGACGCCCGGCTTCAGCGGTGCCGACATCGCCAACATCTGCAACGAGGCCGCGTTGATCGCCGCACGACGCAAGCGCACATCCGTGGAGAAGCAGGACTTCCTCGACGCCGTGGATCGCGTGATCGGTGGGTTGGAGAAGAAGAACAAGATCATCACCACCGAGGAGAAGCGCGCCATCGCTTATCACGAGGCCGGCCATGCCACCGTCAGCTGGCTGGTGGAGCACGCCTCGCCTTTGGTGAAGGTGACCATCGTTCCCCGCGGACGTTCCCTCGGTGCCGCTTGGTACCTGCCCGATGAACGGCACCTTACCACCACTGAGCAGATGCTTGATGAGATCTGCGCCGCCATGGGCGGAAGGGCGGCCGAGTGGATCATGTACGGCAAGGTGAGCACCGGTGCACTCAGCGATCTGGAAAAGGTGACCAAGCAGGCCACGGCCATGGTGACCGTCTATGGCCTCAACGACAAGATCGGCAACATCAGCTTCTACGACAGCAGCGGACAGAGCGAATACAACTTCGGCAAGCCCTACAGCGAGCATACCGCCAGGCTGATCGACGAGGAGGTGCGCAACATCGTGGAGGCGCAATACGAGCGCGCCAAGCGGATCCTCACGGAGAACAAGGACAAGCTCACTGCACTGGCCACGCAACTGCTGGAAAAGGAGGTGATCTTCAAGGAGGACCTGGAGAAGATCTTCGGAGATCGGCCCTTCGCCCCTCATGAGCAAGTGGCTGTGACAAAGCCCCGGAACGGGAACGGAGGAGAGGCCATCCCCGCACCAGCCCCGGCACCGACCAGCCCGAAGACAACCGATCTCTTGGACTAAGTCCAGCGTTCCGCCCATGAACGAAACGGCAACGCGGGCATTGACCGGAGCGGCCTACGTGGCGCTCACCTTGGGTGCCGCTTTGGCGGGACCGCTCACCACCACCCTGCTCTTTCTGCCCGTGTGCATTGTTGCGGCCCGTGAGATGCAACGTTTGGGAGCTGCGGATGCCCAAGAAGCACCCTCCTTGGGCATCCCCCTGCTCACGGTGTCTGCCACCTATCTCGCCATCGCTTTCCTGGGTACCGGCGTGTTGTCCCTGCAATGGGCAGCTTTGGTGCTGCTGGCGGCGTTCACCGTCGGAATGGTCCATATCCTGCTTAGCGACCGCAAGGAACCCATCCGCGACGTCGGCACCCTGCTGATCCTTATCGCCTACATCGCCCTGCCCTTCGGACTGATCACCTCGCTGCTCACGAACGGGCCGCACCTGTTCATCGGTTTCATGATCATCCTTTGGACCAACGACACGGGAGCGTACCTCGTGGGCCGGGCGTTCGGCCGTACCAAACTGTTGCCCCGGGTAAGCCCGAAGAAGACCGTGGAAGGCTTCGCAGGCGGGCTGCTACTGGCGGTACTGGCCGGCGGTGTGCTCGCTTGGGCGTGGCCTGAGCTCACCATGTTGCAATGGGTCATTTGTGCCACCGTGGTCGCTGTGACCTCCACGATCGGCGATCTCTTGGAATCCTCCTTCAAGCGGCAAGCCGGTGTGAAGGACTCCGGAAAAGTCCTGCCCGGCCATGGCGGCATTCTGGACCGCTTCGACGGCTTCCTGTTGGCTCTGCCCGCCATGCTGGCCTGCGTGAAGCTGATGGGCGCTTGAACGGGAACGTCCCGTTCCGGATGAAGGCAGGGCTATCGGGTCTTAACCCCGCGCCTGACGATGCTTGTGCGTGAATACGAACCGTGTTCCGCCGACTCGGCCTTCGTAGCCACTTCGGGCTCCTTCGCCAAAGCGCTTCGGCGACGGCGCGCGAAGTAGGCAGCGGCTAAGCCCAGGCGAGTGAACCAAGGATGCACACGGACCCTGCTTCGCCAAAGCGCTACGCGGAGGCGAGTGGGCACGGATCAAATTACGACTGCAGAACACCGTCACCATCCTGTTAGCAACACGGATACTGTCTATCCGTGTTGATCCGTGTTGATCCGTGGTTGAAGAATTCTTTTGAAGCCCCGCCCAACGGGCGCATAACATCCGATGGCCCTGGGATGGAGGTCATTCCCAATTACGCAACCCTATATTTGGCCGCACCGCTCAAGCATGCGTCTACACCGCGAAGGAACCCTCAGCATTTTGCTCGTACTCGTTGCGAGCTGCCTTACCATCTATGCCGCTTGGCACTGGCTACCGCACGTTGCGGTATGGGCCATTGCCTTGGCCATGGCCGCACTGCTCGGCGTGGTGGTCTGGTTCTTCCGTGTGCCACCCCGCGCAGCGACGGACGAGGATGCGCTGTTGCTCTCTCCCTGCGACGGGAAGGTGGTGGTGGTGGAAGAGGTGATGGAGAATGAATATTTCAAGGACCGCCGCATCCAGGTCTCCATCTTCATGAGCCCGCTGAACGTGCATGTGAACTACAACCCCGTGAACGGCGAGGTGACCTATCGACAGTATCACAAGGGCAAATACCTGGTGGCATGGCACCCCAAGAGCAGCACAGAGAACGAGCGGTGCACCGTGGTGGTGAAGCACCCTGAGCATGGCGAAGTGCTGATCCGTCAGATCGCCGGTGCGTTGGCGCGCCGCATCCGTACCTATCCCCGACCGGGGGACGCCGTGGTGCAGGGCTCCGAGCTCGGTTTCATTAAATTCGGCTCCCGTGTGGACCTGTTCCTGCCCACCACCGCCAAGGTGTCCGTGGTGATCGGAGAGGTGGTGAAAGGTGCCACATCCGTGATCGCCCGCTACGAACCATGACCATGCGCAATCCCTTCCTGCTTTTCGTTCTCGCCTCCTTCACGTTCACTGCCTGCACGGGCGATGATGCAACGGTGACGGAACAACCGGCACAGCCCATCGTGGTCGAGACCCCGGCTGCGCCCACCGTGTCGGATAGCATCGCTCCTCCGGACACCGGGAGCGTCCATTTGCATAGCCTGGCGGGCAGTGGCCTGAAATTCCAGGGTGTCTATGATATGCCCAGTGGGAACGTCCACTACTTCATGCGCTTCTTCGAGCGTGGCAACGTGGCCTTGGTGGCCGGTAGGCAGGAGCCCGATGACCCTACCGACCTGCGCTCGCTGCTCACGGAGAATGTCCAAAGCGGCAAGAACAACATCCATAACGTGCCGGTGACACGCACTGGCGATAGCCTCTTCTTCTCCACCATGGCCAACCGGGGTGCGATCACCTATTCCGGCGTTGTGGACGGCGATACGCTGCGCTTCATCAAGTACAGCAAGGCCACCGGAAAGAAAGGCGTTGCGAACTACGGCTATGTGCCGGACGGTGCTTCGCCGCACTGAGCACGGCGCAGTGGATCTTCCGTGACGCTTACAGCAACACGGCCCGCAGTTCGTCCAAGCACGTGATCCTGTAAGTGGCCAGTGGTTCGCCGGAACCCATGGGTGCCAGATGCGCTTGGTCCATCCCGGCCTTTCGCGCCCCGCCGATATCGGCCACGGCGTTGTCCCCGATCATCAGGCTTTCCTGCGATCTCGCGCCTGCGGAGCGCATCGCATGGCGGAAGATGCGCGCGGATGGTTTGGCGGCCCCGGCCATCTCACTGGTCAGCACCACATCGAAGAACCCGCGTATCCCGGAGGCATCCATCTTGATGCCTTGCACCTCGGTGAAGCCATTCGTGATGATGTGCATGCGGTGATCCCGCCTCAGATCCTCCAACAGGTCCAGCGCTCCGGGAAGCAGTGTGGAACACTTCGGGCAGCGGTCCATGTAGCTCACCTCCAGCCGCTGCGCCACGCTGGCGTCGCGAAGGCCGAACTTTTCCAAGGCTTGGTTGAAGCGCAGAGCACGAAGCACTTCCCTCGGGATGCTCCCCGTCTCCATGCGTGCCCAAAGCGCGGTGTTCACTTCCTCATACGCAACGATGAAGGCATCGCCGTCCACGCCCTTCTCCGCAAGGCCGAATTCCGAATGCAGCTCAGCGAGCACGGAGCGTGAGTTTGCCTCAAAGTCCCACAACGTATGGTCCAGATCGAAGAAGAGGTGCTTGTACCGTTTCACCTTGTGAATTTCCATGCTGCGCTCAGCACAAAGGACCATGCCACCACCGAAAGAAGCAAGTAAGGCAGTGTCCGGCGGTCATGCCTGAAATACTTCGCGGCGAGCAATGCCGTGATCGGGATCGACAGGATCGGCGGAGCAACGAAGACCAGCCCCTGAAGCCCATAACCGCGCTTCAACCGGATGATCAACTTATTGGTGCGCGTGAAGATGCGCTTGGGCCGCAACCCGCGGGCGATGGCACGGGCGCTCTTCCGGATCCTCCGTTGCCGGAACCATTCCAGCACACGGGCACTTAAAAAATAGAAAAGGATGGTACCGATGCAGCCCCCGGCACCGATCAACAGCACCGTTTCCCAGAAGCTGTTCCCAAGTCGATATGAAACGATGGCTGAGGGGAAGAACTTCAGCACCGCTACTGTCATCACCGTAATGGCATGCCTGACATTCATCACTAAACCTTGCTTCCGTAGGCGAGGTCGCCCGCATCGCCAAGACCCGGCACGATGTAGGCCTCGGCGGTCATCTCCTCGTCGATCACCCCGAGCCAGTACTTGGTGTTTGCAGGGAAATGTTTCTTCACGAACTCCACACCCTCGGTGCTGGCGATCACGGAGACCACATGTACCGCTTTGGGTTTGCCCATGCGTAACATCGCCTTGTAGACCAAGGCCATGCTGCGGCCGGTGGCCAGCATCGGATCGCTGATCACCAACACACGGCCCTCGATGGAGGGGCTGCTGAGGTATTCGACCTCCACGTCGAAGCCGTCCTCGCCCTTGCGGTGCTTCCGGTAAGCGCTCACGAAGGCATTGTCGGCACGATCAAAGTAGTTGAGCAACCCTTGGTGCAACGGCAGGCCTGCACGAAGAATGGTACAAAGGACGGGCTGATCCACCGGTAGGAGAACAGGCGCCATGCCCAGCGGTGAAACCACTTCGGTCTCGGCGTAATCAAGCGTCCTGCTCAGCTCATAAGCGAACACCTCCCCCATCCGTTCCAGATTCCGGCGGAACCGGAGCGGGTCCTTCTGCACTTCCACATCGCGCAGTTCCGCCAAGAAGCGGTTCGCAATGGAGTTCGACTTGTTCAGTTCCACCACCATGGTCAAGGTTTCATTCGCCGGATCAACGGCGGTAGACGGTTCATCAAAGCTCGCAAATAAAGCACGGGTTCCGCGCCGAAGCCGGAATAAAAGCGCGCCAGTTGGGGATCGTTGCCACCTGCAAAGTCCAGGACAGCGCCCGAGGAAGCGTGCTCCGCGATCACGTCGTCCACCAAGGCATGCATGGCGCGAAGATCGCGCCCTTTAGCCGAACCCATGCCCTTAAGAAAAATGATCCGGCCACTTTCCCGCACGAACCATGCGGCAGCCACAAGCTCTCCATTATTGGATACCACACGCCCAAAGCCCGTGCCCGCTTCTTCAGTGGTCACCAGCACACGCCGCATGGTCGCGCGCTGGGCGGAATCGATGCCCCAGAGCGCGAACTGTTCCGAACCCTCGAGAAAATCGATGACGCGACCACTGCCAGCACCTCGCTCCACCACCACGTCCAGCTGTTCCGCCTTCCGCAAGCTCCGCCGATGATTGGCGCTGTATCCAGCGTGCAGGACCTCCAACGGCCCACGCAGACGGAGCTCATGGTTCGTTCGCTCCTCTGTGCGAAGGCCGGCGAAACCCGGAAAGGGGGCACCGAGCAGATAGATGTCCGCATAACGAAAACGCTTGGGTACGCCCCGCAGGAAACGTGCTGCTGCATCAGCATCGGGATGCGGGGAGAACGGTCCCAGATGCTGGATAAGAAACGGCTGATAGAGGTAGCGGACGCCGTATTTCATGCGCCACGGCAGCGGCATCTGGGCTCCCGTGGCCTCGTCCAATAGCGCATCCCAGCCCGGTGCTGCGGCATCCAAGGTGGCACTGAGGCCGTACCATGAAGCATTGGCGCATGCGGCCATTCTGCGGTCCCAAGCAGCAAGGTCGATATCGGTATGACGCAGATAGCTGATCATGGCCGCGCGTATGGAATGACCTCCTTCGCGACAACGTCCCATCCGGCTTCGTCACCGTATCCACTGAGGAAGCGTTCGTGCCACACGGAAATGAAATGTCCCTTTACCCGCCTTACAGCATCCACCATGCGCTTGGCCTCAGCGATCGCCTCCGGTGGTGAAAGCCGCATCTTGTAGCACATCGCACTGTCCATCATCGCGAAGGGATGGATCATCAAGGTGTGCTCCCGCTCAGCGGAAAGGTCATAGAACGGGAAGGCAGCGCAAGTGCCGGCGCGGAAACCCGTGCGATCGGAGAGGCCCATGCTGTGATCATCGAGGATGCCGATGCGTTCCAGATAGAGAGGGGTACCGGGGAAGCTCATCCGCAGGAAATGCTGGCGTGAGCGCGTGATCGGCCGACCGACCACCGCTTCCAAACACTCCTTTTCCTCGGAGATCCGGAACGGGTGTTCCGAGCTTTCGTAGCCGGGATGTAACCCGACCTCCGCGCGTTGCGCCATGCGCTTGATCAAGGCATGCATGAACGGCACATCCGGCCCGATCGCATGGTCATGCTTCCCGATCGGTGCTGTGAGAAAGTTGATGACCGCCTGCGCGCCGGAGCGTTCCACGAGTTCGAGAAAAGCTTCATGAACGGCATACGGGTCGGGCTTGGATCCGGTCAGTACCCCCACGCGGTCCATCATCCGGCTCGGATGCCCTTTCAGCAGGTCACGCGCGGCACCACCCAAGGAACGCCACCATGGACGACCGAGATACATGGCTCCGTTGTCCACGTCCAAGGTCGCGGTGTGCGCGTATTCCCTCTGGAGTTCAGGAAGCCTCGGGTCGAATTTCCGCCAGCTTTCCACGAGCGCGAGCAACCATTCATCCACCACGGGCCGGTCCAGATAGCCGTGCCTCGCGGCATGAAGCACCTCTGTCCTCGGCCGCCCGTGTTCATCGCGTTCCAAGGCTCCATACTCCTCATAGCGGGACAGCTGGAAGAACGCGGCCGCGAACACGTCGAAGGGAAGATCTCCGCGGTCCGAAGAAAAAAGGACCGGCATGCCGTGGGAATGATCCACCTCGGGCTCTAAGGGCTGGAGGTGGCCCAACTCAAGCAAGCCGTGCGGCACCACTTGGAAAGCACCTTCCAAGACGGTATGTCCGTAGATGAGCTTAGGCCCTTCCACGCTTCGCAGATCGGACAGGTCCGTTACCTCCACCGCATCCCATCCGGCCATGCGACCCAGCAGGTGCGCCACGCTGTACCGGGACCGTGGGCTTGGCCGCTCGATGTGGTAGTGAATGTCTGCCATGGAACGGCTTGCACAAGTTAACGTCGGCGCAGCCCTTATCCGTGCCTTTCAAGCAACAACTCGCAGATTGCCTCCGCAGCATGGCCATCACCGAAGATCGGTGGGCAATCGGGTACGCCATTGCTCAGGAACAACGCTGCTGCCTGCGCGATACGGGACGGGTCAGCATCCGCCAGCACGGCCTGGCCGTTGGCCACCAGTTCCACCCATTCTGTCTCAGGACGCAACACCACCACGGGCTTTCCGAAGAAATACGCCTCCTTCTGAACGCCCCCGCTGTCGGTGACCACAAGCTTGGCGTTCCGCTCCAAGGCGATCATGTCCAAGAAGCCCACCGGTGGCACAAGATGAAGATCCAGCGCCTCCGCAATGGAGGCTTGCAACTGCCTATTGAGCAGGCTGTCCATCATCTTCCGCGTACGCGGATGAACGGGCAGCACCACGGGAAGGCCATGGCGCCGGTGCAGGTCCAGCAAGGCTGTGAAAATGGCATTGATCCGCACCGCGTCGTCTGTATTATGATCGCGATGGACGGTGGCCAGCAGGAAGTCCTTCCCTTCCAAGCCCAGGTCCTTCAACAGTCGGGAGCGGCTCCCCGCCAACTCCGCGAAGCGCATGCTGTTGTCGTACATCACATCGCCTGTAGCCGCCACAAGGGGCCGGTCCAAGGTGGGCGATCCTTCCTTGGCGGTATTGAAGCCCTCGCGTCGCAGGTTTTCCACGGCTGTGTCCGTGGGACAGAACAACCAGGTGCTGCAGTGGTCGCAGACGATCCTGTTCAATTCCTCCGGCATGGCCTTGTTGAAGGAGCGCAAGCCCGCTTCCACATGCGCCACGGGGATGTGCAGCTTCGCCGCGGCGACGGCCCCAGCCAGCGTACTGTTGGTATCACCGTATAGCAGCACCACATCGTGCTTACCGGTCTGAAGCTCCTTTTCGATGCCTTCTATCATCCGCGCCGTTTGGACCCCGTGTGCCCCGCTGCCCACACCCAAGGCGATGTCCGCGCCGGGGATGCCCAGTTCGTCGAAGAACACCTGGGACATGTTCGGGTCGTAGTGCTGGCCGGTATGGAGCAACGTCTCCTGCATGCGTCCTGCAAAGCGTCCTCGCACGGCATGGCTGATGGCGGCCGCCTTGATGATCTGTGGGCGTGCCCCGATAACAGTGAGAATGCGCAACGGCGTTGCCATGTCAGTTCATTTGTCCATTGTCCGCGAAGCTGTAATAACCCCCAGCTGTGATGATGATGTGATCCTGCACGATGATGTCGAGCATGCGGCCTCCCTCCACCAGCTTGCGCGTGAGGCGGAGATCCTCCTCGCTCGGCCGCAATTGGCCACTGGGGTGGTTGTGCGCCACCACCATGCACGAGGCACCACGTTCCAAAGCGCAGCGGAAGATCACCTTGGGGTCAGCCACGGTACCATGCAGGCCACCCACGCTCACCCGGCGCACCTCGATCAGTCGTAGACCTCGGTCCAGCAGAAGCACCCAGAATTCCTCATGTGGCAGGTCGGCCAGCTTCGCGCGCAGTTCCTCATGCACCTGCGCACTGGTGCTGATCCGCGGCCGCTCCCGTTGCTCTCCGGTCCGTCGCCGCATGCCCAGCTCGAGCGCCGCGACGATGCTCAAGGCCTTGGCTTCTCCCACGCCTTTGCGCTTCATCAGGTCCGCCGGCGTGAGCGCCGCCAATGCATTCAGGTCGCTACCGGCATCCTTCAATACCTGTTTGGCCAGTTCCAGCGCACTCTGTTCCGGTGTACCGGAGCGGATGAGGATGGCCACCAGCTCCGCGTCAGATAAGGCTTTCGCGCCTTGTGCCATCAAACGCTCGCGTGGTCGGTCGCCTTTGTCCCATTCGGGGATGCTGAGCCGTGGCTTGGGGGTGGGGCCTTCAGTTTCCATGAATGAGCCAAAGATGCCATGAAATCCGCGACTTGCGGTACTTGTCGCTGGCCATGGGCCCGAAATGCGAACAGGTCCCCGAAAGGACCTGTTGCGAAGTTGAATGCAAGTGGAACCTAGTTCAGTTCGGCCACGTGCTTCTGGAGGCTGCTCTTGAGGTTGGCGGCCTTGTTCTTGTGTATGATGTTGCGCTTGGCCAACTTGTCCAGCATGCTGTTCACCTTGGGCAGCAGCTCTTCAGCCTCCTTTTTCACGGTGCTTGCGCGAATATCGCGCACGGCATTACGTGTGGTCTTGTGCTGGTAGCGGTTCCGTTCGTTGCGGGTCTCGCTCTGGCGGATACGCTTGATGGAGGACTTGTGATTGGCCATGTTCCTGTTCTCGAATAGGGGCGGCAAATATAGCTTGATCTACGGTTCCGACAAACTTCTGGGGAAAATCAATGAGCAACGCTCTCTTTTTGCCTCTTGGGCCGACTCAAAAGGCCATATCGTCCTTACCGAACATGTTGGTCACGGTCTTCACCACGATCTTCAGGTCCAGCAGGAAGGACCAGTTCTCCAAGTACCACACGTCGAGGTCCACGCGCTTCTCCATGAGCTCTGGCGTGCGGGTCTCCCCGCGGAAACCGTTCACCTGGGCCCAACCCGTGATGCCCGGGCGGACGAAATGGCGCACCATGTACTTGTCGATGATGTCCCGGAACTGGTCATTCAGCTTCAGCGGATGCGGGCGCGGCCCTACCACGCTCATTTGGCCCAGCAAAACATTGAAGAACTGGGGCATCTCGTCCAAGTTGCTCTTGCGCAGGAAAGCACCCACTTTGGTGATCCGCGGATCGTTCCGCGTGGCCTGCTTGCTGTCCGCTTCATTATTCATCTGCATGCTCCTGAACTTGTAGCACGCGAACTTCTTCTTGCGTTCGCCCAACCGGACCTGTTTGAAAAAAACCGGTCCCTTGGAAGAGAGCTTGACCAGGATCGCGAGGATCGGAAAAAGCCATGTGAAGATGAGGGTGATCACCAAGAAGGAGAATACGAGGTCGAAACTGCGTTTTAGCAGCCGATTGCCCTTGCGGTCAAGCGGTTCGTTGCGCAATCGGCTCACTGGCACGGCACCATGAAAGGTGAGGTCGGTGGTCTTCACCACCGGGATGAAGCTGTCCACGCTGGGGATCACCCGGAAACGGATGGTATTGCGCTCACAGAACTCCATGAGCTCTGTGATCTCCTCCCGGTAGCTCCCCGGAAGGGCGCAGTACAGAATGTCGATGCGGTTCTGGACCGCGAAGGCCTTGGCCGCCTCGATACCGCCAAGCTGGCGCGGGGCAAGTGGCCCGGCGATGGCGCGATCATGGAACACACCGCGGAACCGGTAGCCGCGCACCGTTTGGTCCTCGCAGTATTGAAAGATCTCTTCAGCGGCGGGCCCATCACCGACAATGATCAGGTCCTTGACGGATGTGAGCGGTTCAAAGGTCATTACGCGGTTCAAACCATGCTGGACGTTGTGGAACTGCTGTCGACTGGAACGCAGCAGCGTGGCCAGCTCATTGTTGAGCTCGGTACGGCTCACGCGGGAACTTCGCCTGAGGGTAGTGGGATGCACCATGGACCCGGAGTCAATTTTATCCATGGTTTTCTATTGTGAGGTTGGTCATTGGTGAAGGCCGAGAGTCAAAAGTAGGAATTCGTCGATGTAAAAGTCAAGTTTGTCGACAACTCTTCCTTTTTGAACGCGTTTGAGTGGTGTTCCGTCGACCTATCGATCAGCTTTGGAAAGAGCGCTTCAGATACATCAACATGAATGCCGAATTGGTGACGAGGTAGCGTTTCCAAAGCCTTCCGGGTTCAAGCCAGAGCCTATAGAGCCATTCCAAGGATGCATTGCGCATCCATTGCGGTGCACGTGTATCCACGCCGGCGTAGAGTAGAAAAGCCCCACCTACACCGAGCATAACGGCGGGGATCCGGCCTTTCATGGCGGCCATCCAGCGTTCCTGCCGGGGACAGCCCAAGCTGACCAGGATGATGTTCGCGCCGCTGCTGGTGATGCGCGCCACTTCGGCAGCACGCTCTTCTTCCGTGGCTTGCCTGAATGGTGGAGAGTAGGCCCCTGCGATACGCAAGCTGGGGAATTCCTTCGCAGCACGAGCGACGATGGCATCGAGCACGTTTTGCTCCCCGCCATGGAGAAAGACACTCAATCCTTGCTTTTCAGACTCCGCCATCAACACGGGCATCAGGTCATTCCCGGCCACCCGTTCCTGCTTCACTCCGCCGAACTTATTGATGCTTTTGAGGATGGGCATCCCGTCCGCTGTAGCGATATCGGCCCCATTGACCACCGCCGCGAACGTGGGATCAGCCTGTGCCTCCATGCACATGTGCACGTTCACGCAGCAGACATAGGACGAGCGATGCTCCTTCCCCAGTGCGGCTATGGCCGCCACATGGTCTTGAAAGGACCCCAAGGACAGGCCCAATCCGAAAATATTTGCTTTCGGAAGTCCGATCATGGCCGCTCCGCCCCTTGCTTTTGGCGTGTGTCTATCAATTCAGGGCTCTTGGCCCCAGCGCTCTCGTCGTCATACCATTTCACCGTCGCCTGCACACCCTCTTGCAATGAGAACGGCGCAGTGCCCAATGCTTGCGTGGTCCTGTCCATTGGTGTGATGTAATCACTGGTCATGCTGCGATATCGGCCGCTGGTGATGGGGAACGGGATGCGCACGATCTTGAGCAGGTCGCCTCCAAGGGCCAATGCCCGCACCATCAACGTCGGGATGTAGCGCACCGGCTTGCCCACAAGTTCCTTCGAGATCGCTTCCACCCAGGTCCGTAGTTCCATGGGATCATCCCCCACGTAGAACACTTTCCCGTTCACTGTTTCCGCCGGAGCGGCGAGGATGCGTTCGATCTGCCACACCACATTGCCCACGTAACCATAGGATCGGATCACTTTCTTCCGGCCCGGATGGAAGTAAAGGCCCTTGCGCATCACCTTGAACAACACGTCCCTATAGCGCAGGCTCCAAGGCCCCCAGATGGTGGTGGGCCGGATGATGCTCCAGACGCAGGAAAGACCCGCTTCACGGGTGGACAGTTCGCAGAGGCGCTTGGTCTCGCCGTAGAGCGTGAAAGGCTTGTAATCGTGATCGTCCTTGGGCTGATAACCGGCCTCACAGACGAATTGCGTGCTGGTGATGATGAGGCGCTCAATGCTCGGAGCCGCCTTCACGACCTCCAGTAGGATGGCCGTGCCTTCATGGTTCTGCCGGTAGGCATCGATGTCATCCTGCACATCGGTGTCCGTCCGGGCGGCGAGGTGAACGACATGCGTGGGCCTGAAGTCCGCGAAGTGCTTGTCCGTAGCCTGCCGGTCCATGAGGTTCCATTCGCGCCACCAAGGGTTGTGGGCGGACTTCAAGGGCGGGTTCCAATCCAGGTTCAGCACCTCGATGCCTTTGTCCAAAGCACTTTGCACCAGGTTGGTGCCGATGAATCCGGATCCACCGGTGACGAGCAATCGCATCCTTTCAGTTCTGTTTTGCAGCGGCCACCAAAGCCTCCTCCATGTTCTGCTGGAACCGTTCCAACGTGAAACGCTCCGCAAAGATGCGCCGCCCCTCTTCGCCCATGCGCTTCCGCAGCGGCTCGTCCTTGATGAGCAGGAGCAATTTGGCCGCTACGGCGGAAGGGTCTTCCACCGGCACTACGAAACCGTTGACGCCGTCCTCGGCCACAGAAGGAATGCCGCGCCACCGCGTGGTGACCACCGGCTTGGCGAACTGCATGGCCTCCAACAATACCAGACCGAAGCTTTCCGCCTCGAAATGGCTCGGGAAGCAGAAGATGTCGCATCCGGCGAATCGTTCGAATTTTTCCATGTCGCGCATCACACCGAGGAAGGTGACTTTTTCGCCTAACCCATGGGCGGCCAAATAGGCCAGGCATTCTTCCTCGAACGCCCGATCACCCCATCGGCCCATCAGCTCGAGCCGAGCATCAGCACCTTGGGCCACCACGTCACGGAATGCCTCCAGCAGGACACGGACGCCTTTGGAACGGATGAGCACACCGGTGAAGAGGATGACGACCGGCTCACCCGGCGCGGCCGAATGTTCCTGCACGGTACCGCGCATGTCAAGTATACCGTTGGGCACCACCACATCCTGCTTCGCATCCAAGAGCTTGCCGTCCTCCGGGTTCTGCGGTGCGGTCCTGATGGCCATGGCGGCGTTCCGGTAGGCCAAGCGGAAGAAAGGCCGGATCAAAACCGGCAACTGCTTTTCAAATCCAGAGACTCCGCCGGCGTGGTAGTGGAAAACCGTCCATTTGAACAGCCAACGCGTGGCGCATAGGAAAATGACATCCCGCAGCACTGGCACCATGTTGGGGCCGCTGGGTGGATAGTAGAGCATCGGCGTCCGGTGGCGCAGCCGCGCGCCCCACACTTGAAGTATCGTGGTGAAGAGCACCCAGACTTTACGCAGGGCGAATTTCCCCACACTGTCCATGTCGTCCGAGTAGTTGAGGCGCACGTGGAACAGCCGTATGTGAACGGGATCCGCGCGCAACAAGGCCTCGATCATGATGGCCTGGCCACCGAAAGGCGGCGGCGTCTGCCCCACCACGAGCACACGCAAGGGACCAGAAGGGGGCACGGGGCGGGGATCCATATCGATCAACGGTCAGGCGGGGTCACCAGTAGCAACCACCTTCCACATCCTTCGCGAGGACCGGTGTTTCGTCATCCGAAGGCCGGACCCAGTGCTCATTGATCAGGGGATGACCGTCCCACCGCTTACCGGTGATGCCGAACATGAACTGGGTGGAGCCTCCCAGATGCACGGCCTTTTTGCCCTGCCTTTTAATGTGTGCGGCCAAAGGAAGTCCATATGCACCGCAGCCGATGATGGCGATGTCATAGTCCGTGCGGTCGATCTGCTCCTTCATATGGTCCAGCGCATGGAACCACGTAGGGAAAGGCGATGGCGTATTCGCGACGGTCTGAACCGCTTTCACTGTCTTCAGCTCAAAATCCGGTAACAGCCTCCGGTCCTTGAAGAGCAACGCACGCTTTTCGTACTGGCTGCGGATGGACCTCTCATACGGATGGACCACGAGCACCTTCTTCCCCTCCAATATGCTGCTCCATGGATCCACGTGAACATGCGGCTCCAGATCGGGCAGCGGCACTTTCACTGCCTTCTTCAACTGCTCAGCCACGAACCACTCGTCCCGATGGCAGGTGCCCAGGATGTCGATCAGGGGAATATCGGCCATCATGCGCTCTGCAAATCCCGACAAGGCCTCCTTGGTAGCGGGAAAGAAACCGGCATTACGGGGCATGCTCTCGAAGGTATCAGGATCCCATCCATAGGAATGGAACCGGCCTGTGATGAAGCCCAAGTGGTTGATCAGTGAAGGTTTCCTACCAGCCAGTGCGCTGTAATGGTTCATCACCGCGTTCAGCTCCACAATGCCGATACGGGAGATCATACTTGGCTTGGGCGCCAGCAGCTCGTTGCGGATCAGGTCCGATGCGGCTTGACCCGATACCGTGGCCCCATCATAAGTATAACCAAAGTGGGATCGACCGGGAAGCAGCCGGGACCACACCTTCCTTCCGAAATGCAATCGCTTCAGTGTAGCAAGGCTTGGCACTGTTTGTCCGTTTTCCTTCATCACCGTCATTCGTTCACCGCAAAAGTAGCCCGGGGCCATGTGCTATTCCGCAACATGCGTTTCCGGCGCTGTTAGGGCTTTCCTACGGATGCACCCCAAAAGGGTTGTTCATACATGAAAAACGAGCATTCATCGAAGACATGAAACCCTGAAGTTCAATGTAGGTTAAAGCGAGCTGATCAACCTCAAGGACATGCGACCAGCCCTCCTCATTCACACGTGCGCAAAGGCATTCACCACAGCTGTGCTATTGGCCTGCGGCCTCAGTGCCTCGGCCACTGTCTATTATGTTTCCCCGTCAGGTGATGATTCCAACAACGGGACGACCCAAACCACTGCATGGCGGTCCATCGACAGGGTGAACCAATTGGCATTCTCCCTTCAACCGGGCGATCAGGTCCTGTTCAAGCGGGATGGCGTTTATCGTGGCGAGGTGATCATCGGGAGCAATGGCACGGCCGCGCAACCGGTCACTTTCGGGGCCTATGGCACGGGCAACCTCCCGGTCATCAAGGGCAGCGAACTCGTTTCCGCTTGGTCCGTGTTCCAAGGCAATGTGTATGTGGCCGACGTGACGGGACCCGTATACCAACTGTATGTCGGCGGTCAACGCATGACACCCGCCCGCTTTCCTAACACGGGCTGGCTGCGCAACAGCCAAGGCGGGGGTACGCAGATGCAAAGCGCCGACCTTGTACAGCCCAACGGATTTTGGACCGGGGCTACCGCAGTGGTCCGCAGCTCCAGCAGTTCCTTCGACACGCTTCGCGTTTCCGGCTTCAACAACGGAACGCTCACCTTCACAAGTCCCACTATGAACATGGGCAACGATCCTTGGGGCTTCTACATGACGGGGAAGCTCGATCAGCTGGATGCCGCCAAGGAATGGTACTTCGACAAGGCTGCGCAAAAACTGTATCTCTGGGCACCCGGCGGGGTCGACCCGAACAGCCTCACCGTGGAGGCCTCCATTTATCGCACCGGAGTGAACTGCTATTGGCAGCGCCATGACATGGTGGTGCAGGACCTTGCCTTCCGCCATCAGTGGTTGGCCGGCGTGTTGAACGATGGTGCATCCAAGGTGACCGTCACTGGTTGTGACTTCCAATGGTTGTTCCACGGCATCCGCAGTGCTGGCAACAATAGCACCTACACCAACAATACGTTCAGGAACACCTATGCCACCGGCGCAGCTGTGTTCGATGACAATTCGGAGATCTCGAACAGCACATTCACCAACATCGCAACCGTGGATGGGGCCGGTGAAAGCACTTGGGGTTACTTCGGCATCCGCACGACGGGTAGTGGGGTCTCCATCCGGAACAATCGCTTGGACACCATCGGCTATATCGGCATCATTGCGGAAAGCGATGCCTTAGTTGAAAAGAACGTGATCCGTCATCCGCTGGCGACCATGAACGACGGTGGCGGCATCGCCATCGACCATGCCGACGGACTGATCATCCGGGACAATATCATAAGCGACCCGATCGGCTCCTTTGCCAATGGTGCACCCCTGATCGCTCCCCACAATGAGCACATGGGCATCGGCATCTACTTCGGCAACACTTCCGTCAAAAACACCACCGCACAGCGCAACACCGTGTACAACTGCCCGCAGTCCGGGATCCACGTGGACCACACGATGGTGACCACCGGCTTGAAGATCAAGGACAATGTGTTCTTCAACAACGGCGTCCAGATCACGGTCTCCGATTATTCCAACGCCACCGGGACCGGAGCCGCAGCGCCTTATTATGTGCCTAACTACAACGACGTGTACAGTGGCAATGTGATGTACTGCCTGAAGAAGGATCAGCTCGCCATGCTGCAATACAACTGCCATGGTGCGACCCCGGTGGATTTCGGGACCTACACGAACAACCGCTACTTCAACCCCTACAACGAATTGAACATCAAGGTGATCAACTTCGTCTCCGGAGCACCCCGATACTATGCCTTGGAGCGCTGGCAAGCAGAGAAGAACGAAGATGCCGGCAGCACGCGAAGCACTGTGCGGCTAGCGCCCTTCGCCACCACGCAGGAACTCAGTGGCAACCTGATCCAGAACGGCAACTTCAGCAGCAATGTGAACGGGTGGACCGGCTGGCCGAACAATGCGCAAGTGACCCGTGTGACCAGCCACTTGGACAACGGTGCGCTCAAGGCCAACCTGCCTAACAACAGCCAGTACCCGAACTTCACTCTGCACAACCCGGACCTCTTCCCCATCGTGGACCAAGCGTGGTATCGCGTGCGGTGCAGCCTGCAGAGCACTGCCCAGGGGAACGTGGTGATCGGTATCAAGGGCCAATCCACGTTCGCCAACCCGTACACTACCTGGGAACAGGACATTCCGTTCGATGGCGAGCGGCGCGACCTGGAGATGTACTTTCAAAGTGACCTGACGGACCAAGCACAGATCCAGTTCATCAACCAGTGGACCGAGCCGATGTACTTCTTGGACAATGTGGAAGTGACCAAGGTGAGCGTGCAGGCGGTCGACCCCGCCCTGAGGAACAAGCTGCTCGTGAACGACCAAGCCACCGCGCAAAGCATCGATCTGCCCGACGGCTGCTGGTCCGATGTGCACGGTAATGTGCTCAATGGGTCGGTCTCCGTACCCGCCTTCAGCTCCTTTGTGATCTATCAATTGCCCGAGGCTGCCTGCAGCATCACCACCGGTATCTCTGATGGCAACGCACTGGCGCATACCAGTGGCATATACCCCAACCCGGTGTTGCGCGGTGCTCCCCTGAACTTCGCGCCCGTAACGAACGGCCGTTTCACGCTTACCGACCTGCGCGGAACGCTGGTGATGGACAGCGCGATCCCCTCCGGGACCACCACCACCACCTTGTCCGAGGATATCACGCCAGGGCTTTACGTGGCACGGATCAGCGGTGATGACCGCGCTGAAACACAGAAGCTCATCGTCCGTTGATCATGTGGGTCATAGAAGCGAAAGGCCCGGAAATATCCGGGCCTTTCGCTTTTGAGCGCGTCCGCATAAAGAGCCAACATCGTTGGCCATGCTCAATGCTATAAATGGCCGTAAGCAATGACCATATCGCCGGGGATGGGGTCACCCTTTCGGGATGTTCCGTGCGGGATTACCAATGGCCACATGGCCCGAAGGCACATCCCGAAGCACGACCGCAGCGGCGCCGATGGCCACATCATCCCCTATGGTGATGGGGCCGATGATGACCGCGTTAGCACCGATGTCCACGCGGTCGCCGAAAATGGGTGCTCGCGTATAACCTCCTTCCTTCGCGCGCTTGTTCCCGATCGTGGTGCTGTTCCGGACAGTACATCCCGCCCCGAAAACGGTGCCATCATTAATGACCAACGCCTGCCCGTGATCGATGCGGAAGCCGGGACCGATGCGGGTTTTCCAAGGCAGTTCAATGCAGAGCACCCATTCCACCAGTAACCTGTACAGCACGAAGAAAGGCAGGAAGAGGATGAAAGTGATGATGCTCCGCCTCAGCACATGCATGGTCCGGAAAAGGACCATCACCATGCGACCTTTGGGATTGCCCCTGTTCGCATGCCAATCCTGGAATATGCCGTACCGGACCGCCATGGTATCACTTCTTGCGTAAAGGTGCCACCATCTGATTGAACCAGAGCTTGGCCATGCCGGGGAAATATAAACCGGTGCGCACCGATCGGGCCATGAACCTTTCCCAGGTGCTGAAGCCAAGTGCCTTGCCCATGCGATCGCTCTCCCGCAATACCGTTCCGAGCGGATTGGTCATGCTCGCACCACCCGCGGTAAAGTGCGCCAATACCTGAGGGACATATAGAAATTGACCGGGATCCTCACACCATGCGCGCAACGTCCAGTGGTGATCGCCACTCACCCGGAATGCTGGATCGAACGGCCTACCCTGATAGTAGGACCGCCGCACGAAGAAGCTCGGATGGTTCAACACCATCTCCCAGTATTTCAAAAGAAAACCGGAGCGCTTGGCATGCTTCACCTTGCTGCTGCCATTGGGATAGTTGATGAGGATGTCACCATGCACGATGTTGACCGCCGATCGCTTTTCCACCGCTTCCATGGCTATGCGCACGGCTCCGTCGGCATAGGCATCGTCCGCATTGATCAAGCCCACCCATTCCCCTGTGCATAGGGATATGCCTTTATTCATGGCGTCATAGATCCCTTTATCCTTCTCACTGATCCAGTACGCCAACCTATCCTCATAGCTGCGGATAATTTCCAGTGTACCATCGGTGCTCCCCCCGTCCACGATGATGTACTCGATGCCAGGGAAGTCCTGGCCCAGCACGCTTTGGATGGTGCGCTCCAACGTGGCGGCGCCGTTATAGACCACCGTGACGATACTGACCTTGAAAGGGGCGGTGCCGCCTTTACCCGTGGTGCGCTTGCCCCCCTCCATCATCGTCCCAGGTTGTCCGTCAACATCTCCGGCGCCCTTTCCGCACGGGACTTCATCACCACCGGGCCCATCATCAGGAACACGGTGAGGAAGCCGCTGTAAAAGGCATAGCCTACAATATCGATCTGCCAAGCGAACATCATGTAGACGAACGCAGCATAGAGCGGCGCCATAGGGCCATTGGTGAGGTATTGATTCTGGTAGAATTTATATCCGGTCCAATACACACCGTACATCAGGAGAATGCCCACGATGCCTTGGTCCACCAGCATCTCCAGAAATGCACTGTGACAGTGCAGCCGGTATGACCCTGGCTCACCCCAAAGTTTGGCCACTCCTTCCAGAAGGCGTAGGTGGTATTGCCCGTTGTAACCATTGCCGAAGATGAGCCCACGCCGGTCGTCCCGCAACCAGTCCGCAATGGCGGTCCAGATGTAGGTGCGCCCGTTGAAGGTGGTGATGTCCGTCTTGTCCACCCGGTCCATAACGGCCGCGAACACCGGCAATGAAAGGATCTCGTAGATCAGTAGCGCGAAGCTCATCATCAGCGGCATGGTGAAGAGGGACACGGTGAACAGGCCCCGCAGTGCCTTCATAGCATGCGTGAGGAACAACACCGTGAGCACCAGGAAGATCATGAAGGATAGACGACTGTTAATGCTGAGGATGATGCCCAGATCGATCATGTACACGCCGGCAAGTGCGAACCACCGCAACGGGTTGGCCCTGAAATTCCGCAGGTGGGAGAGCAGCATCAAGTTGACGATGGAGAGCATGTGGGCCGCATCGTAGATACCCATGGCGAACGGAGGACTGGCCCTTCCGGGAAAGAAGTGGAGCAGGTTGCGCATCCCCAGGGCCATACCCAACAGATTGAAGGCCAGATAGGCGAAGAAACCTTTGAGCACCAGCCAGGCCATGTTGAATCCCGGGTCGTTCCGGTTGTAGACCTGAACAACCACTGAACTCAAGAAAGGCACATAGAACAGCACGATAAGGAGCGTGCCGTTGGCCTGATTGATCACTGGGCTCTTGTAGTGCAAACCGACCAGAACGGAAATGCTGATGGAGGTCAATGCGGCCATCACCAGATAGAACTTCCGGTTCACCGCAGGCAGTACGGTCTGGCGGTAGAACAGATCCAACACATAAAAGCTCAGTATGAGGAGGAAAGGCATCGCACAGATGAAGATCCCGATAGCGAAGCCCCGGTCCATCAGCGCATAGGCCCCGTACCCGTACCACGGGAAGGACAGGATGAACAGCGCGTTTATGAGCTTCCTCTTGCTGAGCACGTACGGAACGGATATTACCGCTGGCCAAGGTAGCCGCTTAGTTGATGCCCAGTCTCCGTTGCACTTTGGAAACAAGGGGTGTGAGCGCCTCGTCCACCCGGGTGGGCAACATGTTCTTTACCGCCTCCTTTAAGCGCTGGTAAAGCGTAGGCTGGATGTAGTGCTCAAAGTAGGCAAGATCCCTCCGATGGTCCACAAGCATATGCTTGGGATGGGTCATCGGGAAGGTGATCTCCTTCTGATCGGTCTTGTTCCTGCGGTCGTTTTCGTTCACCGTATGAGTGCCATCAGCTCCGAAACCGATGTTGCCCACGAGGTTCACATTGGGTATGCAAGTGACCCCGCGGTTCAGGATCCGTGCGAAGTCCATCTGATAGTCCCAAGACCTTATCACGCCGCTGTGTTGACCTTCGAACAGCTTGGAAGCCTCGGCCAGCTCGGCCTTGTTGATGAAATGGCCGTTCAGCAACTGCTTGTCACGGCATTCCGGCCATTCCTTCATTTCCACATCGTACTTGCGCCAGACCCTGCGCCATCCGGCCCAACCCCAGTAAGCGCCATAGCCGTGCGAGGAAAAGTAGTACGCCTCATCTCCCTTGTGCTCCCACTCGGTCATCAGGTTGTTGCCCATGACGCACCACACCCTGTCGTCATTCCGGTACTGCTCCAGAAGATCCTGGCAATACCAGAAGAAGCTTTGCACAGGCATCGTGTCATCCTCCAGGATGATGCCCTCCTCCTCCTGTTCGAAGAACCAGTCCATCGCGGTGGACTCCCCCATCATCACGCCCAAGTTCACGTCGCTGAACTTCGTATGCAGCTCACATTCCCAATCCACCATGCTCACCAGGGCACGGACTTTTTCACAGCGTCCCTTCTCCCCTTCGTTCCGAGGACCGTCGCAAGCGAAGTAGAGACGTGGCGGACGGGCTTGGCGGATGGCTTCCATCACCATACGCGCCGGCTCTTCCCGGTTGAAGGCGATGAATAGTACAGGGGTGGTCAACGGGGCCGGCGCGATGAAGGAGCTCATTACGATCAGAAGATATTCACTTGGTTGTCGAGATGGTACACCTCATGGTCCCTGAACATGGATACGATATGGCGCGCCACATCCTGCGGGCGTGCGAACTCGTCAGTGAAGCGGTACATGAACAGCTGCATGCGGTCGTCGTAACGTACGGAGATGTCCTGCACGATATTGCCGTAACGGTCATAAGGTAGGATCTCCACGCATCCGGCGGCATGGGCCGTGGGAAGGATCATGTTGCTGCCATGCACGCCGACAGCGACCTGGCTTTTGGCATAGGCACGGCACCAGCCCAGTTCGGTCTCCAGGTCCATCTTCATGGTGCGGAGGTCCTCCACGCCAGCGGGCATTCCGCCGGGCTTGGCCAATCCGACCACGGTAAAGCTCGCTTGCGGCACCTCTTCGCGCACCATGCGGATCGCGCGGGCCACCATGCGGTCCTGCCACCAGATGGCAATGTCCGCGAAGAGACCGACCTTCTTAAGCACACGGTGAAGCAGTTTCGTGAACGGGGAGGAATACCATAACCGGTCCCGTCGGGCAACAAAGGTGATGTGCGGAGGTTTGGTGAGGAACTCCTGCGGCTGGAACGGTTTGATGCGGCTGAACCGCTCAATGTTGATCTTGCTGAACTCCGGATGACTGTAGCCGGGTGCCAAATAGATCTCGTCGTATCGGCCCCACTGCTCCTGTACGAAGGCATCGATGCCTGCATTCCAGCCCCATGCCTGTTTCAGCTTGACGTCGAACACCCAGCATTCGGCCACACCTTCCGGCACCAACCATTCGAACATCTTGGGAACGATCACCACCAGACCGATATCCGGGTGTTCATCCAAGTAGTGCTGGGCATTGAATAGCTTCAGCAATACATGACCATAAAGATGGTCGATGGTATTGAGGATCACGATCCGCTTGCATTCCTTGAAGACCTTCCGCTGCACCTCATACCGTTCGGTGCGGTGCAATTGATAGTCCGGGTACGCGGCCCAGTCCTCGGCTATGCCGTTCGCTGGTTGGTAGGGATGTTTATCGCTGAGGCGCCAAGCGATGGGTAGATCGATGGTGAAACCTGCGGGAAGGTCACGTACGAAAGCCAGTCCGCAGGCATGGCATTTGTACTCGGCGGCGGTCTGCTTGCCGAGCACCATCGTCCTGACCCCCTCAGGACCTTCGGTCCCGCATTCAGGGCAGGCGAAACCGTTGTACAGTTCCGGCTTCAAGGGGATCAAATGACGGTCCTTCAACATCGTTCAATTCACGTTCCGCACTTTCCAAAAGGTGAAGATCCCTTTCATCATCCAACCGAAATTAGGCCGGGCCTCTTTGAAGAAGAGGTCCACCAGAAAGATGCTGACGAAGAACGAGCCGATCATGGCCCAGATCGCACCGATGGACTGGTACGTGGGGATCAACAGATAGTTCATGGTGATGTTCAACGTCGCACCGACCACGGCTGTTACCAGCGAATACTTGAACATACTCTCGTTGGTGATGAAACTGCTCTTGGCAACACCCATGTTGGTGAAGAACAACCGGATGGCAAATAGGGAGAGCAGGTATCCCGCCATCCGGAATTTCTCCCCGAAAAGGAGCACCATAGCAGGCTCGGCGACAAAATACAAGGGCACGGACACCACCAGGAAGAGGATGAACATCAGGCGATACTGGTTCACCAGCCGTTCCTCATACAGCTTGCGGTCCGTCGCCCGGGCCCTGGTTATCGCCGGGGCCAGAGAGGCCACCACGATGCCCGGAACAAAGCCCAAAGCCTCGATCATTTTCAATGCGGCGGAGTATTGACCGACTTCCTCCAGTGCGCCCTTTTCCCCCAAGGTCTTCTGCAGGATGTCACCGATCATCACTTGGTCGATCTTCGCTTGCACGTAGAGTGCGAGGCCGTATATCACCAGTGGCCAGGACTGGCGCAGAAGATAGAGTGCGGTCTCCTTGCTGTAACGCCAGCTTTTCCAAGTGGAGCCCTCCTTCCGGTAGGCGATGAGGAAGCCGATGGCGCTGGCAGCCATCTCGACGATATAGGCCCAGGCGAACCACACCAAGGGCGCATGCGCGAGGATCAGTCCCAAGCGGAAAAGCGAGGCGATGATCACCGTGACCATGTTCACCTGTGCCGCGGTACGCCCCTTCACTTGGGAGTAGAAGTACTGCTCGACCACCACCAACGGCTTGATGAACTCCGCCGCGGCTATCAGGAACACCATCATGATGGTGGTGTTGTCCATGTGCTTGGCAAAGGCCAAGGTGATCACGGTAACGAACAGCACCACGGCACCACCCAGCTTAATGGTGGCGGCCGTGCCCATGAGCTGGTCCCGCCGCTCCGGCCTTCGCACGATATCGCGTATGAGGATATCGTCCAGCCCCATCGAAGTGAGAGCGAAGAAGATGCCCACGAAGGCACTGGCGTAATTAAGCTGGCCGAACAGCTCCGGCCCGAGATAGCGGGTTACGAAAATGCTCGTTATTAGGACGGCACCGAGCCGCACCACCTTGTCCACAAAGAGCCAAGAGGTGTTCCGGAAGTATTTCAGGAACCCTTCCGAACGCTCCTTTCTTGGGAGCTCGCCGTTACTTGGGCTCATAAACGTATCCGTAGCCGTCGCCCGCCTTCACGTCGTTCAGCAGAAGGTCGATGCGCTTCAGCTTGTCCGTCCGGTAAAGTTCGTTCACCGATCTCAGCATGGGGCGGCGCGTGTATCCTTGGCGGACCACATACAGCGTGATGTCCAATTGCTGCACAAGGATCTTGAACTCACTGACAACGCCCATCGGTGAAGCATCGATCACCACCTGATCATACCGTCCCCGCAATTGTTGGATCAGTTCCGCCAAGCGCGGGCTTTCGAAGAGTTCCAGCGGGTTCGGCGGAATGGGACCGGCCGTGATCACATCCATGCCCGGGATGTCCGACTTGCGGATAACCTCATCAATGCTAGCCTCACCGATCAGGTAGGTACTCAGGCCATTGCCCAGTTCCAGGCCTAGCCGCTCATGCACTTTCGGCCTCCGCATGTCAGCGTCCATCAGCAAAGTGCGCTTGTTCCCCAAGGCCATCACCGTCGCCAGGTTCACCGAGCAGAACGTCTTACCCTCACCGCTACTGCTGCTGGTAATACCGACGACTTGGCGGTCCACGTTCGCATTAAGGTATTGAAGGTTGATGCGGGCCGTGCGGAAGCCTTCAGCCAGAACGGATCTGTCATCGTTCACAGTGATGCGCTGTTGCTTGGACGTGGGCACCGTGCTCAGGACCGGGATCGGGCTCAGTCGTTTGAGCTCCTCGAGGTCCGTGATCCTGTCATTGAAGAAGTCCAGCACCAGAATGAACATCAGTGGTAACAACAGACCCACAGCCAAGGCCATGCCCAAGGCTTTCTTTTTGCTCGGGGCCACCGGTCCACCATCCTTCACCCGTGCCGGATCTACGATGTACTTGTCCACTTGGTCGGAGCTTACCGCGATCTCCGCCTCGTACCGCTTTTCCATCAAGTAAGTGTTGATGCTCGCATTGAGATCGTACTTCCGGGTGGCGATACTTACCTGACGGCTACTTTGGGGCAATTGATTGAGCTGATACTCCAGCTGGTTCACCCGCGCGGTCACCTGTTCCAGTTCGAGCTGGGCACCCCGTCGCGCATCTTGGGCGCTTTGAATGATCTGGTTCCGTTGGGTCTGTACCTTCCGGGCCAGAGCGATGGTCGGTGCCGATTGTTGACGTTCCGTTAGGCGCTTTGTGGACAGTTCGTTCACGGCCTGGTTGTATTGGTCGATCAGGTTGCTCAAGGAAGGTGCGCCCACATTGGCAGCGGAGATCGTGGAAGGTGTGCCCCCATCGTCGGAGCCCATGTGCGTGATCAACTCGCCGAGGTATTCAAGCTTGGAACGCGCCTTGCCTTGGTCGTCCTTCAACCGGGAAAGATCATTGAAGACCGCCGCACCACGGTCGCTGGCACTGCCAACAAGCGAGCCTGCGGATGACTGCACGTTCTGCAGGTTGCCTTCCGCCGTCTCCAGGTTCTGAGTGGACTTGTCCAATTGGCTGTCGATGAACGCGATGGTCCTCTTGCCCTTCTCGTTCTGCTTTTCCTGTTCGCTCTTGATATAAGTCTGCATCAACGTATTGATGAAGTCCTTCTCCTTTTTCGTATCCTCCCCGGAAGTGGAAATGGTGATGATGTTGCTTTCTTCGCTCAGCGGCGTGGTGCTCGTCTTCGCCCTGTAATAGGCGGTAATGTCCGGGTTGCTCGCCGGAATGAACATGTATTTCGCATCGTGCGGGAACACATATCCCTTGTCGAAGTCGATCGCAAAATTCAAATGATCGCTCCGGAACGGCTCGCCGATCTGTTGCGTCTTGTCCAGTTCAAAATCCTTCACGAAATTGTCGACAGGCTTCTGAAGCCCCGCGCTGAACATGCCCGCGTATTTCGCCTTCGCCCAAACGCGATAGGTGCCTGCCTCAAAATTTGGAACCACGTGCACCTTCAGACCGGAGACCTGTAATCCCGTGTCCAAGCGGATGATGAACGGCTTGTCCTCATAGATCTCATGCTCCAGAAAATTCCGCTCCACGTAATAGGTGATCCCGAAGTCCAACTGTTGGACGGTATTCAACATGTTCGTGAATGACATCAACACGCTGATCTCATCCTCCAGACCATTGCTACTGCTGAGGTAAGAGGAACCCTTCAGGAATTCTTCGCTGCTGCCACCAAAGTTGTTCCTCTTCTTATCACTCATGAGCATCACGCCCGTCACCTCATAGGTCTTGGGCGTGGTCTTGACGTACCATACCGCCCCGCCAACGCTGATAGCCGTGGTGATCAGGAACAGCCACCACTTCGCGACGATCTTCCGGAAGATCGCCTTCAGGTCGATCGAATCGTTATGCCCCTCGCTCATCTCCTGTACTGTACCAAGGTGATCACCACGGCCGCTGCACTGATCGCAGCGAAGAGGACGCTCATAAGCTCCAAATTCATCCGTTGCGGTCGAGCGCGAAGGGCGGGCACGTATACCACGTCGTTCGGGAGCAAGTAGTAGTATTCACTGCTCAGCACATCGGTCTTGCTCAGATCCAGATAAAGGGCCTGGGTCCCTTGATCGCTTTGACGCATCAGCGTAACATGTCGTTTGTCCCCCATCTCCGAAGGCCCACCGGCCTGTGCCAACGCCTCCAGCAAGGTGATCTGGTTGTTGTAAACGAAGTAACTACCAGGACGCTGCACCTCACCAAGCACACTTACCCGGAAGCTCACCATCTTCAAGATCACGGTAGCATTGGCGAAATAGTCATTGATCTTTTTCTGGATAAGTTCCTGGGCTTCACCTACAGTAAGCCCCTGAACCTTGACCTTGCCCACGGAAGGCAACTGTATGTTGCCGATCTTGTCCACCGAGAATCCGTTCACGTACAGCGATGCATCGTTCAATGATAGGCTAGCTCCCACGGTCTCCACGTTGAACAACCGCGAATTGGCGTCATCAAGGCCCAGAACGCGCATGCTGAGCACATCATTCACTTGGATACGGTATTCGAACTTCCTGTTCGGGAAGAGTTTGCTGGTATTGCTCAACGAACCGTCGTGCAGGTAGTTGATGTTTCGCTTTCCCACGCAGGATGCCAAAAGGGACAACACGGCGAAGGCGAGCACGGTCTTCGTCAACTTCATTCAACGTTCGTTTATGAGGAAATGCCTTGATCGGTCACACGCCGCTCACTCCCACATTCCGGGGAGGTCCAAATATACGTTGAGCTTCACTCCGAGGTTGCACCCCGACCAAGGGACCACCTTGGTACATGGACCATTTTAACAGGTTGCGATCGTTTCCTTATCCCGAGTAGCGCGGAAGATGTCCCCTCGCGACTTCGTGATCCGGCGGGCACCCCGCACGAAAAACAAAAAACCGCCGTGAACTTCAGTGTGTGCTGTAGTTCCGGCGGTCCTTGCGTAGCCCGTAGGGGAATCGAACCCCTGTTTCATCCGTGAAAGGGACGCGTCCTAACCCCTAGACGAACGGGCCATGATGTCAATCCCGCAGACCTTGTTCAGTTCTTAGGGGGCGCAAAAATAGCCAGTTTTATGATCCGACCAAATCCTATCTTCAAGTCACGTCGTCAACGTCCGCTTGAAAGCGGAAGCCCAACCGTTTACCGGTGCTGAGCATGGAGTGTGCGTCCATCTGCTTCATCTCCTCCACCGTCACTTGGCTTACCTGATCATAGGGCGGTGCCAGCAGGTCGAAGTCCAACACATACAGGACCACCGAGCAAAGGAGCGCCTTCATGCGATCGCGGTCCAGAACGCTATCGGCCAAGTCATTGTAAAGGAAACTGAGCCGCTTTTTCCCTTGCACGAAAAAGTGCCCTTCCTTGTTGAGGAAGACGCGGGCCACCAAGTAACCGAGGTCGCGTTCCCTATCATAGACGAAGGAGTCGCTGAGGAAGTTGTAGATATTGATCACGCCGAAGTATCCGCGCGTGTTGTCGTCGGTGAGATAGCTCGTCTTCCACAGGCTGTTGCTCTGGTCGAGCCGGAACACGTTGGTGTGCATGGTGAAGATCACCGTATCCCCCGCTGTTTTCAGCCTGGCTGAAAGCGCACCTTGTTCGGTGTATTCAACCACCAAACGGGGATCTTTCTTCGTGATCACCCCAAGCTCGCCCGCCAACTCCTGCAATACCTCCTTCAGTTCAGCGAACGCCGCTTTGGTCTTTTCATGGACGTCCTGTTTCATGCCGGATTTCACGGCCATCACCTCGATGATCTGCTCCTGCGGACCCTTCTCCTTCTTTTTCGCTTTTTGCGCCATCAGTATGCCTTTGCGAATATGACTCGTTGGGCGCTAGGCTTGCCGGTGACCATGCAGGCACCGGGCTTTTTGTCGCCAGTGAGAGGTATGCAGCGGATGGTGGCCTTGGTCTCGTTCTTCACCTTTTCCTCCGTTTCGGCCGTGCCGTCCCAATGGGCCATGAAGAAGCCACCTTGCCCGATACGGTCCTTGAACTCCTCATAGCTGTCCACCACGTGCATGTTCTCCTCTCGCATGGTGAGCGCCTTACGATAGAGGTTGTCCTGGATGGCGTCCAGCAGATTTGCCACCTTGTCAGCGATGCCGGCCGCCTGCATCACTTGCTTCTCCAACGTGTCGCGACGGGCGACCTCCACCGTGCCGTTCTCCATGTCACGGGGTCCAACGGCGATCCGTACCGGATAGCCCTTGAACTCGTACTCGGCGAATTTCCAGCCCGGCTTGCGCTTGTCGTCGTTGTCGTATTTCACGGTGATGCCCTTGGCGCGCAGGCCGTCCACCATGGGCTTCACATAGGCGTCGATGGCAGCGAGCTGCTCGCCATTCTTGGAGATCGGCACGATGGCCACCTGCACCGGCGCCAGCTTTGGCGGCAGTACCAACCCGTGATCGTCACTGTGGGTCATGATCAAGGCGCCCATCAGGCGGGTGCTCACGCCCCAGCTGCTGGCCCACACGTATTCCTGCTTGTTGTCCTTGTTGGTGAAGAGCACGTCGAAGGCCTTGGCGAAATTCTGGCCGAGGAAGTGCGAGGTGCCCGCTTGGAGCGCTTTGCCGTCCTGCATCAAGGCTTCGATGCAATACGTGTCGACCGCGCCAGCGAATCGTTCGCTCGCTGTCTTCACCCCTTTGATCACGGGCATGGCGAGCCATTCCTCGGCGAAGGTGGCATAGACATCCAGCATACGGCGCGCCTCTTCTTCCGCCTCCAGCTGTGTAGCGTGGGCAGTGTGGCCTTCCTGCCAAAGGAACTCGGCCGTGCGCAGGAACAGTCTGGTGCGTAATTCCCAGCGCACCACGTTGGCCCACTGGTTGATCAACAATGGTAGGTCACGGTAGCTTTTGATCCAGCCGCGATAAGTGTTCCAGATAATGGTCTCACTGGTGGGGCGCACGATGAGCTCTTCTTCCAGCTTCGCTTCCGGGTCCACGATGATCCCATGCACCGGATCGCTTTTCAGCCGATAATGTGTCACTACGGCACACTCTTTGGCAAAGCCCTCTACATGGCTGGCTTCTTTGGCGAGATAGCTCTTCGGGATGAAGAGGGGGAAATAGGCGTTCACGTGGCCTGTGGCCTTGAACATGGCGTCCAACGCTGCCTGCATTTTCTCCCAGATGGCATAGCCGTGCGGCTTGATGACCATGCACCCGCGCACGTCGCTGTGCTCGGCGAGGTCCGCTTTCAGCACCAGGTCGTTATACCATTGTGCGTAGTCCGTTTCACGTTTGGTGAGTTGATCGCTCATGCGAGGCGGTTTTGTGGTATTATTTTTGTTCCTTGTGGAGGAGCGGCGAAAGTAAGGTCTCTGCTCCCCCTTGAACGAACGCCTCCATTGCCATGAAGACCATCACCTACTTGATCCCGATGCTCCTGCTGCTCTCCGCTTGCGGATCGCTGCGCGATACCACCGCATATTCGGACGATGTGTATGACGTGCCGGACCGGCAAGCCATGGCCGCCAAGGCTGCTGCTGAGCGGCCCGCACAGGATCAGGACAGTTCGGATGATTACTACAACCCATCCGAGTCGCGCAATGCCAATAGTGCTGATCGCGACTACTATGACATGACCTATAACGACCCGTACTATTACAACTATGGCCGCTTCGGCTTCGGGACAGGTATCGGTAGTTATGGGCCGAGCTATGGCATGGGTATGAGCTACGGCTGGCCCACCTCCTTCGGCAGCATGAGCATCGGATATGGCACGGGATACGGAGCGGGCTACGGCTATAACCCTTACTGGGGCAATAGCGGGATGAACGGGTACGGATACGATCCTTACGGATACTGTGGCTACGGCAATTACGGTTCTGGCTATGGCGGCTACGGTTCCGGCTACGGCCCTTACCAAAGTCCGTGGGGCGGATGCTATGGCTGCTATGAGCCCACCGGGTATGGCAACGTGGTGTATTCCCATCGCCCGTCCATGACCTCCGGCTCCTACAGCACCACGGCGCCCAGCGCTCCGCGAATGATGCGGAACCCGGCAGGATTGCTGGAGACTTCACCAACACGCAGCCAGTCCTACAATAATGAACGCTCCACCAACACCCGTCCGGGACGCATCGTGGCTCCGCGGACCAATTCCAGGACCATCGAACGGCAACCTGAGGGCCGCCCTTCCCGCACGTGGGACTCAGGGGGCAGCAGCCCTTCACGCTCAGGTGGCGGTAACAACGGCGGCGGCGGGACCATCTCCAGCCCACGTCCACGATAAAAGAACATTCAACGCATAGATGATCCAGCTCCGTTCCCTTCTACTGCCCAGCATGCTCTTCTTCGGTGGAACACAGTTGGTCTTCGCCCAGAACGAGGAGGATGTACTGCGTTTCTCCAACTTCCTTCCTGGCGGCAGTGCACGTAGCTGGGCCTTAGGCGGTGCTATCGGTGCCGTAGGGGCGGATCCGGGGAGTGCGTCAACAAATCCGGCAGGATTCGGGCTGTACAACACGAGTGAGATCTCATTTACTCCGCAGTTCGAGGTGAACAGCGCTAAGGCGAACTATTACGGAACCAGTGCTTCCGACAATGACAACCGCTTCAGCTTGAACAATATTTCCTTGATCCTCAGCTACCCGGACAAAAAGGGCGGTGATTGGCGGGGTGGGGTGTTCGGGATCTCTTTTGATCGGCAGGCCAGCTACCACTGGGAGGAACGCGCTGTGGGAGAACAGGTGCCCAGCACTATTCTCCAGCGCTTCGTGAATGAGGCGAACGGAACGCGATCCGATCAACTCGCCGATGACTTTGCTTTTTCAAGCAACCTCGCTTGGGAAACCTACGGCATGGATCCGTTGAACCCGAGTGACACACTTCCCACTTCCTATCGCAGTGCGATCCCTTTCGGCAGCGAAACGCGACAGGATCATTCCATAAGCACGTCGGGGCGCTTGAACACCACAAGCTTCTTCTATGCCGCCAACTACTTGGACCGGCTCTACATCGGCGCAACCCTGGGCCTTGTCGGCGTGCGCTACGAGAGGCAGACCTCACATTCAGAGACCTCCTTGGATACCTCATTGGATCTGAAGGACCTGAACTACGCCGAGAAATTATTGACCACGGGGAGCGGTGTGGACCTGAAGTTGGGCGTGATCGGCCGTGTGGGTGGCCACTTGCGCCTTGGGCTGGCATTCCATAGCCCGAAATGGCTGCAGCTCAGCGATGCTTACACGTATAGCATGACCACCAATTTCCGCACGCCGGACGCAAATGGGAACACTCGCTACATAAAAGACTCACCCGACGGGGCCTTCAACTATCGGGTGCGAACACCTTGGAACCTGCTCGCTTCCGCGGCATATGTGGTAGGCCAGCATGGCTTGGTGAGTGTCGATTATGGATTCGCCAACTTCCGCCAGGCAAGGTTGAACAAGAGCTTGGACGGGGTGAATACCTACGATTTCACTGCTGAAAATGACGCGATCCATGATGACTTCCGTTCGACCCACAGCTTGCGCGTTGGGACGGAATGGCGTTCCGGTGCTTGGTACATCCGCGGCGGTTGGGGTATTTGGCCGAATGCTTATGCTGATAATGACGCTCGACAAGGGACTTCCTATATGAGGTACACCGCAGGTCTGGGCTTCCGCACGAAACACGTGAGCATTGACCTTACCGGCATCTATGGCACCCGGGACATCAACTACTACCAGTACGACCCGGGATTGGTGGCCCCTGTGCACGAGCGCCTCACGGACAGCCGCGGAATGCTCACTTTCGCCTTCCGCCCGTAGGCCGGATCCTGAAACCAGCTAGGGCTGGAATTGAAAAAGCCTCCTTGTGGGAGGCTTTTTCAATATTGTCGTAGTGGTATCACTTGGCTCCGTTGACCTCGTCCACGATGGATTCGTCAACAAGGATGCGGCCGCAATGCTCGCAAACGATGATCTTCTTGTGGCTGGCGATGTCCAACTGGCGCTGGGGCGGGATGGCGTTGAAGCAACCACCGCAGGAGCCGCGCTCCATGTGGACCACGGCCAGACCGTTGCGGGCATTGCCCCGGATGCGGCGATAGGCCTTCAACAGGCGCTCCTCGATCGCTTTGGCGGCGGCTTCGCTCTTCTTCGTCAGGTCCTTCTCCTCCTTCTCGGTCTCGGAGATGATATCGTCCAGTTCCTTTTTCTTCAGGTCCAGGTCCTTCTTGCGCTCCTTGTAAAGTTTCTTGCTCTCTTCCACAACGGAGGTCTTGGTCTCGATGGCATACTTGCCCTCCTTGATGCGCTTCTCGGCCAGTTGGATCTCCAAATTCTGGAACTCAACCTCCTTGCTCAGGGAATCGTACTCCCGGTTGTTGCGGACCTTGGCCTGCTGGGCCTCATACTTCTTGATGTTCGCCTTGGCGTCCTTGATGAAGTTGTTCTTGTCGCTCACCGCGGTCTCAGCTTCCTTCAGGTCCTCGGTCAGCTTGTTCATCCGGGTCTCGAGACCGGCCACTTCGTCCTCCAGGTCCTGCACCTCCAAGGGCAGTTCACCGCGCTGGGTCTGGATCTTGTCCACCAAGGAATCAAAATGCTGCAGGCGATAGAGGTCGACGAGCTTTGCCGCTACGGCGTTCTCTGCCTTGGTGGCGGGCTTGGAAGGCTTCACCTCCGTTTCAGCGGTCTTCGTTGCGCTTTTTGCCATGGTCAAAAAAAGTGGATGGGATTGGTGCCCGTTTTTGATAAACGGGTCGCAAAGGTAGGTAGAATTCCGGCCAACTTGTTCTGGATCAGGTGGGGTGTGAATTGTTCGCTATGGAAATGCCCGATGTCGGCCAGCAGCATCCGTCTTTCCGGAAGGAAGAATTCGTGGTATTTCACATCCCCGGTCACATAAGCGTCCGCCCCGGCGGCCATGGCCTTGCCGATGAGGAAGGCTCCTGAGCCTCCACAAAGTGCTACTCGCTTCACGTGCTTGCCGGTGAGTGCGGTGTGCCGGATCGAAGGTGGTCGGAAAACCGCCTTCAGCTTGTCCAGAAACTCCTGTTCCATCAAGGGCTGCTCCCATTCGCCCACGAGACCACTTCCGACGCCCTGATGCAGGTTGGCCAATGGATATAGGTCGTAGGCCACTTCCTCATAAGGATGGGCAGTTCGCATGGCCACTAACACGGCCTGTTCCTTAGTCGCCGGGCACAATACCTCGATGCGCACTTCCGCTTCGCCGTGGCGCTCCCATATCCTACCTACGAACGGCGAGGAACTTTCTCCTGCCCTGAACGTGCCCGTGCCTTCCGTATTGAAGCTGCACTCATCATAGTCGCCCACGTGGCCCGCCCCGGCTGCGAATAGGGCATCCCGCACCGCATCGGCATGGTCGCGCGGCACGAACACCGCCAGTTTGCGCAGCTGCCCCGGCTTCGGATCCAGCACATACAGTGGATTCAGGCCGAGCCGTGCCGCGATCTCTCCGTTCACGCCATCGATCACATTGTCCAAGTTGGTGTGGATGGCATAGATGGCCACGTCGGCACGGATGGCGGCCAACAGGGTGCGTTCCACATCGTTGCGGCCCGTCAAGGACTTGATGCCCTTAAAGATCACCGGGTGGTGCGCGATGATGAGCCCGCAGTTGTTCCGGACCGCCTCGGCGACCACTTCCTCCGTGCAATCCAACGTAAGGAGCGCCTCCACTACCTCAGCCTCCGGATCACCGGTCTGTAGGCCGCAATTGTCGTATTCCTCTTGAAGGACCGGTGGCGCCCATTGCTCCAATACCCGAATGATGTCTTTTATCCTCATGCCCGTTTTTCCGGCCGGAAAGGTACCAAGCCACAAGGCACTTGACTTTAATTGGGCATTCCTGAACTCCCGTGCCTTCAAGCGACAACCCCCATCTTTGGGCGCCATGTCAGCCCTCCGCCTGTTGTTGCTCCCCATTTCATGGCTCTATGCGTTGGTGTTGCGTGCACGACACGGGCTGTTCGACAGCGGGGCATGCAAGTCGATCTCACCGGAAGTTCCCACCATCGGGATCGGCAACATCGCCTTGGGCGGGACCGGAAAAACGCCGCACGTGGAATTGGTGCTACGGACCTTGTTGGACCAACACAAGGATGCAGCCTCTATGCCATTGGCCACTCTTAGCCGCGGCTACGGAAGGGCTGGCACGGGCTTCGCCGAAGTGGAACGCATGAATGATGCCCACGACGTGGGCGATGAACCGTTGATGCTGAAACGCAAGTTCAGCGGCGTGCGCGTCTTTGTGGGCGCCGACCGCGTGGCAGGAGTGAAGGAGATCGTAGAACGGTTACCTGATGTACGTGCTGTCGTTCTTGATGATGCCCTGCAACACCGGGCGCTCAAAGCCGGCCTGAACATCGTGCTCACCACTTGGCAACGGCCTTGGAATAAGGACCATCTGCTTCCTGCGGGGAATTTGCGCGACCTGCCTTACCGTGCTCGCCAAGCTGATGCGGTGATCGTTACCAAATGCCCAGCATTGCCAACGCCGGACGACCAGTTCCGCTGGCGGAAGGATCTCGGGCTGCGCGATGAACAACAGCTCTTCTTCAGCGGCTTGGAATACGAAAGGCCGCGCTCATTGATCGATAGTACGATGACCGTGCCTTCCGGCCCCGGATCGGCCGCGCTTTTGGTCACCGGCATCGCGGATGCAGCGCCGTTGGAAACACATGTCCGATCACTGTTCGGCACCGTGCGGCACTTGGCCTTTGGTGACCATCATGCCTTCAGCGCTGCGGACCAAGCCAAGGTGGCGCGGCTTTTCAGTAGCTTCGCGACCGGCCAAAAAACGCTGATCACCACGGAGAAGGACGCGGCACGCCTCAGCACCGCGCTCATTTCCGGCCCGCTGGAGGACCTTCCCATCGCGGTGATCGGCATCCGCGCCGTCATACTCAACGAACCACACGCCTTCGAGGCCTTGATACGATCCCATGTTACAACGCATCCAACGCATCGCTGAACACCTGAATAAGGCCACTGACGGATTCATCCCCGAAACAGGCATCATCCTTGGCACCGGCCTAAGCGGCTTGGGCAAGGAGATAGACGTGAAGCACAGTATTGCCTACAAGGACATCCCGGAATTCCCGGTAAGCACCGTGCAAGGCCATCCCGGCAAACTGCTCTTCGGCCTGCTCGGCGGAAAGCCCGTGGTGGCGATGCAGGGCCGGTTCCATTACTACGAAGGTTGGACCATGCCGGAGGTTATCCTGCCTGTGCGGGTGATGAAGTTGCTGGGCATCAAGAGGCTGTTCGTCAGCAATGCCTGTGGCGGCGTGAATGCCGGATTCGACACCGGTGACCTGATGATCCTTAACGATCACATCTGCCTCTTCCCGAATCCATTGATCGGTGCCAACATCGACGAGTTCGGCCCGCGCTTCCCGGACATGAGCGAGCCGTACGACCATGCCATGATCGCCCGTGCGCAAGCCATTGCCAAGGCGAACAACATCCTTGTTCGCACCGGGACTTATGTAGGGCTCACGGGCCCCACCTTGGAAACGCCAGCGGAATACCGCTACGTGCGCATCATCGGCGGTGACGCTGTGGGCATGAGCACCGTGCCGGAAGTGATCGCTGCGCGACAGATGGGCCTGCCCTGCTTCGCCATGAGCGTGATCACCGACATGGGCGTGGAAGGACGGATCGAGAAGACAACGCACGAGATGGTGCAACGCGTGGCCGAGAAAGCCGAGCCGAGCTTGACGCTGATCATGCGGGAAATGGTGGCGGGTAGCTGAGGACTAAGAGTTGAAGAGGTTCACCACAGAGGCACGGAGGACACAGAGGAATGTGGTCGGTTATAAGTGACTGGAACGCAGGACCTGTTTTGCATGGCAGTGTCGTGCGGAAGACCCACATTCACGGGGATCTGAAACTCGGGTCTGAAGCCTTTCGACCTTGCCTGACGATGACCGCTGAAGTCACCGAACCTGTCGCACCTTTGCGGCCCTAAGGCCGGACTGATAAGTGACGGTGGACGATGAAGCCAAACGATAAGGAAAGCATGGCAAGCACTCCGCACTGGAGCGAAAAATGGGAGTTAGTGGTGGGCTTGGAGGTCCACGCGCAACTGCTCACCAAAAGCAAGGCGTATTCCAGCGATCCAAATGCCTATGGTGACCGGCCCAACACCTTGGTGGGCCCGGTGACGCTCGGGCTGCCCGGAACCTTGCCCGTGCCCAACACCGCCGTGATCGATCACGCGATCAAGCTGGGCCTCGCCTGCGGATGCACCATCGCGCCGCGTATGCACTACGCCCGGAAGAACTATTTCTACCCCGACCTGCCGAAGGGTTACCAGATCACCCAGGACAACACGCCGATCTGCACCGGCGGCACCATCACCATCACCATGGCCGATGGCAGCGAGAAAGCAATTGAGCTCACCCGGATCCACATGGAAGAGGACGCGGGCAAGAGCATCCATGACGTGGACCCGTTCAACACTTTGATCGACCTGAACCGGGCCGGCGTGCCGTTGGTGGAGATCGTGAGCGAACCCGTGATGCGCTCCTCCCAGGAAGCGTACAACTATCTCGTGGAAGTACGCCGCTTGGTGCGCTACCTGGATATCTGCGACGGCAACATGGAGGAAGGGAGCCTGCGCTGCGATGCCAACATCAGCCTCCGGCCCAAGGGCGCTGCAGCGTTCGGTACGCGCACCGAGGTAAAGAACATGAACAGCTTCAAGAACGTGCAGCGCGCGATCGAATACGAGGCACAGCGGCAGTCGGAAGTGTTGGATGCGGGCGGGTCGATCAGCATGGAGACACGCAACTTCGACGCGGCGAAGGGGATCACCACTTCGTTGCGCAGCAAGGAGATGGCGCACGACTACCGCTACTTCCCCGAGCCGGACATCCAGCCGTTGACCGTGAGCGAGGCGAAGAAAGAAGCCGTGCGGAAGACCATGCCGCCGCTGCCACGCGAACTGCGGGCGAAGTACACCAAGGAATTCGGGCTCAGCAGCTATGATGCGGAGATCCTCACGGACGACAAGGGCACCGCGCTCTACTATGAGGATGTAACGGCCAAGCTTGCCGTCACCGCAGGTTCGAAGCCCTACAAGCAAGCTGCCAACTGGGTGATGGGCGATGTCCGTTCCTGGGTGAATGAGAAAGGGCTTTCGATCGCGGAAATGCCGATCTCCGCAGAACGCTTAGCCGGGCTTGTGAGCTTGATCGAAGGTGGCAAGATCAGCCACTCGCTGGCCTCGCAGAAGCTCTTCCCGCTGATGCTGGTAAAGAATGGAACGGCGGAAGAACTGGCACAGGCCAACGGGCTGCTCACCGACGCCGGTGCCGACGTTATCGAAGAAGCCGTACGTGGCGCCATCGCCCGCTTTCCGGACAAGGTGGAGGCCTACCGCGCTGGCAACAAGGGACTGCTCGGCCTGTTCATGGGCGAGGTGATGAAGGCCACCAAAGGGAAGGCTGATCCGCGCACCGTGAACGAGACCGTAAAACGCATGCTTGAACAAGAATGAACATGAAGATCATCGCACCGCTCGCACTTCTGGCCGGATTGGTTGCCGGATGCACCGCCACTTCGCAATCGCGCTCCATTACGGCAGAGGTCGATGGAGGTGCAGGCAAGATGCTGTACTTGGACAAGTTCGTCTCCAACCAGCCCGTGCATGTGGACAGTGTAAAACTCGATAGTGAAGGAAAGGGCGTGATGAAAGTCCCGTCCATGCCGCTCGATTTCTATTCGCTCAATTTCGGTGGAAAGAGCATGCTGGTCGTGCTATTGGACAGCGCCGAGAACCTGAAGTTCGCGGCCCAGATGGATTCGCTGCAGCAGCCTAGGCTCCTCGAAGGCTCGGTAAACACCAGCCTCATGCACGACTACTTCAAGGAGTCCTTGGTGTTCGATAAGGAAAACCAGCCCTTGATGGAGCGCTTGAAAGCGGACCGCAATGACTCCGCCGCGATGCAACGCTACATGGAACTGAACAATGCATTCACGGCCCGTTCCAAGGATTTCATCGATGCCCACATGAGCTCGCCCGCAGTGTTGGCCGCATTGAACCGGATGAACATCCAGCAGGACCTGCCCTTGTTCAAGGCCGTGCGCGATTCGCTCCGCAAGACCATACCCAACAGCGAATACTTCGCAGGCTTCCGCGATGAGGTGGACCGCATGGAACAACAGGGGAAAGCCGCGCAGTTGCAGGAAGAACAGCAATCCAAGTTGGACAACCTCATCCCCGTGGGCAGCGAGGCGCCTGACTTCTCGCAGGCCTCTCCGGAAGGCAAACAGATCGCGCTGAAAGACCTGCGCGGAAAGGTGGTGCTGATCGACTTTTGGGCCAGCTGGTGCCGCCCCTGCCGCATGGAGAACCCGAACGTGAAGAAGGTGTATGACCGCTTCCACAACAAGGGCTTCGAGATCCTGGGCGTCAGCTTGGACAAGGACAAGAGCGCATGGACAGGTGCGATCCAGCAGGACGGGCTGCCTTGGAAGCATGTGAGCGACCTGGCCTTCTGGAATAATGCCGTGGCCCAGCAGTATGGCGTGTCCAGCATTCCTTACACGGTGCTTGTGGACCGCGACGGCAAGGTGCTCGCGAAGAACTTGCGCGGACCTGCCTTGGAGGCGAAGCTGGCCGAGATCTTCAAGTAAGCGATGCAAGCCATGCGACCGTGGATGCTGGGCGCTTTGCTCGCGGCACCGTTGCTTGGGCATGCACAGGACTACTTCCAACAGCAGGTTGACTACCGCATCACTGTGCGGTTGAACGATACCACGCACGAGCTCTTTGCACAGGAGGAGTTTGATTACACGAACAACTCGCCACGAACGCTGGACACGCTGTGGATCCACCTTTGGCCGAACGCATATCAGGATCGCAACACCGCACTTTGCCGGCAGAAGGATTCGCAAGGCGACTTCGACCTGCACTTCGCGAAGCCGGAGCAGCGGGGCTTCATCGACAGCCTCGACTTCCGCAGCAAAGGACAAAAGCTGGCGTGGGGACAGGCACCGGACAACCCGGACATCGCTTGGCTTGCACTGAGCGCTCCGATCGCGAGCGGGGAAAAGGTCACGATCACCACCCCATTCCATGTGAAGATCCCCGACGCAAAATTCTCGCGGTTGGGACACACCGGGCAGGCCTACTACATCACGCAATGGTATCCCAAGCCCGCGGTGTATGACAAGGCCGGTTGGCACGCCATGCCTTTCCTCGACCAAGGGGAATTCTATTCGGAGTTCGGCTCGTTCGACGTCTCGATCACCTTGCCCGCCAATTATGTCGTGGGCGCCACAGGGATGCTTGTGGACAACCTCAGCGAACAGGCATGGATGGATTCACTCGCCACCGTGCCGAACACGGCGATGACGAAGTCCGGTCGTCCGGATGCCTTTCCGCCTTCGAGCAGCAATACAAAGACCCTGCGATTCCGGCAGGACCATGTGCATGATCTCGCTTGGTTCGCGGACAAACGCTACCAGGTCCGAAAAGGTGAAGTGAAGCTGCCGCGATCGGGGCGAGCGGTGACCACCTGGACGCTCTTCACGCCAGGCAATGCCGCGATGTGGGCCGATGCAATCACCTACGTGAATGAGAGCGTGCGCCACTACAGCCAATGGATCGGCGACTACCGCTACCCCAGTTGCACCGCGGTCGACGGCACCATCGCGGCGGGCGGTGGCATGGAATATCCCATGATCACCATCATCGGCAACGCCAGTTCGAAGTACGAACTCGACGATGTGATCGCGCATGAGGTGGGGCACAACTGGTTCTACGGCATGCTAGCCAGCAACGAGCGCGACCACCCTTGGATGGACGAGGGCATGAACAGCTTCTATGAGCAGCGCTACCTGGACGAGCGCTACCCCAACGTGAGAAGTTCCGGCTCTGTGGAAGGTGTATCCCTTGGGCTCTTCATGGGGAAGAAGGGCACTGGATATCGGCAGAACGAACTGATGTACCGGCTGAATGCCCGGCGGAACTGGGACTCGCCAACCGGAAGCACGTCCACCGCCTTCACCGAACTGGATTATGGCGTGAATGTTTATGCAAAGACCGCGCTCATCTTCGATCAGCTCTACCACGATCTCGGACCAGCACGGTTCGATTCCTGCACCCGAGCTTATTTCAACGATTGGGCTTGGAAGCATCCTCAACCTGCCGATGTGCAGGCCAGCTATGAAAAAGCCAGTGGGAAGAACCTCGATTGGTGCTTCGGCGAATTGATCGGGACCGCGGACAAGCCGAACGTGAAGGCGCGGAAGTTGAGGAACGACAAGCTCACCTACCATTCCACGGCGGTTGATGGATTTCCATTCCCCGTCACAGCGTGGAACGGTACGGACAGCTTAGGCACGACTTGGATCGATGGCCAGAGTGGAAGAAATATGGTCGCACTGCCTTGGTCCAACGCGGACCGCGTGCGCATCGGCGCCGGCTCCAGCACCTTGGACATCGACCGGCGCGACAATGAGGTGCGCTCCTTCGGGCTACTTAAACGGACGCGTCTTCCTTCGGTCAAGTTCTTTGGAAGGCTGGAGCGTGAAGACCGCCGAAGCATCTTCTGGCTTCCCGCGATCGCCTACAACGCACACGACGGCTTAATGGCCGGGCTGGCGCTTTACAACACGTTGTATCCCTCGCAACGTTTCGAATGGGCCGCAGCGCCTCTTTACGGCTTTGCGAGTGGAAGGCTGGCCGGAGGTGCGCGGCTGATGTGGAATGAGGATCGGCTCCGAAGCGATATCCTCCGGAACGTGCACATAGGCGTCTCCGGGTTTGCGGCATCGCTCTATAACGTCAGTGATGTGGAGCAGTGGTACCAGCGCGTAGTGCCCAGCATCCAGTTCGACCCGCGGCTGAAACCCACCGGTCCCGCGGCCTACCTGCGCTACCGCAGCGTGATCCTTTGGAGCCATGCAGAAGGAACGTATCGGACCCCGACCAATGATCTGCTCATTAACGGCACCAGCAGGTCCGTGTACCACGAGGTGAGCGCGAACCTCTCCCAACAGAACGGCTTCAACCCCTTTGACATCACCGTTACGTCCTTGAACAGCGACGTCTTCAGCCGGCTCTCGCTTGACGCCACGTGGAGCGCGATCTATGATGCCAAGAAGCACCGGGTCTCTTTCCGCGCATTCGCAGGCACCTTCCTGAACAAGAACAACTCGTTGATGCGCCCCGACATGGGCTGGCGCATGTACTGGGGCAGCAGCGACCTGCTCTACGACCACCTCTACACGGACCGCCAATACGTGGGTCAGAACACCGCGATCCAGACGAATATCGATCAAGGCGGCTTCCGAACACCAACGGCCGTGGGCACCTCGGACACGTGGATCGCCGCGCTGAACATGAACGTGGACTTCCCGTTCGCGCTGCCATTAACCGCTTTTGCCAGCTATGGTGCCGTACCGAACAACCAAACGGGCAAGCTCGCGGACATGTATCAGAGTTGGGAAGTTGGTCTTGGCATCCGCGTCTGGCGTGACATTGCAGAGATCTGGGTACCATTGGCATTTTCGAAGGATATCCGCAAAGAGCAGGATATCCGAGGCTTCAACTCCGGGGATCGCATCCGCGTCGTGCTCGCCTTGGAAAAGCTTGATCCCACGCAGGCATTGAGGAGGTCGCCTCATTGATGAACGCAGGGACGCGGAGAAAGCCAAGTCCCGACCTTTCCTCCAATCGCGCAGATTGCGATCACATCCTGCACTCCTTTGTGTTCTTGGCGTTCTTCGTCGTAGAAGAATCGCCGCAGAGATCACCAACGCAGGTGAACTGCCCAAAAGGGGTGCAGCATTACATTGTGCTTTCGGAGGCATGGCTAAAACCATTGATCCCTATCCACACGTTCGCCACATCCTATCGAAAATCGCCAGAAACCATAAAGTAATCACATAATGCTACAGACAAAAGACCGGACCGGCATTTGGAAAGTGGGCTCCATTACTGCTTTTTTGCTGACATCCTTCCCTAGCATCGGACAGGTCATCATTTCAGGTGAGGTCAAGAACGCTCCAAAAGATGCTCAAGTGGAGGTCACGTATTTCAACAATACGATCGAATGGGAAGAAGTTTCCGCCGTCAAGGCGTCCTTGGACGATCACGGTGATTTCCTGGTCACCTTCCCACTGGACAAGGCCATGTCTGGGCAGATCGTTATCGCGGAGCAGTACTCGGAAATGTTCTTGGTACCCGGCGATAGCATCCACTTGACCGTGGACTACGATACCTTCGACGAGTCCATCCACTATACTGGGAGAGGCGCTGCCGATAACAACTATTTGGCGCTGGATGCCTTGGCCGGCTTTGAAGGGCAAGCCAACCGCTACAGCGCCTTCCATGATGCGAACAAATTCAAGCTATACGTGGACAGCTTGGAAAGGCTGAATGATGAATTTTTCAAGGCCCACTATTCGGCCGCGTTCTCAAGCGACTTCCAGCGCTACATCCGGCCAACCGTGAAATACCGGTATATCAATCCGAGGTGGATGTACAAGATCGGGTACGATGCGGATACAAAGAAGTTCTTCACAAAGGAAATTCCAGCGGATTATTTCGATTTCCTGAAGGCGATCGATCTCGATGATCAACAGGCATATGATAATGGAACCTATTCGGTAGCATTGATGAGGTACCTCAACGTATTCAACGACTCGAAAGTAATTCCTCCCGATTCGCTGACCGATCTGCAAAAATCGGAATTCCGGATAAGGAAGAACTACGAATACCGGAAATCCATTTTCAACGGAAACGTATTGGACTATCAGCTCACCGCGTATTTGAAGAACCAAATAGGGAAGCTGACCAGTGATCCGGAATTCACCAACGAGCTGATCGAGGATTACAACGCCACTTGCAAAACGCCGGAATACCTGGCGATCATTGACAAGATCCATTCCCAGGCAAAGGCATTGGCCGTTGGCAACGCGGCACCTGACCTCACTTTGGTCGACATGGATGGTCGCTCCGTCTCCTTATCCTCCTTGAAAGGCAAGGTGGTCTTCATCGACTTCTGGGCGACCTGGTGTGTCCCCTGCATTGCATCCATGCCGAAGAGCCACGAATTGATAGAGCACTTCAAGAAGCGCGATGATGTCGTGTTCCTGAACGTGAACGTCCATGATGACAAGACGCGATGGGGGAAGTTCGTCACCAAGGAAAAGATGCTGGGAGTAAATCTTTTTGCCGATAATGATCAGTCCGACATGCTCTTCAAGAATTTCAACTTCGACGGTATTCCGCACTTCGTCCTGATCGACAAAGGAGGCAATATCTTGGATGCGAACGCCGACAATTCAGGGGACATCGAAGCCAAGATCCAAGCTGCCGCAGAGAAGTGACCTTGCAACGCGACCAGCGAACATGCTTTCCTGAATGCGGTGCCGGGACACCGGAAGAGCGGTTCCCACGGAACATAAGTAAGACTACAGCCCAATAGCCGGACCCCGAGCCCCGGGTTCAAACCCTGACCACCATTCCGCATCTTTGGCACCATGCAGCCAGGCCAAAAGATCTACTTCCTCTCCGACTTCCACCTCGGGGTACCTGACCATAAGAGCAGCGTGGTGCGGGAGAAACGCATCGTGCGTTTCCTGGACCAGGCGGCGCTTGATGCCACGGAGATCCACATCCTAGGCGATCTCTTCGACATGTGGTTCGAGTACAAGCAGGTGGTACCGCGCGGCTTCACGCGACTACTGGGCAAGCTGGCGGAGCTGCACGACCGCGGCATCCCGATCCACATCCACATCGGCAACCACGACATGTGGGCCTTCGACTACCTGCCACAGGAGACCGGTGTTACGCTGCATCAACTTCCCATCGTCCGCGAGTGGAACGGCAAGCGCCTTTACATCGGTCACGGCGATGGGCTCGGGCCCGGCGATCATGGATACAAGTTCATGAAAGGGATCTTCCGTAATCCCTTCATGCAATGGTGCTTCGCACGTTTGCATCCCAACTTAGGCATGGGTGTGGCCCACTTCTGGAGCGGAAGAAGCCGCAAGAAGAGCTACGATAACGACCGCAAATGGCTCGGCGACGATCGCGAGTGGCTGGTGCAGTATGGCCGTGAATTGCTCAAGAAGGAACACTTCGACTACTTCATCTTCGGGCATCGGCATTTGCCGGTGGACATGGAGATCGCCACGGGTAGCCGCTACATCAACCTCGGCGATTGGATCACCTGGTTCACCTATGCCGTTTTCGATGAAAGTGGCATGCGCCTTATGAAGCGCTCGGAGACCGACCTTATGCAGGACGACCGGCAAGTGAGCGGCGGACCTGCGAAGTAGTTCCGGGGATCACTTCTTTTTCCCTACCAGCATCACCAGATCGGCGAGGCGGCTGCTGAAGCCGTATTCATTGTCGTACCAGCCCATCACTTTCACACTGCTGCCGACCACGCTGGTGAGCAGACCATCCAAGATGCAGCTGGCGGGATCCCCTACGATGTCCGCGCTTACAATAGGGTCTTCCGTATAGCGCAGGATCCCTTTCAGCCTTCCTTCCGCGAGCTCCTTGAAGCGGGCATTGATCGCCTCAGCGGTCACTACCTTGTTCACGTGGCAGGTGAGGTCAGTGATGGAGCCATCCGACACCGGGACGCGGATGCCGGCGCCGCCAAGTTTGCCTTGAAGTTCTGGGAAGATCTTGGTGATGGCCTTGGCCGCACCGGTGGTGGTGGGGATCATGGAAACGGCTGCCGCACGTGATCGACGTAGGTCCCTGTGCGGAGCATCGTGCAGGCGTTGATCGCTCGTGTAGGCGTGCACCGTGGTGATGTAGCCGCTCTCGATGTCGCACAGTTCCTGGATCACCATCACCATGGGCGCGGCGCAGTTGGTGGTGCAGGAGGCGTTGGAAACGATGTCCTCAGTGCCGTCAAGCTTGTCCTCGTTCACGCCAAGGACCACGGTGCGGATCCCTTCCTCCTTCGCGGGAGCGGAGAGCACTACCTTTTTTGCGCCTGCCTTCAGGTGTCCGGAGGCTTTTTCGCGCGTGAGGAAGAGGCCCGTGCTCTCGATCACAACGTCAATACCGAGCTTACCCCATGGCAATGCCGCAGGGTCCTTCTCGGAGAAGGCCTTGATGATGTGGCCATCGATCCGCAGTGAATCAGCGTCGTGCCCTATATCGCCTTTATAGACACCGTGTATTGAATCGTACTTAAAGAGGTGTGCGAGGGTCTTGGTATCGGTGAGATCGTTCACGGCAACCAGCTCCACATCGTCCCTTTTCAAAAGGATGCGGGTGGTGATGCGGCCGATGCGGCCAAAACCATTGATGGCGATGCGAAGCTTGGTCATTTTATGAGTCTAGGTTCACCACAGAGGCACAGAGGGTGATCGGTGATCGGTGATCGGCGGAATACGGACTAGCGATGCGAATACGTCGCGGCAACGCCGGACAACTGACAACGAACAACTGACAACTGATTTGGTGCGATTCCACGGAGTAGATGTTCTGCATGAAGATCCTCCACCATTACAGAACGTGCTTTTCCGCATGGTAGCTGCTGCGCACCAACGGCCCACTTTCCACGAAGGGGAAGCCGCGCTTCAGGCCTTCCTCGCGGAGGAAGGCGAAACGGTCCGGATGTACATATTCAAATACAGGCAAGTGTTTCTTGGTGGGTTGCAGGTACTGCCCGATGGTGACCACGTCACAGCCCACGCTGCGCAGATCGTCCATCGTCTCCAGCACTTCGTGGTCCTTCTCGCCAAGGCCGAGCATGATGCCACTCTTCGTGCGCAGACCGAATTTCTTGGAGCGCATCAGCACTTCGAGGCTCCGGTCGTACTTGGCCTGTACGCGCACTATCCGCGTTAGTCGGCGCACGGTCTCCACGTTGTGGCTCAGTACTTCAGGGCGTTCCTCCAGCACGATGGCCAGGTTATGCCATTCGCCCTTGAAGTCCGGGATGAGCGTTTCCAGCTTCGTCTGCGGGCTGCGGCGGCGCACGGAGCGGATGGTCTTCGCCCAGATGTTGGCGCCTCCGTCCGGCATGTCATCGCGGTCCACGGAGGTGATCACACAATGCTTCACGCCCATCAATTCCACGGAGCGGGCCACGCGGGCGGGCTCGAAGGGATCAGCTTCCTCGGGCCTACCGGTAGCCACGTTGCAGAAGCCGCAGGAACGGGTGCAGACGTTGCCCAGGATCATGAAGGTGGCCGTGCCCGCGCCCCAGCATTCGCCCATGTTGGGGCAATTGCCGCTTTGGCAGATCGTATGCAGCTTATGCTCACTCACGATCGCCCGTACCTTCTTGAAATTCTCCCCGTTGGGCAACTTCACCCTTAACCAATCCGGCTTGCGGCGGGGCAGTTCCACGGCCGTGCCTTCGGCGATCTCGCTCATCTTATCTTCTTCGCACCGAAGTGCATCGCTATGTAAAACTCCAGGAAAAACTGCTTGTTGATGCCCTTGTCCTCCAGGTCCGCCATGATCGGCACCTTCTTTCCGTAGGCATCCATGGAGACCCCCGCCTCCAAGGCGCGGATGCCTGTGTTGTTGCCTGCATATTCAAAATTGAACGCGAAGCGGCCGAACGCTCCGGGATAGATCTTCATCTCGCCCACGCCCTTGAACCAAGAGGCGCGCCCGAAAATGTTGTCCGCAAAATGAACGTTCGGGTCGTACTTTTCCGTGACGATGGTCTGGTAGGGATAATCGGGGATACCGATCTGCAGGTAGACCGGTTTCAACAAACCAAGCGAAGGGCCGATGCCCCATACATAGTTCACCTCCACAGCGCTCTTGCGGATCTTTTCCGCGATGCGGTGCTTGCGTCCGATGGTGGGCCGGACGATGATCATGCTGTTCATCTTCCCATAAAAGTAGCCGCGCGCGTCCTGGTAGTTCGGGTTGAAGCTCTTGATCTCCTTGGGATGCTTCATCGACACGATGTCAATGCCGACCATGTTCCGGTTCTTCGCCGTTACGTACTTGCCGTATTGAAATGTGACGCCCCAACCGTCGCCATGGACCAGCGGGCCGCCGTACATCTCATGCGCATAAAGCGTGCGCGAGGCATCGTCGTAGATGCTCTGCTGCTGCTGTTGCGCCACCGCGGAACAACTCAGGCCCGAAAGGAGGAAAAGCGGTAGATGGCGCAGCATGCTGAAAAGGAGTTCAAAGCTACGCAGGAAGCGGCGGTGGTGAAAATGGGGCTAGGACCGTGGATCTTGTTTACGCATACAAAATGAAACGACCGGAAATGGGAATAAAAGAGACCTGTGCTGAGCTGAGAACAATACCGAGCATATGGACCTGGCCTCCTTCCTTGAGAATAGCTTTGAACGTTAAAGCCCTCCGTCATCTGGGGGGCCAGCCACAGAAAGCGAAGCCTAAAACACGTGGTTCATAACTTTATTTAGTCCCTCTGCCGAATAATCGTGCCACGATAAAGAATACTCAATGTTAACCGCCGTTCGAGAAGGCAAAACGGCCACCAGCGAGTCAACCTCAACATATATCAGGCCAATTTTCATTAACATTATCCGATCCTCAAAAGTCATTAGATTGTCACGAACCCCAAACCCTTAATAAGATGAGAAAGCAAAACATCCTGAAAGGCTTACTGGTTGCGGCATTCCTTACCCCCCCCCCCTTCTAAATTCCTTTGTGGGCGCGGGTTTGCTGATGGCCCAAGATAAGATCTGGGTAAATGGTTCCCAGCTCGTTGATTTCAACAATGCACTAACCGGGGTGAATCTTTGTGGGCTTCCTACAAACCATGACTATGACGGCACCCCGGCACAATACTCCCAAAACGCGCAGTATGACGAGAACGGGAAGCTGCTCTTCTTCGTGATCGACGGGAATATATATGATGGCGAGGGATATCGCATGGCGGACAACGACGCGGACCCTGAATGCTACAACTGCCTGATGAAAGGCATACAGGAAGTGGGCATAACACCGATGCCGGGCACCTGTGACAAATACTACATCATCATGGCAGATTGTCAAAACCTTGCCCCATTTTACGAGTGGCGGTCCCAATTGACGTATTCGATCCTTGACCTCTCCTTGGACAGCTACTTCCATGCGGGAAGGTTGGGACGCGTTTGGACGAACGTTGAAGCAGAGACCACGCCAGGCTATGAGGATGTTTATGCCAATGGCTATGGATTTATAAATCAGCAACAGGAATACGGCTATTCCATGTTCCTGCTCACCCACGGGAATGTCGCCACAGCACCGTATCCCTATGACGGCAACGATCACAAAACTGTGAACATGCAATTTGCCGTCCACGATGGCCCTGGACTTTACGATCAAAAGACATTGTTCATAAGGACCGTCAAGCAATATTTGTGGGCTACGATCGGGCAATACGGCATTAGCACCGTGACGCCGATGTACAATGTGCCAGCAACCAGTGAATCTGAACTGGATTTTCACGGCCAGTTGGCGACTGCGGACGGTCCCGATGGCCTAATACGCGTCGCCGCGATCTCAAACGGGAATTTATCCCCCCAAGAGCCGAATAGCCGGAATCTTCATATCCTGAGCATGGTCTCCATCGGTAGTACCCCTACCTTCAACGAGTTGAACACCAACATATACCATTCCAGCAACCTGGACAGCCAACCACGGGGCTTAGCTTTCAGCCCCAACGGTCGGTACCTCTATTTCTCACAGCATGTTGCACCCTACATCGGCTATATCGACGTGCTCGACGCCAATGTCACGGTTCATGATCTCGGTAGTGAGTTAGGGCAGGATCTTAGTGGCTATGGCAATGGGCAGATCAATTTGAACACAACGCCTGGCGGAACGGTGGCTTCACTCTATTTCCCATCCGCCAATGGCATGGGATTTTTGGTGAACCCTGACGATCCATCCAATGCCCTTTGGAATTCCTCAGGTTCATTGCCGGCCGGATTGGCCACTGCGCCAACCTCCTATTGGACGCAACCGACTTCCCAGTCGGGACAATACTTCACACAGTACCTCATGGACAAGCAGAACTACCGCGACCAGCAGATCCCGCACTTGTTACAACAGACCTGCTGCACGTTCACGGAGCAGATCCCGGAGGGTAACCACGATTACACTTTTAGTGGGACCAATACTCCTTCCACAGCATGGACGCCGACGGCGAATGGGCTGACAAGTACTGGTCTTTGCCCCCCGGCCAATGGTATCCCCAGTTATGGCCATGTGTTTTTCAGCCAAGACTTCCACGTTCTGCCCGGTGCCCGACTCTACGTACAGGACATGGACTGGCGTTTCGCACCGAACGCCCGCTTGATCGTGGAGCGAGGCGGGTTCGTAAAATTCACCAACTGCACGCTGGAAGGCAGCCAATGTGGCCCCCAACGATGGCCAGGTGTCCGCGTGGAGGGAACCACCACCGCGAGCCAATACCCGACTACCGGAGGTGCCCAAGGATACATCTACCTGAGCAACACCACACTGAAAGATGCTGAGACAGGTATCTGGTGCGCCCGTGAAAATGGGGGTGTTGAAGACGCCGGATATTATGGTGGGATCGTCAGGACTTCTGGAGGCACTTTCCTGAATTGCATTAACCCAGATTTTGCAGTAGGCTGAGAGGATTTGCATAAACCCCTTGCCAGTGCTAAGATAGCGGCAGATCAACCACGTAAGGAAGGCATGCACGAGCTTTCGCACGAGTACACATCGAAGAAGATCAGCCCTTGGGGTGG
>JBBSUV010000027.1:0-53630 GCA_038234075.1 Flavobacteriales bacterium | reverse complement strand
GCCGTCAAGCCAGCTATGGCCTCCTGCTCGAAGGTCGAGTAGTCAAAGGCTGCCGCTTCTTTCTCTTTCGTTGTCTTCTTCTTGTTCATGGTTCTGATTGGTTGTCAAACGTAGCTTGACACACTTTTCAGAATACCCTCCCAAATTTCGTGGATCTAAACTTTTTATAGACGTGGTCGGCCTTGTGTTGCGGCATTCCTGCTCTATTTTTTGCCAATGGGGTTCTTCGAGGCAACTTGTGGAGCGCCTCGAAGTCCGGATTGATTTATTTGATGGATTTGCCCCAGCTTGTTAAACCGGCCTGTAGCACGCGACCCTGCCGGCCCCGGTGCGCGCAAGCGATCCGGCTTCCACGGCTTCCGCCAGATCCCGGCTGGCCGTTGCGGTGGAGAGTTCGGGAAAGGTTTGCCGGTAATCCTTCCGGGTGAAACGGCCCGGGTCCACGCCGGATAGAAACGTGGAGACACGGTCCGGGCCCGACAACACTGGCCGTTCGCGGGTGAGCAGTTCGTGCAGGGCCTCATCGATGCGCTCCATCATGTAGGTGATGAACAGACCACAATCCTCCTGACGGTCGGCATTCTCCAAGGCGGCGTAGTATCCTTTGCGGCCGCGTTGGATAAAACCTTCCAAGGGGAGGTAGGCGAAGACCGGCCATTGGCGCATCAACATCAGCTTTTGCCATAGCCGGGCAATGCGGCCGTTGCCTGCGGTGAAGGGGCGCAAACTGATGAGCCCATAGTGAAGCACACAACTCGTGATCAACAGCGGACCCTCTTCATTCTCTGCGAAATGCAGCAACTGCTCCACTTGGCTGGAGATGTTGCCACCAGCGGCTTTGCGGGTACCGGGCCGATCGCCATAGATCACTTCCAAGGTGCCGGTGCGGTATTGGCCGGGATCCAGCGCCAAGCCGTGCATCAGCTCGCCATGGGCGTGCCGGAGGTCCTGGCCCAGGAAGGGGTCCAAGGTGGGCAGAAGGTCATACAGACGGATCGTGTTCAGCACCTCCATTACGGCTGAACTCGAGGTTTGTGGCACGTGGCCGTCCAACAGTTCCGCGATCGACCTCCGGTCGAGAGGATTATCCTCCAGTGCAAGCGTAGCATGGATGTTGCTGACCCGGTGGGCGCGTTTCAGCAGGGGAGAAGAGTGGTGTAGATGTGCGGCGCGCACTTCCCCGAGCCGCTCGGAGATGGAGGCCAACAAGGACAGGGTCTGCGGCGTTAGGGAATAGCTGGTAGAGACCATGATGATATCAAATGATGCTATCAAAGATAGTATTTTGTTCACTTATTCCAGTTGCGGTTGCAGCACCAAACAATCTGTCGAATTCAAGATATGTGCTCTTATACATTGATACTCAATGACATAACGTCCTGACGAAGTGCGGCATTTGTATTGGATCACGCCTTTTCAGGTGCAGGGCTGAAACATTTTGTAGACCACCCCTTGGTCGTTTCAGGGAAACCGCTACATTTGCAGCCCGAATTTTGCCTGAAGAAGTAGGTGAAATCGTTGATAAACAGGACGAAACGGAGCTTCATGCCAACCATTCAACAGCTGATCCGCAAAGGTCGTAAGGCCCCTACCTTCAAGAGCAAGTCAGTTGCCTTGACGGAGTGCCCCCAACGCCGCGGTGTTTGCACCAAGGTTTACACCACTACCCCGAAGAAGCCGAACTCGGCGCTTCGCAAGGTGGCCAAAGTGCGCCTCTCCAATAAGATGGAAGTGATCGCCTACATCGGTGGCGAGGGTCACAACCTGCAAGAGCACAGCATCGTGTTGGTGCGTGGCGGCAGGGTGAAGGACCTTCCAGGTGTGAAATACCACATCGTGCGCGGTGTATTGGACACCAGCGGAGTAGAGGGCCGGAACCAGCGCCGGAGCAAGTACGGCACCAAGCGCAAGAAGGCAGGCGCAGTTGCAGCCAAGAAGAAATAGTCCGCCGCAGGAACAGACAGACGAAACTGAACGATGCGTAAGAAAGCAGTCAAGCACACCACACTCCCCGACCCGAAGTTCGGCCAGGTGCAGGTGACCAAGTTCGTGAACAACCTGATGTACGACGGCAAGAAGAGCAAGTCGTTCGATATCTTCTACAGCGCCATTGAAATGGTGGCCGAGAAGATGGGTGATGATGGGATGGAGACCTTCCGTAAGGCCATTCAGAACGTCACACCTCAGGTCGAGGTGCGCAGCCGCCGGGTAGGCGGAGCGAACTTCCAGATCCCCCAGCCGGTGCGTGAGAGCCGCAAGGAGAGCCTGGCGATGAAGTGGCTGATCGGATACAGCCGCAAGCGCAACGAGCGCAGCATGGAGCAGAGGCTCGCCAATGAGATCATGGCCGCCGCCAAGGAAGAAGGCGCGGCTTTCAAGAAAAAGGAGGAAGTACACAAGATGGCTGAGGCCAACAAGGCATTCAGTCACTTCCGCTTCTAAGCCATACAGGAACAGAACATGTCACGCGACCTACGCTATACGCGCAACATCGGCATCATGGCCCACATTGATGCAGGTAAGACGACCACGTCCGAGCGCATTCTTTATTACACTGGCCTGACGCACAAGATCGGTGAGGTGCACGATGGTGCCGCCACCATGGATTGGATGGCCCAGGAGCAGGAGCGTGGTATCACGATCACTTCCGCCGCCACCACCACCGCATGGAAATATCGCGGCCACGAGTACAAGATCAACCTGATCGACACGCCGGGTCACGTGGACTTCACCGTGGAGGTGGAGCGCAGCCTGCGCGTGCTCGACGGAGCCGTAGCTCTCTTCTGCGCCGTGGGCGGTGTGGAACCCCAGAGCGAGACCGTGTGGCGCCAAGCCAACAAGTATAAGGTGCCACGCATCGGCTTCGTCAACAAGATGGACCGCAGTGGTGCCGACTTCTTCAACGTGGTGGCCCAGATCAAGAGCCGTCTCGGAGCAAACCCGGTACCCTTGCAGGTGCCGATCGGAGCTGAAGCCGGCTTTCAGGGTGTAGTGGATCTGGTGAACAACCATGGTATGGTGTGGAATGAGGCTGACCAAGGCATGACCTGGTCGGAAGTTCCCATCCCTGAAGATCTGAAGGAGACCGTGAAGGAGTGGCGCGACAAGTTGATCGAGGCCGTGGCCGAGAGCGACGACAAGTTGATGGAGAAGTACTTCGCCGATCCGGACAGCCTGACGGAAGCGGAGATCATGAATGCCATCCGCATCAGCACCATCAACATGAGCATCACGCCGATCCTCTGCGGATCAGCGTTCAAGAACAAGGGCGTGCAGACCATGCTCGACGCCGTGATGGCCTACTTGCCCAGCCCGATGGACATCGAGGCGGTGATCGGTCATGACCCTGATTCAGGGGAGGAGGTACTACGTAAGCCCAGCGTCACCGAGCCGATGGCCTCTTTGGCCTTCAAGATCGCGACGGATCCATTCGTTGGTCGCTTGGCCTTCTTCCGCTGTTACAGCGGCAAGGTGGACGCCGGTAGCTATGTGCAGAATATGCGCACGGGTCGCAAAGAGCGTATCAGCCGCATTTTCCAGATGCACTCCAATAAGCAGAATCCTGTCGACGTCATCGAGGCCGGTGACATCGGTGCGGCCGTAGGCTTCAAGGATATCCGCACAGGAGACACGCTGTGCGACGAGGACAACCAGATCATCCTCGAGAGCATGAGCTTCCCCGAGCCCGTGATCGGTATCGCCATTGAGCCCAAGACCCAGGCCGACCTGGACAAGATGGGACAGGCATTGGCCAAACTGGCCGAAGAGGATCCGACCTTCAAGGTGAATACCGACGAAGAGACCGGGCAGACCGTGATCAACGGTATGGGCGAGCTTCACTTGGAGATCTTGGTGGACCGCATGAAGCGCGAGTTCAAAGTGGAACTCAACCAGGGTGCCCCCCAAGTGAAATACAAGGAGGCCATCACCGGAATGGTGGAGCACCGCGAGCTGTACAAGAAGCAGACGGGTGGTCGAGGCAAATTCGCCGACATCCATGTGCGTATCGAGCCACAGACGGATCCCCTGAAGATCGGCTTGGAGTTCATCGATGGCATCAAGGGTGGATCCATTCCCAAGGAATTCATCCCATCCGTGCAGAAGGGCTTTGCGGCCTCCTTGCAGAACGGCGTGTTGGCAGGGTTCCCCATCGAGAGCATGAAGGTGACCTTGTACGACGGAAGCTTCCACAACGTGGACTCCGACGCACTGAGCTTTGAGATCGCGGCCAAGAGCGCATTCCGCACGGCAGTGCCCAAGGCAAAGCCGATCCTGTTGGAGCCCATCATGAAGATCGAGGTGATCACACCCGAGGAGAACATGGGCGACATCGTAGGTGACCTCAACCGGCGCCGCGGCCAGATCCAAGGCATGGATGACCGTTCCGGCGCGAAGGTGATCAAGGGCATCGTGCCTTTGAGCGAGATGTTCGGCTACGTTACTTCCCTGCGTACCCTGAGTTCCGGCCGTGCCAGTAGCACGATGGAGTTCAGCCACTACGAGCAGGCTCCCAATAACATCACCGAAGCCGTTCTGGCCAAGGTCCGTGGTAAAGTTTCAGCATAAGTCGACCCTTAAGTGATGACCCAAAAGATCAGGATCAAACTGCGGTCTTACGATCACAACCTCGTCGACAAGAGCGCCGAGAAGATCGTGAAGACGGTGAAGAGCACAGGCGCTGTCGTCAGCGGCCCTATCCCTTTGCCTACGCACAAGCGTATTTTCACTGTGCTGCGCTCGCCGCACGTGAACAAGAAGGCACGTGAGCAGTTCCAACTGTGCAGCTACAAGCGTCTGATGGACATCTACAGCTCCAGCAGCAAGACCATCGATGCGCTGATGAAACTGGAACTGCCCAGCGGCGTGGACGTTGAGATCAAGGTCTGACCTTTACGAGCAGCGCTACGATAGATAGACAGCAAGTGAAAGGGTGGTGCCAGCATTACCCCAACAAAAAGAAAAATGAGCGGATTGATCGGAAAAAAGGTCGGAATGACCAGCCTCTATGACACGGAGGGCAACCTGTTGGGTTGCACTGTGCTCGAGGCCGGCCCTTGCGTGGTGACACACGTGAAGACCATGGAGAAGGACGGCTACAATGCCGTTCAGCTGGCCTACGGCGAGCGTGGCGAGAAGAACGCCACTTCCGCGGCCATCGGCCACTACAAGAAAGCAGGCACCACCCCCAAGGTGAAGAGCCATGAGTTCAAGGAGGGTACCGAGGGCATGAAACTGGGCGATAAGGTGGATACCGACATTTTCGAGGAAGGTGGTTATATCACCGTCACTTCGGCCAGCAAGGGCAAAGGCTTCCAAGGTGTAGTGAAGCGTCACGGCTTTTCCGGTGTTGGCGAAGCCTCCCACGGACAGCATGACCGTTCACGCGCCCCTGGCTCATTGGGCGGATCGTCCTACCCAGCTCGCGTGTTCAAGGGCCTGCGCATGGCAGGTCGAACAGGCGGCAACAAGATCACCACGGAGAACCTCCGTGTGGTGAAGATCGACAAGGAAAAAAACCTCATGGTCGTTCATGGTTCCATTCCCGGACCCAAGGGCGGCATCGTGATCATCTGGAAGTAAGATGGAACTTGACATCCACAGCGCGGACGGAAAGTCCACCGGCAAGAAGGCCAAACTGAACGATGCAGTGTTCGGTGTTGAGCCGAACGACCACGCCATTTGGCTGGACGTGAAACAGCACTTGGCAAACCGTCGCCAAGGCACCTCCAAGACCTTGGAGAAGAGCGAGCTCAGCGGTTCCACCCGCAAGCTGCACCGTCAGAAAGGGACCGGTGGAGCCCGCAAAGGCTCCATCAAGAGCCCGCTGTTGAAGGGTGGTGCCCGCGTATTCGGCCCAAAGCCCCGCGACTACCACTTCAAGCTGAACAAGAAAGTGAAGGACCTGGCACGTCGCAGCGCCCTTACGCACAAGGCTAAGAACGGCACCATCACGGTGTTGGACGGCAGTGGCTTGGACAGCACGAAGACCAAGGACTACGCCGGCATGCTCAAGGCGTTCAACCTCACCGGCCGCAAGGCATTGGTGGTGTTGGCCTCCAAGAACGACAACGTCCTGCTCGGCACCCGCAACATCCAGGGTGCTCGCGTGGTCACGGCCAGCGAGGTGAACACGTACGACATTATGAACGCCAACCGGGTATTGATCGCAGTTGACGCGATCGCTCCGTTGGAATCCACCCTCAGCAAGCAAGCGCAATGAGCAGCATCATCATCCGCCCTCTCATCACCGAGAAGATGACGGCCCAGAGCGAGAAGGAAGGCCGCTACGGCTTCGTCGTCGACCGCAAGAGCAACAAGGTCGAGATCCGCGCTGCGGTGGAAAAGGAATTCAACGTGAAGGTCACTGGCGTACGCACGATGATCGTGCGTGGCAAGGACCGTACGCGCTACACGAAGACCAACATCCTGCGTGGTAGCACCAGCACATGGAAGAAGGCTATCGTCACCTTGGAGAAAGGTGAGTCCATCGACCTTTATAGCAATCTCTGACCCTCGAACAAGCGAAGATCATGGGCATCCGTAAAATGAACCCCGTTACCGCAGGCACCCGTCACAAGGTAGCCATCGATTTCGAGGAGATCACCACCAATATCCCGGAGGCAAGTCTGCTCCGTGGTCGCTCGAACAGGAGCGGTGGCCGTAACAATTCAGGCAAAATGACCATGCGCTACATCGGCGGTGGTCACAAGCAACGATACCGTGTCATCGACACCAAGCGCGACAAAGTCGGTATCGCTGGTGTGGTGAAGACCATCGAGTACGATCCGAACCGCAGCTCCCGCATCGCCCTGGTGTTCTACCCGGATGGCGAGAAGCGTTACATGCTCGCACCTGCCGGCCTGAAAGTGGGCCAGGTAGTGGTGAGTGGCAAAGGCGCTCCTCCCGAAGTTGGCAATGCACTTCCGTTGAGCGACATCCCCTTGGGCACCTTGGTGCACAACGTGGAGCTCCAGCCCGGCAAGGGAGGATCCTTCGCTCGCAGCGCAGGCACCTTTGCCCAGCTGAACGCCCGCGAAGGCCGCTATGCTACCTTGAAGATGCCGAGCGGCGAGGTCCGCATGGTATTGGTGAGCTGCATGGCCACCGTGGGTACCGTAGGCAACTCCGAGCACATGCTGCAGCGCAGCGGTAAGGCTGGCCGCACCCGCTGGCAGGGCCGTCGTCCACGGGTACGTCCTGTGGTGATGAACCCCGTCGATCACCCGATGGGTGGTGGCGAAGGCAGGGCTTCCGGTGGACACCCACGCAGCCGCAACGGCCTTCTTTCCAAGGGCAAGAAGACCCGCGCACCGAAGCGTATCTCCAACAAGTTCATTATTCAGCGGGCCAACCACAAGAAAGCCTGATCACCCGATAGCAGATGAGCCGTTCACTTAAGAAACCCCCGTTCGTCCACTACAAGTTGGCGAAGCGCGTGACCGACATGCAGCAGGCCGGTAAGAAGACCGTCCTGAAGACCTGGTCGCGTTCAAGCACCATCACCCCCGAGTTCGTGGGGTTGACCTTCGCCGTCCACAACGGGAACAAGTTCATCCCGGTATATGTCACCGAGAACATGGTGGGCCACAAACTGGGGGAGTTCGCCCCGACGCGTACCTTCCGTGGACACGCCGGCAACAACAGAAAGTAACATGGGATCGCGCAAGAAAATAGCCGCTGACAAGCGGAAGGAGGCCAAGAAGGCCGTTGCGGTGGCCAGCCTCCGTAAGGTTCCGACCAGCCCGCGCAAGATGCGCCAGGTGGCGGACAACATCCGCGGGGTGGAAGTGGAGAAGGCCTTGGGCCTGCTGCGCTTCAGCACCCGCCACGCCAGCAGGCCTTTGGAGAAGCTCCTGATGAGCGCCATCGCCAACTGGGAAGTGAAGAACGAGAAGAAGGCTGGTGACACCAAGCTGGTCGTGAAGACCGTGATGGTGGACGAAAGCACCGGGTTGAAGCGTATGCTGCCCGCACCGCAGGGTCGCGCTTACCGCATGGTAAAGCGCAGCAACCACGTGACCTTGATCGTGGACACCGCACCGGAGGAAATCGCCGAGAAAAAAGCATAATGGGACAGAAAGCAAACCCGATCGGCCAACGCTTGGGCCTCATCAAGGGCTGGGACAGCAACTGGTATGGCGGCGACAACTACGCCGACAAGTTGGTGGAGGACGAGAAGATCCGTCAATACCTCATGGCCCGCCTGAAGAAGGCGAGCGTGGCCCGCATCATCATCGAGCGCACCCTGAAACTGGTGACGGTGACGATCAACACCGCACGCCCCGGCGTCATCATCGGCCGCGGTGGCACGGAGGTGGACAAGCTGCGTGAGGAACTGAAGAAGTTCACAGGCAAGGACGTCCAGATCAACATTTTCGAGATCAAGCGCCCTGAGCTTGACGCCCGTTTGGTGGCTGACAGCATCGCCCGTCAGTTGGAGGGTCGCATCAGCTTCCGTCGCGCCATGAAGATGAGCGTTGCCAGCACGATGCGCATGGGTGCCGAAGGCATCAAGGTGCAAGTGAGCGGTCGCTTGAATGGTGCTGAGATCGCCCGTACTGAGAAATATCGTGAAGGTCGCGTTCCGTTGCACACCCTTCGCGCAGACATCGACTTCGCCATCACCGAGGCCCACACCAAGATGGGACGTATCGGGGTAAAGTGCTGGATCATGCGCGGCGAGGTATACGGCAAGCGTGACCTGAGCCCGAACCAAGGACAAGTGAAGGGACCAGGCGGCATGCGCATGGGACCAGGCAACGAACGCCGCGGCGGTGAGCGTCGTGGCCCAGGAGGCCCCGGCGGTGAGCGTCGTAGTGGTGGAGGCGGCGGCGAGCGTCGTGGTCCAGGAGGTCCCGGCGGTGAGCGTCGTGGACCAGGTGGTCCCGGCGGCGAGCGTCGCGGCCCAGGTGGAAATCGTGGAGGTAATCGTCCTAACAACTAAGAACCATGTTGCAACCTAAGCGCAGTCGGCGCCGCAATATGCACAAGGGCCGCATGAAGGGCGAGTCCCAACGCGGTCACCGCGTGGCACTCGGATCCTTCGGCCTCAAAGCAATGGAGAGCGTATGGCTCACCGGACGCCAGATCGAATCAGCCCGTGTGGCCCTGACCCGTCACATGAAGCGTGAAGGACAGGTGTGGATCAAGGTGTTCCCGGACAAGCCGGTGACCAGCAAGCCTGCCGAGGTACGGATGGGTAAGGGTAAGGGCGCATTGGACCACTGGGTGGCCGTGACCCGTGCCGGCAAGATCATCTTCGAGATCGACGGTGTTCCCGTTGAGACAGCGAAAGAGGCTCTCCGCCTAGCGGCCCAGAAGCTCCCTATCCGCACGAAGTTCGTGACCCGTGAAGATTATGACGGTCAATAAGCTACCGTGATGAAGAAGAAAAAACAGGAATTGAAGGACCTCACGCCGCTGGAGCTGCAGGATAAGTTGCAGACCGAGCAGGACGCCCTTAACAAGCTGCGTTTCAACCACGCGGTGAGCCCGGTGGAAAGCCCGGCCCAAATGCGCTTGACGCGCAAGAGCGTGGCCAGGATCCTTACCGAGATGCGCCGTCGCGAGATCGCCAACACCGCCCAAGCATGAGCACCGAAAGCACAGAGACCACCACGACCCGAGAGGTCGCCACCCGGAACCTCCGGAAAGAGCGTGTGGGCATCGTTACCAGTGACAAGATGAACAAGAGCATCACCGTCACCGTGGAGCGTCGCGTAATGCACCCGAAGTACGGGAAGTTCGTGAAGCTCTCCAGTAAGTTCATGGCGCACGACGAAAAAGGCGAGGCCCACGTGGGCGACACCGTCCGCATCGCCGAGACGCGTCCGATGAGCAAGCTGAAGCGCTGGCGTTTGGTGGAAGTGGTTGAACGAGCCAAGTAAGCAAGACCGAGCAGAACCATGATCCAACAGGAATCCCGGCTTTCAGTGGCCGACAATAGCGGAGCCCGCGAAGTGCTCGTGATCCGCGTACTTGGCGGCACAGCTCGCCGCTACGCCCGCATCGGGGACACCGTTGTGGTGTCCATCAAGAACGCACTGCCGAACAGCGGTGCCAAGAAGGGGACCGTGAGCAAGGCCGTGGTGGTGCGTACCCGCAAGGAGACGCGTCGCAAGGACGGCAGCTACATCCGCTTCGATGACAACGCAGTAGTACTGCTGGACGCCGGTGGCGAAATGCGGGGTACCCGCATCTTCGGCCCCGTGGCCCGCGAGCTGCGTGAGAAGAAGTTCATGAAGATCATCTCACTGGCACCGGAAGTACTCTAGGACCAAACGCAAGGGCGATGCATGCATCGCTCCAACAGATGCAGAAGAAGACACACATCAAGAAAGGCGACATGGTAAAGGTGCTCGCTGGCGAGGACCGCGCCAAGCAGGGCCGCGTACTCGATGTTGACCGCAGCCACGACACCGCTTTGGTGGAAGGACTGCGCATCAACAAGAAGCACAGCAAGCCCACCACAGCCACTCCTCAGGGAGGGATCGTGGAGAAGGAGGGACCCATCCACATCAGCAACCTGATGTTGATCGATGCGAAGACCGGAGAGCCGGGCCGCGTTGGTCGCAAGGAAGGGAAGGACGGGAAGCTGGAACGCTTCGTGAAAGTGAAGAACAAGAAAACCGCGAAGAAGTGATGAGCACTTACGCACCACGCCTTCGGGCAAAGTATAAGAATGAGGTCGTTCCCGGCCTGCAGAAGGAGTTCAACTACAAGAGCACCATGCAGGTACCGCGTATCGTCAAGATCGCGGTGAACCAAGGTCTTGGGATCGCCGTTGGCGACAAGAAGATCGTGGACCATGCCGTGGAGGAGATGACCATGATCACGGGACAACGCGCCCAGGCGACGATCTCCCGCAAGGACATCAGCAATTTCAAACTCCGCAAAGGCATGCCCATCGGGGCACGCGTCACCTTGCGCGGTGCGAAGATGTACGACTTCCTGGACCGCTTGATCGCCGTGGCACTGCCCCGGACCCGTGACTTCCGCGGGGTGAAAGCTTCCGGCTTCGATGGCCGTGGCAACTTCACCTTCGGTGTGAAGGAGCAGATCATTTTCCCGGAGATCGACATCGACAAGACCCCCAGGATCCAAGGCATGGACATCACGGTGGTGACCACCGCGAAGACCGATGCCGAGGCTAAGGCACTTTTGGCAGCGTTCGGATTCCCCTTCACCAAGTAACGAAAGACAATGGCAAAAGAATCAATGAAGGCCCGCGAGCGTAAGCGCGCCAAGATGGTGGAGAAGTACGCCGCCAAGCGTGCCGCGCTCAAAGCCGCAGGTGAATGGGACAAGCTGCAGCAGCTTCCAGCTAACAGCAGCAAGGTGCGCATGCACAACCGTTGCCAATTGACCGGCCGTCCCAAGGGCTATATCCGCCTCTTCGGCATCAGCCGTAACGTGTTCCGCAACATGGCCTTGGACGGCAAGATCCCCGGCGTAACCAAGAGCAGCTGGTAAACCGGACCGGGCGCGTGACCTCGCGCCTCCACGACCTCTCCCCAACGAAAAGAAAATGACAACAGATCCCATCGCCGACTATCTCACCCGCTTGCGGAACGCCATCATGGCGCGCAAGAAAGTGGTGGAGATCCCCGCCAGCGGCCTGAAGAAGGACATCACCCGCATCCTTTATGACAAAGGATACATCCTCAGCTACAAGACAGAGGAGGATGGCAAGCAGGGCCTGATCAAGATCGCATTGAAGTACGGTCCCGACCGCCGCAGCGCCATTCAAGAGCTGAAGCGCGTGAGCAGCCCCGGCCTTCGCCAGTATACGGACGCAACCAAGCTACCCCGCGTGTTGAACGGATTGGGCGTGGCCATCATCAGCACCAGCAGAGGTGTGATCACCGACAAAGAGGCGCGCACACTCGGTGTGGGCGGCGAGGTGATCTGCTACGTCAGCTAAAGAACGACAAGACCATGAGCCGCATAGGAAAAGAACCGATCCAGATCCCCGCAGGGGTGGAAGTGGGTATCAGCGACAAGAACGTCGTTACCGTGAAGGGCCCCAAGGGCACCTTGACCCAGACCATGGACCCGGCGATCAAAGTGACCAAGGAGGACGGCGTGCTGACCTTCAGCCGCCCCACGGACCTCAAGCACCATCGCTCCATGCACGGTCTATACCGGGCGTTGGTGGCCAACATGGTGGAGGGCGTGACCAAGGGCTTCAAGACGCAGCAGGAACTGGTAGGTGTGGGTTACCGCGCCACCGCCAAGGGCCAGCAGTTGCAGTTGTCCCTGGGCTTCTCCCACAACGTGGTGTTCGAGCTCCCATCGGAGATCTCGGTGACCGCAGTCCAGGAGAAAGGGAAGAACCCCATCGTAACGATGGAAAGCATTGACAAGCAGGTATTGGGCGCCGTTGCGGCCAAGATCCGCAGCCTGCGCAAGCCAGAGCCTTACAAAGGCAAAGGCGTCCGTTTCGTGGGTGAGAACATCCGCCGCAAGGCAGGTAAAGCCGCAGGCAAATAACATCGACCATGGCATTCGACAAGACCGCGCGCCGCGCACGCATCAAGACCAATATCCGCAACGTCGTCCGGGGTACCTCGGAACGTCCGCGCCTCACTGTTTTCCGCAGCAATACGGAGATCTACGCACAGTTGATCGACGACGAGCAGGGTCGTACGCTGGTGAGTTCCGGCAGCTTGAAGGACAAGAGCGCCCACAAGGCGCCCGGGACCGAACAAGCCAAGATCGTCGGCAAGTCGATCGGCGAGAAGGCCATTGCTGCCGGGATCGAAAAGGTCGTCTTCGACCGCAACGGTTATCTGTACCATGGACGCGTGAAGGCCTTGGCCGAAGCCGCCCGCGAAGCCGGTCTCAATTTCTGAACCTCACACATCCAGCATGTCAGACATCAATTCCAAAACGGTCAAGAGCAGCGACCTCGAGCTGAAGGACAGGATGGTCCACCTGAACAGGGTGACCAAAGTGACCAAAGGCGGTCGAACGTTCACCTTCGCGGCCATCGTGGTGGTGGGCGACGGTAACGGCGTCGTGGGCCACGGCCTCGGTAAGTCCAAGGAAGTGCAGGAGGCCATTGCCAAGGGCATCGACGATGCGAAGAAGAACTTGGTGAAGGTCCCTTTGCGCAACGGTACGATCCCACACGTGCAAGAGGGACGCTATGCGGGTGCCCAAGTGCTGCTGAAACCAGCCGCCCAGGGTACAGGCGTGATCGCCGGAGGTTCGATGCGCGCTGTGCTCGAATCAGCAGGCATCACCGACGTGTTGGCCAAGAGCAAAGGCTCCAGCAATCCGCAGAACGTGGTAAAAGCCACTATTCTTGCACTCGCAAGTCTCCGCGATGCTTCGGCTGTAGCCCGTCAACGCGGTATCGACTTGGACAAGGTATTCAACGGATAAGAGATCATGAGCAAGATCATCATCACACAGACCGGCAGCCAGATCAAGTGCCCGAAGCGTCAGAAGGACACCCTTTTGGCATTGGGACTGGGCCGCATCGGCAAGAAGAACGAAGTGGAAGGAACCCCCCAAGTGCGCGGCATGGTAGCCAAAGTACAGCACTTGGTGAAAGTGACCGAGGCCTAAGGCCCTAATAAGTAAGAGCGATGGAGGACCTGAGCAAATTGAAGCCCGCCGAAGGTGCGGTGAAGAACAACAAGCGCATCGGCCGTGGCCAAGGCAGCGGATACGGTGGCACCAGTGGCAAGGGCCATAAGGGCCAGAAGGCGGATACCGGTTACAACCGGCGTCGCGGTTTCGAAGGCGGCCAGACCCCCTTGGTGCGTCGCTTGCCGAAGTTCGGCTTCACGAACCCCACGCGTGTGGAGTACAAGGGCATCAACCTGGACGCTATCCAGGCCATGGCTGACAAGACGGGCGTGAAGTCCATCGACATCGCGGTCATGCGCAAGAACGGTCTCGTTTCCCGCAATGACCTGGTGAAGATCCTGGGCCGCGGTGAGCTGAAGGGCGCGATCGAAGTGAAAGCCCACGCCTTCAGTGCAACGGCCAAGGCCGCGATCGAGGCGAAGGGAGGAACAACCGAGATAGTCGATACGCGCGGATGAAGAATTTCATCGAAACGGTCAAGAACATCTGGCGGATCGAGGAGCTGCGTAACCGCATCCTCATCACGTTAGGTCTTTTGCTGGTCTACCGGATCGGAAGCTTCATCGCATTGCCCGGTGTGGACAGCACGCGCTTGGGCAGTGGAACAGGGGCCGGCTCCGGTTTGGTCGACCTGTTGAGCATCTTCACCGGCGGCGCCTTCACCCGCGCCAGCATCTTCGCCTTGGGTGTGATGCCTTACATCAGCGCGAGCATCATCATGCAGCTGGCGGGTATTGCGGTGCCCTTGGTGCAGAAAATGCAGAAGGAGGAAAGCGGTCGTCGCAAGATCAACCAGTGGACCCGCTACATCACCATCATCATCTGTATCTTCCAAGCTCCTGGTTACCTCTATACCTACGTTGACGCAGCTGCTCGTCCTGAGGGCCAGTTCTGGATGATCACCAGCGTGATCATACTTACCGTGGGCACCTTGTTCGTGATGTGGCTCGGCGAGCGCATCACCGAACGTGGCCTGGGGAACGGGGTGTCCTTGATCATTATGATCGGCATCCTCGCACGCCTTCCGGAATCCTTCATTCAGGAGGTCATCGGCCGCACCAGCGGTGGTGGTGGCATGGTCGTGATCCTGTTGGAAGTGGTGATCTGGCTTGCCATCATCGCTTGCAACGTCATGCTTGTGCAGGGCACGCGCCGGATACCGGTGCAGTTCGCCAAGCGCGTACAGGGCAACAAACAGTATGGTGGTGTGCGTAATTACATCCCCTTGAAAGTGAACGCGGCGGGTGTGATGCCGATCATCTTCGCACAGGCGATCGTGCTGGTCCCGATGTATGTCGCCCAGCTACCGATCTTCAATGGCAACCCGCCACAGTGGCTGCAGAGCTTCACGAACTTCGAAAGCTTCTCCTACAACCTCACGTTGTTCCTCATGGTTGTGGCCTTCACTTACTTCTATACGGCCATCACGGTGAACCCGAACCAATTGTCGGACGATCTGCGCCGCAACGGAGGTTTTGTTCCGGGCATCAAGCCTGGCAAGCAGACAGCTGGCTACATCGACGATCTGTTGAGCCGGATCACCTTGCCGGGTTCCATCTTCTTGGGCTTGGTAGCGATCATCCCGGCCTTCGCGATGATGGCTGGCGTGAAGCAGGGCTTCGCCCAGTTCTTCGGTGGAACATCGTTGTTGATCATGGTGGGTGTGTTGTTGGACACGCTGCAGCAGGTCGAAAGTCATTTGTTGATGAGACACTACGACGGACTGATGAAATCAGGGCGCATCAAAGGGAGGACGAGTTCCGCCTTCGGTATGGCCGGTTGAGATGGCGAAGTCGGTGAACAGATTGAGTGAGGAGGAGATCGCGTTAGTGAGAGAGAGTTCTTTGCTTCTTGGTAAGACCTTGGCCGAAGTGGCCCGCATGATCGCCCCCGGGGTGACCACCGCGGCCCTCGACCGGATGGCGGAAGAGTTCATCCGTGACAATGGCGGCGTGCCCGGCTTCAAAGGCCTGTACGGATGTCCATCGTCATTGCTGATCAGTGTGAACGAGCAGGTTGTCCATGGACTTCCCGGCGACCGTGTTCTGCGCGACGGTGATGTGGCCAGCGTGGATTGCGGTGTGCTGATGAACGAGTTCTACGGCGACAGCGCCTACACCTTCCAAGTGGGAGAGGTGGCCCAGGAGGTGCGGACATTATTGCGTGTTACGCAGGAATGCCTTGCCTTGGGGATCGAACAGGCCACAGCCGGCAATCGGACCGGCGATATCGGTTTCGCTATCCAGCAACATGCGGAAGCGCATGGTTACGGGATCGTTCGGGAACTGGTGGGACACGGCGTGGGACGCAAGCTCCATGAAGCTCCGGAAGTGCCGAACTACGGGAGACGCGGCCACGGGGCCAAGTTGAACGAGAACATGGTGATCGCCATCGAGCCGATGGTGAACATGGGCGTGAAGGAGGTGAGCCAACTGGACGATGGTTGGACAGTGGTGACCCACGACGGGAAGCCGAGCGCCCATTTCGAGCACACCATCGCCATACGCAACGGCAAAGCAGAGGTCTTATCAACGTTCAGCTACATCGAGGATGTGCTGAAGGAAAGAGGAATATTAATGGCGTGAAAGCGTCAGGAAAGGATGTAAGGTCGACACATGAGTTCGGCAAAAAGAAGGAAAGAAGGAACGAATGAGCAGATCGGGGAACATAGAGCAGGACGGCGTCATCAAGGAGGCGTTGAGCAATGCCATGTTCCGCGTGGAGCTTGAGAACGGCCATATTATCGTGGCACACATTTCGGGCAAGATGCGGATGCACTACATCCGTATCCTACCGGGAGACAAGGTGAAGGTGGAGATGAGCCCGTACGACCTGAGCAAGGGCCGCATCACCTTCCGGTACAAAACGTAAAGAACAGTAGAACACACCGACCCAAATGAAGATCAGGGCCTCGATCAAGAAACGTTCCGTGGATTGCAAACTGGTGCGCCGCAAGGGACGTCTGTACATCATCAACAAGAAGAACCCCAAGTTCAAGCAGCGTCAAGGCTGATAATCCATAGAGCATGGCACGTATCGCAGGCATCGACCTCCCCAAAACAAAACGTGGCGCCATCGGGCTCACGTATATCTACGGCATCGGCCGCAGCACCGCCCTTTCCATCCTGGAACAGGCAGGTGTGGACCCGGACACCAAGGTGGACGACTGGACCGATGACGACCAGGCGAAGATCCGCACGGTGATCAACGAGAACATCAAGGTGGAGGGCGCCTTGCGTAGCGAGGTCCAGCTGAGCATCAAGCGCTTGGTGGACATCAACAGCTACCGTGGAACGCGCCATCGCAATGGGCTTCCCGTCCGTGGCCAGCGCACGCGCACCAATGCCCGTACCCGCAAAGGCAAGCGTAAGACAGTCGCAAATAAGAAGAAGGTAACCAAGTAGCGATGCACGCATCGCCCATACTTGGGACGATGGGTACAACGCTGCACACGAGGCTATAAAAGAGCAACATGGCAAAGCAAGAATCAAAGGGCGGCGCCGCCGCCGGCAAGAAGAAGAAGAAGAACGTGGTGGTGGAAGCCTTCGGGCAAGCACACATCCGCGCGACCTTCAACAACTTGATCATCAGCCTGACGAACAACAAGGGCGAAGTGATCAGTTGGTCCAGCGCCGGGAAGATGGGCTTCCGCGGAAGCAAGAAGAACACGCCCTATGCTGGCCAAGTGAGTGCAGAGGAAGCCGCCCGCGAGGCGTTCGACCTGGGCCTTCGCAAGGTGAAGGTCTTCGTTAAGGGTCCCGGAGGCGGACGCGAAAGCGCCATCCGTGCCCTGCACAACAGCGGGGTGGAGGTCACTGAGATACTCGATCTGACGCCCATGCCGCACAACGGCTGCCGTCCCCCAAAGAAGCGCCGCGTGTGACGTGTATGGGCGATGCATGCATCGCCCATACGGCGCAACACACGCAGAGCTCACGAAGCATGCCCGAAGCAGACAAGAGAAGCAACAAGTAAAAACCGTAGGAGGCGGATGGTCCGCACTCCGTTGTTGGTGCACTGAATGCACCCGAAAAAAAGAAAATGGCACGTTACACAGGACCCAAGACCAGGATCGCCCGCAAATTCAAGGAGCCGATCTTCGGACCCGATAAATGGATGGAGCGCAAGCCCCATGCACCCGGCCAGCACGGCCTCACCGCCCGCCGCCGCAAGAAGGACAGCGAGTACAGCCTTCAGTTGACCGAGAAGCAGAAGGCCAAGTACACCTATGGCATCCTCGAGCGTCAGTTCCGCAAGATGTTCCAGACCGCCGCTAGCAAGAAAGGCGTGACCGGTGCGGTGCTGCTGAGCTTGTGCGAGGCCCGCTTGGACAACACGGTTTACCGCTTGGGCATCGCCCCAACGCGCCGCGCCGCCCGTCAATTGGTCGGCCACGGACACATCACAGTGAACAAGGAGGTGGTGAACATCTCCAGCTTCACGCTTCGTCCAGGTGATGAGGTGGCCGTGCGCGAGCGCAGCCGCAGCTTGGAGGCCATCACCAACAGTCTTTCCACCAATACCAACCGGTTCGACTGGCTGGAATTCAACCCTGCCGCGATGAGCGGTAAGATGATCGCCATGCCCGAGCGGGCGCAGATCCCGGAGAACATCCGTGAGCAGCTGATCGTCGAATTGTACTCCAAGTAAGAACCCTCAAAAAGACCGAGCAACACATGCCAATCCTAGATTTCCAAAGGCCTGACAAGGTCTCGATGATCGAAGCCGACGACAAGCACGGAGTTTTTGAGTTCCGTCCCCTGGAGCCTGGCTATGGCATCACCATCGGCAACTCCCTCCGTCGGATCCTGCTCAGCAGCTTGGAGGGCTTCGCCATTACAAGCGTACGCATCGACGGCGTTGAACATGAGTTCAGCACCATCAAGGGCGTTATCGAAGATGTCACCGAGATCGTGCTCAACCTCAAGCAGGTGCGTTTCCGCCGCCAGCTCGAAGATGTGAGCAATGAGAAGATCAACTTCACCGTGGGTGGTAAGGACGGCTTCACGGCTGCCGATATCGGCAAACACACCACAGGCTTCCAAGTGCTGAACCCGGATCTGGTGATCTGCCGCATGGAAAGCAACGTAAAGTTGCATGTGGAACTCACCATCGGCAAAGGCCGTGGTTACGTGCCCGCCGACGAGAACAAGGTGGAGGGCAGCCCGATCGGTACCATCTTCATCGACTCCATCTTCACGCCTATCAAGAACGTGAAGTACAGCGTGGACAACACCCGCGTGGAGCAGAAGACGGACTATGAGAAGCTCACCATCGAGCTGACCACCGACGGCAGCATCGACCCCAAGAGCGCGTTGCAGGAAGCAGCCAAGATCCTGATCCACCACTTCATGCTGTTCAGCGATGAGCGCATCACGTTGGAGATGGAGGACCGCTCCAGCATGATCGGCGAAATGTCCACGAGCACCAGTGAGGTGGACGATCTCGACGAGACGGGCATGCACATGCGCCAACTCCTGAAGAGCAAGCTGGTGGACATGGACCTGAGCGTCCGTGCCCTGAACTGCTTGAAAGCTGCCGACATCGAGACCCTCGGTGATCTGGTGAGCTACAACAAGAACGACCTCTTGAAGTTCCGGAACTTCGGTAAGAAGAGCCTCACTGAGTTGGAAGACCTGGTGGAGAACAAAGGGTTGACTTTCGGGATGAACACCGGCAAATACAAACTGGACCGCGACTAGGTGGTTAGGGCGCGAGATCTCGCGTCATAAAAAGTAAGGGTGCGGATCCCGCACCCCAAGAAAATGAGACACGGAAACAAGAACAACGCTCTGGGGCGCAAGAAGGCCCACCGCGACAGCATGCTCAGCAACATGGCCTGTTCGCTGATCGAGCACAAGCGCATTGAGACCACCCTGGCCAAGGCCAAGGCTCTGCGGATCTTCGTGGAACCCTTGATCACCAAGAGCAAGGATGACAGCACGCACAGCCGACGCACGGTGTTCAGCTACCTGCGCAGCAAGGAGGCCACGGCCGCCCTGTTCCGCGATGTGGCACCGAAGATCGCCGAACGTCCGGGAGGATACACACGCATCATCAAGTTGGGCAACCGCTTGGGCGATGCCGCCGAACTGGCGATGATCGAGATGGTGGATTTCAACACCATTTACTCCGCCAAGGAGAAGGCCGGTGCTGAGGTGAAGCGCACGCGCCGCAGCCGCAAGCCTGCCACAGCCAAGTCCGCAGCAGCAAATGAGGAGGCACCGAAAGGTGAGTCCCCAGCCGCGGATGAGCCGAAGGCGGAATGAACACAACGTGTAAAACTATCGGGAACGGGGCGCTGAAAAGCGCCCCGTTCTTTTTTAAGACCGGTAGCTTTGGACCCCGAAAACAGAACTAGACGAACAACGGATGTTAGTAAGCCAACGCCCCAAGGCCGTCCTCCTGCTGGAGGATGGCACGCGCTTCGAGGGACGCGCCATCGGTGCCCGCGGAACTTCAGTCGGCGAGATCTGCTTCAACACCGGCATGACCGGTTACCAGGAGATCTTCACCGACCCCAGCTACACCGGCCAAGTGATGGTGATGGCCTCGCCGCATATCGGCAATTACGGTGTGAAGGAGGATCTCGCCAATGTGTTGGAAGGAGAGTCGGAAGGCCCCAAACTCAGTATAGCTGGCTTGGTGGTGAAGAAGTTCAGCGAGGTCTGGAGCCGACCCGGAGGTACGGGATCCTTGGAAGATCTCCTTATCAGGGCAGGTGTTAGCGGCATCAGCGACATCGATACGCGGATGTTGGTGCGCCACATCCGCGATCACGGAGCGCAGAACGCGGTCATTGACAGCACCGGCCTCGATGATGCGTCCCTCCGGCAGCGATTGGCCGAGGCCCCCGACATGGCCGGTCTGGAGCTTTCCAGCACGGTATCGACGCGCGAGGCCTACGACGCTGGTGCGGCCGATGCCCCGAACCGCGTGGCCTTGGTGGACTTCGGTATCAAGCTGAACAGCATACGCTGGCTCTTGGAGCGCGATTGCTTGGTGCGTGTCTTCCCCATGCGCACGCCAGTGAATGAAATGATGAAATGGAAGCCGGATGGCTTCCTGCTCAGCAACGGCCCTGGTGATCCAGGAGCAATGCCGGATGCTGTTGAGCTGGTCAGGGAGGTTGTTGCGACGGGCCTTCCGGTATTCGGGATCTGCTTGGGCCATCAACTTCTGGCGGAATGCCACGGTGTCGGTACGCTGAAGATGCACCATGGCCACCGCGGTATCAACCATCCTGTACGCAACATCATTACCGGCAAGGACGAGGTCACCTCGCAGAACCACGGTTTCGTGGTGGACCGTGAGCAAGCAGAGAAGCACCCGGACATGGAGGTCACGCATCTTCATCTCAACGACGGTAGCGTGGCGGGGACAAGACTGAAGGGAAAACCTGTTTTCAGCGTACAGCACCACCCTGAGGCAGGCCCCGGCCCGTTGGACTCACAGTACCTCTTCGACGACTTCGTGGGACTGATGACCGAAAAACACAAGAAAGACCAAGTCAATGTGCAACACGCTTGATGGCGGTGCCGTTGAACGCTTGATCCACGCGGAACAGTTGTCTGTTGTCGGTTCAGAAGCGTAGGCGCGCCGAGCATCCGTCACTGATCCGCAACACAGGTAGCGTTCCCCATCTTTGTCCACAGCGGGTATACTCCTCTGCGGAAATCACCATAACCACAGTATTCCGAAACTCCTCCATCATGAGCGTCATCGCAAAGATCCAAGCCCGTGAGATCCTTGATTCCCGCGGCAATCCCACAATTGAGGTGGACGTTTTCACAGACAGTGGCCACATCGGCCGTGCAGCTGTACCCAGCGGCGCCAGCACCGGCGCACACGAAGCCGTGGAACTGCGCGATGGCGACAAGAAGCGCTATGGGGGAAAAGGCGTATTGAAAGCCGTGGCCAATGTGAACGGCGCGTTGAACGACGAACTCGTCGGTGCTTTCGTTGGTGATCAGTCCGTGATCGATCGTGTGATGATCAACTTGGACGGCACGCCGAACAAAGCCAACCTCGGCGCCAACGCCATCCTCGGTGTTTCGCTTGCGGTAGCGAAAGTGGCCGCCAGCGAGGCCGGTCTGCCGCTGTATCGTTACGTGGGCGGCACCAACGCCTGCACACTGCCCGTGCCGATGATGAACATCCTCAACGGCGGCGCGCACGGCGACAACAAGGTGGACATCCAGGAATTCATGGTGATGCCAGTGGGTGCGAAGACCTTTGCGGAAGGACTTCGCATGGGCGCCGAGATCTTCCACGCGCTCAAAGGCGTGCTGAAGGCTAAAAAGCTCAGTACCAACGTTGGCGATGAGGGCGGTTTTGCACCGGACCTCAAGAGCAACGAGGATGCCTTGAAGCTCGTGATGCAGGCCATCGAAAAGGCAGGATATAAGCCCGGTGACGACGTCATGATCGCCATCGATGCCGCCAGCACCGAGTTCTACGACGCCAAGAAGAAGCGCTACGTGCTGGAAAGTACCGGCGACAGCCTAACCGCTGATGACATGATCACCATGTGGAAGGACTGGAGCAAGCGCTACCCGATCATGAGCATCGAGGACGGCATGGCCGAGGACGACGATGCGGGCTGGAAGAAGCTCACCAGCGAGCTGGGCCAAAAGATCCAGCTCGTGGGCGATGACAACTTCGTCACCAACACCAAGCGGTTGGCCAAGGGGATCAAGGACGGGATCGCCAACAGCATCCTCGTGAAAGTGAACCAGATCGGCACGCTCACCGAGACCTTGGAGGCCGTGGAAATGGCGCACCGTGCGGGATACACCGCCGTGATGAGCCACCGCAGCGGGGAGACCGAGGACAACACCATCGCAGATCTCGCCGTGGCCACCAACTGCGGCATGATCAAGACCGGCAGCGCATCACGTAGCGACAGGATCTCGAAGTACAACCAGTTGCTGCGTATCGAGGAGCAACTCGGCAAGAGCGCGCGCTATCCCGGAAAGAGCTTGAAGTACGTGCGCTGAAGCGCTTACTGATCGAACTCGATATACCTATCCAGCAGCACTTGCAACTGCGCTTTCCCGGCGTGGAGCAGGCGCTCTTCATCGCCGGTGCGGCTGCTGTCGCGGAGTTCGATCACGCGCTTGCTGTTATCGTCGAAGACCACTTGCTGCGTGCTGTCGGCTATGCCGAAGCCGTTGTTGAAGGTCCAGAAGGCTTGGTGCGGCGTAGCGTTGCTGAAGAGGTCCCGGCCCCACGGGTAGCGGGAATGCGACAGGTCCAATTGCGCAAGCAGCGTTACGGGGAAGTCCACATGGCAACCGAAAGTGTTGTCCCGTTTTCCACGTAGTTCATCCTTCAAGGCACCACCGGTGATGAGGAAGGGGATGCGATGGCGTGCGGCGCTGTATTGCGGCAAGTTGTGGGGCAGGTAGTGTCCATGGTCCGCAACGATGAAGATCAGCGTGTTGTCATACCAAGCCTGCTTTTTCGCGGAATCCAAGAAGGTGCCGAGGCAGCGATCCGTATAGTGCACCGTGTTGCGGTAGAGGTTGGCATCGCTTCCGGAGAAGCCTTCCTTCACAGGCGCATCGAAAGGCTCGTGGCTGGTGGAGGTCATGATGATCTGGAAGAAAGGCGTGCGCGCGGTCTTCGCGTCGCGGAGATGGAAGTCGAAGAGTTCCTCGTCGTAGGCGCCCCATCGTGTGCGGCGCTTGATGGGGAATGCGGCCTCGTCATAAACCTTATCGAAACCCATGGCCTCGAGGTAGGAGCGAGTGTTAGCGAAGGAGACATCGCCAGCGTAGTAGTAACGGGAGGAATAGCCTGCGCTGTCCAAGGTGCGAACCACGCTGGGCAGGCGGTCGAACTTTCCGAACTTGCGGATGATGGTGGTGGTGGGCTGTGAAGGGAAGCCGCTGATCAGTGCACACAGGCCCTGTTCCGTGCGGAAGCCTGTGGAGTAGAAGTTCGTAAAGAGCAGGCCGTCCTTGCACAAGCGCGTGAACTGTGGGGCCACGCCGCTGTCGCCGCCGAGCGGTCCGATCACATCCGCGGTCCAGCTTTCCAGTAGGATGAGCAACACGTTGGGCCGTTCGCTCTTGAGGATGCGCGTAGTTGGCGCACCGGTTTGCGGATGGAGCATCGCGAATTCCCGATCGGCCTTCTCCTTTGGTATGTAGGCGTACGGGTTCGAGGTGAACTCGGCGGGCTCTACAGCGATCTCCATCAAGTTCCACATGCCGTTCATCGCGGCGAGGTTCAGCACGGTCCGGGTGGAGAACCAACTCCAGCTTTTGTTGATCGGGTCGTCCTGCGGTCCGCCGCGCATGGCTATGATGCAGAGCACGGGCATCAGGACCGCTGCAACGGCCCGGCTTGCCTTGCTCCCCGTGAGGTAGGACCGCTGATCATCGATCCGTTTCAACAGAAAGATGAAGAGCATGCTTTGCACCGTTGCCACCAAGAGCAGCAGTGCGATGCGACCCGGCGAGGTGGCGCCGATCACATCCTTCGGATAGCGCAGGTAACTCAGGGCCTTCCGATCGATCCTCACGCCCCAAGCATCGAACAGCCCGATGTCCACCACGTTCACCAGCGCACTGCAGATGATGAAGGCCACGAGGAAGATGCGGGTGGCCCTTCTCAGCCACGGGATCTCCGTGAAGAGCAGGGGCAAGCTGAGCAGCGAGACCACGAGCAGCACGTAGCCGGTGGTGGAAAGATCCATGGGCAACGCGCGCCAGTGGGACTCCAGGATATCGTGCATGCTGATGCCGTGCAGCGCTTCATGGCCGAAGGCAAGGAAGAGATGGCGTTGCGCGAAGAAGATCCCGAAGAAGAGAACGGTGAGAATGCCGAAGTAGCGGAAATAAGCCTTCACAACAGGAGCGGGTTCAATGTGTGATGTGCAAGGAGCCGAGCTTGATCGAAGCGCCTTTCGCGGAACGGACCGAGAGTACCACGGTCTGCGGCGCAAGCTTGGAAACGTCCACGCGCGTGGACGAGGATTGCAAAGGTTTGCTGGCGATGATGCGCCCGTTCATGTCGTGGATCAATAACACTGCACCATCCGTGTTCGTATTCGGCGGGGCGATCACTGTCACCTGGTCAGTAGCGGGATCGGGGAAATAGCGCCAGTCCTTGGCGTGATGAGTGCTGTTGAGAATGCTGGTGGGGAGCGAACGCCATCCGAAGGTGTAATCGCCAGCAGCCAGGCCGGGCATTTCAAGCCGTGCATAGATGTCGGTGGTGCTTCCAATGTGGCTGATCGTGGATGGCTTTACGCTCCAAGCGATAGCGGGACTTGGCCGATAGAGGATCACCAGGCTGTCCTCATTGAAAGGAAGGCCACCTGCGAAAGGAGCAAGGCCCTGGTCATAGGCTCCGGGAAATCCTGGGCGGCCGTCCACCGTGAAACGGAGCGACATCGCTACCCCCGGTTGAATGTCGGTCTCCACACGCCACCAGCGATCCGGCGAGACGAGGAAGGCACCATTATTCGAGAGGTCCTCGTCGGCCGGTACCCAAAGTTCCTCTACACGAATATGGGTCGGTGGCGGCGAGTTCGGGATGATCACCCGCACGTCCGCATTGGGCAGGTACTTCTGTCCGGAGGTGCTGATGGTGGCTGAGTCCACAGTGGTGGAGAGGGCGAGACGTTCGTCATCGTTCAGGCGTACGGTGATCGCCGGGAACGGGCAGGATACGGTGACCGTGGAGTATTCCCCGTCAAGATCCACAAGCTCCTGATGCATTTCGCCGGCGGCACCGATGCAGGTCAATGTCACGGGCACGTGGTGGAAGAAGCTCGCGCCACCGCGTGTTTTCTGCCTGACATGCACCTGCGTATCGAACAGGCTTCCGTTCTGGGCCACGGCAAAGGAGTCGACCATGAAAGCCGCACCACCCGGCTGAAAGATCCAGGCGTTGAAAAAATCAGTGAGGTCCACACCCGTGGCCGCGCCAAGGCTGTCGCGCAGTGCGGCGCTGCTCATGGAGGTATAGGCGTTCCGGCTGAACACCTGTTTCATCCCGTCGCTGAAAAGGCTGTCGCCCAGCGTGGTACGGAGCGTTCGCGCGATGTCCGAACCCTTCTTGTAACTGGTTACGCCGTAGGTCACGTTCTGCGGCACATCGGCAAGCGCGAACCAGCCGCCGTCGCGAAGGTGGGCCGCCGAAACCACGGCGTAGTGATCGGTGCGCACGAGCGCTTTATAGGCTGCTTCACCATAGAGGTCTTCAATGAAGAGCTTGGCGCAGAAGTCGGCGAAGCCCTCGTTCATGTACATCTCCTGTGGTCGCGCACAGGTGATGAGATCGCCGAACCAGTGATGGGAGAGTTCATGCGCGATGAGGTCCTCGTTGCCGAGCGTGCCGTCAGCGGCGAAATCCGGGTAGCAGATGTTAGTGGCATGCTCCATTGCACCGGCGCTGGTGAGCACGTATCCGACGCGGTTCCAGCGGTAGGGACCGAACCATTGCTCGAAGGTGTCGAATGCGTTCTTCAAATGGGCGAAGGAACTTCTCATACGTGCGGTATCGCTCGGCAGCGCAGCCAGGATCACCGGAATGCCCATGCCGGAAACACTGGGGAAAGTATCATGCAGGGCAACGTAATTACCCGCCGCGACCGAGGCCAGATAGGAAGGTATGGGCTCCCCGATCCGCCAGTGGCTGATCCGCTCGCCGCCTCCCAGGTCCGTGGTGTCGATCAGTGCGCCATTGGCGAATACCGATCGGTTCCCATTGGTATGCACGACAAAGTCAAAGGCACAGCGCTCCACGAAATTGTCAAAGCAGGGGAACCAAGCACGTCCGTATGAATGAGGTATGGCATCGAAGGCCACGCCGAGGTCGTATTGGTAGTTGCTCAGGGTGTAGAAACCGCCGAAGCCGCTGGGGTCCGTCACCGGGTTGCCGTGGTAGCTGACGGTAAGTGCCAGCGTATCACCCGGCCCGTGAGGTCCGGGGAGGTCCACCAGTAGCACCTCGCCAGGATGAGCGAAGGTCAGCGGGCTTCCGCCCATCATTACGGAGTCCACGGGCAGCAGCAGGTCCAAGGGTAATGTGGTGATGCCGGGTACTCTTGGAGTGAAGGTGATGGTGGCATCGCCACGGATGATGCCGCTGGGCGTGTTGGTGAGGTCCAGTTCGATCCGGGTGTGCAGGATGTCGATGCTATCGCTTCGGGATGCACTGCCCACCGGGCTGTCCTGTGCTACAGCAGGCACACAGTGGAGTGCAAGCAGGGCGATGAGCGGGAGTGGTCTGCTAATGTCCATGAGGGCGAATGTACCGCACGGGCCAAGGTCCGGGCATATTCCGCAGAGGGGATGCAGCGAGCGTGGGCCACGCTATCTTTGGACTTGTCGGTCGGCCTCAGCTACGGCAACCCGGCTTTGTTCTCCTCCCATGAAGCCCAGCAACGAACTTTTCGACCTTATCCAGTCGCTCACCAAGTCCGAGAAGCGGTTCTTCAAGCTGCATTCGGCGCTCCAGAGCGGGGAGAAGAACTACCTGCGGATCTTCGATGCGGTCGATAAGCAGAAGGCGTATGATGAGGAGGCGATCAAGAAGCAGTTCGCGAAGGAGACCTTCATCCGCCACTTCCCCTCGGAGAAGAACCATCTGTACAAGCTGGTGCTGAAGGCGCTGCGGGCCTATCATGCGGAATCCAGCGTGACCGGTGTGCTGAAGCAGCACATCAATAACATCGAGATCCTCTTTTCGAAGGCGCTCTACGCGGAGGCCATGAAGATCTTGCAGCGTGCGAAGAAGGTGGCCGCCGAACATGAGCGGTTCTACTACTGGTTCGAGCTGTTGAGCTGGGAGAAGATGCTGATCGAGGAGGCCTACCAGAGCGGCAACTTCACCAGTGACCTGGATGCCTTGATCAAGGAAGAGGACAAGGTGATGTTGAAGCTCCAGAACCTGGCTGCCTACAACGTGCTCTATGCCAAGGTGAACTACGTGTTCCGAAGTGGTGGCTACGTGCGGACGGAGGAAGAGCATGCCATTGTGGAGGAGATCAGTGACCACCCATTGATCAAGGGGAAGAACACCGCGCTAAGCAACCGGGCCAGCACCATCTGCCACTATACGCAAGGCTTCTGCTTCTGGGCCAAACGCGATTGGACCAATGGCTATGTGAAATTCTCGCGTGTCAAGGAGATCCTGGACAACCATCCGCTATTGCGGAAAGACCTCCCGAAGCGGTATATGCGCACGCTCTACTACTTGATCCAATGCGAGATCGAGCTCGGTGACCATGCACACGTCAAAGAGGACATAGCACACCTTCGCGACCTACCGAACAAGCCAGGCTTCGGGGACATCGATATCAAGTTGCTGGTGTTCAGCAACAGCTACCTGAGCGAGCTGCGTTTCCATGACCGGGCCGGAGAATTCGCCAAGGCGGTGAAGCTGGAGGAGCCCGTGGTGCAGGGTATGGCCCGCTTAGGAGCGAAGCTGCCGAAGGAGTATGAGCTTGAATTCTACTTCCTGCTGTCCACCGTGAATTTCGGTGCAGGCAACATGAGCCGCTCACTGCACTGGCTGAACAACGTGCTGAACGATCCAGAACCAGCGCTGCGACAGGACATTTTTACTTATGCCCGGCTGTTCAACCTGGTGGTCCACTATGAGCTCGGCAATTTCGAGCTGTTGGAATACATGGTGCGGAGCACACAGCGTTTCCTCAGCAAACGACACCGGGCCTATGGCGTGGAGGCGGCGCTCATCGAGCACATCAAGAAGTTGGCCCGCACGTCATCGCCGGAAGCGAAGCGCACCTTGTTCATCTCCTTGCGGGACCGCCTGAAGGAGCTGATGGAAGATCCCAATGAGAGCACGGTGTTGAAGTATTTCAACATTTCCGCTTGGGTGGCATCCAAGGTGGAGGAGATCTCCTTTGCGGAGGTTGTGAAGCGCGGTGCTAAGCTCAAGTAAGGCTTGGCCGTCAGTTGACGGTTATCATGGTCGGGCGGTTCCGCCGTTGCGGTCCGCGGCATCCCGGGAGATGACCTTGAACTCCGTGCGCCGGTTGTCCTGATGTTCCTCCTCCGTGCATTTCACCCCGTTCACGCAACCGTTCACAGGCATGGTCTCACCGTAGCCCTTTGCGGTCAACCGCTCCGGAGGAACACCTTGGCGCTCCAAGTAGTCCACCGCGCTTCGGGCCCGTGCATCACTAAGAACGAGGTTATAGGTATCACCACCGCGGCTGTCCGTATGTGAGCTGAGCTCGAAGGTGAGGCCGGGGTTGTCCATGAAGACCTTCGCCAATTTATTGAGCTCCACTGCTGCATCCGGACGGATGTCCCACTTGTCGTAGTCGTAATAGATGTTTTTCACGGCGATTGGCTTGTTCAGTGCCAACGGCTCCAACTGAAGGTCCGCGCGTAAGGTGGTACTGAGGCCCAGACCCACCGTACTCGCCGGGGTGCTTTGCGCAAGCATGCCGTCGTTGGTGGCCGAAATGGAATACATCGTATTAGGCTTCAGGTCGAAATGGAATTCCCCGCTCACATCCGCAGTGATCTGCGTGTCCAGTTTAGTTGTGAGGTTGCGAAGCGTGACGACAGCTCCGGATAATGTTTCGCCGTTCTTGATGTTAGTGATCGTCCCTTTCACTGCAAAAACCGGTGCGTGCAGGCTGAGCGCATAGATCTGGTCAGTTCCGGATCGTGCGCTGCTGAGATAGCCCTTCGTTCCGGTGCTGTCCAGCCATAGCCCGAAGTCATCCCGTGTGGTGTTCACGGGATAGCCCATGTTCTTGGGTTCGCTCCAGAACCCACCTTCCTGGTGTGTTTCGAAGATGTCCGATCCGCCCATGTTGATATGCCCGGTGCTGGAGAAGTAGAGCGCATCACCCACCACGGTGGGGAACATCTCATCACCGGAGGTGTTGATCGTGGGGCCCATGTTGGCCGGCGCACCCCAACCCGTGCCGTTGTCCGTGCTGTACCAGAGGTCCTTTCCACCGAGGCCTCCCGGCATGTCGCTGGTGAAGTAGAGCGTCTTCCCGTCCTTGCTCAGTGCGGGCAGGCCGACAGAATAGCCTTCACCGTTGTACCCGAATTCGCGGATGTTGCCCCATTCACCATTGTCCTCCTTGGTGGCACGGAACATCTTGAGGTTGCTCACATTGTCCTTGTCCTTGAGCAGCTTGCTCCCATAGTAGTTGCTGCGCGTGAAATAGAGGGTCTTGCCATCGGTGCTCAGTGCGGCAGAGCCCTCATGGTAAGGGCCATTCACGGCTCCCTTCATCGGTGCGGGAATACCGGTGGCGCCATCAGCACCAACCGTTACTTGATACAGATCAGTGAAGGAAAGCCCGGTCCAGGGATCTTTCTTCCCTGCTGAAACTTGCCGTTGGGCGGCAAAGATCAAACCGCCTTCAGAAGGAGTGGCGGAGTAGGCCGTTGCCATTCCCGTGAACTGCAACTGTGTCACGGTATAGCGGGAGCTGTCGGAATAGAACGAACGATAGCCTTGGCACGCGCCGATGAGTTCCGCTGCATCACGGCGTTCGGGATTTTCCTGCAAGGCCCGGAGTAGCATGGGCTCCGCCTTCTCATATTCGCCCAAGGCCATCAACATCCTGCCATATTGGAAAGCGTCAGCACCGGTCAAAGGAGCGATCCGCTCCGCTGCCGCAAAGTGCTCGGCGGCCTTTACCACCAGGTTCTGCTTGGCCTCTGCAGCGGCTGTCATCAGCAGAAGGTCACGTCCTTGTTGCTGGTTGAGCGCCTTGTTGAAGTGTTTCCCCGCCTTGGCGTATGCCATGAGGGCCATGGCCTGCTGGCCTTGGCGCACATGGTAGTTCGCGCAGGATGCGAACAGCAGCGATGCCGCGACAGCAATGGATGCAATGTGTTTGGTTGCGCGCATCAGAAGTACCGGGGATTTTTGATCATGATCGGCTCTTTGCCCAGGTCGATGCCGAGCATCACCTCGTGCGAGCCACCATTGTAATGCCTCAGTTTCGAGGTGTTCATGTCGTAGGCATAACCGACACGGAACAGGCGGTTGATCTGGAACTCCACCATGCCCACGACGGCATCGCCGGTGCGGTAGCCTGCACCCAGCCAGAAGCGGTCCTTGAAGAGGAGGTTCATGTTGAGGTCCACTTCAGGCGGCGCTTGCTGCTGGTATTTGATCAGCACACTGGGCTTGAGGTCGAAGTTCTCGTTCAACTCGAACACATGCCCAGCGTTCAGGTAGTAATGTTGGGTGAAGTAATGTTCCGGCGCGTCGGATGGTTGGGACGACAACTTGCCATCCGCCGCATAGATCGTGGGCACGGAGATCCCGACGAACGAACGCTCGTTGTTCCAGTAGAGACCGAAGCCGAACTTGCCCACCGTGGCGTTGCTGATATTGTTCTGGTACAGCGCGTCCTGCGTGTCCCAGTAAACGAGGTCGCTGAGTTTGGCGGTATAGAAGGACAGGCCTGCCTTGAGCCCGAATGCAAGGTGTCCATTCGATCCCGTGCGGATGCGGTAGGCGTAGTTCGCGGCCATCTCCACGTCGCGGCTTACACCGATCATGTCATGGCTGAAGGTGAAGCCCAACCCCATCTTGTTGCCCATCAACGGCCCATCAATGCCGAGCAGATTGGTGCGTGGTGCGCCTTCCATGCCCACCCACTGGCTGCGGTGCAGGGCGGTGGCACTGGTGTAAGGATGGCTGCCGGCGTACGCGGGATTGAGGAAGAGCCCGTTGAACATGTACTGGCTGATCATCAGTTCCTGTTGCGCGGAGGCCACGTTGGCCGAGAGTGCCAACAGCGCCAATGGCAGTATGAGGCGGATGCGTTGCATGGTCGTTCTCATGGTCGCTTAGCGTCGGAGGTCCACATAGTTCTGCAGGGTGAGTTCGGCGTTCAGGCGTAGGACGACGAAGTAGGTGCCGTCCGGTAGTTGCTGCCCCTGTTGATTTTCACCGCGCCAATCGTTGGAGTAGTGCGGTTGGTCGAACACGACATTTCCCCAACGGTTGTATACGATGAGTTGGTTGCCGGGATACGCTTCGATGCCATGGACCACGAAGGCATCGTTGTTCCCATCGCCATTGGGCGTGAAGCCCGTAGGCATTTCCAACTCGTCCGGCTGGGTGAGGGTGATGATGAGCTGCACGGAGCATCCGTTGCTATCGGTGATCGTCACCTCATAGGTGCCAGCGGAAAGGCCGTAGCGCGAAGCCGTTGATGCACCATCATTCCAGGCATAGGTATAGGGCGGCGTGCCTCCTGTCGCATCAACGCTGATGGAGCCGTTCGTGCCGTTCCATGAACTGATGTTATGACCGTTGGCAAAGTGGGAGAGGATGGTATCCGCAGTGAGTGCTTCGGGAGCGTGAACAGTGATCAGTGAATCCCAGGTGCAACCGTTCGCATCGGTGATGATGATCGCATATTCGCCGCCGCCCAGAGCGGAGAGGTCCTCATCCGCAATGCCATTGCTCCACACATAGGTGAAGGGTGCCAGGCCGGAGGTGATGGAAAGATCGATCGCGCCCTCCATTGAAGCATGGCACAGCGGGTTGGTTACTTCAGCCGTTGCTTCCACGCCGGGAGTCCCGGCGACAGAGGCGGTGGTGCTGGCAATGCAACCGTTGGCATCGGTCACGGTGAGCGTGTAGCTTCCTGCGATCACATTGGACAGGTCCTCGCTTTGTGCACCGGTGTTCCATGCCGTGTTGTAGGCGGAACTGCCGCCGGTGATCGTCGCATCCACCGAGCCGGTCGAAAGGCCGCACGGTGCCGCGTTGGCAGTGGCCGTGGCGATCAAGGTGTCAGGAGCGGAGAGGATCACGCATTCTTGTGCGGGGCAACCGTTGTCATCGGTTACGGTGAGGCAATAGGTACCTGCCGCAAGTAGATCGATGTCCATTGCGGTAGCGGTGAAACCGTTCGGTCCGCTCCATTGCGGCGATGCGGGGTTGACGCCACCGGAGGCCATCCCACTGATCGCCCCGTCGTTCATGCCGAAGCAGCTGATGTTGGTGCCGGAAGCGAATGTTGCAGCCGAGAGTCCGACGATGATCGGCGGCGCCGGTACGACCGTGATGCTCTGCTCGAAGGAACATCCGTTCGCATCCGTCGCGGTGATCATATAGGTACCTGCGGCCAGGCCGGAGAGGCTGTCCTCGGTGGATGTGAAGCCGTCCGGTCCCGTCCAGGCGTAGGTGTATCCTGGGCTTCCTCCGTTCGTTGTGAGATCGATCGCCCCGTCAGTGGCGTCCGAACAACTGGTGTTGAAGCCGTTGTGGTCCGTCACGCTGAAGTCCACGCTCAACGCGCTGTCCGGTTGTGAGACGGTGATCAACAAGGTGTTCACGCACTGGTTCGCATCGGTCACCACCAGCTCATAGTCCCCCGCGCCGATACCCGAAAGATCCGCGGTGCTGAACTGCGTGCTGTCCGGTCCACGCCAATCGAAGGTGTACGGGCCGGATCCTCCGGTGACGGTGGTGCTGATGCTTCCGGAAAGTGATCCGTGGCAAGCAACATCGCTGGCGGAAAGCACGGTGGAGAGAACGCTGTCCGGTTCGATCAAAGTGATGGACGTGTCGCGCATGCAGCCATGGTCATCCGTGATGATGACGGAATAGATACCTGCGATCAATGCGCTGATGTCGGTCGTGTCCGCGGTGAAACCGTTGGGCCCGGTCCAAGCGATGTTCAGCGGAGCGAACCCGCCGCTCACGGCCAATTCGATGGTGCCGCTGCTGTCGCCGTGACAAGGAATGTTCACGGTGCCATAGTTGGAGGCATAGAGCCCCAGTGTCATGGGTGCGGACGCGATCACAGTGGCATTGGCGGTTGTGACACATCCCATGGCGCTGGTGATGGTCACTGCATAGTCCCCGCTTGCGAGCGCGGTGATGTCCTCATCCGTGGAGGTGAATCCGTTGGGGCCGGTCCAAGCGAAGTCGAATGGGCCAACGCCGCCGCTCACGGTAAGCGCGATGGTGCTGTTCGCTGTGAGGTCACACTCATTGCTGGTCACGGTGAGTATCGTGGTCAGGTTCTCCGGCGCGTTGAGCGTGAAAGTGCGGCTGGTGCTGCATCCGTTCGCATCGGTGATCGCCACGCTGTAGCTGCCCGCGCTGATGTCCACCAAGTCTTCGCTGGATGAAGCAAAGCCGTTGGGGCCGGTCCAGCTGAACTGGTACGGAGCAAGCCCTCCTGCAGCGGTGAGGTTGATGGAACCATCGGTCCCGCCACAGCCAACTTCGAATCCGCTATGGTCGGAAAGCACAGCTGAGGTGGTGATCGGGGGCGGTGCGATGAGGTTCACGCTCGCATTGTTCGTGCAGCCGGAAGCATCGTACACCACTACGGTATAGCTGCCTGGGGCCAGGTTCTGAAGCACGTTCTGTTGGGACGTGAATCCATTGGGTCCGGTCCAAGTTGTGGTGTAACCCGGGTTCCCGCCCGTAGTGATCAGCGTGATGCTGCCGTCAGCGGCGCCCGAGCACGAGATCGCGTTGCCGCTGCTATAGGACGAAATGGTAATGGCCAGATCCAACGGCGTCGGTGTGACGAGGACCACTTGAGCCATGGCATTGCATCCGTTGGCATCGGTTATCGATGCGGTGTACGTGCCCGCACTTAGCCCGCTGATGTCCTCGGAGGAAGCATGATATCCATTGGGGCCGTTCCATGCGACTTGGTAAGGAGCGTTTCCCCCGGTGATGTCCATATCGATGCTGCCGTCGTTGGAATAGGAGCAGGTGAGATTGGATCCGTTGGCGTATTCATGTGCGATGGCGATGGCTTCGATACCAGCGGGACTGGTCAAGGTGATGCTTCCGGTCGCGATGCATCCCAAGGCATCGGTCACGGTGATCACGTATGTTCCTGCACCAACACCGGTGAGGTTCTGCGAGATCCCGAGCGATCCGTTCGGACCGGTCCAAGAAGAGGTATAGGGAGCGGTTCCTCCGAGAATGGACGCTTCAATGCTGCCGTCATTTCCACCGATGCAGGAAGGTTGGCCGGTAGCGGTCAGCCCGATCATGATCGGTGAAGGCGCGGTGAGGGTGAAGCTGGCTATTCCATTGCAGCCATTCGCATCGTGCACGGTGAGGCTGTACTGGCCAGGTGCCAGATCCATCAGGTCGAGGTTGGTCGACGTGAAACCGTTCGGGCCGTTCCAGAAATAGCTGATGGGGCCGGTGCCGCCGCTCACCGTAGCATCGATGCTTCCGTTTGTGGCATCGGCGCAGCTCACATTGTAGCCACCCGCCACGCTGCTCAACTCTGCTGTGATATCGAAGAGCCCAGGTTCTCCGACATTGTAGTTTGAATTGAACGTGCAACCATTGCCATCCGTCACCGTGAGGGAGTAGACCCCTGCGAAGAGCGATCCGATGTCCTCGGTTGTTGCGGAGAACGCAGGGAAGCCGGTCCAGAGGTAGGAATATGCGCCCGTTCCACCGGCCACGGTGAGGTCGACAGCGCCGGTGTTGAATCCTTGGCACGCTGCGGTCGTGATGTCCGCTGTGGCTTGGACCGCGGTGGGCTGCGTGATGCTGATGGAAGTGTTGGCCGAGCAGCCGTTAGCATCCATTACGGTCACCTCATAGGTGCCGGCGACAAGGTTGGAGATGTCCTGCGTGCTGGCTGCGAACACGTTCGGACCGCTCCATTGATAGCTGTAAATGCCGCTTCCTCCGGAAACGGTGAGATCCACGGAACCGTTGGTGCCACCATTGCATGTGATGTCGGTGCCAATGCTGCTCAGCGCGATCGGGGCAGGTGCGGTCAATGTTGCGGAAGCCGTGGTGGAGCAACCGTTACCATCGGACACCGTCGCCGTGTATGTCCCAGGTGCCAAGCCGGTGATCTGCCATGAGCTGGAGCTGAATCCGCCAGGGCCGCTCCAGGAGACGGCGTATGGAGCTGTTCCACCGGCCGGGGTCAGCACGATCGATCCATCCGTATTCCCGTTGCAACTGGTACCGCTGCCGCCGGCAAAGCTTCCTGCCACCGCTGTGGCCGTAAGCACCGGTGGAGCGACCAATGTTGTTGCGGATGTTACGCTGCAACCGTTCTGGTCCGTCACGGTCAATGTGTAGTTGCCTGCGGAAAGCCCGCCGATGTTCGCCGTGCTGGCGGTGAACCCATTGGGACCCGTCCATGCGAAGGTGTATGGAGGCGTTCCGCCGCTGTACGTGCTGGTGATGGTGCCATCGGAAGAACCATTGCAGCTGATGTCATAGCCACCATGATCCTTGTTGGAGATGGTGAAGAGATTCAGTCCTGGTGGCGGGACCAGCGTGTGGCTGGAAAGTGCGGAGCAACCGTTGTCATCCGTGAGGATGAGGTTGTAGGTGCCCGCCGAAAGACCACTGATGCTGGCCGTGCTCGCATTGTAGCCATTGGGCCCGCTCCAAGCATACTGGTATGGAGCCGTTCCTCCGGAAGTGGTGAGCTGGATCGAGCCGTTGGTGGAATTGTTGCAGGAGACCGGCCCCAGCGTAGCATTGAAGCTGAAGGTGCCGGGTTCGGTCACGTCGAAAGGTTGACCGAACGAACATCCATTGGCATCAGTGATGATCACTGTGTAAACGCCTGCGGCGATCATGTTCAGGTCCTGCGTGCTGGCGGTGAATGCGCCCGGGCCGCTCCATTGATACGAGTATGGCCCAACACCGCCTGCTGGGGTCATGTCTATGGAGCCATCACTTGCACCATGGCAAACAGCGGAGTGAACGTTGGCTGTCGCGGTGATCGTTGTGGGCGCCACCAAGGTGATCGTGGTGTCGATGTGACAGCCATGGCCATCCCCGATCATAAGATGGTAGGTGCCTGCGGAAAGCCCCGTGGGGTCTTGCATGTTGAAAGTGCCGCCCACGCCATTCTGCCATGAATAGTTGTAATTCGGGGTACCGCCCGTAACAGTGACGTCAATGCTTCCATCGTTGTTACCCGGGCAGCTTACATGCGCTCCACCGGGATAGGTGAATGGTGAGTACGTCATCGCCAATGGTGCAGTGGGCCCATCGATGGAGACCGGGAACGCCAGTGTCTGCGTGCATCCGTTCGCATCTGCGATGGTGGCCACATAGTTGCCTGCGGCCAGGCCGGTCGCTGTGGATCCGGTCTGCACCGGGTTGGTGTTCCAAGTGATCGTGTAGTTGCCGCTTCCTCCGGTGGCCAGAATGGAGATGGATCCGTCGCTATCGCCGAAGCAGGTGACGTAGTGGCGGTTTGCCACGGTGGCCGATAGCGGTTGTTGTGGTTGAGTGATGATCACGTTCCGTGAAGCGGAACATCCAGCTGCATCTGTCACGGTCACGATCCAAGTCCCTGCGGCAAGCCCGGTCGCGAAGGGGCCGTTGGTCTGAGGGCTGGTGTTCCACGTGTAGCTGTAAGGTGCTGTTCCGCCCGTGGCCTGGGCCGTAGCCTCGCCGGTCTGGCTTCCACGGCACAGCACGTTGGTGATGCTCGGAGGTGGGATGGCCAACGCGGCCACAGGTCCGCCCACGGTCATGGAGGCCGTGGTGCTACAACCGTTGGCATCGGTCACGGTCACGGTGTAGCTGCCTGCGCTCAGGCCGGTCGCAGTTGATGCGTGCTGTGCCGGGTTGGTGTTCCAGGTGTAGGCGTATGGTGAGCGACCGCCGGTAACATGCACCGTGGCTTGTCCGGATGCGCTACCGAAACAACTCGTAGGGGAGGTGCCGCCATTGGTCGCGGTCAGTGCGACCGGTTGAGTGACCACTGCGGTTTGTCCGGAGGTGCAATTGTTAGCATCGGTGAGCACCAACTGATAGGTGCCAGCGCTCAATCCGGTAATGTTCGCCTGTGTGGAACTGAAGCTGGAAGGTCCAGTCCATGTGGTGGTATAGGGCGCGTTCCCGCCTGAGATCTGTGTGGTGATGCTGCCGTTGCTGCCGCCATTGCAGGAGATGGATGTGCCACCGAAGTTGCTCAGCGTGGTCTGCACTGCGATGGCCGCAGGAGCTAGCAATGTCACGTCAAGGTCGGTGCTGCAACCGTTGAGATCGCTGATGGAGACTGAATACGTTCCAGCCTGTATGCCTGCGATGTCTTCTGAAGAGGCAGAGAACCCGCCTGGCCCGGACCATGCAAAGGAGTATGGGGATACTGCACCGCTCACCGTAAGATCGATCGCCCCGTCCGCACTGTTCGGGCAGCTCACGTTCGCATTGCCATGGCTCGAAGTTGTGGCGCTGGCAGTGAAGAGGCCCGGCTGGTTCACATCGAAGCTGCGCGTGATGCTGCATCCGCTGCCATCCGTAATGGTCAACGTGTAGCCGCCGGCGTTGAGCGAACTGATATCCTCCGTGTTAGCGGTGAAGCCAGCAGGTCCGGTCCATGACCAGGAATAGGGGGAAGTTCCGCCGGAGGTGCTCACGTCCACAGCTCCATTGGCAGCGCCTTGGCAAAGTGCCGGGCTGATCGTCCCGACCGCGGCCAGCGGCGTGGGTTGCGTGATCGCAACGGATGCGGATGTGCTGCATTGGTTCGCATCCACGATGCTGACCTGCCAAGTTCCGCTGCTAAGTCCAGTGGCGGATGCTCCGCTCTGTGGCGGCGTGGTGTTCCAGAGATAGCTGTAAGGAACGGTTCCGCCACTCACTGCGACTGTGGCACTGCCGTTGGATCCACCGGCGCAAAGCACGTTGGTGCTGGCACTGATGTTCGCCGAAAGACCTGCCGCGGGTGCGGTGATCACAACGCTCTGCGTAGCGGTGCAGCCGTGTGCATCGGTCACGGTGACCGTGTAACTTCCGGCAGCGAGGCCTGTTTGTGAGGCTCCGTTCCGCGCAGGCATTGTGTTCCAGGAATAGGCATAGGGACCGCTACCACCGGATGCGTTCACAGTTGCGCTGCCCGTGGCTTGGCCATGGCAGGATATGTTCGTTTGCGCAGTGATGGCAACAGACAAGGGTAGCGTCGGCTCAGCAATGGCCACTTGGATCGTCCTGCCACAGCCATTGGCATCGGCGATCGTCACCGTGTAAATCCCGCCGGAAAGTCCAGTGGCCGTCGTTCCGGTCTGCGCAGGCGTGGTGTTCCAAGAGATGCTGTAGCCGCCGGTCCCACCGGAGACGGAGATCGTGGCACTGCCATTGGCCGCGCCGAAGCAGGTCACGTTCGTCTTCGCGGTCAGTTGTGCGTTCAATGGCTGTGTCGGGCCGGTGACGGTTGCCGAGGTGCTCGTGAAGCATCCGTATTGGTCAGTGGCGGTGACGGTGTATGTGCCTGGTGAAAGGCCGCTCGCGGTGGCGCCCGTCTGCACCGGCATTGTGCTCCAACCGTAGGTGTAGTTGGGCATGCCGCCTGTAACCTCCACCGTGGCGGAACCATCGCCGTCATTCGCGCAATCCACACCGCCGGTGGCGCTGATCGTAGCATTCATCGGAGCGCTTTCCAGCAAAGTGGTGCTAGCGGTGGCCGTACATCCGTTCATATCGGTCACCGCAATGGAGTAGGTGCCTGCACCGAGGGTGCCGATGTCCTCCGCGTTGGAGGCATAGCCATTGGGACCGGTCCAATGGGAAGTGTATGGGCCGGTACCTCCGGTGATGGTCGCATCGATGCTGCCGTCATGTCCGCCATGGCAGCTGATGTTCTGGCCGAAGATGAGGAGCGAAGGAGTGAGGCCTACGCTCAAGGGAGCGGGTTGGCCCACATTGAAGCTTTGGGTTTTCGTGCAGGCCGCGTCCGTCACGATAACGGAATAGGTGCCTACAGCGATCCCGGAGAGGTCCTCCGTTGAAGCAGAGAAGCCGTTCGGGCCGGACCATTGAAAGCTGTAGGGTGCGATGCCGCCAGTGAAGGAAAGGTTGATCGCACCATTGCTCGCACCATTGCACAAGGGGTTCGTGGTGTTCGCCGTGATCACCATGGCGCTCACTTTCACCATGCATTGCAGGGTCTGCGAGCATCCTCCGTTCTGCACCGTCACCGAATATTGTTGAGTGGAGCCCGGCTGGGCGATCGGGTTGGCGATGTTGGTCGCGCTAAGACCGGTGGCCGGTGTCCAAGTGTATTGCGTGCCGCCGGTGGCGACAAGCTGTACCTGTCCGTTCTGGCAGATGGTGCTGATCGCCGGTTGTACCGATGCGGTCAGCGAGTCGACCAGAGAGATCACCAACGTATCCGAGGAAACGCTTGGGCAATACGGATTGCCGAGGATGAAGAGCAAGGTCTCCTCACCTTCGGCGATACCATCTGCAATGGGGGTGATCGGCTTGTCCACATAGGATCCGTTCGCCGGAATGGTGATCGACTTCGGCGTGTTCGGATCGATGGAACCGATCGCGGCGTAGTCCGTCCCATTGATAGCCGTGCCATGCACGTAGTATTCAAGCGTCAACGGTTGGTCAGTCGCTTGTTGACGTGTGAAGCGCACGAAACCGCTGTTGCATCCTTCGATAAGGCTGTCGATCCCGCTCTGCGTGATCAGTTGCATCGTCACCGGATTGCTTTTCACCTTGGCGATGAAGACACCCGAGTCGAACTTGCGGTCGGACGCGTCCGCCACGATCAGTTTCAAGTGATAGGTAGCACATGGCTGAACGGTGGAGAACGCGCTCAGGCCTTTGGTGAACCCGTCGTACTGGATGTGTTGGCCACCGGCATTGTATTGGAAGTAGTTGGCATTCGAGCCGTTGTTGACGTTGTTGATCGTCACGGCCTGGTTGGTCCCTGGTATGAGTGCGATGTTCTTGTCATTGCCGATACCGGCGTCCCCGGTGATACCGGGACCGCTGATGAAGAAGCCGAAGACATCATTGTACTGTGAACCCACCCACTCGTTGTACTCCTCGGAACCGAAGACGAAATCGAAGCGCAGGCTATCACCGGAAGGGATCACGTCGAACTCGAATTTGCAGGCATCCATGGTGGTCCTGCCGGTCACGGTGTTCAAAATGCTGTTCCCACCGCGGCCTTGGTCGAATGTGGTGTTCTCGGCGTTGTTCGGCCCCACCGCGTTGGTGATCTTTCCGGAGGTGAGCAGGATCCCCTCATCGATACCGAGGAGCGATCCCGCGTATTGGAACTGGCCATATCCCTGGCTGTGGCAGTCGATCTGCGGGTTGGAGATGGCGACGCCCGGCCCGGTGATCGTGCGGGCAAGTTCCTGCAGGTCTGTCTGGGAGCTTACCGAAAGCTGGGCCTGTGCGAAGCTGGCGGAAGCGACAGCGAGTGCTGCACTGAAGAAGCAGGTAAGGTTCGTCATGGAAATACTCATTGTCCCCGTGCTGTTTCGCACGCCGATTCGGCTTCGTGCAGAGTGAGTTCCACGGTTCCGATGCGACCGGGCGCAATACCCGGTGTCATTACTGCCAATGCTTTTGTGCGGAGGGCCTCACGCGATCCGGTCGGCTCGTCCGAGGCGAACACGAGGATGCCGGCAGGAAGGCATGCGTAGACCACATGGAGATCCCCGGGATGGCTGCTGGCCATGAAGGAATCGCGTTCAGCGCTGGTGAGCGCATCGACGCGGAGGCCGATGGTCTCTTGCGCCATCAAGCTGTTGCAGGCCAAAAGGGTGAACAGGAAGAGCAGTAGGATCGGTCTGGGCATGTGGAGCCTCATGCAGAGAATGGTTTTGTAGGTGTGGATGAAGGGAATTCGTCCTTGTTGAGGTATGGATGCCGCGTTATACCCGATGAACGCCCGAAAGGTTCCTATGACCCGAAACGCCCGGACACGGGAAGGCGCTCGTCCCCACGTGGAGCGAGCGCCATTCCGAAGAGAAGAGGTAGTGCTATAATGCGGTCAGGCCGGGCCCTGGGCCGAGCGTTGGCGCAACACCTCGTGGAGCACCACCCCGGAAGCAACGCTCACGTTCAGCGAGCCGATTGTTCCGGCCATGCGGATCCGGACCAGTGCATCCGCCTTGCGGAGGATGACCGGCGAGATGCCCACATCCTCGGCCCCCATCACCAGCACTAGCGGGCCGGTGAGGTCACAGTCTTCGATCAAGATTTCCGCCTTTTCGGTCACCGCGATGATGCGCAATCCATGTTCCCTCGCACGGTCCAAGGACAAGGGTAAATTGTCCACGCGGCATACGGGCTTCCGCAACAATGCCCCGGCACTGCTTTTCACCGCGTCACTGCCCAAGCGTGCCGTACCGGTCTTTGGCACCAGCATGCCGTGAGCCCCGAAACATTCCGCGCTGCGAGCGATAGCACCCATGTTCCTTACGTCGGTCACGCCATCAAGAGCTACAAGGAGCGGGTCTTCGCCGCGGTCATAGGCCTGTGCGATCAAGCCGTCGAGGTCCTGCATGGCCACTTGGCTGATGAAGGCGATCACCCCTTGATGTTCCGTGGTGGTCAAGCGGTCCAGCTTTTCACCGGGCACCGGCTGCCAAGGCACGCCAAGCTCACGGGCCAGGTTCTTAAGATCGCGGATACCGTCGCCCCCCGCGTCGCGACGGATCAGTAATTTCTCCACGTGCAGGTCGCTCTTCAGCGCCTCTATCACCGGGTGTACCCCGCATATCAGTTCGTCTTTTCTCATCCAAGTTCTCGTTCACCTATCACTTTTCACTGACTTATTGAGCTCAGGGTCCGCTACGCGAGACCCTGAGCGGGATCCCTCATCGCTCAATTCTGCAAGATCCTCCCGTTCCGCCAGCTTTCCACATTCCTATACCAAGCGCTCTTCAGCCGCGGGTCGCGCTGCAGCACCAGGTCGTTGTCACTGAAGGGCTCGTCCCGCCTCACGAAGTTGAACACGAGGCTCATCAGGTTCGTCTCGTCGCCATAGACCCAGGTCTCGCTGTTGGCATTCTTGCGGATCGTGGTGGGCGTTCCGAAGATGATGTGCACCAGCCCGCGATCCGTTTTCCAACCTTCCGTGTAGCTGGTGAAATGCCGGTTGGCGCTTTCCACGCGTCCATAGTAGCCTGCTATGGCCTCACGCGCAAGGTCGCGACTGCCGGCCGCATCCGTCCAGAACCGCTCCACTTCTTTGCGCCCGTTGGAGGAATTGGCCATGGCATCCCATTCCTTCGTGCTGGTGATGTAGCGCAGAGGGGGCACCATGTCCTTCGCAGTGCTGACGGTTGGGTAGGCATCCGTTGGCACGAACAGTGTATAACCGCTCATGCTGGTCGTGTCTGCACGGAAGTGGTAGAAGCCGCTCGTTCCCACGGTGAAATTGAACCGGCCGTCAGGTTGCACGCGGATGGTGAACGAACTGTCCGGAAGGGCATCCAACGCAGGTGGCGCTACTTCGGCGAAGACCGGCGCGGGCAACTTCGTTACCGGTGGATAGTGGTCCACATGGAGCAGTGCGCCGGCGTGGCTGTCACTTTCGATCTTCAGCGTGGTACCCGGTTGCACGTGATCGTCGAACAACGGAAGACCATTGGCACCCACTGGTAGGAACTCCTGGCCGCCGCCCGGTATTCCCCGCTCCACACGGAGCATCACGGTACTCTCCGCGTCCCGGTTCAGGTCGCGGGCAGTGATGCGTAGCACGAAGGATGCATCACCTATATTTTTCAGTTGCATATTGCCGATCAACTCCTTGTCCTCGTTCGGCACCATGCTCTGGTCTTTCACGAAGGTGCTTGAACTATCCAATAGGTTGCGTGATCCGGGGGCAGGGTAGGCCTCATAGCTCATCACCACCCGAGCGTGGTAGGGACCACCACCACCTGTGCCTTTGTACAGCAGATCCGCGGTGCGCAGCTTGAAATAGATCACGGCATGATCGGCATCGGGTTGGTACACCCGCGCCTGCAACCGAATAGCTGCTGCGCCCTTGCCGTAGAGATATGCGAAATTGTCCCCAGCTGCCACGGGAACGTAGGACCCACAGCCGGTCGCACCCGTGATCACTATCCCGAGCAACAGCAGTTGAAGAATGCTCTTTCTCATGCGTTGTGGCCTTCTTCCAATGATCTTTCCAAGAGCTTTGGGTGAATGCTCTTGTTCGTCTTCGCGCCCAGCTCCTTCAGCATTTCCACTTGGCGGATGAGGTTGCCACTCCCTTCGCTCAGTTTCCCCACGGCCTTTTCATAGCTGTCGCGTGCATCGTTCACGTGCTTGCCGACACGGCCAAGGTCCTCGGTGAAGCCCACGAACTTCTCGTACAGGGCACCGGCCCGCTCGGCGATGGCCATGTGGTGCCGTGCTACGTTCTCGTTCTTCCAGAGGCCATGGATGGTGCGCAAGGTGGCCATGAGCGTGCCATGGGTCACCATCACCACTTGTCGGTCGTAGGCTTCTTGGAAGATCTCCGGCCGCTCGCGCAAGGCCAACAGGAACGCCGGCTCTATCGGTACGAACATCAGCACGAAGTCCACGCTGGAGATGCCGTAGAGTTTGGTGTAGTTCTTCTCGCCGAGGCCCTTGGCGTGGGCGCGCAGGCTCTCGGTATGCAGCTTTAAGAACTTCCCGCGTTGGGCATCGTCAGTGGCGGTGCAATACTGCTCGTAATGCAGCAACGAGACCTTGGAGTCGATGATGAGGTGCTTGTCCTCCGGCAGCATTACCACAGCGTCCGGCCGAAGCCGTGTGCCATCAGGTAGCGTGGTGCTTTCCTGCATGCTGTATTCCTGACCCTTCACCAGGCCGGAGCTTTCCAAGACCTTGTCCAGGATCATCTCCCCCCAAGCGCCTTGGCTTTGGTGGTCGCCCTTCAATGCTTTGGTGAGGTTGTCGGCGTCCTGGCTCAGGCGCTGGTTCTGTTCCACCAACTTGGCCACTTCGCTCTTCAGCAGGTGGCGCTCCTTGCCTTCCTTGTCGTAGGCGACCCGCACCTGTTCTTGGAATTCCTTGATCCGTTCCTTGAACGGGTCGAGCAGCAGTTTCAAGGTGCCTTCCTGGCGGTCCGTGAGCTGCTTGCCTTTCTCTTCCATCAAGGTATTCGCGATCTGCTTGAACTCCTTGGTCATGCGCTCGTTCAGCGATTCCAGTTCCGCTCTCTGCGTCCCCAGTTTCTCCTCCAGCCCTTCATTGCGTTGCCGTTCCGTGGCCAGCGCACCGTTGATGGCGATCAATTCCCGCTGCTGGTCCTGTTGTCGCTGCTCCTTTTCCACCAATTGCCGACCCAGGTCCTGGCGATCAGCCTCGCGTGCTTCCTGCACCAGCTTTACTGCCTCAGCGCCTTTGCCACGGGACCAAAGCACAACGGCTATGGCACCGAGAATGACTCCGGCCAAGAGTCCCAGTAGAAGGCTCGTCCAAACCATGCCGCTAAGGTATGCGGGCTTTGAAGTCGGGAGTCTTATTAGTCTTGAGTCCTGAGTCTGAAGCCATAGCTGGCGCTCGCGTGTCGCGAGTGCGAGCTATGGGCTGCTCAATTATCCAAGATCACCACCAGCGTCCCGATGAGCACTTTGTCAAAAAGCGCGATCACATCGCTGTTGCGCATGCGGATGCATCCGTGCGAGCTTGGCGTGCCCAAAGAGGCCTCGTCCCCAGTGCCGTGGATATAGATCCCGCGCTGCATGCTATCCACGGTTCCTCCTTCATTCAGGCCAGGCTCGAGTCCGTCCAACCAGAGAATGCGCGAGGTGATCAGGTCATCCTTGCCGGTGCTGTCCGAGGCTACCTCCCCCGTGTATTGCCTACCCTTGAAGATGCCGAGCAGGGGCACGCCTTCACCGAATTTGCGCACCACGCGATGCAGGCCCTCAGGCGTGCGGTTGCTGCTCACCTGTGCGCCAAGGCCGTTCCGCGCGGTGGAGATCACATACTCAGCTTTCATTTTCCCCTCCACCACGAAATACATCCGCTGGCTCTTCACGGAGACGTAAAGCACGTAGCCTTCCGAAGGTGCGTGCGGATAATGCACCTGCATCCATTCGATCAGGAAGTCCGCCAAGGGTTGCTTCCGCGCTGGGGAGACCATGGCCAGGTCATCCGCCTGTGCCATGGCGCCCACAGCGAAAGTGGCGCTGAAAAGAAAGGCCAACGCAAGGCGGGTGAAGCGCATCGGTCTAAAACGGATGAAAATCGAATAGGGTTCCACGTCAAAGTTGACGTTGCCATGCCGGCAGGCTATCCAGGCCCGCAGCTTCTTTTCCACAATGCATCGCGGCCAGGTCCCTACTCACTCGATCCGGATGACACGGATCCTTCTGGCAACCTAGAACAAACTCGTGAACCCGAAGTGGACCTTTCCACCCCTCAGTGCCACCGGGTTGTTGAACTGCTTCCCAAGCGCATAACTCAGGGAGAAGATCCCAGCCTTGGTTTCGAAACTCGTTCCTACGCCGAAGCCCAAGGGAGTGTCGGTGAGCAGGGGTGTCTTGCTCCGGTCCTCCCACCAGCCCTGGTCCATGAAGAGGAAGAAGTTGCTGTTCTCCTCGAACAGGAACCTGTATTCGATGGTGGCGATCGCAAAGGAAGAGGCATAAATGCTGGCTTCGTCCACACCACGTTGCGTTTTGATGCCGCCGATCCGGTAGAGCTCATTGGAGTATAGCAGGTCGTTCACCATGCTACCGCCCTGTCCGGCGAGCTTCACGGTGCTGCGCCTTCCGATGGGGATGTACCAGCTCACGTTGCCGTTCAGTTCGTATTGAACGCTGCGGTGTTCGGCGGCCGCGGTCTCGCTGAAAGTGGCGGTGGAACTGCGCTTCTTGCCGACGGATCCCTCCAGATCCACACCGAGTCCTCTGCGCGGATTGAACCGATAGTCGTAGCGCTCGCGCTGTACGCCCAAGCCGTAGGACGTCAATTTCACATCGGCCAGGCCGGGCGTGTAGAACAATTGCTGGCCCAACCGCTGGCTGTTCTTGTTGTTCACGAATACGCGCACCTTGTCGCCTCGGCTCAGGAGGTATTCGATCGTCGCCCGGGAGGTCACTTCGAGGAATGTGGTGTCCCGCTTGAAGAGCGTGAGGCCCAGGTCCGCACCGAAGGGTGTGTTGAAGGCGAACGGATAGTTGAAGCCGACCTTGAGATTTTGTGTGCGGTCCTGCAGGCTTCGCCAACTCAGGTCAATGGCCTCGCCATGGTGCAGGGCATTGCGCAGTTTGAGGTCCAGGTCGCCAGTGAAATGAACCTGTCCGGTCAGGGCGTCCTGCGCCACGCCCAGGATGCCATTGAAATTGCTGGCCCGTTTCTCGTCCAAGAATAGGTAAAGCTTGGTCTGGTCCGGCGAGAAAAGCAAGTATGCGGGCTGCTTCCGGGCCACGAAGGGAAGCTCCTTCGTCCGGCTCTCGAGGCCACGTACAAGCGATTCGTTGTATGTATCACCTGGCCGGATACCGAGATGTGACTGGAGGTAGCGTTCATTCACGCGGGCGGTCCCGCGGACCACCACGCTATCGATGGTGACATATCGCCCACGGTCCAAGTGTACCGAGGCCGAGAGCCCGCCATCGGTGGCCCGCAGACTGTCCAGCCCCACCACAGCGAAGGGGTAGCCGTTGTCCTCACATTCCTTCAGTAAGCCATCGAACAACTTCGCCACCTGCACCGGGGTGATCGGGCGGTCGCGATAGAAGCGTTCGCGAAAGCCGGTGGAACTGGCTATCTCTTGGGGAACGGAGCCCGCCGTGAGGTGCGCCCAGCGGTACTGTATGCCGAGGTGGTAATAGCAGGTCGTTGTGTCCTTTCCAACCACACAACTGTCCCGCGATGCGGCGAGATAGCCTTCCGCGATCATCGCATTGCGGATCTCGGCCGACCGCTCGGGGACTTGGCTTACTTCCAGCTTGAACGGGCCTTTCCACTTGTTTGGCAACACCGTATCCGCCTTCACGGAAAGCACATGTTGTTGCGCTTGTGCGGCCAGCGAGATCAATGCAAAGGGGATGACAAGTGCCCGCCACATTACCGGGTCCAAGGGATCGGGCTTCCACCTTGCGCGAGCAGGATCTCGTTCACGGCGCTGAAATGACCACAGCCCAAGAAGCCGCGATGCGCGGAAAGCGGGGAGGGGTGTGGCGCTTTAAGGATAAAGTGCCGTTCGCCGTCGATCAACACCTCCTTGGCTTGTGCGTGGCGCCCCCAGAGCAGGAAGATCAGTCCGGTGCGCTCTTTTGAAAGTGCGGTGATGGCTGCATCGGTGAAGCGCTCCCAGCCGTGACCTTGGTGCGAGGCGGCCTCACCGGCGCGCACAGTGAGGGTGGCGTTGAGTAGCAATACGCCGCTTTCGGCCCAGTGGCTAAGGTCGCCACCGGAAGGGGTGAAGGGGCCGATGTCCCGCTGGATCTCCTTGAAGATGTTCTGCAAGGATGGGGGAGGAGGGATACCGACGGGCACGGAAAAGCTGAGGCCGTGCGCCTGCCCCGGGCCGTGGTAGGGGTCTTGGCCGAGGATCACCACGCGTACATCGTCGAACGGGGTGAGCTGGAAGGCCCTCAGGATATCCTTACCGCGCGGGTAAACGGTATGTGCTGCACGTTCTTTTACCAGAAAGCTCTTCAAGGCGGCGAAATAAGGTGCGTTGAATTCCGGCCACAGCCGCTCACCCCAACCCGGATCGATGTCCGGTACTTGTGGTGCAGCGGGGGGAATAGCGCCGTTGTTCATGGGTCTTGTGAAGGTCCGCCGGGGATCGTTGAAACTTTTTAGCCGAGGTCAAGGTAATAGGGCCTAATTTTGGAAGGTAAATCCAGCATCTGAGCAACGATGAAAAAGGTCTTCAAGGTATTTGCGATCGTGGCGGTGGCCAGCATGCTCTTCAGCGCATGCAAGTCCACGCACTCCTGCCCGGCATACGGAAAGGTGGTGAAGCCCGTCCCCGAGCGCACCAGTTGAGCGAAGGCCTTCGCACAACCAACAAGCCCGGCCCTGGTTCCGGGCTTTCTCGTATACAGCCGTCAGAGGTAGGTGAACGAAACCTCTTGGACCAGATCTTCACGTAAGCTCATAGCCACTGGGCAGGTGCGGGCGGCATGCTCCAAGATGCTTCGCTGCCTCTCGTCCAATTCCTTTCCATCCAGTTCGAAATGCAGCTCGATGCGCTCCACCCGGCGTGGTCCTGCGGCCATATGCTTCACCACACGCGCCTGAAGCCCGTTCAACGGGATGTTTTTCGACTCGGCCGCAATGCCCATCAAGGTCATCATGCAGCAGGCCAAGGAGGTGCTCATCAGGTCCGTGGGCGAGAAGGCGGCCCCTTTCCCGTGGTTGTCCAAAGGCGCATCGGTGATGATCTTTTCTCCACTACGAAGGTGAACGGCCTCCGTGCGCAGGCCCCCTAAGTATTTGATATGTGCGGTATCCATGATGCGAAGGAACGAAGAGTATGCGGAATTGGTCGAACACATTGACCGATCACGTTGGTCGGAACGGTCTTCTGATCCCTCACGGCATCACCACCAAACGACCGGTGGACAGCTCCATCAAGGTCTCCGCCCCGGGACCTTGATGCCCCACAGCGATGGCTGAGGCTCTCGCGGTGGCTGAGGATCTCGAAGCCACGCGCACCACATACGCCCCCGGCGCCAGTGCCCCGGCAGGTAAGGAAAGCCTTGTTTGCCCGGCTGACCAAGGCATACGCAACACGACACGGCCACTGGCATCATGCACTTCCACCTGTGCTTGGCTCAAAGGCATCTCCACAGCAAGTTCCGCACCGCCAGCAGTGGGGTTGGGGTAAATGGAAAGAGGCCGAGGTGTTTCTAATTCAGCAATGCCCACCGAACCCTCTTGGAAAAGGATATCGTCGATGTAGTACTCACCGTAAGAGAAGTCCCAGCCTGAACCGGCGATGAACTGCACCGCTCCCAAGGTATTGGGTGCCGTCGTGCCACTTGGCATGGTGTCGAAGTCCCACGTACCGATCAAGGTGTTGTTCACGACAAAGGAAGCGGTACGGTCATCGAGATCGATGGCGAGCGTTACCGTGAACCAAGTGTTGCGCGGAAAGTATCCCCCGATGGAAGTGCCGGCGACATTGCAGGTCACGGTGTCGATGGTCTGCGGCAGGAAGGCGATCACTGCTGCGGGGGCCGAGGAAGAAGTGCTCTCCCCGTGCAGGAGGACGATGGACGCGCCCCGGTCGACAGGTATGAACATCGACCAGCTCAGGACGTAGGATCCGTTCACGCGATAGCCTAATAGCAACGCCACGTTCGTGGGGCCGCCTACGATGTTCGGGATGGTCTGGATGAATGCCAAGCTGTTGTGGCCGCCGTGGGCGATACTGTCCGTTACCGGCGCATCTTCGGGGCTGCCCGGTAGGTTGTTGCTGGTGCGCCAATGCAGGCTATCCGCCGCAGCGATCCGGGTCCCCGAGGGGAAGGCCTCGAAGTCCTGGGAATAGATGATCTGGCACTGTAGCGTCAGCGGTGCCATGCCGATCAAAAGGAGGATCAGCCACTTCATCGGAGGATCAATCTGGCGCCGGTAAGGATGCGGCGGTTATCGCTGATGTGCGCACTGTACAAGCCTGCGGACTCGCCGGAAAGGTCCAACGCGATGGTCTGTGCCAATTGACTACCGATGTTTTTCCGGAGCACTTGACGTCCGCGCGCATCGAACACTTGCAACAGCAGGCCACCTTCCAAGGGCAGACCCTCCGGCAGGTCCAAAGCCAAGCTGATCCGCCCATCGCTTGGGTTGGGCCACACCTTCATGGCATTTCCCAAACCGTATGCCACTTCGTTGATCCCCACATACTGGCATCCAGGCACCAAGCAGCCCATGCTGTCCAACTTCATCAGCCACATATTCTGATCGCTGAAGGGAGGTATGGTGTCATGGTTCCAAGCCTCGCCGGTCAGCACCATGCCGCCATCGTTGGTGGGTTCAATGTCCCACGGGATCTCGGGGTACAAGGTGGTTAAGTTGGAGAAGTGCGCATAGTCCCGTCGCCACAGCGGGGTGCCGGCCGCGTTGAAACGGTAGATCAAGGCCCGGTTCCAATAGAGCTGTTGAATAGCGCCACAGACGATGAACGTGCTATCACTGTCCTGATAGCCATCGGTGAACATGGCCAAGTTCTGGTTCCCCTTGTTCTTCAGCCCTTGGAATTGCCACTCCAGATCGCCGCTCTCATCATACATGCAGAGATACATGGTGCTAGTGTCCGGCAGCGGTTGGTAATACGCCGTCCACTTCCCCATGCACAAGAGCTTGTCTCCGAACATGTGCTTCACACCATACCAATTGCCCTGTGGTTTGGGCTGGAAACGGTTCCAGACCTCATTGCCTGAGCTATCTACCTTAAGAAAGTATCCCTTGTAATTCCGAAGACCGGCAACATACATGTTGCCCTCGTAGTCCACGTCCATGGTATTGGGGTCGATGGGAAGATGGAGCTGGAGCAGTTCGATATTAGCCAAAGTATCCGTGCGCATGACGTATCCGTTGGCGGTTGATTGACCATTTGCCGCCTTTTGCCCGGTGAAGTAATATTGATCATTCTTCGCGACGGCCTTTCTCGCGAATGCAAAGGTGTCACTCAGTATAGGCTTTGTCCAAAGTGTGTCCCCAAACTCGTTGAACCGAACAGCCCATATGGTATCCACAAGTTCGCTCCCAAGAAAGGTGTTCCAAGCACCCAAAAAGCCTGTGCCTTCAGGAATTGAAGAAATAGGATCTGATGAGCCGCCAAAGTCCTGAAATCGGGGTCTATGAATATAGGTTTCGCTACTGAACTGTCCGTTGGGGGTGTAGTGCCCCGTTGTACAGTCTGTTGCAATAAGATCAAGCTGGGTTTGGACCCCAAAGACAAGATACCCGCTTGAAATTTCACGAACGGAACTCCCAAGGCAAGCGCCACCTGCAACATTATAGTGGACCACATCAAAGGTCGAGTTTTGGCCTTGGGTGCATAGTACGGCCAAAGAGAGGCTGGCCCCTAGGGCCAGCCTCTTTGCTGTTTGCATGTTCATCGTACCACTGAGAACGATGTGGACAGGCCGCATTCCCGCAGGAAGACCTTGTAGAGGCCGGAAGGCAGCGAGCCGAGGTTCAATCGGCTTACTCCGTTTTCCACAGCTTTCTGTTCCAATACAACCCGCCCTTGGCCATCCATTATCACAATTTCATCGCCTTTATCCTTTACAGGCCAAGTAACGTACGCTTCTGTGCTGGCGGGGTTGGGGTATAGCACCAATGAAGGTCGTGTTGTCACTCCCTTGTTGGGTGCCTCAGATCCTAGGGCTGAACGGTCATTGCGCGGGAATTCAACGGCGGGCATGTAATCAGTGAGGTCGATGCTACGGAGGATGCTACCGCAAAGGGCTGCCCCTGCTTCACCGGCTTTCATATGCGAGTCAAGGTTGGCCGCTTCAGCGTTCCCAAGATCTGCCCAATGGCCGGCATGATCATTCCCGTACTGATAGAGGTCATAGTAGTTCTGCCAGCCGTTCAATTTGCCTCCTGAGCCGGTCAGCTCTGTATCAACGGCGGCCCAGTTGCTCTCGGCGATGTACAATTCGGTGCGCAGTTGGCTGTATTCAGGATCAGCATCTACAGTGAGGAGAGCACGGAGGCTGTCCAAGCCCCCTTCGTAGGTGCTGTCGGTGGCGTACATGTAGCCCAAGGAAGCCAGTGCATCGGCCTTTTCCGAGCGTCGCTGGCCGATCTCTTGCTCCATAAGCTCCTTCCATGTAACCCCGGAACCTTCCTGGGCATCGTTCACGATCCCGAAATAGAATGGACTGAGCAACTCCTTCGCGGTAGAGATCACCCCCGTGTTCAATTTCACGTTCGCCACCAGTACCTGAGTAAGATGCCAAGGTTCCATGGTGGGTTCACGCTTCAACATGATGATCATCACCTCGTCGCTAAGAGGGCTGTTCGCTAAGAGCGCGTCCCGAAGGGTGCTGCTCGCCAAGGGCGGTTCCTCCTTAGTGAGCATTTCGATCAGGTCCGGCTTTTCCCCAGCGTCCAAGTTGCCGTTGTACACATTGAGCGCATCATCCAATTGCGATTTGGCTAATGCGTAGGCCGCCCGGCTCAAGAGAATGGTGTGCGTGTTATCCAATTTGCCATTCCCGCAGGTCCCTTGTGCAGTCCATGGACCACTTGAAACGGGAATATCAGCAAAATCCGGCCAGTAGTCGCAATGCACATCGCAGACGGGGTCGTTGTTGCGGAACACGTTGAGGTGCATGCCGTTGTACCAACCGGGCACATGGTTCCAATCGGGAGCCAAGTTCCAGTCCCAATCCGTGGTACAATTCGGAGTGTTCAAGAAGCGGTTCCCGGAGAGCTGCCCTCCCGTATGTCCTTGGTCCGGCTTGAGGATGCTGGAACTGAGCACGGCAATGTCGTAGATGTTATCCGTATAGTCCCCGCAAAAGATGCTCAGGCCAGCGTCGTTCTCTCCCTGGCCATGGCCTCGGTTGATGTCCTTGACGATGCAACCCGCATAAAGCCCATAGAAGGTGTTGTCATAGATCTGACTGTCCGTGTAATTCCACTGGTCAGTTGAAACGGAAGGGGATATACCCTTGAAGTAGACGCCCACGTTGTGGTCGTTCCCGACCCCGGTGAAGAGGTTGCGTTCTACGGTATAAAGTTGTGCCTGCCAGAGGTAGATACCTGTGAATGTGTTAGTGACGTTTTCTGCATTTGGCAGGTTGAAGCTGTTATTGGTGTAACGTGCGAAGCGACTACCCCAATCGGAAATGCCGACATAGGTGTTCTCGAAATGCATGTGGTCCACCGTGGAGGCCGAGGGCATGCCTCCGCCATTCAGCACGCCGCATTGCAGATTCCTGAAGTAGGTGACGTGCGGGTCGCTTCCCTGCACGAGCACTTGAGCATCAAATACCACGAGGCCGAACCCGGCGTTGATGTGCTGGATAGAGCTGTTATCGTTGGCGAAACTGCAATTCAGGAATTTCACGGTGCCGGTTTTTTGTACGGTAGCATGTGTGTAGGGGTAGTCGGCGCCTATCCAGTCGTTGTCAGTGAGGAAGCGGGTGCCGCTGAAATAGCAGAACTGGTAGGGTTGGTTCGGGTAGTTTTCAATACGGACATCCTTAATCCCGGATTATGCAATTGAAAACTTGAACGGCGGCTTCAGGATCTCAACTTGATCGAAAAAGTGCTCTAAGAAATGCCTTCGTTTGCCCTCAGCTGAGAGCTTCATGACCTTGTTCCGGCCGTTGCGCACCAGGTAGGAT
>JBBSUV010000026.1:0-57028 GCA_038234075.1 Flavobacteriales bacterium | reverse complement strand
TAACGTTAAAGCTATGCGCAGCGCCCTTTGTGTTTGGCCTTTTGTGTGCTGGAGGGCGTTGCGTATAGCGTGTGTTGGGGTACGGCGGCGTCTTCCTGCATTTGGTCCCGCCCATTGCTGCAAGGTAGTGGCTTGCTGTCAGTGGACAAGCGGGACTCAGAAACCGGCCCGGCTGATCTTGCATTTGAACCTTGGGCGCAGTGGTTTCCATTGCGCTGATTTGCCATAATCTATTATCGATCAGGCACATGCAATAGCAAACACGCGGCAGTGTAAAATGTTTGTAAAAAAAGAGAGCTGTTTTCGCCCCCCTGTGCATATCTTGCGCCCCACAATCGAAACGGCATGAGATCGCTACCACTTGAGGATGACGCCAGAGCTGTTCTGAAACCCTATTTTGCACTACTCCATAAGGGGGCCTCGCAGGCCATAGAGGCTGCCATGTGGAGGCGAGAGCAAGATATGAGGGCTGGATACGACGAGAACTTCTCAATCTATCGGACATGGGATGTATGGCGTTACGCCTTGAGTGTCTTTACAAGGCTGGCCGTCTCACATCCGGGCATGAAGATTCGGTCGACTAGGGGCACATTCTTGATTACAATCGAAGAAAAGTATGAACTATGGGTGCGCTTGGTTGATCATGAATTGATGCCAGCACCAAATAGAACCGAAGGATCGACGGCACTTCTTCAGAACGGAGAACTGGAAGGGTTCACCCTGCCGACCCTTGTACTTGGTTATCGATTCAATGCAACTCACACGGGCCTTGGTAGCCTGAATGTTATATGCACAGGGAAGAAGGGTAAACGCGTTTGGGCGATCAATGTGCTAGATGACGAATCGACTGGCGCAATTCCATTCCAGGTCGCACCGCTACTTGTTGCTCCATCTGGAGATGGACGCGAAATACGTGCGAAGGAAGGTTTGAGCAAACGCGCCAAGCTAGCTTCCGATGGAACAACTGGAGTTTAATATAGCAGTCAACGGCGCACTGATAACTGTGGCGCGAGAGTTTCGAGGAATGACGGCCACGGAGCTAAAAGATGCGCTTGGCATATCGGCAACGCTTCTTAGCTTCATGGAACGCAATAAGCGACCGACGAACCCAGATCTTTTAGAGGGGCTTTCATCTGCATTGGGCTTTCCCAAATCCTTTTTCCTACGGTCTGATCAGATCTACATGTCCAATTCCCACTGGCGTCGCAAAACAACGTCACCAGCGCGATTTGTGAAACAGGCAGAAGCAGAGATGAGCATCCATCGCCTTGTTATGGAGAGTATGCTTAGCTCTTTGGTTCTGACCGATAAGGTGCTACCTTCTATGGATGCGGAAGAATATGGATCACCAACAATTGTCGCCAAGGCAATTCGACAGTTATGGCGAATCCCAAAGGGGCCGATCCACGATTTGTTCAGCGTTATTGAAAGCAATGGCGCCTTCATCGTTCAATGCGATTTTGTAAGCGGCATTGAAGGAAGGACCATGTTTACCAAACACAAAGAGCCGATCATCTTCGTGAACAAGAACAGCGGAATGGATCGGCAGCGTCTTACGGTGGCACACGAGCTGGGTCACTTAATCCTACACGAGAACAACACACCAAAGCCGCCAGACTTAGCGGAATCGGAGGCAATGGAGTTTGCTTCTGAATTTCTAATGCCAGCAGACCAACTTAGACCGCAACTGTCACGCACCATACAACTGGAGACACTCGCTGATTTGAAGCGTTACTGGAAGGTGTCGATGCAGGCCATACTTGTGAGGGCGAAGAGGGAAGGACTTATTTCGCCGACCAACTATATCAGAATCTGGAAACGCATAGGGGCTTTGGGCTTGAAAAAGCGCGAACCATCTGAGCTTGATCCACCGCCAGAGAAACCCACTATGTTACAGCGGATGATCGAAACCCACATTTCGGAATTGGATTACACACTGGATGAACTTGCCGAATTGGGAGGACTGAAACCTAGCCAGTTTCAAAGCTGGTACTTATTTAATGAGAGGGTTCCTGTGTCGCCCCAACTTCGTATTCATAAATAGAATATGTACCCCATGGTGCTGACGGTGCCCGCCGGAGGCGGTTCGACGCACTGGAACTCGGCAAACAGCCGAGTGCAAGGATGGGGCGCAGTGGGGCACCATTGCGCTCAGGGTGTGCTGCATAAAGCAATGTTAGCCCTTGTCATTTTCCTCCCTTTCTACGGTTGTCCTGAAGGCAGAGCATCTGACAGTTGTCCGTCTCAGTCTTTCCACCCTCATGCCACGGCGTGATGTGATCTGCCTCCATCTCCTCAATCTTGAAGACGTTGCCGCAGTCCGGACATACGCCCTTCTGACGCTCAAACGCTGAGCGCCGCATCCTCTCGTCGAACTGCCGGATGTTTAGATGCTTCACCTTGCCATTCAACACGTAGAGGTAGATGCCGCGATGGTTCGTCACATCCGGATCTTGGATGAGCGCTGAAATGCGTTTTTCAAGAGCGACAGGGTCCAAGGATGCGGCCTTGTAGGAGTTGTATAGCACACCCCACGGTTGACCCTTCATAACCGTCTTGCGCTCAACAGGGAAAGTTGCCTTCACCCAAGCGATTACGTTTTGAAAGTACAGCCATAGCTCGTTTGCCTTAGAGTCGTGCTGGTGCTTCCCCATGTATTCCCGAATGTTGCCATCGCTGATCCAATCAAGCACGGTTTCTAAGAACATCTGCCGAATTGGTGATCCGTTCATGAGGTCACCTCCAATGGCATAGGCTGGGCAACCAGTTTTGCTAAAGTGCTTCTTCGCATCGGAAAGCCACGGACCCGCGTAAGTGGCGTTCCGAAGTTCTTGCATGGTTAGAACCTTACCGGCAATGTTGATTGTCTCGAACCATGCCAACCGCTCGCTGTCCGTGCCTTGGCAGAAATAGACCATTAACTCATAGTTCAAGATTTGCTCCTGCTGGTCATTGGTGAGGTTATGAAAGTAGAGGTCATTCCATGCGAACTCACCATCGACGTACTGACAGATGGATATGGTACGCTGCTGCCCATCAATTACTTCGAAGGTGTTGTCGTCGCGCACAGCCCAATACATGACGTTCAGCGGGAATCCTTGGGTCACCGTGTCGATGACCTTGTTGCGCTCTTTAGCGTCGTAGACGAACTCGCGCTGGTAAGGTGGTCGGATGTCGAGCCTACCATTGTATCCACGAACACCACCCTCGGCGTCGTCCACGTAGCCCTCGTACAAGTTGCGTACTGTGATTTTCTTGAGTTCAATCTCCATCGTTCACCTTCTGAACTAGTATGCGCACATAAGTCGCAATAAACATTTCGTCACCGACTTTGTAATAGGTCTTTCCAACTGGCTGGGCGTCAACCTTGAGAGCCGGTGCATCGTTGAGTTTTGAGACCTCTGACCGCTTGCCATTCTTGGTTATTTGAATTTGAGTCGGGTACGTCTTGCACGCCATACCCCACCATGTCTTTGCGATACCAACGATCTTGAATTGGGAAGGGTTGCGTTTTGCAAGAAACCCAGGAGTCACCCCCATTAACCCGTTGTAGTCAACTGGAATGTCTGCAACTGATGTGACATCTATGGCGTCATAGTTATCGTACTTTGGATATTCATCAGGGCTGTACTTCTTGTACAAGATTAAGTCTTCGTGTCGCTTGCTAAAGTCCAAGTTCGTGAACCAACACATGTTCCCGAAGCTCCGCCACTTCTGCCCCTTTTCGTCAATCCAAAAACGTGTAGCGCGCTCTGTGTAATGATCGGGCACCCTGAAACTCATGTCTCCGCTCGTTGCCCCCAACCATATCTTCTCAGCCTTGAGTAGCGGGAAAATTTCCTTCAACGTGATGGCATTCTGGTTCGCAAGGACGATGAACTTTTTATCGTACTCGATGAGTTGCGAAATGTACTCGCGGAAGAGGGAGAAGGGTGGATTCGTGACGACAATGTCTGCCTGTGTCAAGAGATCAATCGCCTCTGCGCTCCGAAAGTCACCATCACCATCGAGGTAATTGACGGCTATCTCATCATCGCCCGGGATTCGGTCTCCGTCCTTGTCGCCTTCATATTTAAGGTAAATCGCCCGCCTGCTTTCATTCATGCTGAACAAGTCGCGCTTTTGATTTTTGTAGCACGTCGCAATCAGCTTTTTGAGTCCCAGCTTCTCGAAGTTGAATGAGAAATAGTGGAAGAAGGCAGAAACCCTTGGGTCGTCACAGTTGCAGTAGACGACCTTCCCTTTGAAGTGCTTTCGGTAGTGCTTCAGCTCACGTTCCACATCTTCCCGCTGCGTGTAGAACTCGTCCTCCTTGTTCGCCTTAGCCCTGCTCAGGCTTGAGTTTTGCGTCTCGGCAACAACCTTAGTTTTCTTTGCGACGGCCATGGTGTTTGAGCGTTCCACTTGTTTCAAAAACGGGGAGTTAGACGCAGTGACTCGGTGGCGTTACCTTGCGCTAAGGCTATCCCGTGGCTTCAAAGAAACGAAACATGAGTTACATACATCCCCGCATACGTCTTGTCCATGACCTTCTCAAAGGTCTATGGTGGCTGGTTTCCGGGAAGTGGTGGCGCAACCGTCAACGCTGGCGCAATAACGATAAGTAGCGTCTTGTCCAATGGTCAAACGCTTTTCCTTTTCTCTTCTTCCAAGCGTTCTTCCTCTTGTCCTCTTTCATGCAAGCTCACAGGGTCGAATAGCAAGTCGAAGAAGTCACGAAACGCAAGCATGAGCCAATTCAGAGCTTTTCGCATTCCTTCTTTTTTGTTGTAGTCGGGCGGCATTGGCTGCCGCCCTTTTTGAGTTCTCAGCCGGGCCGGTTTCTGTGGTATTTCTCAGTGCGAGGGCTTTGGTAGCGTTGGCGTATTTTTCTCCGCTGTACCCCAACTTGTCGGTAGACGCTATATGTGGTTTATTTCCGGACTTGGTCTGTGCTTGGAGTTGCGTTTATCGCACCATTTGGGCATGTAAAGCGCAATGGGCTTTTTGTCTTCCATGTCGTCCACTGTACTGCGGATCTGTCACCCCGGCGCTCATTACATGTACTCCTTGAAGTCGTCCAGGGGGGGCATCGAAAGTATCAGAAATATGGATCTGGCCCTTCATCAAACCAGCAATGCGACGTTTCTTTCTTGGTGCTTCACTGGGGGCTTCCTTTTGCTCCCATTGTTCCATCAGTAAAGCAATGAAGTCAAGCACCCTCGTCCTCACCTCCTCTGGAAGCGAGTCAAGCTGGATGTATTGGTCGTGCGTTGCCATAATTCAAAGATAGCGGCTTCGCTACAAGGCAACTTCAGGACTAATGCCCAATACCCCAAAGCCTCACAGCTTCTCGATCACGCGCTTCAACGCATCGCGCACCTCCATCGCAAGAGGCTCCACCGCCGGATTTTCCACGGCGCTCATAGCCGCTGCCGGATCAATGGCCGCTACCTGGTGCCTGCCATCAGGCAGTTGCCGGATGGTGACGTTGCATGGAAGCATGGTGCTGATCAGTGGCTCCAAGGTGACCACCTTGTCGGCATAGCCGGGATTGCACGCGCCCAGGATCAGGTGTGGGAGGTGGTCCTTGTTGAGTTTCTTCTTCAACGTGGCCTGTAGGTCGATCTCCGTGAGCACGCCGAAACCTTCGGTCTTCAGGGCTTCCACGGTGCGCTCCTAACTTGGATGCACTCTATCTCCGGAAAGGACATTGGCAGGAAGCCCTTCCACAAGATGACCGCCTTGTTCAATTGCGCCCTGGCGATAGCAACGCGCAGTATACCCTGGTCGTGGTCCTGGCCCGTACCGGCGATACGAGCGGCGCACGTTCTATCTTGCAACATGCGTTGGCGCTTGATCCGGGGAATGCATGTGCCCGAACGGCCTTGTCCATGCTCGATGCTCAAGGTGGCAGCGCAGGAAACACTTAGCGAAAAGTGAACCATGGCGCGTCCTCTGATACTTTTCGTGATGCCGATCTGCCTGCTGCTCTTCGGCTTCCAAATTCCCATCGGTACGGGCGACCCCTGGAAGGCTCCGCCGCAAGCGGATGCTTTGGTGGATCCCTTGGCGAAGGATTCTAAGGCCGTGACGAAGGGGGAGAGGGTGTTCACTTCGCTGTGCTGGACCTGCCATGGCATGCAAGGCAAAGGCGATGGGCCGAACGCGGCTTTGCTAACGATCCTCCCGGCCGATCTGGGTTCACCGGGGATCCAGGCCCAATCCAACGGCGCATTGTACTGGAAGATCACGCACGGACGTGGAGAGATGGCCTCCTACGAACAGATGCTTTCACGCGAGCAACGTTGGGCCGTGGTACATTATCTCCGAACCATTGCGCACGAATGACGGCTTGTCAGCGCTTTGGAAAATCAGTGCTTGTGGTCTTGTTGGGCATGGCTTCCAGTAGGCTTTGGGCACAGGAATAAGAGCCGGCGGAGCTGGTGATGAATACCCTCTCCTGGTCACAGGTGATCAATGCGGCGGCATGCCGGTATTGGTCACCGGCTCCTTCGATGCCGCCGTGATGACCGATGCCTCTCCCGCAGTTCCGGAGAATGCCCAATCCGCCGACCAGAGCCCGACGGACGTTTAACATAATGCCGCCGCCGGGATACGCGCAGTTGACGCTGGAAGAGCTGCAGACCATACGCGACTGGATCGAGCAGGGCGCCTTGGACAATTGAGCCCAAGTTATTCCCGCACTACGCGCACACGTGCGGAAGCGCCGGGTCCTTCCAACGTAACCGTGTACATCCCCGCTGGGAATGATGCCATGGCGATGGTACCCTCTTTGTTCCCGGTTCCTGGAACACGCTGCAGAACGCGTCCCGTGAGATCCATGATGGTCATGGCGTTCACGGCGAACGGTCCCTCATAGGTCAAGGAGGATGATGTGGGGTTCGGGAATACGCGGACTTGCGCGGAAGCCGTCGCCTCCGTGATCCCCATGTTCGGGTCCGTCACGATGAACTGCAGCATCATCATGTTGTCCTCATGCATCAGGTTGTGGCAATGGTACATGAATGGATAGCCATTGCTCAGGTGCTCGAAGCGCATGATCGTGCGCACGGTCTCGTTCTTGTTCACGAGCACCACGTCCTTCGCTCCGGCCTCTTCCGGGGCCACCGGAATACCGTTGCGATCCAGTACGAAGAAGGAGACACCATGGATGTGCATGGGGTGAGCCATGTTGGAGTTGTTCACGAATGTCCAGATCTCCGTAGCGTCCAGGTTCACGGTGTCGTTCACCACATTGATGTTGAAGCCCATGCCATTGATCAGGAACATGCCCATGCCCACCATGCCATTGCCGGTGATCGTCTTCACGCGGGTCCGCACAGCTTCTGCCTCGGGTATCGGCGTGGCACTTCCCAGCACAGCGGGGATGCTTGTGACCGGGTCCGCATTTGGCGCCTGGACACGGATGCGCAGCAAGGGGAAGTCGATGCCGTTCAGCGCGCTCGTCTCCCAGACGATGTTGGCGCTGCCCGGTACGGTAATAGGAAGTTCGCTGCCGAAGCTCATCAGCAGCAGGCTGTCACCTTCCATGCCGGTAAGGTCCAGCAGCACTTCGGCGCGTTCCCCGTTGCTGAGGTCCAGACGTTGCACGGGCACCGGTGCGTTCAGCAGTCCTCCGTCGCCTGCGATCACGTTGAATGTGCTGCTGTCCTGCAGTCCGACACGATAGACGCGTGAGTTGGAGCCGTTCAAAAGCCGCAGCCGCACCACCTGTGCGGGCAGGTCGATGTAGGGATGCGGCGTGCCGTTCACCAGCACCGAGTCGCCATAGGGGCCCACGACGAATTCTCCGCTGGCCAGGAAACGGCGATCCTGAAGCACCACCGGAATGTCGTCCACTCCATAGGTGCGGGGCAGGTCCAGCGCGGATTCCTCAGCATCCTGCACGATGATCAGGCCCGCGATCCCGCGAGTTGCCTGTGTGGCGGTGAGCAGGTGTGGATGCGGATGATACCAATAAGTGCCCGCCGGGTTCACCACGTTGTACTTCACGTCCCAGTCCATGCCGGGATCGATCGTGCGTTGCGGACCACCATCTTGATCCCCGCTCACGTGCATGCCGTGCCAGTGCATGGTGGTCACCTGCGTAAGTCCGTTGTGGACGCGCAGCCTTGCCGTGTCCCCCTGATGGAAGATCCATGTGGGACCGAGGTAATCGCCGTTCACGCCCAGCGTGGTAGTATTCACGCCAGGGTAGAACTGGTGCGTATGCTGACCCACATCGAGATGGAAGGTGTCCTGGTCCAGGGCCGGCGGAATGGCCAAAGGTTGCTGGGCGAGGACACTGGAAAGGGAAAGCAAGGCAACGGATCCGAGGAGAAGTGGACGCATGTAGGAAAGGTGTTCTAAGGAGGTGCAACTTACTCCGGTACAGTTGATGCCATAGTGACATTGCTCACATCCCGGGTGGTGCGGTGGAAAGACCTTTGCCCAACGCCGATCGGATGTTCCGGACGGCATAGATCAACAACCATGACACACGACGTAGATGCGGTATGGATGGGCAAAATGCAGTTCAATGCACTGGTGGGAGGCCACACGGTGATCATGGACGGACCCGAGCGCGCAGGCGGGGAGGACCAAGGCCCGATACCGAAGCCCTTCATGCTCACCGCGCTGGCGGGTTGCACCGGCATGGACGTGGTTTCGCTGCTGCGCAAGGCCGGCAAGCCGCTGGACCGCTTCGAGGTCCGTGTGGCAGGGGAGATCAGCAAGTCGCACCCCATCCAGTATACCCATGTCCACCTTATCTATGAGATGCATGGTGACCCAGCGCATGAAACGGAGGCACTCCACGTGGTGGACCGCTCCCAGAACGAATTATGCGGTGTGAGCGCCATGATCAAAAGGGCCTTGCCTGTTACTTGGGAAGTGACCTACAACGGCGTGGAGCGCTTCAACAACAAGGAGGCTGTGGCCGCCAGTGCATAGGTGGACTCAAGTTCCACTCAGTCCGATAGCCAGTGGCTTCTCCCCCAAGGGACCCGAGCAGAGGGAGATCTCGGATGTGACGCGCCCAGTGAACCATTCACCCGGCCAGCGGTTTCTTCTGACTACGGTCAGCTTCCCTACCGTCCTGTTGGCCAATTTTGGATCGATCATGAAAAAGCAAGTCGGCTTTCCGCGAGGTGCCCAGGTCACTGCGGGGATCATGGGCCTTTTCGGGCTCATCACCTTGGTGGCCAGCAGCTCGCTCCTCTTCAATTTTGGCGGCGTTTCCGCCGAAGCAGGCAACACCGTTCCTGTGGTGCTGTGGATGAATTTCTTTGCTTCGTTCCTGTATCTCATAGCGGCATACGGCCTGTTCATCGGCAAAGGCTGGACCCCGGGCGTACTCGCCATCGCTATCGTGCTGATGGGTGTCGCAGCGATAGGCTTCTACTACCATGCGCAGAATGGCGGTGCGTATGAGCAACGCACGATCGGCGCATTGTCATTCCGCATCTTTGTCACCGCACTGCTCTATGTGGCCGCACGGTATTATACCCGACGTTCAAACCTGAGCAACTGATCCATAAACCTTTTGAGCACATGAAGACCACCCCGATCATCCACGTATTCTTTGCTGCCATGCTGTTCACGGCCTGCGGCAGTTCCGATGCCACCCACGAGGGTCATGACCACGATGCCACCGCTGTCGAAAGCGCGGAGCACGATGACCACGCCGGCGCGGAGGCCAGCGCCGTACAATTGGACAACGGCCAGCCTTGGGCCGCCAACATCGAGACCACCGACGGCGTGAAAGCCATGTTGGATCTAGTGGAAGGTTACGACCCGGCCAGCGGTGAAGGTGCCATGCTGAAGGAGGAACTGGAAGCGGAGTTCAAGCAGATCTTCGCCAAATGCACCATGACCGGCGAGTCGCACGAGCAACTGCACAACTACCTTATCCCGATCCACAAGATGTTGGACAAGCTCAGCACGGAGCCAACACCCGCCGAGCTTTCGCAAATGCGCGACTACTTGAAGACGTATGGGAACTACTTCCGTTGAGGAGTGGATCGAACCACCTGAGAATTGACCTCTGGTGTACAGGAACCCCGCCCGACGCGATAGTGTCAGGCGGGGTTCTTTGCGTCAGCCCGCTCTTGAACGCCTTGCATCATGTGAATTGAAGCGTGTGTTATGCTCCTCACCAAGCTTGCGGCGCGTATGAGCCGCGCACGAACGGCGCTTTGAGATTCCGCATCTTTGTCGTCGCGCTGTTCTATGCGGCCGCACGGTATTATCTCCGGCCTTTAACCTCCCTCGAAAAAGCCACACATACCAATTGATCATGAAGATCCCACCAATCATCGTACTAGTTCTCGCAGCCATGCTGGTCACAGCCTGCGGTACTTCCAACGGCACTGATGAACGCAATGTCCCGGGTGACGCCGATATGGGAAATGAGCATCACGCTGGCGCGGTGTTATTGAACAACGGCCAGCCTTGGACCGCCAACACCGAGACAACCCACGGGGTGAATGCCATGTTGGCTTTGGTGAAGAGCTACGATCCCGACAGCGGCGACGGTGCCGTCCTGAAGAAGGAACTCACTGCCGAGTTCAACGAGATCTTCGCCAAGTGCACCATGACCGGCGAAGCGCACGAGCAGCTGCACAACTACCTCACTCCCGTGCATGGGATGTTGGATAAGCTGAGCGTTAAACCCACCGCCGCCGATCTTTCTGAACTCAGTGCGTACCTGGGCACTTACGGGAAGTACTTCAAGTAGGAAGCAGGCGCGCCTATCGGTGGTTCGACCACCGGGCGATCAGGGCCCCGCCGGATGCGATCGCATCCGGCGGGTTTCATTTGTCCGTTAGCCTTGGATGCCGAGGTCCAAGCGGCATGCAGGGACAGGTGATATTTGTCACGCATGATGTAAGTTAGTAATCACTAACTTCGCCTTCGAAATAGAAGAAGATCATGAACGGCAAGAACAACATCGCGATCGGTTTCTTGGTCATGGGCGGTTTCATGCTCTATGGATTCCTGCTGATCTACCTGCGGGATCTCGCTCCGGACAAGCAGGCGTGGGTGGACACCTACTCTATCGGCAAGCACTTCGAAACGCGCTTGGCGCACGTGCATGGCGATCTGTTCTCGGTGCTGAACGTGATCATCGGCTTTCTGCTTCTGCACTTCCACGGGAAGCTGGACCATTCCAAGGCGATCTCGTGGTTGGCCATGGCCGGTCTACTGATGCCCATCGGTATACTCGCCGAGGTCTACTTAGGTGTGCCGCCGGCACTCGTTCTTGTGGGCGCCATCGCCATGACCGCCTCGGTGATCTGGCTCGGCATCTCGTTCTACACGATGAAGATCGCAGCAAACAAGGTGGCATAGTGCTACGGCAAGCATTGACCCAAGGAACAGAACGATGACCGACACGACCACCTCCGCTCAAAGCACTTCTCCAGCCATGGAAAGGAAAAGCTACTCCGCCATTTACCGGATCGTCCACTGGGCCATCGCGGTTTCATTCGTGTTGCTGCTCGTCACGATCTTCCTGCGGTTGACCTGGATGAACAAGAACAATATGGCAGCGATCATACAGGACCAGCTTGCCGTCACGGGTCAACAGCATGTCTCCCAAGACCAAGCCATCGCTTTGGCGAAAAAGATCAGGCAGCCCATGTGGGACTGGCACATTTACATGGGCTATGTACTTGCGGGTTTGTTCACGCTGAGATCCGTGCTTCCGGTCTTCGGACATATGAAGTTCCAGAACCCGCTGGAAAAGGGCCTGTCGACAACATCGAAGTTCAGAAAGTGGACCTACCTCTTGTTCTACGGCTTTGTCGTGATCTCATTGGTCACCGGAGTGCTGATCGTCTGGGGACCGAAGGGATGGAAGGACCCTCTCGAGCAGATCCATGTGCTGGGCATCTACTACTTGTTGGGGTTCATCGCAGTCCATCTGGCGGGTGTGCTGAAGGCTGAGTTCACGGACCGGAAGGGTATCATTTCAAGCATTGTAAATGGCTCTGATGATGCGGGACGATAAGGAAGCGGTCACGATCCAGAGCGAGGTGAACGTCTTGTTGCCTAGCAACATTCGTGGGCACGGAGTATCCCTGTTGAAGGCTTCCACGGATCCAAGCGCCGAGCCCAAGGAAGCGCACAAGGGTAGGGAACATGCGAAGCTCACACCCGAAGAAGTGGTACCTGAGGCGATACGCTCCATGACAGAGTACAAGCGCAAGTTCAGCTTCTTGGAGATGTACCGCTCCTTCGTGCATGCCCAGAGCGATCATGTGCATGGCCGGTAACAACAAGAGCAAATTGGTGGACGCCGATCTCGTGAAGCGGATCCAATTGGCCGTGACCGAGGTGAACGGTTGTGCGGCGTGCTCCTACGAGCACGCAAGATTGGCCTTGCGGCAAGGGATGAGCGGCGCTGAGATCAGCAGCTTTCTCAGCGGAGCCAATGGCTTCATCAAGCCCGAAGAAGCAAAGGCCATCGTGTTCGCGCAGCATTTCGCGGAATCAAAGGGCTATCCGAAAGAGCAGGCCTATGAAGCGATCGTGAAGGAGTACGGAGAACCGAAGGCGCGCGTCATGCTCGCTGCGGCCCAGGTGATGATCGCCGGCAACATGTACGGCATACCCTATAGCGCCTTCCGGTCCCGGCGCAAGGGAAGGCCCTTCCAGGACAGCTCCCTTTTCTTCGAGCTGGGGATGTTGATAGGCGGTGTGCTTAGCCTTCCGGTCGCGCTCTTTCATGCGGTGCTGCGGGGCTCTGTGGACCTGCACAACGAGCAGCTGGACCGGTCAACAAGCGATCAATGAAATACGGGAACCATTCAAAATGAGAACAGAGATCACCCCCAGGCAATTGGAGATCATCGAGGCCGCTGGCCAGCTGATCACCGAGGATGGCTATGCCAAGCTCACCACTAAGCGGCTGGCCGAGCGCATGCAGTTCAGCGAGGCAGCGCTTTACAGGCACTTCGCCAGTAAGGAAGCGATCTTGGTGAGCATGCTGGAGCATCTGACCGCATCGGTGCAGCTTCGGATGACCGAGGTTGCCTCACGGGAAGGGCTTCCAGAGCCACGGCTAAGAGCCATGTTCGACAGCCACTTCAGCTACTTCAAGGCACATCCGCAATACCTGATGGCCATTTTCGCCACCAACTTCATGGAGCCTTCGCCCGCCACAGAAGCGGCGAACCTAGGGTTGATGGAAGTGATGCGCCAGCACCTGCGCGCGGTGATCGGCGAAGGCCAGAAGACCGGGGCGTTCATCAAGACCTTATCCGCCGACATGCTGGTACACATCGTTATGGGCACGTTCCGGCTGCATATGTTGCAATGGCGCATCAGTGGGCGCGGCTTTGATCTCACCCGCAAGGGCCGCGGCCTGATGGACGCTGTGATAAGCTTGATCAGCACGAAATAGGACTGCACGATGAAGACCACGCGGAATACAAAGTGGGTGCGGTGGACGTTGATCGCGGTGCTGGTGTTTTTCGGCGGCCTCACGTTGTTCCTGAGCACTTCTATCCTGTTCGATCTCTTCCACATTCGGGAGAAGGAAGGCGAATACGTTCCGTTCGTGGTGTTGGCGAATTTCATCGCATCCATTGGCTACTTCGCTGCGGCGATCGGCTTGATCGCGCACCGGCCTTGGGCGCGTTATCCGCTGTGGATGGCCAGCGTGGTCTTGCTCATGGCGTCCGTTGGTTTTGCAGTGCATGTTCTTCAAGGTGGCATCCACGAATCACACACCACCGTCGCACTGGCCTTCCGCACCGTATTGACGATCGCCTTCTATGCCACGGCGGTATGGCTCATTCGTGCGCAAGCTCAACAGCTGCACACAACCACTGAACAGCCATGAACCACAAACTCGGGATCATCACCGCAGCACCTGTGCTCCTGCGTTGGCCGCTCTTGGCCGCGTTACTGGTCAGCCTTGCTCCGGTGCATGCACAGGTAATGTCCTTGCAGCAATGCATCGACTCCGCGCTGGTGCACGAACACCGCATCAAGATCGCCGATGCCGATGAGCGCATCGCCGAAGAACGACTGCGGGAAGCACGCGGCGGAATGATCCCGAAGCTGCGCGCTGGCGCCGACTACAAGTACTACTTCGACCTGCCTTACCAACTGATGTCAGCATCGATCTTCGGTGGGCCTCCCGACACGTACCGCGCCATTCAGTTCGGTACTCCGCAGAACGTCACCGCCAACCTCGCCTTGCAGGTGCCGATCTACGAACCCACGGCCTTCTGCGCTATCCAAGTGAACAAGGAAGCGGCTGCCGTTGCGGGCATACAAAGCGAGCGGACGCGTGAGGACGTGGTGCTGGAAGTGAGCGCCGTGTACTACAACGCCCAGATCATCCAAAGCCGTTTGGCCTTCCTGGATAGCAACATTGTGAACGCGGAGGAACTGCTGCGCTCGGTGAGCCTGTTGCACGAACAAGCCTTGGCGCGCGGCACGGATGTGGACCGCATGAAATTGCAGAGCGATCAACTGAAGACCAAGCGTGAGCAGGTAAGGTCACAGCGGGAACAGGTGCTCGATGTCCTTCGGATCTTCATGGGGTTGCCTAAAGATGCTCCCTTGGCCGTTGTCCCTGTGGAGCCGGTCACAGCGGAACCCGTGACCGGAACGGGCACTACTACCGCGATGCGACTTGCTGACGGATCTTTGCGCTTACGCACCGCCAGACTGGGCCTTATGCAGAAGGCGCGCTATCCGAGTCTGAGCGGGCAAGGTTTCTATGGCACCACCGGTTTCGGCACCATCGGCCCGGTGGACCGCTTCGACTTCTATCCGACGAGCTTCCTCGGCCTTCAACTGCAGGTGCCGCTCTTCCAAGGCACCGTCGTACAGCACCGCATCAAGGCGGAACGATTCGAACTGGAGAAGGCCGAAGAACAGCGCGCAGCACTGAAGGACCGCGAAGGCATGGAGCGCCGCGCGGCGGAGCGGCAATTCACCGTGGCACAAGGGATGGTGGCGAACGCCGAAGCACAGCTCGAACTCGCGGGCCGCATCCGGAGCAATACGGTCGCACTCCATAAGCAAGGCCTGGCCGCCATCTCCGATCTGGTGATGGTGCATCAATCCCATCGCGAAGCGCAGCAGAACTATCTGGACGCCTTGGTGGACCTACGGAAAGCACAACTTGAACTGGAACGCCTCAACGGCGGGCTTTTGAAATGATCAGACCATGAAACGCAGCATCATCTGGATCGTCCTCATCATTCTCCTTGCCTTGACCATCTGGAAACTCGCCAGCAACAAGAGCGTTCAGGAGGAGCGCGTCTACCGGCATGACCGCAACGCAGCGGTGAACGTGACGGTGGACACCGTGCGCCAACAAGCCTTCACCGAGGGTGTGCGCTACACGGGCACCATCAGCTCCTTGCTGGAAGGCAAGGTGATGGCGGAAGTCCCCGGGCGCGTGGTGAATGTGGCGGTCGCGGAAGGGCAATGGGTGGAGAAGGGCCAGGTGATCGTTAAGCTGGATGGAGACCTGCTGCGCTTGCAGATGCAGGCTGCCGAAGTACAGGTGGAAGGCTTTGAGAAAGATCAGCAGCGCTACAGCATCCTCACCGGGGCTGATGCCGTGCAAGGTGTGCAGTTGGAGAAGACGGACCTGGCTTTGCGCGGTGCGCGGATCCAGCTGAGTACGCTGAAGGAACAAGTGCAACGCACCACCATCACCGCACCGTTCAGCGGATACGTCACACAGCTCGGCGTGGAGGTGGGCACGGTGCTGAACCCCTCAATGCCGGTGGCCATGCTCACCAACGACCGGGCTTTGGAACTGGTGGTATCGGTGCCCGGCCCCGAGCTTACCGCATTCCGCAAGGGACAAACCGTAATGGTGCAACCCGAAAGCGGCGAGGCGCAAGTGCCCGGTACGGTGGAAAGCATAGGCGGCCGTGGCGACATGGCGCACAACTTCCCGGTGCGGATCACCCTGAAAGCCGATGCGGACCATGGCGTGAAACCGGGCATGGCGGCCACCGTCCGCTCCGTGCCCACGGATGTGAAGGCTTGGCCCACCATCCCTTCCACAGCCATCATCGGCTCCTCGCTGGATCTCGAAGTGTACGTGGTGGAGAATGGTACCGCCAAGCGGAAGCGCATTGTAACAGCGGGACGTGACGAGGGCAGGGTGGCGGTTTCCGAAGGGCTCACCCCCGGCGAAACCGTGATCACCAGTGGATTCATCAGCCTCACCGATGGATCACCGGTGAAATTCCGCTGACCAAGAGGAACAAACCGAACACGGAAACACAACCGGCACCATGACCATCACAGAGCTCGCCATCAAGCGCCCCTCGCTGATCATCGTCATCTTCGGCGTATTGCTCCTCGGCGGCGTGGTGGCTTTCAAGGGCCTCGGCGTGGAACTGATGCCGGACTTTAATCAGCCGGTGATCACCGTGCGCACCATGTACCCGGGCGCGGCGCCGGAAGAGGTGGCCAATACGGTGACCCGCCCGGTGGAGGATGCGCTCAGCTCCTTGGAACACGTGGACTACATCGCGAGCCGCTCCTTGGCGAACGCCTCCATCATCATCGTCAACTTCAAATATGGTGCGAACCTCGATCTGGCCATGCAGGATGCGCAGCGCCAGATCGACAACATCCGCAAGGACCTTCCGGACGGTATGCAGCCCCCTGTGATGACCAAGGTGTCGCCCAACGATCTGCCGATCATGAGCGTCACCGCCTTGAGCACGCTGCCCGCGCCGCAGTTCTACCAAATGATGCACGATGAACTGTTGCCCCGCTTCCAACAGCTGAAGGGCGTGGCGGAGATCACGCTTCTCGGAGGTGAGCAGCGCGAGGTGCAGGTGCAAGTGGACCAAGCCAAATTGATGCACTACCGCGTGCCATTGCCAAAGGTCACAGAGGCTATCCTGCGCGCCGGAAAGGAGGTGCCCGCGGGCAATGTGCGCACGGAGCGTGACAAGATCACCGTGAAACTCGCGGGTAAGATCCACACCGTGCAGGAATTGGAGAACGTGGTGGTGGCCATGCCCGCACCGGGTACGGTGGTGCGGGTGAAGGACGTCGCCACCGTTGTGGATGGCATCGCGGAGATCACCTCGGTGAACCGCTACAACGGCGAGGAAGGCATCGGCCTATTGGTGAAGAAGCAAGGGGATGCCAATGCCGTGGAGGTGAGCGCCGCCTTGCGGAAAGAATTCGCTCGGATCGAACAGGAGCAAACCGGTTCGAACATGCGTTTCGTCCTGGCCGATGACAGCAGCGACATCACCATCGAAGCGGTGAACGGCGTGCTCTTCGACCTCGGACTGGCTGTACTGCTGGTGTCCTTCATCATGTTGATCTTCCTGCACAGCCTGCGGAACGCGCTCATAGTACTGGTGGCCATCCCGGCATCGCTCATCAGCGCATTCCTCGCCATGGGCCTCTTCGGCTACACGCTGAACCTGATGACCTTGCTGGCCATGTCGCTCATCATCGGCATCCTTGTGGACGACTCCATCGTGATCTTGGAGAATATCCAGCGCTATTTGGACAAGGGCCACGATAAGGTCACCGCGGCGATCGAGGGCCGCGCGGAGATCGGCTTCAGCGCGCTCTCCATCACCTTGGTCGACGTGGTGGTTTTCCTGCCGATCATCTTCGTGCAGGTCTTCGTGGCCGACCTCCTGAAGCAGTTCAGCGTGGTGGTGGTGGTGAGCACCTTGATGAGCCTCTTCGTCAGCTTCACACTAACGCCTTGGCTCGCGTCGCGTATGGGCAAGAAGAGCGAGTTGAACCCGACCAGCCTCTACGGGCGCATGCTTATGCGCTTCGAAAAGGGTGTGGAAGACCTGAGCGAATGGTATGAGGGTGCCCTGCGCTGGGTGCTTCACCACAAGCTGATTTTCATGGGTATCATTCTCGCGCTGTTCGCGGGGACCGGTATCATGATGAAGCAGGGGATCATGGGCAAGGAGCTGATCGCTACCGGTGATCAAGGCAAGTTCATGTTCGCCTTGGAATTCGACAAGAGCACTGCGCTGAAAGAGAACAACCTGCGTGCCTTGGCAGTGGAGAACTACTTGCTCGCACAGCCCGTGGTGGCCTCCGTGTTCAGCAACGTAGGCGGGCCCAGCACCGGCATCGGAAGCATGGGAGTGGGAGCGGAGAACAAGACCGAACTCACCGTGTCTCTCTTGCCAAAGGACGAGCGGGGCGGCGTGCGCACCGATGCCTTTATGGAGGATGTGCGCCAAGCTTTACAGGACACTTTCCCGGGGATCGACTTCACCATGTCCGCCATCGGATTGATCCCGCGTACGGCACCGGTGGAGATCACCCTCAGCGGCGCTGATCAGGAACTCCTGATGCGCACCGCGAACATGATGAAAGACACGCTGATCGGCATTCCCGGAGCGAACAACGTGCGCCTGAGCATCGAAGTTGGAAGCCCCGAACTGCAAGTGGAACTGGACCGCGACCGCATGTCCAACCTCGGGCTGGATGTGATGGTGGTAGGGGCCACCCTGCGCAATGCACTTGCCGGGAATGATGATGCCAAGCTCTTCGAGAAAGGCACTGAATATCCGATACGCATACGGCTGGACGACTTGGACCGGCGCCATGAACAGGACTTGGCCAAGATCCGCTTCATCCGGCCTGACGGTTCATCCGTAAGGCTGGACCAATTCGCTACGGTGGTGCGCCAAGAACCGCACGCCATGGTGGAACGCATGGACCGCCAGAACGCAGTGACGATCACCGCTGACGCACTGGGCCGAGGCAGCGGCACCGTGGCCGACGAAATGGTGGCGTACGTGAAGGAGAATCCCTTGCCAGAGGGTATCCACATGGCCTGGGGCAGCGACATCAAGCGGCAGAACGACAGCTTCGGTGCGCTGGGCGGGGCTTTGATGATCTCCTTCATCCTCGTCTACCTCATCATGGTCGCGCTTTACGACAGCTTCCTCTATCCCTTCGTGGTGCTCTTCAGCATCCCGGTGGCCGTCATCGGCGCCTTCCTCGCGCTCAACCTCTCCATGTCAACACTCAGCCTGTTCACCCTCCTAGGCATGATCATGTTGTTGGGCCTGGTCTCGAAGAACGCCATCTTGATCGTGGACCGCGCCAACCAATTGAAGGAACAGGGCAAGCACTTCAGCGAGGCCGTGGTGGAGGCGGGGCGCACCCGCCTACGACCCATCATGATGACCAGCTTCGCCATGGTCTTCGGCATGCTGCCCATCGCCTTTGCCACCGGCACCGCCAGCGAATGGAAGAACGGTCTGGGCTGGGCACTTATCGGCGGTCTCACCAGCTCCATGATCCTTACCGTGTTCTTGGTACCCGTGGTGTACTACGCGGTGGATGCGGTGAAGGAGCGGTGGACCAAAAGAACCGCGAAGTGATATGAAAGCGTTGATCAATACCTCACTGGCCTTACTGGTTTTGCTCAGCTCATTCGCGATCCCGAATGACACATCCTATTCCTTGACCGTAGAGGTGAAAGGGCTGCGCAACTCCATCGGAGAAGTCCAGTTCACCCTATACAACAAGGACGGATCGATACCGGATGAACACTTTAAGAAGTACTACAAGCTATTGAAGGCAGAGATCATCAATGGATCTTCAACGGTGAGGTTTGAGAACATCCCTCAGGGCACCTACGCCGTGAACATCTTGCACGATGAGAACAAGAATGGCGAGATCGATAAAGGCTTCATTCTCCCCAAAGAAGGCATCGGCTTTTCCAACATCGAATCGATCGGACTTAGGAACAAGCCGAGTTTCTCAAAAGCCAGCTTTGATCTGAAAAGCGATCGGACGATCGAGGTGAAGGTGATCTATATGTAAGGCGGGCTCTGAAAGCCCCAACGCAGGTCCGATACATATCGGACCTCGAGGCGATGACCCTGCGGGACATGCAGGCCATGATCGCTGGGCCTCGTTCGAAGTTTTATGCAAGCGTATCACTCATTCCTTGCCTTCCTTGCTGCTCACCTTGCGTTCCAATTCCCGTAGCTCGTCCAGGTCTTTGCGGTCTTCCTCGGCGGCCTCTACTTTCTTCCTGTCGGCATCGAAGTGTGTGTAGAGCTCGCGCACATGGGCTTCCATGGCGGCATTGGAGATGTTGCCCACATTGTCCAATATCTGCTTGTCCTGTAGTTGCAGAATGGCGTCCACATTCTTCCGCCAGAAATCCATGCGTAGTTCCTGCCGGTTTTTTGCTCGCAGTTCCGCGCTTTCGAGGAACAGTGTTACCAAGCGGTTCAGCGTGTCCAGCTCATCCTCGCCCAAGTAGTTCTTGGCAACGATGATGTCCTGTTTGCGCACCACGCTTCCCTTCCAGCTAGTGAGGCCCATGTGCGGATCCCCGGCATTGGCTCGCGCCCTGATCAATTCCGCTGCGGTCTGTTGGGTCACCGCATACAGCAATTTGTTCTGTGTTTCGGCGAAGAACATCTGCGTGGCCTTGTCGGTGGAGTCGTAGTCACTGCTTAGCGCGAAGAGGTCGCGCACTTTCTGGTAGAAGCGCTTTTCCGAAGCCCGGACATCGCGAATACGCGCAAGCAATTCATCAAAATAGTCGGGACGGCCGTCGGGCTGCTTCAAGCGCTCCTCGTCCATTACGAAGCCCTTCACCATATACTCGCTCAAGTGGCGATTGGCCCACTGCCGGAACTGTGTGCCACGTACGCTGCGCACCCGGAAACCAACGGCCAAGATCATTTGCAGCGAGTAGAACGCGACCTTATAATCCTTGCCGTCAGCGGCAGTTGTAAAGTAATCCTTTACAACTGAATCGGCTCGTAGCTCTCTGTCTTCCAATATATTACCTATATGCTGTCCGATGTTCTGCTTAGAGGTGTCAAAAAGTTCCGCAAGCTGGTTCTGGTTCATCCAGACCATGCCATCCCGAGCGAACAGCGTCACGGAGGCCCGACCGTCCGCCGTGTTGTAAATGATGATCTGTTGCTCTTCGTTCATGCTTCTTGTACTGGTCGCACCGTCAGAAGCGTGCAGGTTTGTACGCGCTGCGACTAAGGTAGGGTGTCACTTAACTCGACCCGATCGGATGATCATGTCGAAAGCCCGTTCAGTCGAAGAGATGGAAGAGCTGTCCAAGCAAGATTTAGGCTGCCCAAAGATCCAAGCTCTTCAACGCTGCGAAATGGCTCAGATATTCGCCAACCGCATCAACCCGCGCTTATCCGCGATCTTGATGTCCCTTCCCTGCGATTCGATCAAGCCCTCGTCCTTCAGGTCGGTGAGGCAGCGGATGAGCGATTCGGTCGCGGTGCCCACGATGGCGGCGAGGTCGTCGCGGCTGATGCGTACCCCAAGATTTTCCGATGGGTCCTCGCTGAAGCGTTCGTGCAATTGGAGCAGCGCCTGTGCCACGCGCTGGCGCACACTGGCGTAGGCCAGTTGCAGTAGGCGCTCTTGTCGGTCGTTCACGTCGTGGGTGAGCATGCGGATAAAACGCATGGACACGTCGCGGTCGCGGTAGAGCAGGCGTAGTAGATCCTCGCGTGGCACCATGGCCACTTCACTTTCTTCCATGGCTTCCGCGGTCTCCGTGGCGTGGCCGCCTTCCAGTAGGCCCAGGTAGCCGATGAAGTCGCCCGGTACGTGGAGCCCGGTGACAAACTCCTTTCCATCGTTGTTCACCTTGAATGTGCGCACCTTTCCGGAGACGAGGAAGGGCACGGTCCGCATCTCATCGCCCTCGTGGAAAAGGATGCCCTTGCGCTCCACGTTGCGCACCTTCCTGTCTTTGCTGATATCGTCCAAGGCTGACACGCCGCGTGCCTGGTCCATGAAGTCGTTCAACCCATCCAAGGTGCGGTCGAAGCCTTTCCGGAAAAGGTCACTGCGCTTCAGGCGCCCTTCGATGGCGTTCAGCAATTCGCTTTCTTCGAAGGGTTTGGTGAGGTAGTCGTCCGCGCCCAGTTCCATGCCCCGCCGCACATCGCCGCGCTCGGCCTTGGCAGTGAGGAAGATGAATGGTATCTCCGCCGTGTCCGGCGAGCGGCCCAGCATGTGCAGCACTCCATAGCCGTCCAGCTCGGGCATCATGATGTCGCACAGCACCAGGTCCGGTTTTTCCTTGCGGGCGAGGTCCACGCCCTGTTTCCCGTTCTCGGCTTTCAGCACGCGGTAGTGGGCGAGTTCGAGCATCTCGGCTGTGTTATCGCGCACATCGGCATCGTCCTCGATCAGCAACAGGGTCTTCATGGTCGTTCTTATTTTCTGGGGATGGACACGTTGAAGGTTGTGCCATCCTTAGGGGAAGTGGTGAAGGTGATATCGCCGCCCATCAGGTTCAGGTACCGCTTGACGAGGTTCAGCCCGAGGCCGGTACCCTGGATGGTGAGCACGTTCTGGGCGCGGAAGAAAGGTTCGAAGAGATGGGCCTGATCCGCGGCAGGGATGCCCATGCCTTTGTCGATCACGGAGATGCGGAGGAAGCCGTTGTCCACCGAGGTGCGCAGGATGATGGGCCGCCCCTCGGGTGAATATTTGATCGCGTTCGTCACCAAGTTGGTGATGGTATTCACGAGCATGCCACGGTCCAGTTCCACGGTGCGGTCATCACTGGAATGATCGTATTGCAGCGCCTGTCCGGGCTTGGTCATGCTGCGTAGCTCCTCGATGAGTCCGATGCAGATATGCACGATGTCGAGTTCTTCGGGAACGTAGCGGACATCGCGTTGATCAATGCGCTCGAAGGAGAGGAAGTCATTGAGGATCGCGGTGAGGTCGCGCACCTTGGTGCGTATGCGCTGCACATGTTTGTGCACCTTCTCGTTGCCCGGCCCTTCGGTGTATCTGGCGATCAGGTCCGCCGAGCCCATAATGGTGCTGAGGGGGGTGCGGAATTCGTGCGAAGCCATGGAAACGAAGCGGGATTTCAGCGCGCTAAGCTCCTTTTCCCGCTCCAAAGCGAGCTCCACAGCGCGTGCTCCTTTGGCCAGTTCTGCCGTGCGTTCTTCCACGCGCTTCTCGAGTTCGGCGGTATTGCTGTGCAATGCATCCTCCGCTTTTCTCCGCTCGGTGATGTCCGTTACCAAGGCCATCACATAAAGCGCGTCGTCCACGGTGAAGTGGTTCAGCCCCACCTCCACGGGGAAACCAGTACCGTCCTTACGCAATCCGTTCAGGTCCCGGCCCTGGCCCATGTGCCGTCGGGAGGGGGTTGCATTATAGTTCTCCCGATGAGCGACGTGGGCCGCCCGTAAGCTTTTCGGTAACAATAGCTCGATGGATCTGCCCAACAGCTCGCCTTTCCCGTAGCCAAAGAGCTCCAGCAGGCGCGGGTTAAGCATCCGGATAGTGCCGGAGCGATCCACGAGGACGAGACCTTCCCCCGCGGTGCTGAAAAGCATTTCGCGCACCCGTTCGAGGTGGACCGGATCAACGTTGGATTCTCCCTGTGGCATTCAAGTCCGGGCGAAGTTATCCGCCATCGGCATCACCTGTGCCGGAGAGGGAGGCCAGGCCGGTCCTTTCATCATAGACCCGCCAGCGGCGGATGGGCTTGGAGTAGAGGTTCAGAGTGATCGCACGGCCCGTACCTGCGTTGGAATGCCGGTGAATGCAGATTTTGGCCGCCATGTAGGACAGGCTGCCGACGCCGAGGATCTTCTCCCCATGGAGCTTCAGCTTATCGTCGGCGGTGGCCTTGAAGCGCTCTTCCTGGACCGTCCCTTGGACGGGCTTGATCCACGCCATCTGACTGTCGTAGTCGTGGATGCTGGTGCTCTGACCCTGTTCGTAGCAGATCAGCATCAGCTCATAGTCGCGCGTGCGATGAACGCACTGCCGCGAATAGTGTCGGCTGTTCCATAGGCTGAACGAGGCGAGTTCCTTGGGTGGGATGGAGGCACGTAACAAGGCATCGGTGAAGCCCGCAGGATGCGATTCCCGGTCGAGGACACGCACAAGTTCTGCAAGTGAATCGATGGTTTCCGACATGAGCGCGGGTTCAAACATCAACGCCATGGCCCAAGGTTAGCGGAACACGGGCGTGTAAGAGCTGACCTTTGTCAGCAGGGGCAGGCAGGACAGGCGGGATCGGTCCGCTACATTTGTGTCCCAGAACCCCCACCATGGCCCACATCCTGCTTCCCACCGACTTCAGTGATAATGCGCTCCACGCCTGTGCCTATGCCGGCCGTTTGTTCGGTGCGGAGGACAATGTGTACACTTTAATGCACGCTTATCTCGACGCGGCGCCTACCATCAACACGTGGCCGGGCATGGCGGATGAGCTGTACAAGGCCTCCGTTACGGGCATGGATACCTGGGCCGAACGGGTGAAAGCCCTGCCAGAACTTGCCGGAGCGGTAGTGAGGACGGAAGTGTTGTATGGCGTGCTGCCGGACATGCTCAACGGGCTGGTCGAGGAAAAGCGAGGGGATATCATCGTGATGGGTACGCAGGGAAGTGCGGGCAGCGACCTGCTGGGCAGCAATGCCGGTTCGGTGGTGAAGCACAGCAAGGTCCCCGTACTGGTGGTACCGGCCCAAGCCACAGCGAAGCCCGTGAAGAAGATCCTGTACGCCAATGACGACAGGCACGTCGAGGTGGCGGGAAGCCGCATGTTGCTCCACATTGCCTTGCGCACCAAGGCCGAAGTGGTGCTGGCCCATGTGCTGAAGAGCCCCGATGACGTGCCGGACCCGGAGGTGGTCGCCATGTATGCGGAACTGCTTCAAGCTGTTCCGCACCGTTTCATTTCCGGTGAAGGCACGGACATTGCCGGGGTGATCGATTACCTCGCGGACCAGGAAGGTGCGGACATGGTGGCCGTTCTGCACCGGCACAGCGGATTCATCGAAGGCCTCTTCCGCACCAGCACGGCCAAGCGTTTGGCGTTGCATTCGCACATCCCACTGCTCGTGCTGCAACAGCTCGATCAACAGGACTGATCATTATTCCACGAAGCGCTCACGCAGCTCCGGGGTCGGTACCATGCACGCATCGCGTTTGCCGAACCAACGGTAGCGTTTGCGCGCCACGAGGTCGTACGTAGCATCGCGGATGAAGCGCGGAACAAGGATGAAGGCGTAGGCCAGCGACCATAGCCCTCCGAGGTCGCGCGCTACGTTCAGGGCCGCTGACGATCGTGTCAGAACTTTGCCTTTGCGCCAATACACCAGTGAATCAAGGGAGCCTGAGGCCAGTCCATGTGTTTGAAGGAACCGTTGGCCGGGCAAGCCTTGAAGCGAGGCGAAGCGGAACCGCTCTCGTTCATCATGTCGGATGATAAAGCGCACCAGCCCGTTGCAGAGGTTGCACATGCCGTCGAAGAAGAGCAGGTGATCGGGCAATTCACCCCTACTACTGCCCCCTTCCGGGTTCATTGTGCCTTCGCCATCACGCCACAGAGGTGCCACAACAACCGGGCGCCCACGTTCGCGTCCCAATCGCCGTGCGGTCCGGGCGTTACTTCCACGAGGTCGAAGCCGATGATGGTCCGGTTGCTGGCTGCCAAGCGGGAGAGGAGGTAGGTGGCTTCCTCAAAGGCGAGTCCTCCCGGTACAGGTGTGCCGGTGTTCGGGCAGAGCGAGGGGTCCAAGGCATCGATATCGAAACTGATGTGGACGAATTCCGGCAGCTGCTCAATGATCCGGTCACACTGCTTCTGCCAGGTCATGCCCTCATACTGTTCGCGGCGGAGTTCCGCGCTGCGGTGAATGCGTACGCGCAGATCCTGCTCGCCGAACACACGGGCCTCTTCCTCACAGAAGTCGCGTGTGCCCACGGAGACGATGGTCTCCACTTCCGGAATGGCCAACGCATTGTGCATGATGCTCGCATGGCTCCCGTTGAAGCCTTCGTAGGCCTTGCGCAGGTCGAGGTGCGCATCCAAGTGCAGGATGCCGAAGCCTTCATACCGCTGTGCCAGCGCGCGATAGAAACCCAATGGCGTGCTGTGGTCGCCGCCCACGAGGCCGACCAGCTTCTCCTGGTCCATCCAGTATCCGGTGCGTTGCTCCACCCATTGCTCCATCACGCCGCTTTCCTCATTCACCAGCTTCAGCGCTTTGGCCGCGCGGTCCTTCTTCGCCTTGGTGCCACCATTCACCAACACATCGATCACATGTGCTGACTCCTTCTTCAGGGCCTCACTCTGTTTCAGCAGGGCATCGGGGATCTCGTCCATGGCGATGCCGCGCTTCCAGAGGTCGGCGAATTCCGGGTGGAACAGATCCACTTGGAACGAAGCTTCGCGGATCGCCTCAGGCCCCTGCGCGGTGCCACCACCGTAGCTCGTGGTCACTTCCCAAGGCACAGGTACCAGCACGATGTCGCTTTCTTCCAAGGTGAAGGGAAGTCCATATATGCCTGCGTTGGCGTTGCCCGGTGTGTTGGGGTCGAAGGCTTTGATCTTGGCGGCTTTGGTCATAAGGGTTCGGCTTTGAAGGCGCGAAGTTCGGTACTGTTGATCACTCATAGTTCACCACAGAGACACAGAGGCACAGAGAAGATAATGAAAGAGGTGATCAGCGTAAGTGTCCGGATAGGGGACGCTGAGGCGCGGAGACGCAGAGAAGAGAAGGCGCTGGAGTTAGGCATTCATCTGCGCCATCTGCGGCTTGCATTCCTCTGCGGTCCGAATTCCTCAGTGGTCCGCATTCATCCGAGTTCATCCGTGTCCATCCGTGGTTCGCATTTATTTCTGGTTGAAAATGCGAACGGCCCCGGGATGGTTACCGGGGCCGCTGCTGGCCGATCGAACGAAACCCCTCGTCGCGCTGACGGCCGGAATATCAAGGACGAAAACCTGCGGAGAGCAATTCGATCAGGTTAGGCATGGAAACGGTGACCGAGGGAGCTTGCGCCACCATGGCCAAGACTTTTACAGTGGCCGGTGCTGGTCGCTCGCTTACAGGCTGCGGTGCTTTTTCCTCCTCTGCTTTTTTCAGGCCGTCCTGCGTCATGGTCCATGTGTGTCCCGCCATATCACTGTCAAGGTTAGAGCCGGGGCTGAAGCCGAAGTTGCGATCGAACTCGTTCCCATTCATCCAGTTGTTCATCAATAGTCCTGTTCCGGAAGCGAAGTGAACTCGCCCTCCAAGTGGAACTTGGAGCACGTATTTCACATGTTGTGCGCGCATCCGGTCCCGTATCGGAAACCTGTATAGGCTCGAAAGGCTGAGCGCATCGTCCGTCCAGGAATAGGAGCAGGTAACGTGGCTCGCCCGTTCTTGTGCGGCCATCGGGCCGCCACCGCGGGCCATGCGCTCCGTCACTAAGTGATAGGTGCTGTCAGGGCTCTGCACCACGTCCAACCTAGCAAGATTGAAGGTGACCGAATCACCTTCGAAATCTACGAGATCCATGTTCATGCGTATAGCGCCGTTACTGAAGTTGATGCTGCTTGTAGTGGTCGTGTAGCTGCGGCCATTATTGACGCGGACTTCAAGCGTTCCTTTCGCTGGTGTTGGGATCGTTAGCTCCGCGCGTTCTTTGGCGTTGCTGCGGAAGTCGGCAGCGAGGCGTACACCGAAGAAGGTGATGGCCACCAGCGCCGCGATGAACAGGATGGAGAGCGCCCAGCCTGTCCAGCGTGGTGTGCGCACGCGGAAAAGGAGCCAGAGTGCAGCGAGCAGGAGCATCACCAAAGGCACAAAGCAGAGTATGATCGCGGATAGCGTGAAACCCACGGCGTGCCCACCACTAGGGAAGACGAAGCCCATCAGTCCCATCAGTCCATTGCCTCCAGTGAAGGCACCGTTGCTCCAAGAGGCAGTGCCCCCGGCCAAAGCAGCGATCAAGGACAGGCCGATGATCACCGAGATCACCAGCAGGAAGAAGCCCAGCACTTTACCGATGGCGTCTACAAACCGATGCGCAATGGTCTCGGCCTTGTAACTCGCTGCGTAGCGCTGTTCTTTGCTTTGCCCCCAATACTTACGTCCCATCTCGCGTGCTTCTCCAGCAACTTTCTCAGCACCGGCCTTCATCCGGTCGGCGCCTTCCTCAAACATGCGTTTGATGTTGTCCACCGTCACCTCCTCGCCGTGCATCTCCAGCTTCTCCGCCGCGGTGATCGGTTCGGGCACCAAGGCCCACATGATCAAGTAGATCAACACCGGTGAACCCCATCCAGCGATCACCACTACGACGAAGGCGATGCGGAACCAGAGCGGGTCCGTGCCGAAGTAGGTGGCCAAGCCGCTCATCACTCCGGCCACCCAGCGGTCATCGGGATCGCGGAAGAGGCGCTTGTGCTTGCGGGGTCCATACTGCTGGTAGGCGCGTTCCTCCGTGCCGGCAGCGCCGTCGGCCGTTTCGCTGTCCACATAGTCCTCCGGCTGGCCCATCACTTGCTTCACATGGTCCACATCAGCCATGGAAACGGCTTGGCGGCCTTGAAGGCGCTCGGTGAGGAGCTCCGCGATCCGCGCCTCGATGTCAGCCATGATCTCCTCGGCTTCGGCACTGCCGCTGAACTTCGCACGGATGTTGGCGAGGTAGCGTTGCAGCTGGTCATAGGCGTCCTCTTCGATATGGAACACGGTCCCATTGAGGTTTGCGGTGAATGTCTTTTTCATCACGAGGGGTTGTTGCGGGTGGCTTTTTTCACGGCTTGGACGAGTTCGTCCCAGGTATCGTCGAGTTCCTTCAGGAATTTGCGGCCTACAGGTGTGAGCTTGTAGTATTTGCGGGGTGGGCCGGATCGGCTCTCCTCCCAGCGGTAGGCGAGGTATCCTGCATCCTTCAGCCGGGTAAGAAGGGGATAGAGGGTGCCTTCCACCACGATCAACTTTGCGTCCTTCAGTTTGGCGATGACGTCCGAGGGGTACATCTCCTCCGCGCCCAAGAGCGAGAGGATGCAGTACTCCAGTACGCCTTTGCGCATCTGAGCCTTGGTGTTTTCAACTTTCATCGCTTGGTGCTCTTCGGTGTCATCGGGTAGTACCCGGTAGCTGACGATGCAAATATATAGGCGTAGGATGGTACTATGCAAAACAAAGTACTATTTAGTGATGAGTGGTCCCCACGCAATGATGGACGGCATTCACACCAAGTCTCTCGCAGCGCACCTTGAATGGTGTGCTAGGAGGAACGTGCGCCGGGGGAGGAGATGAAAAACAGATGTCGTTCTGCAGGGTACTCTTCGAGTGACCCTGCGAGAACGAGAAAAAAGAGAAAGGGCCGCGATCTCCCACTCAAGGTCTCGCGCAGCGGACCTTGAGCTGAGCGGTACTTATACAACCAGAAAGGGCCGCGATCCGCGGCCCTTTCAAGAGAGAAGAATAGCGTGCTTAGTCCAGCATCAACTTCCGTGTCACCGTGCCTTGGTCGAAGGTGAGGGTCACGAAATAGGCGCCAGGTTTCAGTCCATTGCGGTGCAGGTTGAAAGAGGTGTTCTCCACATCCTCAGCGTGCACACGGCGACCGTTGATGTCATACACTTCCACCATTCGGATGGTCTCTTTCGCGCTGCTGATGCGCACCACGTCATGAGCAGGGTTTGGGAACAGATCCACTCCGATGGCAATAGGGTCGTTCTCCTGAAGACCAACCAAAGCGCAAGGGCCGAGGTCCAACGCGCAGGCGATACGTGGGTTCATATAGCCCATGATGGTATCGATATAGGCACGGCCCTTGATCGGTCCGAAGTTCGGATTGCTTGCCTGGCTGGCTTGCGTGGCGGTTATGGGCGGCGGACCCGCGGCGACGACCGTCTGTGCGATAGCGCTGGTCGGATCCCACCACTGCCAAGGCCCTGCTTCCTCCAAGGGGGCTACCCCCATTCCAGGCCAATTGGGCGTGACCATGGGATAAAGACCTTCCACACCCGAGTTGATGTGGACCGTGTTACCACCATGCACTTGGTTTGAGCCATAGAGGGAGCGGGCTCGATCCGTGAAGGGGTCACCGTTAGTCAGTGTGGCGAAGCTGGAATTGTTCCCATAGCTGTTCACCAGTTCCATGAAAAGGTTGCTACCTTGAAGTGGCAGCACTTGCTCTCCCGTGGTTGGCACGATCACCACACCTTCGGTGAAGGGCGCGAAGGGGTCGAACACGGTGTGGAAGGCTACCATGGGCACATCGCCTGGCGCAAGCCAGCTCGTATCCGCCAATGCGCCACCGGCGTTCACACAGAAGTTGACATGGCTATTGAAGCCATTGGGGCGGTAGAGTGCCAGGGCACCACCGAAGCCATCGAGGTTGCCTACCACGGTGGAATCCACATAACTCACCGTAGGTTGGAACGGGTCAGGTAGGAACTTGTCGATATAGAGCTCGGAAGGATGGTCCAAGGTCACCGTGGCGAGGGTGATGTAGCCACCAGTGCCCTCACCGTAAAGGATGATCTTGCTGGGGTCGACCGCGTAGGTGTTCGGTCCTGCCGCATCGGCCTTGAGGTTACGTACGCACTGCTTCACGTCGTGAATGGCGCGATAGATGGCATTGAGCAGGGTGCCGCGGCGGATCTCCACGGTGGTACCCAACGGGTTCCATCCGTTGCGGTAGTCCATGCTGATGGCCACGTAACCGCGGCGTGCCATGCGGTTGCAGATCTCCACGGCACTGCTGTCCGTCCGGGTCCCTGTGGGGCTTCCGTTCAACGGCGGCGGAAGGGCGTTCCCGGTATGAACGAAGATGAAAACCGGGCGGGCGACCTCGCTGTCCACACTTTGATCGGGCTCATAAACATCCATCTTCAAGGAGGCCACCTTCACCACCGTGGTTGGATCCTGCGGGTTGAAGAACGGGGCGGGGATGGGCTGGCCCGAGGAGACCAGTCCTTGTAGTTGGCCCACTTCAGGTCCGTACAGCGAAGGGTCAGCGAAGGAGGAAGTGAGGAAGTCGATGTTCGTCCCATAGATGATGCCACTGGTGAGCGTCACTTGGGCAGGGGTGAAAACCTCTGAGAGGTATCGGTCCTGTGCATGGGCCTGGGGAGAAAAAGCCAGTGCCGCGAGCGGAATGGCATAGCGTAGGTTTCGGTTCATCAGGTTCGGGTTTAATGTTCTAAAGTTAGGGTTTTCAACGCTTGCCAAGTTCGTAGGAGATCTGGGCATAAGCCAAGCGTCCGATGCGGGGGCCACCATAGACCAGGTAAACATCATTATTGACCGCACGGTCCAGCCGTTCGCTATCGGGTATGTTCTTGTCCCACAAGGGAAGCACGCCGAAGAGGTTGCTCGCTCCGAGCTTAAGGGTAAGGTGCTGTTTGGGGAAATTCACGCTCATCTGGGCGTCCACCATGTCATAGCTGGTAATAGGGCCGGTGAACTGCGGCGAACCCTCGAATGTGTAGCCTTCGACATACTTCCAGTTAACGCCGTAGCCGAACCGTTTGAGGTTTGTGAAGGGGATCCTTCTCTCCCGTGCGTTCAGTCCAGCATTGAACTTGTTCTGCGGGGTATTGAACGCGGGTATGATGGGGTCGTCCGCACCGGTGATGAGCTTGTTGTAGCTGTAGTTGAAGGTGTATGAGAGCCGAGGCCTATACCAGGTGATCCCGGCGTTCACACCGCGCGTCACCACCTCCGAAGTGGCATTCGCTGCCACGCGGTATACCTGTAGACCGCCGATGGGGAATCCATTGGTCTGGTCGAACTGCGTATGGAGCCCGATCACGTAGCCGATGAAGTCCCTGTACCAGCTGTTGTACGCGCTGATATCCAAATAGACATTCTCGAAATGGGTGCCGCGGTAACCGATCTCCACGGTCTTCACCTGTTCCGGCCGGATACGGTCCACGTTGAAGTAGTCCAATTTGCTCAGACCTTCGATCAGTCCATTTGGGCTGTCGCGATAGTCATTGAAACTCTTGATCGTGAACATCGAATCGCGGCCCGCTTCGAACTGGCCATCGATATTCCCTAGAAGTAGCGCCCTTCCTACGTTATAATACAGATATTGGTCCGCCAAGGTAGGATTGCGGATCGCGCTGCTGAAGCCGACGCGCCATACATGAGCAGGCGTGTTCGCGTAGACCAGTGAAATGGCGGGGGAGAAGAGCGCCTTGAAGTTCTCGTTCTTGTCCATCCGGATGGTCGCTGTGCCGGTGAGTTTGTCCTTGAGCAACTTCTTCTCCAGCCCGGCCACGATGCCGAATTCGCTGTTGTGGATGCGTACATCACCGGTATCGCTGAAGATGGTGCCGGCGGTATTTGGCATATACTGACGGAAGTTGCCGCCCACGGTCACTTCGCCCCAAGCCGGTTTTTCACTGAACGAGCGTCCTGTACGATCCCATTTCCTTTGGCCCACCTTGAATTTGTATTCACCAACGGCATGCGCCAACATGCTCTTGTCGTAGAACAGCGACCCACCGTCGGTGAAGCGCGTGTGGGTGATCTCATCGAATTTCTCGTTGAAGCGGTCCGTGCCGGGAACATAGTAGGGCCTTATGTAGACCGTGTTCACATCGTTGGTATGCTCCAATGCCTGTTCATGAAAGGCCTCGAACGCGGCGTGGTTGTCCTGTATGAACTGGTCCTGCCAGCTGATCCATTGCGACTGATCCCATCCCATATTATAGGCCTGTGTCGCGGTGATGTAACCGGGCATGGCCTGAACGGCCGGGGTCACTACGTTCCCCCAATACTTGTTGTACTCGAAGTTCCAGCCATTGGCTCCTCCTGTCGTCCCAGCGGCATCCTGTAAACGGAGGGCCGTGGTGTAGATATCGTATGTCTGTCCAGCGTCCTCATGCGTTACGTACGCCCGCACGAACCATTTGCCTTCCTGCTTGATCTCCAAGCGGTGTTGAAAGAACTTGATGTCCTTCAAGCGGTACCGATTGTCGCCTTGGTAAACCGTGTTGCCGGTGCTGAAATTGCTGGCGGCGATGATCTCCAAGCTGTCATTGATCCGGTAATGGAGCGATCCACCGAGCTTGAAGTTCTGTGTCCCGTAGTCCACCAGTTCGCTTTCGGTGTAACCGTTCCGTAGGAATTTGCCCAGGCCTGGATAGCTGCGCCGACCGGAGAAGCTGGTATAGTCATTGTTCAAGCTCACGTCCTCATCACCGTATATGTTCACCGCATCATACCTGCCAGGATTGTCGACACCGGTAGGGCTGTTCTCCGTGGGACTGTAGTTCTCTGCTTGCCAGTCATCAGCGCGAAGCCCGTACGCATTCAGTTTGTAGGCCCACTTGGACTGGCCTTCCTTGTTCTTGAATACCTCCGCCCAACGCACGGCGGCTTCGAGCATGTTGCGTTCGCCACCTTTTACGCTCACGCTCAACCCGGGGAAATTCCAAGGACTTTTGGTGGTCATGTTGATCACCCCGTTGAACGCACCGGGCCCGTAGTAGGCTGTGCTGGCGCCTGCGATCACGTCGACCTTCAGTACGTCCAGATCGCTGGCACCGAGGAAATTCCCGAGGGAGAAGTTCAGGCCCGGGCTCTGGTTGTCCACGCCGTCGATCAATTGCAGCGAACGCACCGGGCTGGTGCTGTTGAAGCCGCGCGTGTTGATCACCTTGAAGCCGAAGCTCGCTGCGGTCATGTCCACGCCTTTCAAGTTGCCGAGGCCTTCGTAAAAATCACCGCCGGCCACTTCCTTGATCGCCAGCAGGTCCATGGACTCCACTGTCAACGGCGCCTGCTTCTGCTTGTCGCTGATGCGCTGCCGCACCACTTCCGCATCTCCGAGCTGCACGGCGTCCGTGGACATCTTCACGTTCACCGGTTTGTCCAAACCTTCCACGGCAACTTCTTTCGGTGTGTAGCCGAAGTAGACCACCGAGAGGGTGAACGGTGGCTTGTGATCCACCTTAAGTGTGAACTTTCCGTCCAGGTCCGTCACCACGCCGCCGGGCATGTCCTTCACTTTCACCACCGCACCGATGATCGGCTCGCCATTACTCGCGTCGTTAACGGTTCCCTTGAGTTGGAGCTCTTGGGCGGTCACGCTGCTCATAAGGAGAAGACCAGCCAGAATGGAGTGGAAGCGGAAGTGTCTCAGGATGAATGGAGAGTTGGGTCGAGAGTGTCAGCGAAGCCAATATAGCAGGCTATGCCGTTGCGAGATGCTATGCGTGCATACATTTTATCCACCGGCGATGCCTGACACCACCCGGATGTGATGAATGCGGCAGGGCCGGTCAGGGACTTGCTCCCGCCGATTACATTGCCGCCCGTTCCATTCGTCAGGGGGGCGTTCGTGGGTTCCCATAGGCAGGGGAAGCATCATCAACGTCCTTCCGTCACGGCGGCTTTCTTACCCCTTTCCACCACGATGCCCGGATTCAAACGTTCCCTCACCCTGTTGGATGCCGTGATGCTCGTGTCCGGGTCCATGATCGGCAGTGGCATCTTCATCGTCAGCGCCGACATGATGCGGCAGCTGGGCTCGCCGGCATGGATGCTCACCGCCTGGGTGGTGGCCGGCGTAATGACGATACTGGCCGCGCTGAGCTATGGCGAACTGGCCGCGATGATGCCCAAGGCCGGTGGGCAGTACGTCTACATCCAGCGCGCCTTCGGGAAGCTCACTGCCTTCATGTATGGATGGACCGTGTTCACGGTGATCCAGACCGGTCTTATTGCGGCGGTGGCCGTGGCCTTCGCGAAGTACACGGCGGTCTTCTTCCCAGTGCTTGGCGCAGAGAATATCCTGTTGCACCTTGGCTTCATCTCCGTGAGCGCCGCGCAGCTCTTCGCCATCGCCAGCATCGTGTTGCTCACCTGGTTCAATACGCACGGCGTACGCAACGGGAAGATCCTGCAGACCACCTTCACCTTGGCAAAGATCATCGCCCTGCTGGGTTTGGTCGTACTCGGGTTGTGGGTCGCTTCCGGCACAGGGGTGATGGCGAAGAATTTCAGCATGGGCTGGCAGGCCACGGGGCTTTCTACGGCTGCGGATGGCACAGAGACCATCACGCCGCTTTTCGGAGTGGCGCTGCTTTCGGCTTTCGGGGTGGCCTTGGTGGGTTCCCTCTTCAGCAGTGATGCATGGAACAATGTCACCTTCATCGCGGGCGAGGTGGACAGGCCCCAGCGCAACATCCCGTTGAGTTTACTGCTCGGCACCGGCTTGGTGACGGTGCTCTACCTGTTGGCGAACATCGCCTATCTCGCTCTGCTGCCGGCAACGGACATCCAGCATGCGGCTGCTGATCGGGTGGGTGCCGCGGCCGCAGGGGTGATCTTCGGCGGAGCAGGCACGGCCATCATGGCGGTGCTGATCATGGTGAGCACCTTCGGCTGCAACAACGGCATCATCCTTTCAGGCGGTCGGCTGTACTATGCCATGGCTCAGGACGGGCTGTTCTTCAAGAAAGCCGGTAAACTCAACAAGGATGCTGTACCCGGCTTCGCGCTTTGGGTCCAGTGTATCTGGGCTTCGGCGCTCTGCCTCAGTGGGCATTATGGCGACCTGCTCGAATACACCATGTTCGCCTCGCTGCTGTTCTATATCGTCACCATCCTCGGCTTGTTCCGCTTGCGTCATACCGAACCTGGCGCCGAACGGCCTTACCGGACCTGGGGCTATCCGTTCCTTCCAGCCCTCTACATCGCCGCGGCATCGGCATTCTGCCTGAATCTCCTGTGGAGCAAACCGCTTTACACGGGATTTGGCCTAGGGATCGTGGCCTTAGGCGCCGTGGTCTATTTCGTGCGCACGAAGAATGCCCCCAGGGGGAAGGAGGATCAGAGCGGTTGAATTGGTCGGAGGCCGATCAGCGGGCGAAGGTCCTGCACTGCGTTGCAGCGGCCCTGCACATCTGCTCACACTCCGCACATAGTGTCATGTCCGAATGCTTGGAGCACTCCAGTGCACAGGCTTCACAGGTGCGGGCGCATACGGGTGCAAGGTCCTTGGCCATCATGGCGATCGCCGGTTGGTCCGCCCCTTTCAGATAACTGATGAGCAGCTTGCACATGTCCGCGCAAGCACGGCTGGTGGACATGCACGTTGCCGTGCCCATGGCTTCATTCCCGTGTTGGCAGGTGGTGGCCGAACGTTCACAGGCTGCAGCGCAATTGGCCAACACCTCGATCAGCTCCTTGGCTCCCGTGGGCATGAGGTGCACCTTGTTCTGCGGCTGTTCCGTGGGTGGAGCGTTGGAAGCGACCGGTACGTTGGTGTGATGTGGGCCGCCTGCCGGGGTGTTCCGGGCGTCCGTAGCAGTGAAGGGCGCACCTTCCCCGGGGTATACGAGTTCACTTTTGTTCATCGGGAATTCAGGCGTGTTCTTGCTCATTGATTCCGGAGCAACCGCCGGGGCTTTGTCGGGTGCTGAACGTGGATCTTGTTTGATGGCTTTTCCTGGGTTCATGGCGATAAGGAGTTTGACCGTGCGGGCCACATAGATCATGCCGGGTCGGTGGCGCATCCCGGATAGCCATCGTGGCAGTGCCTTGTAGCGATGTGCGGTGGCTTTTTAGTTAAAGGAAGAAGTGGCGGTTATTCCACATGTTGGAGGTTGCTCGCAGGTCCCGCGACTCACGCGTCAGCGGCATTCGGTATTGGCACACCGCTTGCCATGCGGTCATTCATGGAACGTATGCTATCCCCATTCACCGCGTGGGTGAAGCGTAATAGTGCCGTTCTCCTGATCATCTGGGCGTTGCTCGGAATCCTTTGCCTTCTGAGCTGGTGTGCGATGCCTTGATCAGGTGTGTACGTAAGGGTGGGCCGATGATCAAACCTTATGGCGCGGTCTGTGTCCTACTTCCAAGAAACCAACCAACAGCCCCGTCGGCTTAATGACGGATACAGCATGAAACGCATTATGATCTTTATGGCCGTAGCCCTCTTCACCATGGGTACCGCAAATGCACAGGACAAGCAGCAACGTCCTGCTGCTGAGCGGGCAAAGAAGCAAACAGAGCGCATGACCAAGGAATTGGGCCTCAACGCGGACCAAGCAGCGAAGGTGGATGCCACCAATGCCAAGTATGCGGAGAAGATGGATGCCATGCGTGCGGACCGCAAGGAGAAGATGGCGGAGACCAAAGGCAAAGGTGCGGAGCTGAATGATGCCCGTATGGCCGAGATGAAGGATGTGTTGACCCCTGAGCAGTACGCCAAGATGGAGAAGAACAGGGAGGCGATGCAGGAGAGGCATAAAGAGAAGCGCCAGGAGATGCGTGGAACGAAGAAGGAAGGATCCAAGTAGGAGTAAGGAGAGCGTGATGCGTTGGCAAAGCCCCGGCGGATCGGCCGGGGCTTTGCTATTCCTAAGAAGGACGTGCTAAAAAAGTACAGGTAAGGTTACATTGCATGCCATCAATTGAACCTACAACATGCCTCTTTCCATCACCTTTCATGGCGCCGCCGGCATGGTCACCGGCAGTAAGCATCTGCTCGACCTCCCCAATGGGAAGCGCGTACTGCTGGATTGCGGTATGTTCCAAGGCGAAGGTCCCGCAAGCGACGCGCTGAACAGGCGCTTCGGCTTTGATCCCAAGAGCATCGATGCGTTGGTGCTTTCTCATGCCCACATCGACCATAGTGGATTGATCCCACGCTTGGTGGCCGAGGGTTTCCGAGGCCCGATATACGCCACGGCGGCAACCCATGATCTTTGTGAGATCCTGCTAGCCGACAGTGCCTTCATCCAGGAGAATGATTTCCACTACGACATCAAGCGCGCCAAGAAGCAGAATCGGGCGATGACCGAGATCGGGCCGCTCTACACCACCGCGGACGTGGATTCGGCGATGAACCTGTTCAGCATTGTGCCCTACGCCACGGCCACTGAGATCCTTCCAGGGCTAACGCTCAGTTTCATTGATGCAGGACACATCTTGGGAAGTGCGTCCGTACATCTTAACGTTGCCAGCAAGGAGGGCGTGCGCCGCATCACCTTCAGCGGGGACGTGGGGCGCTACGTGGACCGGCTTTTGCCGGATCCGCAACCTTTTCCGCAAGCGGATGTCATCATCTGCGAAAGCACTTACGGGGACCGCGATCACCCGGATGGCGAGAAGACATGGAAGGAGCTCTTGGACCATGTGCAACGTGTGTGCGTGGAGCAGCAAGGCCGGTTGATCATCCCTGCGTTCAGCGTGGGCCGCACGCAAGAGATCCTCTACACCTTGAACCACCTGTTCAATGATGGAAAGCTGCCGCGCGTGCCCGTTTTCGTGGACAGCCCGCTCTCCATCAACGCCACCGCGATCTACCGCAAGCACTCGGAGTTGCTACAGGCCGACATCCGCAAGGAGCTGGAGACCGATCCGGACCTGTTCGCTTTCCCGGGCGTGGAGTTCATCCGTGAAGCCTCACGGAGCAAGGAGCTCAATACGCGGAAGGGCGGGAGCATCACGATCGCGGCCAGTGGCATGATGGACGCGGGACGCATTCGGCACCACCTGCTCCATGGTCTCCCGGACCCGAAGAACGCGATCCTCATCGTGGGCTTCTGTGCACCGGGCACCTTTGGCGAGCGCCTTTTACAGCGACCGGAAACGGTGAAAATGTACGGTGAGGTGGTGCCCGTCCGCGCTGAGATCCTCGTCATGGACAGCTATAGCGCCCACGCCGATCGCAACGAGCTATTGCGTTGGATCGGTTGCCAGGACCCGGGTTTGGTGAAGCAGGTCTTCCTTGTGCACGGCGCTGAACATGCCTTGGAAGGATTGCGCGACAGGTATGCCGAACATGGCTTCCGCAAGATCCTCATCCCGGAACTCGGGCAGCGTTCCGAGATCTGATCCTACTCGGCGAACTTCACCGCCTTCTTCAAGGTCTCCGGCAAAGGCGGCAACTTCCGGCGCTCGAAAAGGAAGCTGCTGAGATCTGCGACCTCTGAGAAGATGTGGTGGCTGTCCATCGCGCCCTTGAGGTAGGACTGGCCCGTGCTTCCGCCGGTGCCCACACGCAGGCCGATCATGCGATGCACCATGCTGATGTGCCGTGCACGCCAGGAGGCCATCACGGTATCGATGTCCAGCAATGAATCCAGGAAGCGGAAGGCCTGTTGGAAGATCGGCTCGTCACGGTAGAGCATGATGAAGAGCGCGCTGCGGGCGGCGGCAGGGGAGAAGTGCCGTTCAGGCGAACCATCCACGAAGATCTTTTTCCACATCTTGGCATTGCCCTCCTCGCCCTTCACCAAACTGTCCACGTACAGCTTTTCCAAGCGGCCGAAGAAGTGCGGTTCGCCGGGCCAGAAGCGTTCTTGCAGGAAGGGCATCCGCTCCAGCCATTTGTTCACCAGCTCCAGCAAGGTGGGCTTCGTTTCCAACTCCTCGATCTGCGCCTTGTGGTCCGGCCGCAGTTGGCTGGTGTAGTACATCTTGCCGAAGCGGGCCTCCATGCGCAGGCCCAAGCGTGCCTCCAGGATCTTGAACTGCATGCTCTGGAATCCGCTGGCGGGGCGCAGCAGGTCACGGAAGTCGAGGAAATCCAATGGCGTCATCGTCTCTATGATCTCCCACTGATGCACCAGCACTTCGAGGATCGTTTTCACACGTTGCAAACGGTGCACGGCGATGTTCAACTCGCCGCCGTTGTCGTCCACTTCCTTGTGCTCGAAGATCTCGATCACGCTGCTCACCTCGAACAGCACTTGTTTGAACCAGAGCTCGTAGGCTTGGTGGATGATGATGAAGAGCATCTCATCATGGGCGTGCGTGCCGGCCTTGTCGCTCTCAAGTTCTTGTGCGCCGAGGATCTTTTCAAGTTGCAGGTAATCGGGATAATAGACGTTGCTCATTGGAATGGTTATGGGTTCCGCCAAATGTAATCGGGCACCTAACCATCTCCTAACAGGGGCTATTCCTTAATTTCGGGCATGCGGATGAATGGATCGGTGTTGACCTTGCTGCTCGTGATGTTGGGGAGTGCTGGTTTCGCGCAATCCAGCGCAGGCGCATTGGGCAGAGCTTCGGACAGGGCGCAGCAGGTGTTTGATGGTCGGACGCAAGAGTCGGCCGATACCATCCATGATGGAGCTGCGGTGGAGGTTCAGCCGCAATACCCTGGTAGTGATACGGCGATGTACAGGTACCTGAGAAATTCGATCATCTATCCGAAGGATGAAGCGGAGAAGAAGTTGTCCGGAAAGGTCTATGTGCAATTCGTCATTGGCAAGGATGGGAAAGTCGATCAAGTGAAGGTTCTCCGTGGCGTTGATCCCGCTTTGGACGCTGAGGCGGTGCGGGCCGTTCGCGCCATGCCCTCATGGATACCGGCGAGGATGAACGGCAAGCAGGTCGCAACGCGATATGTATTGCCCATCAATTTTGTGGCTGAGTAAGTCGGAGCTCCGCTACACATCGCGCAACCAGAAACAGGAACGGCCCGTGCATTACGGGCCGTTCCTGTTCAGCGACCTGTTCCGGTCACTGCACCTGTTTCACCTCATTGATCTTGCGTCCTTCCGCGTCAGTCCCGTTGCCACCCTTTTGCATCTTGGTCCATTGCTCAAACTGCTTAGCGGTCAGCACGGTTTTCAGCGCCTCGTTCATTTCGGTCATGGCTCCCTCTCTATCCGGTGCTACATCATGTGTGGCCATTGCTGAAGGCCGTCCGGCGGCCTTCTTCTCATATTTCGACGTGATGGCCTCCACCTTGGTCACTTGTTCCGCGTTGAGGCTGAGTTCCTTGGTCAGGCGCTCCGTCATCATTTCAGAGCGGCTCTTGTCCTGGGGCGTTTGCCCTGCATTCTCTTGGGCGGTTGCGGAGGCCACCAGTAGTGAGGCCATCATTAGGGTCATCAGGTATTTCATGCTCTCGTGCTTTTGGTCTGCCAAGGTATGGGCGATCGCGGTGTCGCGAATGCGGGTAAAGCAATGAACGCGCGGATAGGTACGGTCCAACCTTCGGGAACTGGGAGCGCAAGGCGTCCGCAGATTGTTCAACTATGTTTTTCGTTGTATAACTAAATATATAGTTATACTTGTGCCATGGAACAGTTGACCCGTGCCGAAGAGCAGGTGATGCAAGTGCTGTGGAAGCTGGGGAAGGGCTTCGCGAAGGATGTCCTGACCGTGCTTCCCAAACCGAAACCGGCCATCACCACCGTGAGCACCATCATCCGCATCCTGGAGCAGAAGGGCTTTGTGGGCTACACCGCTTTCGGTAAGAGCCATCAATACCATCCGCTCGTGGCGAAGGAGGCATACAGCGAACGGCAAATGGACAAGGTGGTGAAGGATTATTTCGATGGCTCGTTGCACGGACTCGTTTCCTCGTTCGTGGAGAAGAACGAACTCGATGTACAGGAACTGGATGACATACTGGAACTGTTGAAGTCACAGAAAAAGCGCTGACCATGGAAACACTGGTACTCCTGCTCCGGGTGAACATCGCGTTTGCCATGCTTTACGGCACCTATCGGCTCATGCTTCGTGGTTCGGCCTCGTTCGCAGCCAACCGCGCATGGCTGTTGCTTGCGCCGGTGGCGGCATTCATCCTTCCATTGGTCACGCTGCCATCCGACGTTCAAATGGGTCGGATGATCGAACTTCCGGCCATGGTCGTGGGTGGTTCCGAGGACGTGATGACCATTTCACTAGCCCATTCTTCGACTGTGGATACCATGCTAATGATCTATGGCCTGGGTGTCTTGGTAGCACTTGTCTTCCTGACGGTCCGTTATGTGAAGGCATGGCGTATGATCACCTCCGTGGAAGGGGAGGCCTTGTCCTTCTTCGGCCGCATTGTCCTACCTGCAGGACTGCAGGAGGATGAGGAACGTGCTTTGGCCGCTCATGAGCAGGTGCACGCCTCGAAAGGACATAGCTATGATATCCTGTACTTCGAGATCCTCGCAGCGCTTTCTTGGTGGAACCCGGCGTGGCGTTGGGCCTTGCGCGAGCTACGCACCGTACATGAACTTCAGGCAGACGCGGTTGCGAGCACGCTCCATGCCGACTACGGCTTTTTGCTGCTTTCCCGCGCGCTCGGTGTTCCTGAAAGCACACTTGTCAACAGTTTTCGTTCGTCCAACCTCAAAACACGGATCACCATGTTGAATAAGAAAAGTTCTCGCTTCTCCGGGCTGCGGTACGCCTTCGCGATCCCCGTCCTGGCACTGTCGCTGCTTGCTGTCTCATGTGTTAAGTCCGAAGCTCCTTCGATCCCACCACCTCCGCCACCGGCTGAGATCGTGGCACCTACCCAACCGGTGATGGACCTGTCCGAAGTGGATGTGCAGCCGGAATTTCCGGGAGGCATGGAAGCACTATTCGCTATTTTGAGGAAGACCGTCCACTATCCGGAGCAGGCGTTCAAAGAGAAGGTGCAGGGGAAGGTCTTCGTGCAATTTACGGTGGACCGCGATGGAAAAGTGAAGGACGTGGACCTGAAGAGAGGTGTGCGTGAGGACCTGAACGAGGAGGCATTGCGAGCAGCGCGTGCCATGCCGGATTGGACACCCGGTAGCAAGGATGGCCACGCGGTGGCCACACGCTTCATCATCCCGATCGACTTTACCTTGGAAGGCGCTGTTCCCGTGGGAAAGCGCTGAACACGGATCCTGAAGGCAAGGGGCGGCTCAGGCTCCTGTCCACGCTATTTGTTCAGCCGCCACACATTCTTCTTTCGATGGGAAGCCTGCGATGTGTTTCCTTTGGGATCCTAAACCACGTACCCATGCGATCCTCCAAATACCCCGTTGTCATTGCGGCGCTTGTGCTTGCGGGCCTTGCCACCACCAGCTGTACCAACCGGAACGGTGCCGGCGGCACTTCGGATGGCACCAGCGCCGAAGGCTATGAACTTCGTTCCGAGAAGAACCTCGCCCCGCCGATGGACAGCGTGAAGACGACTGCTGTTGACAGCACTTTCGCCGATACCGCGAAGCACGTCAGCAAGTAAAGCGGGGAGTAGAATCCCCGTTCAGGCGGTCCTAGGTGCCCCGTTCCGGCCCCATTTAAGGCGCAGTCTGGCGGTGTTTGCCACTTCTGGTGGTGTGGTCCGTTGTTTGCCATTACGTTTTGCGATGGAACGATCAGAGACACATAAGAAAGCAGCCACACTGATGCTGGTGGATGATGACAAGGACCTGCTTTGGTTGATGTCACATGCGCTGAAACGCCGGGGTTTCATAGTGAAGGCCTTCGACCATGCACCGAGCATTGCACAGGTGCAGGACCTGCGTCCCTCAGTGATCTTCCTCGATGTGGATATCGGCACCGAGAGCGGCGAGGAGGTGTGTGGCAAGATCAAAGGCTCAGCCGATCTATCAGCATACCCTGTCATCCTGTTGTCGAGTCACCCGAACGATAGTCTGCGTAAGGTTGCATCCCGCTGTGGGGCGGATGGTTACATGACGAAGCCCTTCGATGTGGAGCGCATGTCCGAACTTGCCGATCACTACGCTGGTCTGCGACCTGCTGCTTGATCGGGGCTTCCTCCCCGACCGCCGTTATCCGAAGATCGCATTCAATATGCCGGCGAGCCGGATCCCGCCCTTTAGCAATTGCTGCTGAACCAAGGGCCAATTCATGTACTGATATTCATAGCCCAGCTTGTCGCCTGCCTCCAGGTCATAGATCTGGCCGCGGTAGGCCAAGTTCTCTTCTGCCCAGTCCGAAGCGGTGCCTCGCGACCAATCCCTCATTTGCTGCTTGCTCACGTGGTCGATGCTACAGGCGAGTTCTGAACAGCTCAGTCCGCTCTCATCGATAAGGCCGCTGTCCCATACGCGGTGAAGGTTTGAACCCTTCCCGAACCACTGCACTTGCACGGAGTTGCCTCCTTTATCATCCCCGCGGCCCACATGCAACGGCTGGTGCAGGTCGCCCACGAGATGGATGAGCACCTTCAAGCAGAAAAGTTTGCGAGCGGGTGATAGGGTGTCGCTCTTCAACTTGGCCACCATGAGCTCTATCGACTCAATGGCATCGCCTTTCGGGTTCTTCTCCGTCCGGGCGTAGGTGCTACTGTCCGGTATGGTCACCCAGTGCCAATCGCGGGTATAGTCATACGCATGATTACTGCGCACCTCGTCCATCCACGTTGCGGCGATCGCCATGGACTCCTCACCCAGGATCTTGTGTACCGCGTTGCGGGCCTTTCGTGAAAGATGGTCTTCCGCGATGGTACCCACAACGCGGTGTCCGGTGGCTCCCCAGGCGAAGGCCGCAACGGGTTGCAGCAAGAGGAAGGGCAGCAGCACTTTCAGGATCTTCATGGTTCGGGATTCACATGCAAACGTACATGAACCGGATGGTCCGTTCTCTCGTGTAGGTTTTGTTCTCCCTGCCGCCCGCTTCGTGCATATTCTTCCTCGTTAAGGCATGTATGTCATGGATCCCGAACTACCCCGCATCCCAATGGTGGCCCATGGTACTGAGGATCTAGCAGATCGGGGCATGAAGATCGTGGTGGATGAGGCAGACCATCGGAGCCCGCGTCACGGAGAAAATGGCCGAACGATAAACTCAAGAACGATGAGCACTGAAAGAAAGGATACCAACCACCCCGTCACGGATTCACAGGACCGCCATGCGACCGGCAAGGCCGCACGCGATGAGCAAACGGGTGCCACGATGGGTGGCCTGCGTGAACTCAAGGATAACTGGGGAGAAACCAAGACCGAATTGCGCAAGGACTACCATCAACTCACAGAAGCGGATCTGGAGATGAAGCCGGGACGTGAGCAGGAAACGATCGATCGTTTAGGTCAGCGGCTGAACAAAACCCCAGAAGAGGCGATGAAACTGGTACAGGACATTGCCCAACGCAACCGTAAGCCGATGAAGAACAGCTCTGCTTCCACAGCCGGGACGCGCACACAAGGCCTGCACAACGGCCACAAGGACATGCCGGAAGCTGCGGAGCGCAAGGACCGTCGGGATACACCGATGGACGAACAACCAAAGAAGAAACCACAGGCCTGAAAGCTGCTTGAGGTTCCGGTTACCAGAACGGCCACCAACCCGTGCAATAGCCGCTGCCGAGAGGTGGCGGCTATTCTGTGTTGTAGAGAAAGGGGGTGCAATGGAAGCGATGGGTAAGGCGATCGAGGAAGGATCGGGACATTCATTGCTATCCCACGGGCGGTTGAAGAAGTAAGGGGCCGGCTCACCAGTTTTATGAGGGGGGAAGAACAAGGGTCAACGGGCATCCAGCGCGGTTCGTCGGAATACTTCATCCCGAAGCGGTGGGGATCAGGATCTGGCATGGCAATGGCCCTTGTTCAGAAAACCTAAAACCCAAGGACCATGAAATACCTGATGACCGCCGCCGCCCTGTGCCTCGGCATGATGACCGCGCAAGCGCAGACCGGAAAGACCGCACCGATGGTGCCTATGTCGCATAACTGTCTCTCCAGCACCACGGACAAGGACTGGGCAGGCCTTGCACTGAGCACCGAGCAGACCGCCAAGGTGAAGGAGATCCAAAGCGAATGCATGAAGATGAACGATAAGATGAAAGCTGACAACATGGATACGAAGACCTCGCCCATGCTCGACAAATACGAGGGCAAGGTGAAGGAAGTGCTCACCCCTGCGCAGTACGACAAATGGGTAAAGGGTTGCTCTACCCATGCCTCCATGAACAATATGGAGATGGAGAAGGAGCCTGCCAACGACGACAACTGAGCTTTGCACCTTTGGTCAAGCGAAAGCCCCGCCTTTGTGCGGGGCTTTCTGCGTTCACTGGGATCGATGGTTCGGCTGTGGCGTGACCTTCCTGAAGCCGTCGGGCCCGTGGTGATCCTTCCCCGGTATCTCAGTCCAGTCAACTCGGGAAACGGGAAAACATATCGTCAGTGGGCGGAAGCAAGTTTTCGGCCCGATGATGGCACGGTCATTTGAAAACCCCATACGATGCATAGCAAGGAACAATATGATGCTATCCACACGATCCATGATCTGCTTGCTGATAGCCGGAAGGAATACGAATCGGCTTCGCACAGAGTACCGGATGAACGCGTGAAGGGCCTCCTTCATCGGATCAGCAAAGAACGAACAGGAATGGAAGCGGACCTAGCGCAGAACCTACGCCAGAACGACCCCCAACACAAGACCGGGGATGGTACGCTGGGCGGTGCATTGCATCGCGCATTGCTGGTATTCCGCGATGCGATCAACAGCACCAGTGAGGTGAACGTACTGGTTGAGATGGAGCGTCAGGAGTCCGATCTGCTCGGGCGCTACAACAACGTCCTCAAGACGTTGGACCTCGACGATTTCTCATGCGCCACACTTACACAACAACATATGGAGATCGAAAAGAACGTAGGCAGGATCCACGACCTGCGCTGTTCACTGGAGACCGTTGAACATTGAGGTGGGAATACAGGCCGCTGCATCGATCAAAAACTTCCAGGCTCCTATCCTGGACCAGGAAGCCGAGCAAGAAGCTGAGATAAATGGAGGGACCATCACTCTTCTTGGCCAGCGAGCAACTCCAACCGTTCATAGGTAAGCGAGTGGTGGATGTGCGCGGCAATACGAGGATCGGGAAGGAGCGGTGCGAAGGTCAGGTCGTGAAGGCTGTTTTCAACCAGGGCAAGCAGTTGTTCATGCAGTTCGACACCTTTGCATTACGCACACATTTCATGCTTTTCGGCACCTACGAGGCCGACGTAGAGGGCAATCGGTTGACCGGTGATTACGTGCGTTCCCATTTGCCGCGGTTGGCGCTGACCTTTCCGAATGGGGAGCTGAGGCTGTTCAATTGCTCCGTGCGGTATGTGGAAAGTGCGGACGTGTATAAGGAAATGGATCTCAGTACCGATGTGCTTTCTCCGCATTGGAATGCAAGTAAGGCTTTGGCTGCTTTACGCAGCCGAGGGGGAGAGCAGATCGGTGATGTATTGTTGGATCAGGAGGTGTTCGCCGGCGTGGGGAATATCATCAAGAACGAGGTGCTTTCCTTGGTCCGGATAAGGCCGGATGCGCTAGTGCGGAACATCTCTGTGGCGGGACGCAAAGAGATCATTTCCATCGCGCGGAGCTTCTCCAAGCAGTTCCTGCGTTGGCGACGCGTGTTCCAACTCACACAGCACCTTCTTGTTCACCAGAAAGGGAACTGCCCGCATTGTGGTGGCCAACTCGTGCATGAGAAGATGGGGCAGAAGCGTCGGATGGCTCACTATTTTCCGAGATGCCAGCGGCGGACAGCCCGGTGAAGGTCGCATAGACCTCAGCCGATGATGGCAAGTAGATGCACCTGCACTGGACCGTTGCCCTCTGGCATGTTCCTCCATGCCTTACGGACCATGCGGTGGATCCGCTCTTCCAGCTTTCTGTCCAACCTCCGGATCTCCGGAAGCTGCTCTCCTGCGATACTAAGTTCCAAGGCGATCACGTTCACACCGTCGAACGCTTGATCCAGAACTTTGATAAAGGGCAGCCCACCTCGCTGGGGGAGGACGAGCTGCCCCTTCACGATAGTAAAAATTTCAGGGCCTTCCAGAAGGGTGCGTTCCACACGCACCACCTCCTGCTCCGGATGATCCTCCATCCGTTGCCGTCGGCTCTTCATGCTGGCTTTGCTGAACTCACTTGAAGGTGGCGTGCAGTTGATCGATGCTGGACAGGGTCATATCCACCCGGGATCTTTGTTCCCGCAGAACGGACATCATCTCTTGTGGCGTGTCCTTGTCCTCCATCACCGTTTTATAACGATCCACAAGGTAATTCTCACCGCGTGTACATTCATCCAACAAGGCAGCCTCCTCTGTGCTGGTCAACGCTTTGCGGATATCCATCCACGTGCGGTGCAGATCGCCCTTCAAGGTACCGTCATCCAACTTTTCGTTTTTTGGGCTTAGCCGCTGTATGGCATGTCCCAGATCGCGCTGCATGTCGCCGCGTTCTTGGCTGATCCCGCGGAGGAATCCGGAAAGCTTTGCGTTCTCGGCTTTGTCCGCTACCTCGGTATAGCCTTTCCGACTATCGCCCAGCAGTTCGTAGAGATCTTTCAATGGTGTGATGGAGGTGTTGTTATCCATGGTCGTGGTTTTTATTGGAGAGCTACGCGATCACTGTGCCGTAGGATCTTCAGCATGGTAACGTCTGCATTAGGAGGAGGGAGTTCCACACGACGGGATAGCTTGCCACGATCGGGCCGCACGGTAGGCTCCGAAGGATGCGGTCCCCAATGATCCGGTCCCGAGCGTTTGTTCCGGTTCCAATGGTCAACCACCAGGAAACGCGATGCATAGGAACAGAAAAGGCCGCCATGGGCGGCCTCCTCCGTGTCGGGCGGGTTCCGTTAACCCACTGTAGAAGGTGTGCGCGTTTGCTTGGTCTTATTGATGTTCGTTGGGCCGTCACTTTTGCCTTTGGCGGTGGTGCTACCGGTATCGCTGGCTTTTCCACGATGGGCTTCTCCTGCCTTATTCAGTGATGCTTCAGCCAACTTGGTGAGCTTTTCGTCCGCCGCTTTCTCTTCTTTCAAGTTGGCGTGCAACAGCTTGGCGGCTTCTTTATAGCCGAGTTCCGCAGCATAGGTGACCAAGCAACCGTAGCTGCCGATCTCATAGTGCTCCACCTTTTGGGCGGCGCAGATGAGTGCAGCGTCCAAGGCGGGATCTCCTTTGAAGTCCTCCATGATGCCGTCAGCTTCCTTGAGCAGCCCTTCAATGGCGTCACACTTCTTTCCCTTGGCCTTTTTCCCGATCAACTCGAAGACATTCTCCAAGCGCTTCACATGCCCTTCCGTTTCTTCCCGGTGGGAGAGGAAGGCTTCAGCCAAGCGCTCATGTTCCGCCTTGCCTGCCATTTTCTTCAACGCGGTCACCAGTTTCTTCTCGGCGTAATAGAGATCCGCCACTTGATCCTCGAACAGCTTCTGAAGTCCGGAAGGTTTTTCATTCTTGCTTGCCATGTTGCGTTGTTTTGGTTTGGGTTAGGTATTATGGTCTGGATGAACGGGGCAATGCACGGGCCGATCAAGTTGGAAGATCCGCTGTGTGTATGAACGAAGGCACACACGGACCGGAGGCACGCTGGAGCGGGGTCAAACCTGTGTAATCACGCCCCATCCACACTTACGCGCCGGGGAGATCGCTCAACGAGTCGATCTGCCGCAAGGATCATCGATGTGTAATGCAGCGGTCACCGCCCTGAATGAGCGGCCCGTGGATGTTGCAAAATGAAAACGCCCCTGTATCGGGGCGTTCCATATCAGGGCAGCGTGCAAGCTTCTTCCCCGGCCTTTTGCCGGAGAAGGAAGCGTGCATCAACGGTCACTTTTGTTGTGCCTTCACGTCAGGCTTGCTTTCACGGCCGGGCTCTTTAGTGTTCTTATCATGAGGCTTCTCTGTGGCCTTGGTCTGGGAAGCATCATGACCCATCCTGTCGCTGTCACGGGCATTCTTGTCCTGGGGCTTCTCAGTGCCCTTGGTATGGGCAGCATCATTGCCTGCGTGAGTGCCAGCCTGTGGCTTGTGCTGTTGGCTTTGTGGATCCTGGTTGCTCTTGGTACCTTGGTTCGAGGGATTCTTTTGGTCTGACATTATGTTATGGGGTTTTAGTGCCTTACCCTGCGTGCCCGCCTTTGCGGATCTTCCATCGGGGCATTTGCTTCTCTCCTCACCAAAAAAGATTCCACTCCTTGTAGCGTGTACCCAAGTTTCGCGCGACGTGCGAGCAACATCCGCTCAGCAAGGCTTCCAGCGCGATCTGATCGGGAAGTGACGATAAGGATGTACGACCGATCGGGGAGATACTTGAACATTCACCTTCCGTGGATCGGGGCGGTCCTTGCGCAACAGCACCAACATGCCCATGCTCTGGCGTGTTGCCGTGAAGCTGGGCCCATATTCGCAGGGCGTGTCATCATCCGGCGGCCGTCACCGGATCCTGTTAGCACATGTTATAGAAGTGACCTATCGGCCTCGAAAACAACGATCTGGGAAGGCATACATCATTCGCGACCGAGCCGAACGGCTTTTACGCAAGCATGGCCGTTTACCATGCGAATGTCGGAAGCTTGTATGCTTCACCGAGCCAGCTTCACCTGAAAAACACCGCTGCCTGCTTGCTCAGCCCTCCGAGTCGGCATCTTCCGGATCGCTCCGTATGGATGCCATTGCTGGTGTGGGTTCCGGTCGCAGGTTTTTCGCCTCCACGGTCAAGGTGGCGTGAGGTACTACGCGCAGCCTTTCCTTCGATATCAACTGGCCCGTGGTCCTGCACACGCCGTATTCGCCGGTGCGGATGCGGCCCAATGCCAGTTTGAGATCGATGATGTATTTCTCCAACCGCACAACCGAGCGTGCAAGGTCTTCGCGTTCCAATACCGAAGTGCCGTCCTCCAAGCTGGAATGGCCCATGTAGGTGTCGTCGGTACTGTGGGAGGAGAGGCGCATAAGTGAGTCCTTCTCCACCTTGAGCGTCTCCTCGGTCTGTGCGAGCTTCGCATGGATCAAGGTGGAGAATTCCTGCAGTTCTTCTTGGGAATAGCGCAGTTGGTGGGGTGTTCCAGAGGAGGTCGTCATGAAAGTAAGTGCTGGTTTTGGCCTGGATCGGCTTCTCGATCCATTTGCGGGATCCATGCCACGTTCGATAGTGAGGCGCTGAACGGGCTCCAAAATTACTAGATCTCATTGTCCTGTCCTGTGGTATCCACGCATATGAAGGGGAGGAGCAGTGCCGCTCCCCGTTCGTTACGTACGGAGGGACACGCCAAGGCAGGAAGGGGTAATGCACGAACGAGCGGGGTGAAGGTCGTCAGCTGTCACATCCTGTGATCATCCGCATCCCGTGCCAATGGATCGGATCGTCCCGTTGGTGATCAATGGGGAGAGCCGGGGTGCAAATTCCACAGGATCGGTGAATTAAACTTGGCCAGGAAGTCTACATTGTTCGGGAAGAAAGGCGCGGACCGATCCGGCCCGGAATTCGTTTATGCAGGCGCAAATGACCAAGCAATGAACAGGGATGCACAAATGCGGGAGATGAACGACATCTACCAGCTAATGGCCGATGGTCGCAAAGGATACAAGGAAGCAGCTGAGCGGGCAAAGGATGAACGTTTGTCCGCCCTATTGATGCGTCTCAGCCAGCAGCGGGAGAGCATGGAGAACGAACTCGGTGCGGAGATCCGTCGCTTCAAGCCGGATGATCATACGCAAGAAGGAACGCTCAAGGGCGTGCTCCATCGTGCATGGATGGACATCCGCACAGCCTTGGGGACAGCGGATGACAGCACCGTATTGGACGAATGTGAACGTGGCGAACAATACTTGTTGGACCGCTTGAACGCAGTGATCGGGCAGGAGCCTATCGCCCCGACTTCGCGCAACTTATTGATGGGACAGCGGGGAATGGTGGAGCAGAACTTGGCTCAGGTCGAGCAATTGCTGAGCGAATTCAGGTCGGTTGACAAGTGAACGCTGGTCCCACTTAGCCAACGATCCCAAGGTCTAAAAGGAAGGATGATTGAACATAGTGGTCGACCAAGCTGTTGACCGCCCAACCAAAGTACCACCATGCTTTCACGGATACGACTTTTTCTTCTCGGTTCATTGTTCATCGCATTGGCGGTGCTCTGCGTCATATCCTACCGGGTTGAGATGCGCTCGCATGCCTTGAAGGCGGATGAGATGGAACTGAGCTCCATCAATTATGGCCTCTTCAATCCGGACCGGTGGATGGATGCACTTACCGGGATCATCTCGGACAAGATCATCAGCTACAAGATCGATGATAAGAACAAGGCCGTGTTGAGGGAGCAATTGGAGAAGATCCTGCGACAGGTCCTGGATGAGCTACATACCACGGTGGAACAGAATAATAAAAGCCTCAAGGGGAAGGTGCAGAAGATATTGATGAACGTGGTGGTACCCATGGACGCGATCCGCGCGGACATTCCCAAGTATGCCGGCCGCATCCTGGACGAGGTGGACCGGCCTGCCAACCGGGAGAGGCTGAAGGGCTTCGTGCTGGATCAGTTGGACACGTTGGCGCAGTCAACCTCGGGTGAGATCGACATGCATCTCTATGATGAGGTGATGACACGACGCGGCTTCACCGACCCCAAAGCCGGCATTGTCAGCATGCGCGCCGAACGGAAGGTGCTCGAACAGACCCTCAAGCGCTATGGGTGGATGATGTTCGGTTCTGTGCTCCTCATGGTGGTACTTCTTATTGTCGGTGCCCCTGCCAAGCGCTTAGAGCTGGCGGTGCTGGTGGCCACGGCGATCATGCTGTTGATCACCGCGCTGTTGATGCCCATGATCGACATCGATGCGCGGATCACGGAGTTCGACCTCACGCTGCTGGGTGCGCCGATCACATTCACCGATCAGGTCCTCTTCTATGAGAGCCGGAGCATCCTGCAGGTTATCCGACTACTCTTGGCCGAGCATGATATAGGCTTGGTGCTCGTGGCCGTGCTGGTGTTCTGTTTCAGCGTGGCCTTCCCATTCACCAAGTTGCTCCTCTCCTTCGTTTCGGCCTTGCGTGGGCGGATCCCGCGCAACCCGGTGGCTAGATTCTTCATCCTCAAGAGCGCGAAGTGGTCCATGGCGGATGTCCTGGTGGTGGCCATCTTCATGTCGTACCTCGGTTTCAACGGCTTGGTGAACAGTGAGCTTTCGGACCTGCGGGATTTCATGCAGGGAGCCCACATCATGACCACGAACAACTCCGCTCTGGAGTTCGGTTTCTACCTCTTCACCGGCTATGTGGTGCTCGGTCTGGTCCTTTCCACGCTCTTGGAACGCGGAGTGGGGCACGGACAGAAACAACCAGAACATGTTCCTACAAACGAAGCGGGGCGAGTTTTGTGAGCCGGGAAGACCTTGCTTCTTCCCGCACTTTTCAAAACCTCGGATACGACGGGGATGGGAATGGATGATACCGATCTAAAACCAGCAACAATGCCGAAGAAGTCCTCCTTGTTCACGCGTTTCGCAAAAGCGACATCGCACTACGCCGGTACCTCAGCCGTGTTCGGTGCTGCCATGGCCATCGTGGTGATCTGGGCGTTTACCGGACCGCTGTTCCAATACAGCGACACGTGGCAGCTCGTGATCAACACGGGCACAACCATCATTACTTTCCTTATGGTGTTCCTGATCCAGAACACGCAGAACCGCGATTCGAAGGCGGTACAAGTGAAGTTGGATGAATTGATCCGATCCCACAGCAGGGCGGACAACTCATTGCTTGACCTCGAGGAGCTGGAAGAGGAGGACATGGAAAAGCTCCGGGTGGAGTATGAGCGACTGGCGCGAAAGAAGCGCAACGAGCCGAAGGATGCTCAGTAAGTAGGCCGCATCGATGGGACCGGAACGCCTCTGGATCTCCCTTCGTCGAGGTCAATTGCCGGAAGGTGCCTCCGTGGCCGGGACCGGCGGTATCACCTTACCCGATGGATCGGCCCACTGGGTATACTGCTCAGGAGTGAGAATGTCCCGGATCGCTTTGTCCCTCTTTTGGTTCAGCGCGGGGAACTTCTCGTTCTTCCAGGGCTCGATCCCCAAGGCGTTGTAATCAGGGGTGAACTTCGTATCCATGTCACGCAGCTTGATGAGCTGATCGTCCGTAAGGTCCAATTGGTCCCTCTCCACCGTAGTGAAGTTCGCCCAGCCGTGGCTTCCGGGTAGCGGCTTTGCTTCGGCTTGTTCCGTAGCGGCCGGAGCGGTCTTTACTTGAGCACTCGCACTCAGCGCCATGGATAGGCAGGCTGCAATGCCCAATGCATACGGGAAGTGCCGGAGGATAGTGGTGGATCGTGGTGTGTTCATCAAGTGATGGGTTATTGGTCCGGTCCAAGGTAAGCGACCGTCGACTTATTGCGCAGGATGGCGATCGTGCATCAGTCCTTTTTATCCTTTTTCTTTTGGTCGTCCTCGTCCTTATCACCGGTCCCCAGCACATAGCCCCAAGGTTCCAAGGCCGGCACGCGGTCGAAGATGACCTTCAGGATACCTGCGATCGGTATGGAGAGGAACATCCCCGGGATGCCCCACAGCATACCGCCGGCGATCACCACCACAATGGAGAAGAAGGCGTTGATCTCCACACGTTTCCCCACCACCAAGGGCACCAAGAAGTGATTGTCGATGAACTGGATCAAGCTATAAGCACCCAATACCCACAGCGCGGCATGCATATCCTTCAGCGCGAAGGCGATCAGCACGGTGATGAAGGTGGCCACGAGCATACCGATGTACGGCACCAGGTTCATCAAGGCCCCCAACGTGGCCAGCAACAGCGCGAATTTCACACCGATCAGCATCAGCGACACCCAGTTCATCGCCACCAGGATCAACGTCTCGAACATGCGTCCGATCAGGAAACTCTGCACCACCGTCTTCGTCTGCCCAAGCACATCCTCCAAACGATCCTGTCCGTTCGAGAAGAGCTTTACCAAGAACTCGTGGAAGAGGTCCTTGTAGTAGAGGATAAGGAACGTGAAGACCGGCAATAGGAAGAGGAAGCCGAACAGGGCACCCACGGTGGTGAGCGTCTTGCCCACGATCAACCCGCCTTTCTCCATGCCGTTCTCCTTCGCCTTATCCACCGCATCATGGATCTGGGCCGGTTGCACTTTCGTGGTGTTCCGCACCCAATGCTCCAGTTCCTTGCTCGACTCCATCACCTTCTGCTTCAGTTGCGGGATCGCCTCGCTGAAGTGGGCGGCCTGCGTGGCGATGAAATAGGCCAGCGCCGCCAACAGTAGCATGGATATGGTCACCGCCAGCGTGATGCCTACCACCCGGTTGATCCCCCAGCGGCTGAAGCGCTTTACCAAGCGATCAAGCAAGATGGCCAGCAGCAGTGAAAAAAGTAGCGGCACCACCAAGGTCTGCGTGACCCAAAGGGCGGCTGTAAGCACCGAAAGACCAAGGAGCACCAGACTCAGCCGCTGCCAATGCGGTGGTGCGATAGGTGTGCGGTTCAACTTTTCCATGTAGTGATCGCGGTTACGTGGGAAGATGTCAAAGAACATTCCCAAGATGGGATTGTTCGGCGGCGTGAAGTTGATCCGCCCAAGTGCTGCAGGTCAACATGATCGGGGCGATCGTTCCACGGCCCGGCGTGTGGTCAGGCCTTATGGATGCTGCGATCCAATGGTGGTATGAAAATGGCTGCATAAGAGCGTCATGCGCCACCGGACGTGGCGGAACGCACTACGATCCAACCTCCGGCCGCATCCCAGATCGAATAGCACCTGTAATGAAAGCCTTCAACCCCGCACGTCCTGTTCTTCTTGTTCTTGCAGCAACAGCCTTCATGGCTTGCGGCAATGTGCAGAACGACACGCCTGAAAAGCAGGGAGCCAACACGGTCGTGCCCTCCGCAGTGCATGAGAACCGACAGGGTACCCTGATGGCCGACACCGTGCGCATGGATCGCATGGACACGGCCACGAACCCCAGCATGGATGGCAAGCCTTGATCCGAATGAACAACAGCCAGGTCATCAGGGAAGCTAGCGCTACGCTCACCGTGGATGTGCTGATACCGGATAGCATCGGCAACCTCCTCGTGATCCGCAGAGGGCATGCGCCTTACCAAGGCATGTGGTGCTGGCCGGGTGGTATGGTCGATCCCGGAGAGACCGTGGAGACCACCGGCATCCGCGAGGTGAAGGAGGAGACCGGCCTCACCGTGGAGATCGAACGCGTGCTCGGCATCTACTCGAAAATGGGCCGCGACCCACGTGGGCATTACATCAGCATCACCCTCTTGGCGCATCCGGTGCAGGGAAAACCTCAAGTGACCGATGAGGCGACCGAATTGAAATGGTGCGCGCCAAACGAAGAACTGGAAATGGGCTTCGACCATGCCCGCATCCGTGCCGACTACAGAAGCCGCATCGCCGGTGAACACGGCGTAGTGCTTGCCTGAACCGGGGACGAACGCGTCAAATACACAACCCGTAACCTACCTGCTGTAGGCAGGCCCGCAACCAATCAACCCACAACAACTTAAGACCAACATGGCCCGCAGATCACCACCAATGCCTTGGGGCTACCGCCTCGTAGCGATCTTCCTCTTCATCGTCCTGATCGCCTGGATCGCCTTCGTGATGAGGTGAGGTCGGAAATGAACTAAAATGAAATGGAATGGAACAGATGGACAATCAGTACGGCCTGCTTTCCGAAGCGGTGGATGATCTGTGTGCCAAAGGGTACACGTATGAATTCGAACTCGGCGAGGACTGTCTCTTCCTTGGGGAGAAGCAGCTGGATCCCGAGAAATTCACCATCGACTCGTTCCACCGGTTTGAAGGACCGAGCGACCCCGGCGATATGAGCATCGTATATGCGATCAGCTCGGAAGTGCTAGGCCTGAAGGGCCTGCTGGTGGGAGCTTATGGAGCCGGAACAGCCATGCCCATCTACAAGATGGTCAGCCGCCTCGCATCCCATCACCACACGGGACGCACCCAGCCCGTGCAGGCCGCCGAACCCGGCAAGAACATGAAGGTCTGATCCGTCACAGCACGTCCGCGGCAAGCCATCATGCAGGCCAGAGAACCATGTGGCATGGTGATCTGTTTCTTCAACGTCGGCTAACGCAAAACACCATGGTGCTTCAAACTACGTTCCTCGTCCCGTACGCGCTGCTCGCCTTGCGCATCATTACCGGGATCGTCTTCTTTTCCAGTGGTACAAAGGACCTGCAGAAGCCGGAGGAACGCGGCAAAGCGACAGGGCTGTCACTTGGAGGCATCAAATTCCTGGGGGTCATGGAGATCCTTAGTGGGATCTCCGTCGCCTTCGGGATATTCGCCCAATTCGGCGCCATCGTCATCATGCTGGTGATGCTCGGGGCGATGTACAAGAAGAAGTTCGAGTGGAAGATCGGCTTCTATGATGAAAAGGACATCGGCTGGCACTACGACCTCACGTGGTTCATCTCCGCCTTTGTGATCCTTGCCACGGCCGGTGGCGCATTCACGATCATCTGAGCCGTGCCGATCATATCGAGCCTTAGCTCCTGCGGAAGAGATAAGGGGCGCCGAGCCGCTTCGTACACCCGAAATGCAAAAAGCCCCCCGGACATCCGGAGGGCTTTTCGCTTTGAAGAAGGTTCTTCGTGGTCCGATATGTATCGGATCGCGGTGGCTTATACCATTTCGAATTAAAGGATCGTCCAAAGGTTCTGGGCCGGTAAGAAGTAGTCAAACCCGCAGATGGAGCGCACGGATGACCGTTCGAGGCTCTTTACCTGCTGTTCGATGAATTCGCTGACCTGATCGAGGGATTC
>JBBSUV010000025.1:0-59560 GCA_038234075.1 Flavobacteriales bacterium | reverse complement strand
GGTGGCCGCGTGCGGTACTTGCGAAAGCTGTCCACATCCCATTCTCCATCGTGATTCAGGGAATAGTAACCGGCGAAGTTGGGGGCGTTCATCACCAGGTCCACACGTCCGTCGCCATCGGCATCCATCAGTTGCGCGGCCCCGTTGCCCAGGCTCAATCCCGTGTGCGCGTTCCGCATGGTGCGCGGCATGTCGAACACGCCGCCGCCCTTGTTGCGCCAATAGCGGATGGCCTGTCCGGCGCTCATCTGCACGAAGTCCGGCAAGCCGTTGCCGTCCAGGTCCACGAGGTCCATGTCCGGATGGCCGAGGCTGAGCGCTGGAAGGTGGTCCTCGTTCAACACCCGCAGGTCGCGCTTGCTGATGTCGAAATCGGTGTACTCGAACTCCATGGGTGGCAGGCTTTCTTCCGTTAGCTCCGTGCCTGTCGAAGGGGCATCATACCCGAACGCCTGCACCTGCGCCAACTGGCTCACCTTGTTCTGGGCGGCATAGCCCAATTCATCGCGGTAGGTCAGCTTGTAGCTTTTTACCAGGATGCTGTTGTCGTCGTTGCCGCTGGGGACATATCCCGCTGGCAGGTCCGCGTCCAACGGATGCGTGTAGGTATTCACCGCCGTGCAACGCCGCGTGGTGCGGATCTCAAAGCCCTGCCGGAACTCGGAATGCGCGTCCTCGCGATCGGCATATTCCAGGTCCACCGAACAGAGGTATTTCGTTTCGCTGTTATGCGCAAAGTCCGCATACCGGATGCGCTTCAAGTAGAGCTGCGCGAAAGGGTAGGGCGACAGCGCGATGTCATGCTCATATTCATACACCACCTCATTCCCGAAGGGATCGGCGGTGCGATGGATCATCCACGAGGCGATGTGCCGTGGATTCTCCGGGTCGTAAACCACGGTATTGTCCACCGCTTGCGCCTCTGGCTTGCCGTACCAAGTGACCATGCCATCCTTGGTGCGCACCTCCCAATAATCCTGTCCGTCGGTGAACTTGTGATGAACGATCCGCGCGAACAATCCCTCGGTGCGGGGGCGGTACTGGATCCAATTGTCCGTCACACTAGGTGGCCCTCCGGGCGAAGTCGAGGAGCCACGGTCCACCGGGATCAGGTCCTCTGCACCACTGAGCACGAAGACATCCTTGGTATCGTCGTAGCGCGGTATGCCGAGGTTCGTTTTGCGCGAAACACCAGGCAAGCTCATGTTCCACCCCAGTCCGAAAGGCCCGTTGCCACTGCCCGTGCTATAGCCCAGCGTAAGGCTCGGCTGCAAACCATTCCGCCCCGGCGGCACCGCGATCGGCACACTGAAGTTCCCCGTGCCCGTGAACAGGTCCGGCGAGAACGACTCACCCATCCCCGCCACCGCGCCGCCCCCCTTGGGGAGGGAGATCACGTTGGAGCCGAGGGCGGATTTTTGTTCGGTGGACATGGGGGAGTTCGTTCGAGGACTATTGCTTTGGTCGCTTCAGAATGTAGATTGCCCTATGTATAGTTTCGTGGTACATCTCGCTTTCAATAGCCCACCCATCGCGATATAACCGTTGAAAGATGTCCATTACGGCCTTGTCCTCGGATAGGAAGGGTTCATAGTCTTTGCCTTTTGACGGACGAATCTCGATCATCTCAGTGTGAGCATCGGGATATGTCACCAGTATGAAATTCATAACGGCATTTGAACCAAAACTGATGTCAACGATCATCAGGTCAGTTTTGACCAGAGCGCTCGGATTACTTTCACTTTGCGCTTTTGCCGTGACGTTGAGTGCGCTTATTAAGCAAATGCACAGGAATTTTAGAACTGGTCGGTTGTTCATGGCTACTTAGAGTAAGGGGTTATTGAACCGCCGTAGGTAACCACCAGCAGGATGTCCTCAACTAGATCATCAGCCAAGAGGGTTCGCGTGCGAGTGGTATTGGCAAGTCCGAATGTCCACGTCCCCTCAGGGCCAGCGACCCCTTGCAGGCTCACAAAACCTTGTGCGTTCAAGCGCGTGGAGATCAGGTTCTCGTTCGGAGTGGCCTCATATCTCGGCGTGTTATTGTAACCGAGCGTCACCACTTGGTCGAAGGCTTCGCCGTCCTTCATCACGAAGTAAAGCGAAACGTGTTCGATGCTGCGCGGGGCATTGATGTTCGGCGCCATGTCGCGAGCGTTCACATCGAACTGCACGGTAAAGGGTGTGCTCGTGTTATCCGGGTTGTTCAGGTCGAACCACTGGTCCGGCAGGTTGTTCTTGAAGCTGATCGCCAGGTTCGCGCTCAAGTCCTCGTTGTTCAAGCGCTGCACCACCGTGTTACGATAGGTAAAGCTGTTCAGCGCCTCGTATTCAATGGTGAGCAGCACATCCGCGATGCTGTCATAATCGAAGGGATTGGCGGCCTTCTCCATCCGGAATTCCCATTGGGTATCCACGCCAGTGCCTTCGAAGGGGTCGAGGAACTCCCCTTCACCACGCAATTGGAACACGCCATAATCACTGACGCCACCACTGAGGGCGATCTGCTCCGGATAGCGGTTGATGACACGCTCTTGGAAGATGGTCCCGCCGGTGATCACACGCGATACCCCTCCATTGGTAAGGGTGGCCCGGATCCCCTTGGTCGGCGGATTCAAGGCGATCACCGTCACGCTCACTTTCTTGATCAGGCGCAGGTACTGCCCTGGATAATCCCTGTCGAACAGGTCTTGCGTCGTGCGGAAGGACATGATTCCTTTGTCACGGAGTTGCATCAACTCTTCGGGCGCGATCTCATTGAGCGAGAGCGTTTTGCTCATCTGCAGCTTCGGGCTGTTCGTGCTGAACGCATACTGGTCCAGTTCGGTGAGGTCCTTCAGCAGGCGGACGCTGCCGGTCAACCCCCGGCGGTCCGGCGTGGTCTCCCCAGTAATGCTCGTCCCGCCCAATTGGTTCGGGTCCACCACCCAATAGTCGGTGCGGATGAAGGGTGGCAGGTCCAATTGCCGTTCAAACGAAAGTTGCCGTTGTGCCAAAAGCGCCATGGCCGTGGCTTCCTGAAGGAAGTAGGCATACACGTCCTGGAGCACCCCGCTCATCCATTCATAAAGCTCCGCGCTCGTGAACTTGTTCTTCAGGAAGTCCAACGTGACTTTGGCATGGTCGCCTTGCAAGGCCGCAATGACACGTTCTTGGCCATTGATCTGCACGCGGTCTTTGGCTATTTTGATGCCCTGCTCGCCGATTTTCAGGTCCTGCTGCGCCAAGGATCGTTGGAAGGTCCAATCTTCTTTACGGCGTTCAAAGGAGGCAAAGAGTTGTAGGAGTTGTGATGTTGACGCCAACGCACCGGCAACTGTACTTAGTGCTTGGGCAGCGTCGGTAAATGCATCAAGAGCAGAAACAATGCTCGCTGATTTGGAAGCAGCCGCAACACCATAAGTTATTGATGATGCATATTGCACTGCCACAGAGGATGAAAGCGCCGCAAATGAGGCGATTTCCAACGCACTATTCCCCCGATCCAGCAAGTCATCAAAATGATCGAACTGTATCTGGGAACGCTCTTTTTGGTATTCCGCGAGGGTAACACCGTCGGTCGCCTCTTTCACCTTCAGGTCCTGCAATTTCACATTAGCCTTGTTGCTCTCAATGTCCTGATCGGCACGCATGATGGAATAGCGCTCGGCATCCAGCTTTTCCAAGGTGGCCAGGAAGGCGCTTTCCACCTGTTGTGCCATGCCCACCAGTTGCCGGGCACGGTCCACGATGATGCGGTAACGATACGCGCTCGGTAACAGTTGCGTGTCGGTCGGCAGGGTGAAGCTGCCGCCCACGCCGATCACGGGTATGCCTGTGGTGCTGTCGGTGGGTGCGGCGAAGGGGTCCAGCTCGCGCACCATGCCCGCGATGTTCATGCAGTTGTGGATCTTCCACAATTGCACCTCACCTGTCATGAGCAATGCCTTCACAATAGGGTTGGGCACCGTGCAAAAGGTGAAATTCAAACCGGAGAAGCCAAGATTCGGGAACGGGCTGTTGATCTGGAACGACATCGCCGGGTGCGAAACAGAATATTCGACAGCATAGTCCTTCCTTGCCGGATCGATGGGGTCGGTCTCTTCCTCACGGGATGTGCCCAAAGTTGCATCCGTATCCCGCAACCAGACAATATTTGTTCCGATGAGGTCTGCTTCCTTCTCGCCGGTGACCCTTTCCATCACTTGTTTATAAGCGGTATCGCTTCTCGTTGCGAGCGTGGTCAGCACCTTGTCGGTCATCGCATTTCCCAAAGCAGCGGCGGTGTATCCGTTCAACTCCACCTCACCTTGCTCCAGCACCTCGTCGAACGTTCTCGGTGTATACCCTTGTCCTGCTGTTTCAATTAATTGGCGGACGCTGGCGTATTTTACATCCAATGGGTCAGTGCCGCTCAGAACATCGGAGATATCCCCCGCCAAGTCGTTGGACCCGAGCAGGCCTACGACCTCTTCGTACTCATCGAACGCCCCTTGGAAAGTAGACCACCAAGAATCGAACTGGTAGGTGGTCATCCAATCGTGTACCGCTTGCTCCTGTGGGCAGGGATCGGGGGGGACCAAGAGTTGCAGCAGGGCAATGGCATCCTCGTACAGCTCACGTGCACGGGGAACGCTCTCGCTAGTGTCTATCGTGAATTGACTGTCGGCATAGTTCAGCAGACATTGCGCAATGGCCAAGATGGTGTACCGCGTATAGGTGTATGGCCTTGTTGCTGCGATCGCATGTGGGTTCAGCGGGTCGCTGAACCAGTTTTCGGCACGCTCCGCGGAAAGGGTGCCGGTCTCTTCCGCAGTTAGCCCGTACCAGATCTTCCTGTCCGCGCCATCGCGCCGGATGTCATAGATCGTGGCGAACCAATCCAGTGCATCCTGATAATGCCCATTGGTGCTCAATTGCAAGCCGATCTGAAGCGGCACGAAGTAATAGCCCTCCCACACATATTCCGCCAACCGGAAATTCGGGTCCAAGTTGTTAATGAGCGCAGACGAACTTTCCAACCGACGGACACCCAGTTCCGCAGCCGTGTACTCATCATGGATAACCGGCACCGAGAGCAGGTCCGGTGTGAGGCGGAGTCCATCGCTGTTCACCAAAAGCATTGATTCCACCGGGTCTCCCGCGTCGTATTGCTTGGCAAAGTAGCTAATGACAATAGGGCGGTTCGGGCTGTCCACTTGGTGTATTATTAGGCCGCCGTTCTGGTCCAGGAAGTAGTCCGGTCGTATAGGGGCGATGAGCCGGGTATTTGCCTCGAATCCCGTTGCTGTTTCGCTACCCGCTATGATCTGGCCTGGATCGGAGTATGTGATGGCGCATTGACTAGGATTCCCGCCCCTTATGAACTCCACGTGCAGGGTCTGATCATCATAGAACTGGACGAGGCTTTTGACCTCTATATTGTCTGCGATGGTAAACTCTGGAAGGTAATACAGAGTGTCTGCACGAGAGGGTTCGCCAAATATTTGCACATAAATGATGCAGTCCGTAATAGGAAGGTTCGTCAGTAAATATATATCGGGTTCATTGTCGTACATGTCATCAATCATCCCTTGTATCGCATTTCCATAAATGCGTTCACCAGAAGGAGTGTCGATATACTCGAATATAAATGAGTATGCGGCAAAGAAATTCTTTAGTTCGAGTAAGTAATTCAATCGAGTAAGCCATAGACTCCAGGCCGGATTTGCTGCCGCTGAGTAAGTCCTTCGAAGGACAAAAACGCTGTGATCGATCTTCCAATTGTTTTCATCTACTGTAATGCCTTGAAACGAACGAACACTTCCCCGCAACACTTTGCTTCCGTTGATACTTAGCCGCCAACCATCACCATTCCATCGCGGCTTGAATTCTTTGCCATTCTCGTGCATAGGCCAATAGAAGGTATACAGATCTTGCGACACCCCTTCGGTCTTCTTCAAGGAAACAGCTATAGTTGGCTGAACATCGTGTCGATCGATATGGCGCACGGCGATGGCCTGTATCTCCGTGGAAAACTGCTCTTTTTTGAACTCGACATATTCGCCTGACGGAGCATCGGAGCTGATGCACAATGCATCCTGCTCCACTTGGAACTCAAGCGGCTCCTCCTCCCAGCGACCATTGTTCAGGTCAAAGCGGAGCGCGTAGAACTTGTCTTTGTTCTCCAAGCCCTCTATGGTGTAGAAGAGATAGATGAACTTTTCGATGTCCTGCGGGTAGAAAACACTGCATCCGGCGATGCGTGTCTGGTCTGTCAGGTTGGGGATGGGTTCCCAAAAGTTCTCCTGCTTGATATCCGTTGGCGTATTCGCATCCACCCGGCTGAAGTAAGGTCTATGGGAGGTGCGCCCCTGGGCGAAGACGAAATTATACTGCCGGAATACCGTTGTCAGAGTTCCGCAGCCCTTTTCTTGGACAAACGCCTCCGCTTCTGCCGCACACTTTACCTCCAAGTCGGCCACATCACTTAGGTAGTCGCGATAATCCCGGCCCACCTTGCAGGCATCTGCAGGGGAGAAACGCCTGTTCCCGCGTGTCGCTTGGATGACATCCCGGAATGCCGGTGTTTGCTCTTTGCGTAAACTGGGTATCAGCACGTTCTCGGGGTACAGGAAAACAAACATCGCTGCGCGCCAGTTGGCGTAACTCCCCATCCAGGTCCAGGCCTCGTCAAAGTCGCCACCGATATAGCTCATCTCTGGATAGTCGTGCAGGATATCCCCGGTGCTCGTCTTCCAAAGCAATTGCTGAAGCGTTTCGATAGCGGCCGCGACGCGATTGGTCTTGTAACAGCAGTTATTCTCCAGGTCGATAAGCAACTTATTTCCCAGTGAACGCGCGTTCTCCACCAGCCTCATCGCGGGGTTTCCGCACACGGACACCAAAGCATCGCGCAGTTTCACCACCATGGCCTCATCCACTTCGAAGAGCATTTCTTGAAGAGCGTCCAACACGCTCTTCTCCTGCGCGATGCGGCCTTTAAGTGTCCGGCGCCAATCGATCAGATCACGCGCAGTGGCGAGCCATGGGTTCAAGGGATACTCCGGTTGGGGCGGGAATTCGCCGATCGGATTTTCGGCTATGCGGAAATAGTCTCCTGACAAGGTGATACCGTCAGCCATTTCCTCCAAACGCCAAGTGAAATATTCACGACGTTTTTGCACTTGGGCGAGGATCTGCTTCACACTCGTTTTCTCCTCCTCTTTCAAATTCTGGCCCGCAGCCAAAATATCCCGACAGGCCATCAATTGATCGAATTCCTTACTGGTCAAATTCAGTTGCAACAGTCGTGGCCGGATATCCGTGCCTGCCTCCTGCTGTACCTGGATCACGGCCAGATCTCCTTCGACGTTGTTGATATTGAGGAAGTGCTGCGTTAGGTTCTTGAAATCGGTGGTGTTGCTAAGCGCATTTCCAAAGGACGCGTTGATCTGGTCCAGCCAGCCACCTCCGGTATGCATGTGTTCATAGCGTAGCTTCCAGAGATCGAAGGCAGCATCGCCCGCTTGTGGGTCCGCCAGATCGCCCGGCCCAATGAGGTCCGGATCGATGATCGGCCGTTCACTGTTCTCTGCCAAGGCCGTGATCCAAGTCCTGCGCTGCTCAGGTGTAGCACGCCACTTGGGCAGGAGCGCTTTGCGCAATTTCCATGATGCACCGGTCAAGCTAGCTTCTTGGGCCAGCCAGCTTGGATAGACTAAAATGAGCTTGTACGACTGAGCAAGAGCCAAGTAAAGTCGTTCCTTCAATCCATCACTCACCACTTCTACATTCACCTGTTTCAGGCCGATATCCACTAGGAGCTTAAAATCCTCCACGGAGAGCTTTAACGTGTCATTGATCTCCGCAATAGCGCTTTCTGAGGTGACGGGGTCACTCAGTTGGGCCAATAGATCCCGGTAACTATCCGTTGTCGCTGCCGGATCCCAAGTATATGGAAGCGTACCAAAAGGAATATCCAACATGGCCGTGAATGCCGCCGTGGTTTCCGCTTCGTTGGCGGCGCGGATGGCTTCGCGGTTATCCGCGAGGTATTCCTTCCGTTGTGTGTGGATCTCCGTTGGGCTTAAGCTTGTAGCTCCCGGCATCGGTGCTTTGCCAGGCTCCGAGACCGGACCCCATGTGATCGGGAAATTGCTTTGCGCTGTTATCTCTGGCAACGCGCCTGTGTCCAACAGGTCAGGATCGATCAAAGGCACCCCAGGTTCACTGGGCGGCCAAGGACCAACTTTCGGTTCCCTTTGAGATGGGAAGAAATCCTTCGGTCCCAATTGGATCGAGTTGGTCGCATGCAATTCTTCCGCCAGCCAGCCCTGCATGACGAAATTCTTGCTGCTTTGCACCAGGATATCCACAAGTTCATCCCCGGTCTCCGGATCATCGGCATCCATGAGTTCCAACAAACGCAGGTATTCGGGCACGCGAAGGCGGAAGTCGTTCCAGAGATCCGCTATTTCACCCTCATCAGCAGCGAGCACGGCCGCCTTGCGACCTCGAAGGTTGAGGAGGAAGGCCGATGCCCCGGTTCCTTGGAGAAACCACTTCACTTCTGAATCTACGTTCGTGGTTGCCGTATAGAGTATTGCATTGACCATTGCACCCAACTTGTCACCGAGAGTTGGCAGTACGCGTAAGGCATGGATCCGGTCATCCAGCCATGCTCTGCGATTCTTCCAGATCACCCATGCGTGATTTGAACTGGTGGGGCTTGGATATCGCAGATCATCAATGGTCACCACGTCAGGGTCGATGATTACGCTCCTTTTCGGGTCGGTGTTATCCCTCTTGGGTTTCCCAGATCTCCCTCAGCCGCGCTTTCTTCCATTGCTCGACTTTTGACTCCGGGGTCGTTGTGAGAACACTGCGCGAGCTATCGCGCAAGCCGAAGAGGCTCTCCAGACCGCTTTCCGTAATGTTAAGGGGATCCGACAGGTCTATGAACAACTGCGCTATGGTATCCGTGCCGTCGTCGAGCACGACCCCTAGGCGATCACTGACTTTCATGCGCTCCTCCAAGTCGCCTAAAGGCACAGCACGCATGCGTCGCACCTCAGAGTAACTGGTCCCCAACTTCGTTAACAGGTACTCATAAGTGGCCATCAAATATTCCTTTTCGGCCGTGTCGAAGGCGTCCTTTCGTAAACTCGGAATACCTGACTCAACGGTGTTGTAGTACTTTCGCATCACTTCGGTCGAAATGCGGTTTTGGCAAATATTCCCTTTAAGCTGGCTGCAGGAAGCGGGCAATTGGCCGAATTCTTGGAAGAAGTTGTCTTTGAGATAAACGCTGGTCAACTGTGTGCCGTTGGAAGAGTTTAGATTATTTACCGTGAAGCTAAGCAGGTCCGCCAAATAGGCTAAAGGACTCACTGTTGAAGCACAATCACTGCACCCACAGCCTGTGGCTGGACCTATGAGCGACTCTCCTTCACCTATCCGTCCGGGGATAGCGGTCAGTTCACTGGCCAAATTATTCAGGCCATACAGATGCGCAGCCTGCGCGACGTAATGTACCTTCCCAGCGCCATAGTCTCCCAGCAGGTCTCGGTTGTCCTCAACGAAAGAAGGACCTGGTGTATTGGCGATGCGGGAGATCCCGGTATATCCGCGGTCATACAATGATGCGTTCTGGGCATTATCCGCATTCACTACCTCCAAACTCGCCAAACCATCCAACTTCAAGAGGTTCACATTATTCTTGTCGATCGTGTCCGATGGCAGGTTCTTGAATGTGCCGATACGTCGAATGTCCTCAAGTTTTGAGACAGTAATGGAGTTGGCCGTCAGGTAGGCCTGAACGTCTGCCGGGATGCCGATACCGGTTGATGTAACCGTTTTGGAAGTGGATGGTATCGCATTGAAGACCAATGCGAACTCCACCGCGATTCGTGGTGTATCCGGGTCATATTCCTTACTACTATAGACGGCATTCGCGAGTTCCCGATGGGTGAAGGTGAACGTCAACGGGTATTTCGCCGTTATGTCGTCCAAGGTGGTGAATGCGATCCTGAAATAGCCGTCCGGATTGGTGGTGGTGGTGCCGAATTGACGGGGATATGAACTGATGGACCCATCGGTGCAGGCCACGCGAACCCCGGCTTTGGGCAAGCCATCAGAATCGTTAAGCACTCTGCCCAGGAATCGGAATTCTCTGCTGTTGTTTTGGATGTATTGCCCGGCCATCGCGATATAATAGCTGGCTAACGCATCGAAGAATTCCGGCGTCATCTTGGTCCGGGCTGTAGTTGCCGTAGCGGTCTGGATCACAGCCAAGCGCTGCCAGATATTGTCGTCCGGCTTGCCGTTCAATTTCACGGCAAGTTGCAATGCCCCTATCTTGCCACTGGGGTACCGCCCATAGAGGTCAACCGCCATTTTGGCCGCAACCAGTACCTCTTCGTCCGTGAGTTTTGCCGGATCTGCCGGTGAAAAGGAACCAATTACATCGGTATACTGGGTCTTCAACGAATTCCAGAACGCATCGAAGTGCGAACTTGTGAATTTGGAAAGCTCACTGCCGAGGTCAGCCGTTGAAGCCCCTGCCAACTCCCATATGTTCGTGAACGGTACAGATGCCACAAGTCGGCTCAACAGTTCACCCGCCTCGTTGTGATCGACCGCTGGGAAGGAATCCTGGAGTTTGAAAAAAGGACTGAGTGCCATGGGGGAGTGGGGTTTGCTTGTGTCGGTCGATCCGTGTCAAATGAACCGTTGAAAGATGTATGCACTATGCCGTTTGGCAATGCCGGTTCACTTTCCTTTGTTGAAGTTACAGCGGTTTTGCACTTCACTTATTGCTCTATGTGTCGTCGCTGCACTTTTTAGCGGTTCATAACTGGGTGGATTCCGCGAAGTAGCCGCATTTCGCCGGTTGATAACTTTAATATCAGCTAATGGCCTGGGGGCGAACAAGGGGGTGCACAGTTCACGATGACTCGGATTGCGCACGCTCCCTTGTTTCGTCCTATTTTCCGCTTCACTCCACCAGATCCGCCGCCAGCCGCCCCACCCGTATCCCGATGGCCACGCCGATACCCCCAAGGCCCGCTGCCACCACCACATTCGGCGAGATGTGTTCCACCACAGGTGGTCCACCTTGCGAGCGAAAGCCCATCACGCCGCTCCAGCGCTGTTCGATCGTGAAGTCCCGGCCGGGCAGGATGGTATTCCGAAGCAATTCTTCCAAGGCCGTCTGGATCTTCGGCGTGGTGCCATCCTCCGTGGTGGTCTCGCCGGTTTTGTCCAAGTTGCGCCCTCCGCCCAGGAGCACGCGCCCTTGGTATTCGCGGAAGTAGTAAAAGCCTTCATCCATGTGGAAAGTGCCTTTCAGCTTCAGGTCGGGGATCACGGAGGTCAGTACCATTTGGCCGCGGCCGGGCAGCACGTCGATCGTGGGTATAAGTGTGCGGCTGTAGCCGTTGGTGGCGATCACGGCTTGTGCAGCCTTCACCGTTCCGCCGTTGGTCAACTTTAGTTCCACGCCGTCCGAGTGGTCCTTCCACGATTCCACGGCTGCATTGAATTGCACTTCCGCACCTTCTCCCTGCACCTTCGCCAGCAGCGCCCGCATCATCATGCCGCTATCCACAGCGGCTTCCAGCGGGTTCCACGCGAGGTGCCCGGAGTGGAGGCCCAGTTCGTTCTTGCGCTGGTCTGCCCACGTGAATACGGTGCTCCCGAAGATGCCTTGCAGCGCGCCATTGAGCGCATCGAACCGCTCTGCCACACGCGTGTACAGGGGGCTATCCTTCGCGAAGAGCTCATATCCGCCCACGGCCTCGAAACCGATGGCTGCATCGTCCAGCGTTTCGCGCAGCTCGAGCAGTCCGCGCCAGCGTTCCTCCACCCGGTGCAGGGCAGCGGCCTCGCCTTCGGTATCGATATCGTGCAGCAATTCACTGGGGCTACCAAAGCAGGCGAAGCCCGCATTCTTAACGCTGGCGCCGGAAGGGTGGGGGCCGCGCTCCAGCACCAGCACCCTGCGTTGAGGGTGTTTCCGGCGATGGTGCAAGGCGGTAAAAAGCCCCGTGATACCTGCCCCGACCACCACGAGGTCCGGGTTTCCTTGGAACGATCGACTTTCCCAAATGCTGTACATGCGCGAGGTGTGTCCCGCAACTTTGGGCCACCGGCCAAAGTTGTCGTATTTTGCGGCTTCTTTGCATCAGCTTCAGCAAGCAAGCCCTGCATGGCCGCATCCCACCTTCTTCGTCCGCTGCGAACGTTCTTCGTGCTGTTGCTCCTGTTGTCCGGCCTGTATGCCAACGCGCAGGTGGACAACGTGTACGTCTACGGCACGGTGAAGGACTATAACACCTCCAAGAAACTGGACGGTATCACCGTCACCGTTTTCAAGGACGGTGCCAAGCTCTCCTCGGTGGTCACCAGCGCCAACGGCAAGTACGAGTTCAATCTCGACTACGGCTACGAGTACAAACTGCTTTTCGACAAGCCGGGCATGGTGGGCAAGAACGTCTCCATCAATACGCGCAGCATCCCGGAAGCGGACCGCGTGGGCGGTTTGGCGATGAACGTGGAGATGACGCTCTTCGCCGATATCCCGGGCATCGATTTCAAGTTGCTGCAGCAGCCCATCGGTAAATCCAAGTACGACCCCACCACACACATGCTGGCGTGGGACTTGGATTATACCGAGCAGATCCGTGCCGAGATGACGCGGTTGCTGAAGGAATACGACGATAAGAAGAAGCGGGAAGCCAGCGCGGACGAGCAGTTCAACAAGCTGATGGAGCAAGGCAATGCGGCCATGGCTTCCAAGGATTACAAGAAGGCGGTCGAGAGCTTTACGGACGCGTTGGGCCTGAAGGCCAGTGACCCCATCGCCACGGCCAAGTTGAGTGACGCACAGATCAAGCTGAACGAGCTGGCAGCGGCGGACAAAAAGGAGAAGCAGTACGCCGACCTGATCAAGACCGCGGACGGTCTGCTCGGCAAGAAGAGCTATGAGGACGCCAAGGCGAAATATTCAGAAGCCTCGGCGCTGAAGGATCAGGAAGCGTATCCGAAGCAGAAGATCAAGGAGTGTGATGCCTTCATCGCCGATGTAGCCGCCAAGGCAGAGGCTGAAAAGAAGGCCAAGGAGCTCAACGATAAGTTCAATGCAGCCGTGGCCGCGGGCGATGTGGCCTTCAAGGCAGCGAAGTACGAGGACGCCAAAGGGAAATTCACCGAGGCCGCTGGGTTGAAACCGGACGAGAAGTATCCACCGCAGCAATTGGCAGCGATCGCCGCCAAGCTGGACGAGCTGGCCAAGAAGGCCGAAGAGGACAAGAAGGCCAAGGAATTGGATGACCAGTTCAATGCCGCCGTGGCAGCAGGTGATGCCGCCTTCAAGACCGCCACCTATGATGCGGCCAAGACGAAATACAATGAGGCACTGGGCCTGAAGCCGAAGGAGAAATACCCGGCGGATCAACTGAAGGCCATCGACCAGAAGCTGGCCGAGCTGGCCGCCAAGGCCGATGCGGACAAGAAGGCCAAAGAGCTGGACGAGCAGTACCAGGCAGCTATCAAGGCCGGTGATGCCGCATTCCAAAGTGCCAAGTATGACGAGGCCAAGGCGAAATACAACGATGCGCTGGGTGTGAAGCCGAAAGAGAAATACCCCACGGACCAATTGGCCGCCATTGACAAGAAGCTGGCCGACCTGGCGGCCAAGGCGGATGCGGATAAGAAGGCGAAGGAGCTGGACGAGCAGTACCAAGCCGCCATCACCGCAGCGGACGCATCCTTCCAGAGCACCGACTACGATGCGGCGAAGAAGAAGTACAACGAAGCCTTGGGTCTGAAGCCCAAGGAAAAGTATCCGACCAGCCAGTTGGCTGCCATTAATAAGGCGTTGGCCGATATCGCCGCGAAGGCGGAAGCCGAGAAGAAGGCCAAGGAACTGGATGCTAGGTACCAAGCCATACTGGAAAAGGCAGAAGGTCTCTTCACCGCTGTGAAATACGAGGATGCCAAAGCCAAGTTCCAGGAAGCGCTAGGGGTGAAGCCCGATGAGGCCCGCCCGAAGGAGCGCATCGTGGAGATCGATGCCAAGCTGGCCGACCTGGCCCGACTGGCGGAGGAACAGCGGAAGAAAGATCTGCTGGACGCGAAGTATTCAGCCTTGATCGCCAGCGCGGACAAGAGCTTCGATGCGAAGAAGAACAGCGATGCCTTGAACGACTACAAGAACGCTTCCCAATTGAAGCCGGACGAACAATATCCAAAGGACCGCATCGCTGCGATCAATGACCTGATGGACGCCAAGGCGAAAGAGCAGGCGGAAAAGGACCGCTTGGCGCGTGAGCAACAGGAGAAGGACAAACAATACACGGCTCTTATCGCCAAAGCGGACAAAGACTTCAAGGCCCAGTCCTATGATGTTGCGACCACTGGGTATACCTCGGCCTTGGAAGTGAAGCCTGGCGAGCAGTACCCGAATGACCAACTGGCGGCCATCGTGGCCCTGCAAGCCAAAATGGCGGCAGCGGATAGTGAGAAGGCGGCGAAGGATGCAGCCGAACGGGCCCGACTGGCAGAGGAGGCCCGGTTGAAGGCCGAAGCCGACAGTCTTAAAGCTGTCCAGAACGCGGACGAACAGGCCCGGTTGGACGAAGCTGCCCGGAAGAAAGCGGAGGCCGATAGCCTGAAGGCAGCCCAGGACGCCGCTGAAAAGGCCCGGCTGGCGGCGGAACGCGACAGCAAGGCCAATAGTGCCGCAGAACTTCAAGCTAGTTATGACAAGGCCATCGCGAAGGCTGACGCTGCTTTCGACAGGAAGGGATATGACCAGGCCCGTGAAGCCTATACGGAGGCGCTGGGAGTGAAGCCTGATGAAAAATACCCCAAGGACCGCCTCAGCGCCATCGATAAAGCGCTGGCCGACCAACTGAATGCGAGTAAGGATTCAGCCTCTAAAGCTGAACAGGAGCGCTTGGCCGAGGAGGAACGCCTGAGAAAGGAAGCCGCAGCCGCTGATTCCGCGAAGGCGGCATTGGATCGTGCCCGCCAAGCACGCGACGGTCAGAAGGCGTTGGACGATCAATACGCGCAGACCATTTTGGGTGCGGACAAGGCCATGGCCGACAAGAACTATCCCTCGGCGCGCAACCTCTACTCACAGGCGCTGGACATCAAGCCCAAGGAGACCTATCCGCAGGTGAAGATCGACCAGATCGACAAGATGCTCGCTGAGAAGGAGCGCATGAAACGGGAGCGCGAACTGGCCGAGCAACAAGCCAACGAGTCCGTGGTCGCCCCCCCTCAAGCCAATAATGCGGATAACCGCAAGGAACAGGAGGCCGAGGAGTTCATGCGGGAGGCGCGGGAACGTGAGGAGGTGGAGAAATACGGCCGGATCAAGCGCCTGCAACAACTGGTGCAGCAAAAAGAACAGGACAATGCAGCCAAGGCCGAGCAACGACAGGAAGGGGCGATGCATCAGAACAAGGATTACGTGGCCAGCTCCGAGGAGCTCTACCGCGGCAGTGAGGAGATGCGCAAACGGAACGCTGCGGAGTTGGAGGCTTTCCAGCAGGCCTTGGCCCAGCGCAAAGCGGACTTGCAACAGAAGGGCCAACAAGACAGCGAGCAGGCCATGAATGCGGCCACGGCGAAACAGGCGGATATCCAACAGATGGACGCTACACGGCGCGGTGAGCATGCCACGAAAGTGAATGCCGTCCTCGAACAGCAACAAAGTTGGGTGGCGAAGCTGGATGAAAAGGGCCAGGCCGGTGTGGAGCGGACCAATGTGGCCAGGGAGGAAGTGCTGCAGCAAGAAGGTCAATTGACCTCGCTGAACGAAAGAGGTAACTCCGCAGGAGATAGCCAGCGCCAGCAGGTGGATCTGATGAAGGAGCAACACCAGGCTCGTGAAAAACAGCTCGTTTCCGGAGCGTATGACAGGGCCTTGAACGAGAAGACAAAGATCGACAACGTCCCCACCGGCCATCAGCGCTCCTTCGCGGATTACAACCGCAATCAGCTGGCCTCGCAGTATCAGCAAGGTGTTACCGAGGAAAGCTACACCGAGGGGAACAAGGTCATCATCCGCCGCGTGGTGGTGCAGGGGAACAAAGCCGATGAGTACAGCAAGGTGATCGCCAAGTGGGGAACCTTCTACTTCAAGAACGGACAAAGCATCAGCGAGCAGATCTGGTCGGTGAACACCGAACGGTAGGCCGGATCACTCCCGTTCCCCGAGCAGCCTGATGAAATTGCCACTTCACGTCCGCATCCTGCTTGGTATGGCCGCCGGTGTGCTCTGGGCCCTCCTGAGCAGTTTCATGGGTTGGAGCCGCTTCAACCTCGACTGGATCGACCCGTTCGGCAAGATCTTCATCAACCTTCTCAAGCTCGTCGCCGTGCCCTTGGTGCTCTTCAGCATCATCACGGGAGTGGCCGGCATGGGTGAGGTGCGGCGCTTGGGCTCGCTCGGGCTGCGGACCTTGGGCCTCTATCTGATCACCACTGTATTGGCCGTTTCCTTGGGCTTGGTGCTCGTGAACACGCTTAAGCCTGGCGAGTGGGGGAATGATGACAAGCGGGTAGCGAACCGGATCAATTACGAGTTATGGGTGCAGGAGACGGCACAGGTGCAAGCGCCTTTGGATGGGAAGTGCTTGGCCTGTGAGCCCGCTTATGCCAATTTAAGGGATTCCATCGCTGCTGTCCGCGGCACGCTCCAACCCAACGAATGGACCCAAGCGGCCGGGCGCACCGCCGAGAAGCGGGGGGAGGCGGGCCCGCTCCAGTTCTTGGTGGACCTGGTGCCGGACAACATTTTCGAGAGCCTCAACGAAATGCGGATGTTGCAGGTGATCTTCTTCGCCATCTTCTTCGGCATCATATTGCTCTTGGTCGACCCCAAGCACGCCACCCCGCTGAACACGTTCATGAACGCCTGCAACGAGGTGTTCATCAAGATGGTGGACGTGATCATGCTGGCCGCGCCGTGGTTCGTGTTCGCGCTGATGACCGGTGTGGTGGCACGCATGGCGGGCGACGACATCGCTGCTGTGGGCGAATTGTTCAAGGGCCTGGTGGGCTACGCGCTCACCGTGGTGCTCGGGTTGGCGCTGATCGTGCTGGTGATCTATCCGGCGATGATGAGCCTGTTGATGCGGAGGAACGTGTACATGGATTTCATGCGGGCGATGAGCCCAGCCCAACTGCTCGCCTTCAGCACCAGCAGCAGTGCAGCCACCCTGCCGGCTACCATCCGCTGTGTGGAGCAGAACATCGGCGTCAGCAAATCCACTGCGGGCTTCGTGCTCCCCGTGGGCGCCACCGTGAACATGGACGGCACCAGCCTGATGCAGGCGGTGGCGGTGGTCTTCCTGGCCCAGCTGCACATGGTGGACCTCACCTTGGGGCAGCAGCTGACCATCGTGCTAACCGCCACCCTTGCCAGTATCGGCGCAGCCGCCATCCCCAGCGGGGGCATGATGTTGATGGTGGTAGTGCTCGCCTCACTAGGTCTGGACCCCGCTTGGGTGGCCATTGTCTTCACGATCGACCGGCCGTTGGACATGATGCGGACCGTGGTGAACGTGACCGGCGACGCCGCTGTGTGCTCCGTTGTGGCGCATTCCCAAGGTGAAAAACTGTTCACGGACAAGGAAAAGCTCCAAGCCGCATGATCTTTGCGGTGTTGTTCCGTTAGAGCACAGTCTTTGCACGCCCCGGCGGCATCTCCACCACCTGATCCCAAAGCAGTAGAACATGGCCAAGTTGACCAAACGCATTTTCATCGTTGTCGGCATACTCGTGGTGCTCCTTCTGGTGGCGGCCATCCTCATCCCAATTCTCTTCAAGGGCAAGATCGAAGCAGCCGTGAAAGCGGAAGTGAACAAAAGTGTGAATGCTACCGTGGAGTGGGGCAATTGGGACATTGGCATCATCCGCAGCTTCCCGAATGCATCCGTGTCGGTGGACAATGTGCGCGTGTGCAACAAGGCCCCTTTCGAAGGCATCTGTTTAGCCGACATCGGCAAGGTGCAGATCACCATCGGATTGATGAGCCTCTTCGGCGACCAGATCCAGATCCAGAACGTCGCCTTGGACAGGCCGCTCATACATGCCAAGGTGCTGAAGGACGGCCGCGCGAACTGGGATATCACCATCCCCGACAGCACGAACGCGGAACTCGCAAAGGACACCTCCACCACCAAGTTCAACGTTGCGCTGAAGAAGTACAGCATCACCAAGGGGCACATCATCTACGACGACGAAAGCATGCCGATGCTGATGGACCTCAGCGGTGTCGATCACAGCGGTAAAGGCGATTTCACGCAGGACCTCTTCACCCTCAACACCAAGACCATCGCCGACAGCGTGACCGTGGTATATGGTGGCGTGAAGTACCTGAAGAACGTAAAGGCCGACATCACTGCCGATCTGGACATGGACATGCCGAACATGAAGTTCACCTTCAAGGATAATGACATCAAGGTGAACCAGCTCGATCTCGGGCTGGATGGTTGGGTGGCCATGCCGCACGACGACATCGACATGGACCTGAAGTGGAACATGAAGAAGAGCGATATCGGTGCACTGCTCTCCTTGGTCCCTGCGGAATTCGCCAGCGACATGAAGGGCGTGGACATGAGCGGGAAGGCGGCCTTCAACGGTTATGTGAAGGGTACTTACAACGAGAAGACGATGCCAGGCTTCGGCGTGAACATCAACGTGGACAATGGCCGCTTCAAATACCCCGATCTGCCCGCCAGTGTGGAGAACATCTTCGTGGATTGCAACATCCAAAGCCCGCAAGGCAAGGACCTGGACGGCATGGTGGTGGACCTGAAGCGCTTTGCACTGAAGATGGCCGGCAATCCTGTGGAGGCGCGGATGCACCTCACCACACCCATCAGCGACCCCAATATTGACGCAGCATTGAAGGCCGACCTCGATCTGGCGAGCGTGAAGAAGGTAGTGCCCTTGGCTAAAGGGGACGATCTCTCCGGGAAGGTGAAAGCCGATGTGCAGATGGCCGGCCGCATGAGCGATATAGAGGCCCAACGCTATGAGAAGTTCAAGGCGGAAGGACAGCTGGCCCTCAGCGGCATGAACTACAAGAGCGATTCCTTGCCTTACACCGTCGGGATCAACAACCTCATTTTCGACTTCAGTCCGAAATTCCTTGCCCTCACCAGCTTCGACGGCACGGTGGGCAGGAGCGACATCCAAGCCAGCGGCCGCATGGACAACTACCTGCAATGGTGGCTGAAGGACAGCTCGCTCACGGGTGCTTTCAACGTCACGAGCAATTTGTTCGACCTGAACGAACTGATGGGAACCTCCTCCAATGCGACCACCACGCAGGCCGCACCGGCCGATACTACCACGATGGCCGTGGTGGAAGTGCCGAAGAACGTCGACTTCACCTTGATAGCAGCTGTGAAAAAAGTGCTTTATGACAAGATGACCCTGATGGATGCCAAAGGCACGCTGCATGTGCACGATGAACGCTTGGACATGCAAGGGCTCGGCTTCAACCTCTTCGACGGAAGGGTGGCCATGGATGGCTCTTATAACACGCAGAACAAAACCCAGCCGAAATTCGACATGGAACTCGGCGTGAACGACATGGACGTCAAACAGATGGTGGACGGCATTGAAATGATCCAGAAGATGGCCCCGATCGCCAAGAACTGCTTGGGCCGCGTAACGACCACATTGAAACTGGCCGGTGTGATGGATCAGCAAATGTCACCGGTGATGGCTTCGCTGGCCGGAAACGGAGAACTCAAGACCAAGAACATCCGCATCGAAGGCTTCAAGCCGTTGGTGGAGCTTAGCAACGTGTTGAAGATGCCGCAGCTCTCCAAGGTGGAATTGGCGAACGTGGATTTCAGCTATGAGATCCAAGATGGCAAAATGACAACCAAGCCGTTCGATGTTAAGATCGACCGGATCATGGCGAATGTGGGTGGCAGCACGGCATTTGAGGACCAGGCCATTGATTATACGATGAAAGCCAAGGTGCCCACGGACATGTTCGGCGCGGACGCGGGCCAGTTGGTCAGCGGTCTGCTGGGTCAATTGAACAAAGCGATCGGCACTGATGCCAAGCTGCCGAAGGATCTGGACCTTACCGCCAAGATCACCGGTACGGTGGAGAAGCCCGTGGTGAAGCCGGTATTCGCTGGCGGAGGTGGCAGTTTGGGGGAAACGGTGAAGGAAGAGGTAAAGCAGCAATTGAACGACCAGATCGACAAGGTGAAGACGGATGCCATAGCCCAAGCTCGTGCCGAGGCCGCCAAGCTTTTGGCGGAAGCACAGAAGCAGGCCGATGACATTAAGGCGAAAGCCCGGAGTGAAGCCGCCAACGTGAAGGCACAGGGATACAAGGCTGCGGACGATCTGGTTAACCAAACGACCAATCCATTGGCCAAGGTCGGTGCCAAGATCGCGGCGGACAAAGCGAAAAAGGCCGCGGATGAACAGGAACAGAAGTTCATCGCCGAGGCGGACAAGCGTGCTGAGGGCTTGGTGGATGCTGCAGGAAAACAGGGGGACGCGCTGATCCAGAGAGCGGAGAGCACGAACACCACGGTGAAGTGACCTCGGGAGCGGGTTTCAGGAAATTCATCCAGTTGTGTAAGTTTCAGTGCGGGAATGAAAGGAGGGATCAGATGGAATGTCATGGCTTTGCGTGCCATGGTCTGCGTGTTCACAACGATGCTTATCGCAGCGGCTGCTTGGGCGCAGGACGATGGTGAAGGAGGTCCATGTGACCGCCCCACGGATAAGAAGGTGTTGCAGCAGCTGAGCGATGCGATGTCCACGAAGAACCCGACGGACCGCCATCAGAAGCTGAAGGCGCTACTGGAGGAGCGAACGGATTGTTCGGAATGCCTCTACCGCACCGGCGAAAGTGCCTACCAGCGCGCCAAGTCCGGCGCTGGAAGCTTCAACACCAGCATCAAGTACCTCGAGCAGTTGAAGGAACGCTGCCCGGAATACCACAGCGAGTTGTACTACTATCTCGGGAACATGTACTACGCTCAGGACCGGTTCGCCGATGCCACGATCGCTTTCCGCAAGTTCCTGGATTTCCCTTCGGAGGATCCCGCCAAGATGAGCCCCGATGTGGACCGTGAGACCTCTGAGGTGCAGCAGATCATGCCGGAGCTCGCCTTTTACACGGATTTCTACAAGGATTCCCGCCCACTGGATCCCAAAGTGTTGGCAGGCGTGAGCACCCCGGCGGATGAATACCTGCCGATGTTCTCACCGGACAACGAGCTGCTTTTCTTCACCCGGCTTAGCAAGTACCAAGCAAAGGGCGATCGCTTCGCCCGTGATGTGGAAGAACTGACCGAGGCGCGCCGCGCCAGTGTGCGGGACGATTTTGACAAGGGTGAAGCTCTGCCACCGCCCTTCAATAAAGGGGACAGCTATGGCGGTGTCACCGTCAGCCTGAACAACAAGGAGCTTTTCGTTACGGTATGCACGCCCGTCACATCCGAGTACAAGAACTGCGACATCTTCCGCACCCACTACGATACGCACATCGATTTCGGGAGCGGGAAGCAGGTATTCGAATGGGGCGCACTGGTCAACCTCGGCCCTAACATCAACACGCCGGAGGGATGGGAGAGCCAGCCGTCGCTCAGCTCGGACGGGCGCACGCTATACTTCGCCACGTTGCGGAAAGGCAGCCAAGCCACGGATATCTACAGCAGCAAACGCAATGAGAAAGGGGAGTGGAGCAAGGCCGAACCGTTGCCGGCACCGATCAACACAGCCGGGGACGAAAAGGCACCCTTCATGCACAGTGACAGCCGTACGCTCTACTTCGCCGCGCGTCCTCCGCGGGACGAGAATGGAAAGGAGGACCTCGCCGCAGGACATCGCGGGATCGGGGGCTACGACATTTTCTACAGCCGTGTGAACGACGACGGCTCCTGGTCACAACCGAAGAACCTCGGTAATCCCATCAACACGCCACAGGATGAGCATGGCCTTATCGTGAGCGCGAACGGCCGCACGGCCTATTTTGCCAGCAGCCGCTTCCACGGCGTGGGCGGGCTGGACATCTATGGCTTTGATCTGCCGAAGGAGGCCCGGCCACAGGATATCGCCATCGTGAAAGGTGAGGTGAAGGACGAGACCGGCAAAGCCGTGACCGACGCTACGATATCGATCACCTACATGGACACCCGGAAAACGGAGGTCATCAAGGTGGACCCAACGGATGGCCACTATGCCACGGTGGTGAACCTCAAGGCCGGTTCGGATGTGATCGTCACCGTGAAGAAGCCGGACCATGTGTTCGACAGCCGTTCCTACAGTTTGGAGGATACGGTCCGCGGCGGGGTGATCGAGGCGGACATGAAAGTGGAGAAGATCGAGGTGGGGAAAAGCTATCGGGTCAACGATATCAAGTATGCCACCAGCAGCGCGGAGATCGCCGGGGCCAGCCGTTACATCCTGGATGAGTTGATCACCTTCCTGAAGGAGAACCCATCGGTACACATCGAAGTGCAGGGCCACACCGACAATGTCGGGGACATGGAAAGCAACATGACCCTCAGCCGCAACCGGGCGCTTACGGTCATGGAGTACCTGACCGGCCATGACATCAAAGCTTCGCGCCTTACCAGCCAAGGTTTCGGTCCCACGGTGCCCCTCGCCTCCAACTCCACTGAGGCAGGCCGGGCGGAGAACCGCCGAACTACCTTCGTCATCACCTCCCGGTGAACCATTGCCGAAGGCAACTTGTTCCCAGTGGGAACTCCCAGACCCCATGCTCAGATCCTTGACCTCCGCGTTGGTGTTTACCGCACTCGGCGCCTTTGGGCAGGTATCCCATGGTGGTACCCCAGCCCAATGGGGAGTTGCATCCATGCATGCCGACGTTCTACCAACAACCGAAATGGGCACGGTGGACAAGGCAGCGGTTGAGGCAGCGGCTGATACGGTGGGTGCGCCCGGGGGATTCCGCTTTGGCGCACAACGCATGGTGAGCGTGGATGTCATGGCCCAAGGGCAGTGGGCCCCAATGGCGGATGGCGGAAGGATATGCCGCTACACCATCAAAAGCAGTGGTGCTCTCATGATGAGCGTGCAGTTCAGCGCCTTTCGGCTGCCATGGGGCGCTCGACTCTTTCTATATGACAAAGAGCGCACCCGTTTCCTGGGCGGATTCACACAAGCCAATGGGCAGCTCAGTGGAGAATTCGCAACGTCATTCCTACCGGGCGATGCGGTGACCATCGAGTACCAAGAACCGCCCGGTGCCTCGCCTGCGGAGATCCAAGTGGCCAGCATCACCCATGCATGGCGCAGCATTTTCGAAACTCCAGCATCTTCGGACCGTGATCTTCCTACCGAGTATCCGATCGAGCCTTGCCACAACAATGTCGCTTGTCCCATTGCGGCGGATTGGCAGAAACAGAACCGTGCAACACTCTGGTTCGTGATGCCGGACGGCCGCGGTTGTAACGGCACTTTGCTGAACAACACTCAACAGAACGGAACGCCTTATGTGCTCATCGCAAACCATTGCTACCAGCCCACGGAATCGCAGTGGATCTTCTACTTCAACTTTCAAAGCCCGACCTGTGTGGGCGATACGGGGCAGTCCTCCCAGACCATGTCCGGCTCGGTGCGGCGCTCCGTCCTCTATCATGGCGACTACTGCCTCATGGAACTGAACGCGCAACCGCCCCCGGGTTTCAATGCCTATTATGCGGGGTGGGACCATAGCGCGAATCCGCCACAAAGCGGGGCATCCATCCTCGATCCGGCAGGCCATGTGAAGAAGATCTCGTTCTACAACACGCCTGCGACCACCTATTATGCCGACGATGAGCAGATCCCCTGCTGGAATGTTTTCTGGTACAGCGGTATCGTGGAGCCCGGGGCCAGCGGTGCGCCGCTCTTCGACCAGAACAAGCGGGTTGTTGGCCACATGATCGGAGGAGTGCAGACCTGCGCTACGGCAACAACCGTTGCTTCCTACGCTTCCAAATTCAGCGAGAACTGGGCCGGTGGCACCGGGCCGGCTTCGCGCTTGCGTGATTGGCTGGATCCCGCCAACACCACCATGGCATTGGATGGGTATGACCCCAATGGCTCACCGTCCCTTGTTGCCGTCCGTCTAAAGGCGATGCTTCAAGGACCCTTTATTCAGGCCTCGGGCTTGATGTCCACTGCGTTGAACGATGCAGGCCTGTTGCCCTTGACCGAACCTTACAGCGCAATGGGCTATGTCCAACACGGCGGCGGCGGTGAAACCACCTCCCAAGCCGTGTTGAATGTCACAGGCACTTTGCGCGTGGTGGACTGGGTAGTGGTGGAGCTGCGGAACAAGAACACTCCTACGACCGTAGTGGCCACACGATCCTGTCTGCTCCGAAGGAACGGCACCATCGTGGATGTGGACGGCGTAAGTGATGTCACCTTCATGGGGCTTCAGGCGGACCTGTATTACGTGGCCGTGAGGCACCGCAACCACTTGGGCATCATGACCGCGACAGCACGATCCCTGACCGCCACCGGCTCCTTGATCGACCTGGTCAATGGCTCTGTATCTACCTATGGTGGGAGCAGTGCCACTACACTTGTCGGCACGAGCCGCTGCCTTTGGGCCGGTGATGCCAACATGAATGGCAGCTTGAAGTACACCGGGCTGATGAACGACCGTGACCCGATGTTGCTGCGTTTGGGAGGTGTTATTCCCACAGCGCTCTTCAATGGATACGCCTTGGAGGACGTGAACATGGATGGCGTGGTGAAGTACACCGGGAACGCGAATGACAGGGACCTGTTGTTCTCGAATGTCGTCAGCCCAACGGGGATCCGAGCGGCACAACTGCCATAAAGTGCTCCACGGGCCTGTTGAGCTCAAAGAACCTAGAGGCTATTCGATCGTCTTGGATCACGCCGCTCCGTGGCAGGAATAGCCTTTTGGACGGAACTTGGTGCGAAGCCGATAATGGACGCCGGAACCCTATGGCTTATAATAGCTATTCCTCTCGTCCCAAGCGTTCCGCGTTCTTCTTCATACGCAGGTTCAAGAACTCCACCAGCACGCAGAAGCCCATGGCGGCGTAGAGGTAGTTCTTGTCGATATGAAGGCCGAAGCCATCCAGTAACAGCACCACACCGACCATCAGTAGGAAGGCCAGAGCCAGCACCTTTACTGTTGAATGGCGGTTCACGAAGTCGCTGATCAGCTCCGCAGCGAGAAGCATGATCACCACGGCGATCACAACCGCCAGCACCATGATCAGCAGCTCGTTGCTCATGCCCACCGCCGTGATCACGGAATCCAGCGAGAAGACGATATCCAACAGAACGATCTGCACCACGACCATGGCCAGCGAGGTGGGCACACGTGAATGACCCTCCTTCTCTTTGATGAAGTCCACCTTGTGCCAGATCTCTATTGAGGCTTTCCAGATCAGGAACAAGCCGCCGATGATCAGCACCAGATCCTTGCCAGTGAACGGCATGGAGCCGATGTTGAAAAGCGGCTTGATCAAGTTCATCATCCAGCTCAGGGTGAGCAGCAACAAGATCCTGGTGATCAACGCGAAGGCCAAGCCGAGTCGACGGGCCCGGGCCTGCCGCTCCTTGGGCAATTCGCCGCTGAGGATGCTGATCATCACGATGTTGTCGATGCCCAGTACGATCTCCAAAGCCGTCAACGTGAGCAACTGAACCCATCCTTGAGAGGTGAGGAATATCGAGAAGTCGAGTTCGTGGAGTGGGAGCATGTCGTTTCGTGGGTGCGAATTTACCTGCGCGAGCCTTGTCCAATGGAAGAAGTACTTCCGCTGGGTTTCCCGATGGCATAGATCGTGATCACCACGTTGCGGTTCACCGGATTCAGCCAGTGCACCACGTTGTCCAACAAGCCGGGATCAGCTGTGCCGATCAACCTCATCGGGCCCAGCGCCTGCTCCATCCTGCCCACGCGCGCGTCGAGATCTTCCTTACCGATGAACAAGGCCACATTCGCGCGATGTCCAAGTGCCGGTTGCTCTGCGAAGGCGCGGATGTCCGTGCTGGGATCGGTGAGGAACTGTTGCGTGACATGCCATTGTCCCAAGTAGAACAGCGGCAGCATCGGAGGGTCCTGCTCCGCGGTGTCCTCGATGATGATCCCTTGCACCTGCCGGTCGCGCAGGATGAGCATCGCCTCCACGCGCTCCCGCTTGCTGTAGCTGAAGCAAAGCGGGACGAGCAGCAGGATGTTCAGGGTCCACGTCCATACCAACAGGCCCCGCCACAGGCCGCGATGGCGCTGCCACCAGCCGTTTTGTTCGCGGAAGGATTCCCAGGCCGTGTAGCCCAGCACAAGCACCAAAGGCACAATGGTGAAGATGAAACGCTCCTGTTTGTTGGGGAACAGCGAGTGGAAGAAGAGGAAGCTGAACACCGGGAGCCATATCAGCAAAGGCTTGGGACGCTTGAAGAAGCCGAATAGCACCGCCAAGGAGAAGGGCGGAATGAAGATACCGGCCAGCACCAAGAGGTAGTTGTACCACGGTTGATCGAAATACGTGGTGGAGTTGGCCAAGTTGTATTGCACGTATTCGGTCATCTCCGCAAAGGGGCGGCCCCAGATGAACATATCGATGCCCGCCTGCACCAGCACCACAGGGATCAGCATGCCGAGGCCGAAGAGCACGGCACCTCGCACATCGCGCAGCAACAGCAACGCCAGCCCCGCGCCGCAGCCGAAGAAGGCCGTCTGGAAACGCAGGTCGATAGCTAGCCCGGCGAACATCCCCGCGATAAGCGCGTCCTTCCAAGTGGGCCGCGCAACGTTGCGGATCAGCCACCAAGCGCTCAGCATCAGCGGTGGGATGCTCACCATCTCCACCAGGTTGCGGACGGAGAGGAAAGGCATGAAGAAGAACAAGGCGAGGAAAAGTCCGGAGCGCCAAGCCACGTCCGGGTTGGAAAGGCGTAAAGCGATGCGATACCCTGTCCGTACGACGATAAGGCTCCACAACGCGTGCAGCAGTCGCACCAGGACCATCTTCCAAGAAGGATCCGTAATGCCAAACCAGCTGCAGACTTTGAAGAGCAGATAATGGAACCCCGGATACAGCATCATGTGGCCGGTGGGAATGGGGTCGGCGCCCTGGTTCCACGGCAGCCACCGGTTATAATCGAAGCCGTCCACCCAGCTCTGTGCCGCCTCGATCACCAGGAAATGGTCATCCTGCGCGAAGTAGCCGCCTGAGAAAATGGCCGCGACCACCCTAGGCAAAAGCGCGATCAGCGTGAGCCAGAGCAGCGGACGCTGTTTCATCCCCGCGACAAAGTCCTTCATGCGCATGTTCTCCACGGGGGCAAAATAGCCACTCCCTGAGCGACCGTTGAGCAAAATGCTTCACCTACTTTCGGCCACCATGACCGCAGCACGGCATTCCGGACCTTTGACCTGGCGCAAAGCGTTGGCGACCCCGGCCTTTCCCCGGGTCTTGCTGGCAGGAGTACTTGCGGGCATCGGCGTGGCCGTTGCACTACCGCACTTCTTTGAATGGGTCCAGGGTCGGCAAGGCAGGGAAATGCACGATCCGATATTGGCCATGTGGAAAGCCCGTGATGTTTCCAGCCTCACCTTCACCGTGCTGTACGGCGCTTTGGCGATCGTTATCGTTTCGGTGGCACGCTCCCCGTTGCGTATCCTGCACGGTTTGTGGGCGTATGTGTTCATGATGCTCATCCGTATGCTGGCCATGACCCTCTTCAGCTTGGAGCCGCCGCCGGGCATCATCCCGCTGATCGACCCCCTCACTCAAAATTTCTATCCAGGTGCCACGCCCTTTTTGAAGGACCTGTTCTTCTCTGGTCATACGGCCACGTTGACGTTGATGGTCTTCCTTGCCCGGAGAGGCCCACTTCGCTGGTTCGCGGCGCTATGTACTGCAGCCATCGCATTGTTCGTGCTGGTGCAGCATGTTCATTGGACCGTGGATGTGCTCGCAGCATTCCCGGCCGCGTGGCTGGCTTGGCTGTCGGCGGGTGCCTTGCTGCGGAAAGCAGGCCTGCCTACTTCAGCAGAAGCCGCTTGAGGTAGATCCCGCTGGCCAAGCGCTCGTTCACACCGGTGGGAAGCAAGCCTTGCACGGTGGCGGTGATGCGGTTCAGCAGGCCCGGCACCACTTCGGCCTTGCCTTTCAACATGGCCTTAACTGCGGCCGTCGCGACAGGTTCAGGCCCCGTGCCGAACTTCCGTGCCAGGTCATCCATCGCCATCATGCCCGCGCGCTGTGTGAAGCCGGTGATGATGCTCCCGGGGCAGACAGCGGTCACCTTCACCGGTCCTTTTTCCAGTTCGATCCGCAACGAGCGGGACCATATGCGCACGAAGGATTTGCTGGCGGCGTACACGGCGAAAGTGGCCATGGGTGTATAGGCCGTCATGCTTGAAATGTTCAGCACGTAGGCCCGCTTGGCCCGTTGCAAGGCGGGTAGCAGACGGTGCGTCAATTCCACGGGCACATCCATGTTCAGCCGCATCATGCGCAACTGTTCCTCCACGGGCAACGTCTCGAAAAGCCCCCAGAGGCCTTGGCCTGCGTTGTTCACGATGCAGCTCAGCGGAAGATCCAGTTGTTGCACCCGGTCCACGATCCGTCCGGTCGCACCGGGCGCGAACAGGTCGGCTGTGAACGTGCGGGCCCGGCCGCCGTTAAGCGCTGCGGCTTCTGATGCCACCTTGTGCAAGGCGTCCTCGGAGCGGGCCACCAGAAGCACGCCGAAACCTTGCTTGGCGAGCTCCAATGCGAGAGCGGCCCCAAGGCCTTGGCTGGCGCCGGTAATAAGGGCGTAACCGCGGTCTTCGGTCATGGTCGGTCCACTATAAAGCCGGTGCTTGGCGCGGTGCACCAGTCATCCAATTTCGGTAAGGTCATGCGGTCAGCAACGGATGACGCCAAATGGCTTCACTTCACCAAGTGCTGGAAGCGGTGGTAAAAAGGGGTGGGGCTCTTCTCCGATTTCGGAGTGTACTTCCCGGCGATGATGGGTATGTACATCACCCTTCTCCTGCTCTGCTCACCTACAAGGCTGCTCTTCTCCACCCGGTGCCAGCAGCGGCCATCATGCACGGTAAGGTCGCCCGCCTTTATGTTGAAGGCCACTTCGCGCGCGTCCGGCTCGTTGTCCAAGAAGTTCTTCTTGCGGAACAACATGTTCCACATGCTCTGATTCTGGGTGCCCGGCAACAGGCGCAACCCACCATTCCGCGGGTCCTGATCGTCCAAGTGGATGCCCACGTTCAGCATCGGAAGGATCTTCTTCCCGAGGAAGATATCCCGCACACTGTCCGTGTGCCAACCCATCTGCGTGAATTTGCTCGCGTCGGTGTTCACATAATGGTTCACCACCAGGCCGTCCTTCTCGTCGATGCCCAAGCGGGCCTGTGGGCCCACGAAGCCCAGCAGCGTCGTGAAGCGTGGATCTTTCAGGAATTCCCCGAGCAGGGGGCTGTGCTGGTTGGCGAATGCAAAGCGCTGTACGATACGCTTTCCATCCACGTCGTTGCCATATTTGATCGGTACGCCGTTGATCTTTTCCCGGCATTGACCGATCCAATCGGCCTGTACCTTTTCCATCGCGCTCCAAATGGCGGCAACGGTCTCCCGGGTTATGAAGCCGGGGAAATGGATCATGCCGTACTTAGCGAAGAAGCTCTTCTGCTCCTCCGTAAGTGTTGCGCCAAGCGGGGTGCTGGCTTCAAGGATGTGTGCCACTGTTGGTGGATTAAGACCCGACGAAAGTAGGATACAGGTGAATAGGTTGGAGCTAACTATTGCAAAGGTTGTAAGACCCCGATCGTGTGAACAGGGCCCGTTAGCTTTGCGGCCCTTCCCTCGACCCCATGAACATCGCCATCCTTTCCCGCAATGCCAAGCTCTATTCCACACGTCGGATCGTTGAGGCGGGGCGCGCTCGAGGACACGAAATGGCCGTGGTGGATCATGTGAAATGCGACTTGGTGATCGCCAGGAAGGACCCGCATGTGGTGTACAACGGTGAGCGCCTGGGTCAAGTGGACGCCATCATCCCGCGGATCGGGGCCAGCGTCACCTTCTACGGTACCTCCGTGGTACGCCAGTTCGAGTCCATGAAGGTCTTCACCACCGTGGAGAGTCAGGCGCTGGTGCGCAGCCGCGACAAGCTGCGCAGCATGCAGATCCTCAGCCGGGCCGGTGTGGATATGCCCCGCACGATCTTCACCAACTACAGTAAGGATGTGGCCGGGGCGGTGGCGCGCGTGGGCGGTGCACCGTGCATCATCAAGCTGCTGGAAGGAACGCAAGGGCTTGGCGTGGTGCTCGCTGAATCCGGAAAAGCGGCGATCGCTGTGATCGAGGCCTTCAATAGCCTCAAGGCCCGTGTGATCGTGCAGGAATTCATCTCAGAGGCACGTGCAGAGGACATACGGGCCTTCGTAGTGGACGGTGTGATCGTGGGTGCCATGAAGCGTAAAGGAAAAGAAGGTGAGTTCCGCAGCAACCTGCACCGCGGCGGCAAGGCTGAACTGATCGATCTTTCCAAGGAGGAAGAAAACATCGCCATACACGCCGCGCGAGCTTTGGGCCTGAAGGTGGCAGGAGTCGACCTGTTGCAGAGTTCCAAGGGGCCCTTGGTGATCGAGGTGAACGCTTCACCAGGCCTCGAGGGTATTGAAAAAGCCACGGGTAAGGATATCGCGGGCGAGATCATCGCCTACGTGGAACGGGGTGCGAAGCACTGAACCGGTTGGACCGGGACGTGAGGGGGCGCATGCTGCCCTGTTTTTTTGGACAGGATCCCAGGATCTGCAGGATCGGGATAGTGTTCGAAGCGCTTGAAGCGCTGGAACTTCCGCGCCACCTCGCATTCAGTCCTGTAGATCCTGGAATCCTGTCCAAACTCGCTCCCAAAGCCTGTCGTCGACCTAGAGGAGCCAGCCCCACATACTCTTTCACCCATCTCAACCCCGCGAATACCTTTGGCGGCCGAACCGTATCGGCACAATCCTAGCTCCCTTTGCAGACCAAGATCCTCATCCTCGACCACGGATCGCAGTATACCCAGCTACTGGCGCGTCGCGTCCGTGAACTGGATGTTTACTGTGAGATACATCCTTTCAGCTCCGCCAGCCGCTTTGCTGATGACGCGTCCGTGAAGGGCGTGATCCTGAGCGGCAGCCCGGCCTCCGTTTTTGACCCCGGTGCTCCGGACACGGAGCTGAAAGGCCTGCAAGGCAAGGTACCCGTGCTGGCGGTTTGCTACGGTGCCCAGCTGTTGGCCAAGCGCGCCGGCGGGCAAGTGGTGCGCAGCGACGTGCGCGAATACGGCCGCGTTTTCCTGGACAACATCTTCGTGGAGCAGCCGCTCTTCAAAGGCATTCATGCGGGCACACAGGTGTGGATGAGCCATGGGGACAGCATCCTCGCGGCATCCGATGCCATGGAGATCCTGGCCGGCACCCATACCGTACCCGTTGCCGCCTTCCGATTGAAAGGAGAGGAGACCTTCGGTGTACAATTCCACCCGGAGGTTTTCCATTCCACGGATGGCTTACAGCTGCTGCGGAATTTCGTCATTGACATCTGCGGCTGCCCCGCGGACCATTCTCCGAAGGCCTTTGTGGAAGAGACCGTGGATGCGTTGCGGGAACAACTCGGCGAGGATCATGTGGTGCTGGCATTGAGCGGCGGCGTGGACAGCTCCGTGGCTGCGATGCTGTTGGACAAGGCGATCGGTAAGCGCTTGCACTGCATCTTCGTGGACAACGCGCTCCTGCGCAAGGGCGAGTTCGACCAAGTGCTGGCGAGCTACCGGCACATGGGCCTCAACATCAAAGGCGTGGACGCTAAGGAGCGTTTCCTCACAGCGCTGAAAGGACTGGACGATCCCGAGGCCAAGCGCAAGGCCATCGGCCGCACCTTCATCGAGGTGTTCGATGCTGAGGCCAAGCTGATCAGCAACATCAAATGGCTGGCGCAGGGCACCATCTATCCGGATGTGATCGAGAGCGTGAGCGTACACGGGCCCAGCGTCACCATCAAGAGCCACCACAACGTGGGGGGGCTTCCTGCGCACATGAAGCTGAAGGTGGTGGAGCCGCTGCGCTCCCTCTTCAAGGACGAAGTGCGCCGAGTAGGAAAGGCCCTGGGGCTGGATCCTTCCATCCTCGGCAGGCATCCATTTCCTGGCCCAGGCTTGGCGATCCGCATCCTCGGCGACATCACCGCGGAGAAGATCGCCCTGCTTCAGGAGGTGGACCACATCTTCATCCAAGAACTCCGCGATGCTGGCCTGTACGACCAAGTGTGGCAGGCCGGTGCCATACTCTTACCCGTGCGGAGCGTGGGCGTAATGGGGGATGAGCGCACCTACGAAAATGCCGTGGCCTTGCGTGCCGTCACCAGCACGGATGGCATGACCGCGGACTGGTGCCACCTGCCTTACGAGGTTTTGGCACGGATCTCGAACAGCATCATCAACAAAGTGAAGGGCGTGAACCGCGTGGTATACGACATCAGCAGCAAGCCGCCCGCCACCATTGAATGGGAATGATCCGCAGACTGCTTCTTCTTGTACTCCTTTCCGGGGCTTTCGCCATGGCCGGATTCAGCCAGGAGGTCCGCACCGTGGACGGTGAGAAGTACATCGTTCACACGGTGGAACAGGGGCAGACCCTGTTCGGCATCAGCAAGCATTATGCGGTGCCGATCGATGCGATCACCGAAGCGAACCCCAGCGCGGAACAGGGCCTCAGCATCGGACAGGTGCTGCTGATCCCGCGGAAGGCCCAATCCAAAAAGGAACTGAAGACGGCGCCCGGGATGAACGACGGGGAACTGCTCCATACGGTTGACAAGAAGGAGACGCTCTACGGTATCGCACGGAAATATGGCGTGGGCCAGGATGACCTGCGGCGGCTGAACCCCGACCTCACCTATGGTCTGCGGGTCGGCATGGTGCTGCGGATACAGGTGGCACAAAGCACGGCTGCACCCCCGATGGCCGTGCAGCCTGCATTGGCGGACAGCGCGGAGTTCCATCAAGTGCTCCCGGGAGAGACGATGTATGCGCTGAGCAAGCAATACAGTGTGTCCGCCGACTCGATCAAGACCGCGAATGGAGGCCTGCCAGAAGGGCTGAAAGCAGGCATATATGTGCGTATTCCTCGCGGTAAAAATGCGGTTACGGACAGCACAGTCACCGCTCGAACTGTGCCGCATCCTTCGCTCTCCATGCGCCGCCGTATTGCCGTGCTTCTGCCTTTCACATCCACGTCCAAGGATACATCCGCGACCGGTGATGATGGAGAGCGCATGCCCTCTGTGACCGAGGCTGCTGTGGAATTCCGGGCCGGACTGACCCTAGCGTTGGACAGCTTGCAAGCACAAGGACTGAACGCGGACGTGATGGTGTTCGATACAGGGGTGAAGTCGGCGCAATGGGATCCGGTGCTGAAGAGCGATGCCATGCGTGGGATGGACCTTTACATCGGGCCGTTCCACCGCGCGGCGATCGAAAGCCTGGCCCGTGTTTCCGGGGGCTCGCCCATCATCTGTCCTGTGCCGCAGAGCAATAAGGTGATCTTGGGAAATCCGTCCGTAAGCAAGGCCGTGGGTGGTCGCACCGATCGCTTGAAACTGATGGCCCGCTATATCGCGTTCCATCACGCTGCCGATAATGTGATGCTTGTGAAGCCGGAGCTCTTCAGCGAAAAGGATGTGCAGGGACTGATGGCCCGGGAACTGCAGCAGGCCATGCTCCCCCTGCCCAATAAGTTGAGAGACTCACTCTTGGTGGTTTCATGCGGAAGGCGCGATGTGGCCGCTGCCGTTGCAAAACTGGACCCCGTGCGGGCGAATGTGCTGGTGGTCCCAAGCGAGGATGTGGAGTTCGTGACCACGGTGCTGAATAAGTTCATGGGGCTGGTGCCCAAGTATAAGATCACGATCTATGGCTTGGATGAATGGAGGAACATGAGCACGTTGGACGTGAACGCCTTGGTGAAGTTGAACGTGCATTTCACGGTCAACGGCTTCATTGATCGTTCCTCCGCGGCTGTGAATGCCTTTATAGCCGCCTACCGGGCCCGATTCCGCAATGAGCCGGGTGAATATGCTTTCCTCGGTTACGATGTGGCTACCTACTTCATCGGGGCCGAAATGCAGTTCGGGGAGGAATTCCCGAAGTTCTATGCCCAGATGCAAGCCAAACCGCTATACTTGGATTTCCGGATGCAGAAGCTGGGTCCGGAGAACGGTTGGAGCAACTCCAGTGCGGTGATGCTGGAGTATCTGCCGGGAGGCCTTTCGCTGGCGAAGTGATCCGCAACGGGGCAAGTATGCTCTCAGCGGAGCCAGCGGCGCTCCAGCACGAAGGTGCCAAATGGCAGGAGCGAGGCGACGCCCACGCCATAGAGGCGTTCCATGGGCCATTTCAATCTGGTGAAGAGCGGAATGGCGAGCAGGATATAGCTGATGAAGAGCACCCCATGCGCCCAGCCGACGTATTTCACGGCCAAGGGCATATCGGCCATGTACTTCAACGGCATGGCGATGAAAAGCAGGACCAGAAAGCTGATGCCTTCAAGTATGGCCACCATGCGGAAGCGGCGGATCGTGGGAGGATGTTCCTTCATTGCGGCCGCGAAGATCGTCCAAGGTGCGTGATGATCGGTCATGGCATGGCAATGAAAAGCGGTGGCGCCAAGTTGCTCATGGATCCACTAGCTCCTTCCCGCGCGCTCAGCCGCCAAAGGCGACAAGCCTCCCTCTTCTCCGCGAACTCCGCGCTCTCCGCGGTTAAACACATTTCCCTTGGCGCATGCCGTCTAAGTTTGCCGCATGCGTGGCAAAGGTTGGTGGTCAGTGGTGTTCGCGGCGCTTGGCGTGCTGCTGGCGCTGCTCGGCTTGACCATCGGTAGCGTTGAGGTGCCGCTTGGTGCGGTATGGACTGCACTTTTTCACGCCGGTCAAGGACCTTATGATGTGATCGTATTGCAGGTGCGCCTTCCGGAGGTGCTTACCGCTGTGATGGCGGGTGCAGGCTTGGCCGCGGCCGGCCTACTGATGCAGACGATCTTCCATAATCCGCTCGCTGGCCCAGGTGTGCTCGGCATGACGGGTGGTGCGTCCTTGGGCGTGGCGTTGGTGATGCTGGCCCAACCGCTCTGGGCGATGGTTCCGCTTCCGCAAGACCTGTTGATCACGGCGGCGGCGTTGGCGGGGGCCATTGCGGTGCTGCTCCTGATCGTTGCCGCGGACCGGCGCGTGGGTGACGGGATCACACTGTTGATCCTCGGCCTGATGGTGGGCTATCTCTGTTCCGCCTTGGTGAGCGTGCTGCAGGCTTCCAGCGAGGCGCGCGTGCTGAAGGGCTTCGTGCTCTGGGGCATGGGTTCCTTCGCCGGGATGGACCTTGCGCGATTGCCTTGGCTGGCGGTGCCTGTGCTGCTGGGCTTGGCGATGGCTGTGCTCCTGATCAAGCCGCTGAACGCGATGTTGATCGGTGACGATCACGCGCGGAGCATGGGCGTGGACGTGCCCCGCGTCCGTCGGCGCGCCATCTGGGCCACGGGCCTGCTGGCCGGAAGCATCACCGCCTTTTGTGGCCCCATCGCTTTCTTGGGCTTGGCCGTACCGCACGTGGCACGGGCCTTCCTGCGAACTGCGGACCACCGGGCGTTGATGCCTGCTACGATCTTCTTGGGCGTGGTACTCGCGTTGGGTTGCGATCTGGTGGTTCGCGGCGCGGGAACCGAAGTGATGCTTCCCTTGAACGCGGTGACCAGCCTGCTGGGCGCACCGGTGGTGTTGTGGGTGCTGCTAAGCGGTAGAAAATGGGCACGGCAAGGATGACGGACACGAGCCTTCTTCGCGCCGAAGGCCTCTCCGTGGGCTATGGCCGAACGCCTTTATTGGAGGGCATCCGGTTAGAACTTCCGGCCGGCAGCCTCACCGCATTGATCGGTATCAACGGTATCGGTAAAAGCACATTGTTGAGGACCCTGGCCGGACTGCACCCACCCATGGCCGGCGAGGTCTTGCTGGATGGAGCGAACGTTCACGCCATGTCCGCCATGGAACGGGCGCGCCGCATTGCGGTGGTGCTTACCGGTAGGCCACAGGTGGGCATGCTGGACGTGGAGGCCTTGGTGGGCTTGGGAAGGCAACCATGGACCGACCGTTGGGGTCGCACCACGGAAGCCGACCGGCAAGCAGTGGAGAACGCGCTGGAGCGTTCGGGAGCGATCGCGCTGCGGCACCGGCAGGTGATGGCCTGCAGCGATGGCGAATGCCAGAAAGTGCTGATCGCGCGGGCGATGGCACAGGATACCCCGGTGATGTTACTGGATGAGCCCACCGCTTTCCTCGACCTGTCCAATCGCGCGGAGATCGTGCGTATGCTGCTGTCCATCGCACACGACGAGGGCAAGGCGGTGCTCTTCAGCACACACGACCTCCAACTGGCGCTGGACCTATGTGATCGCGTGATCCTGATGCGGAGCGGGGAGGGGCTATGGCAGGGAACGCCACGGGAGTCCTTGGTATCCGGTGAATTGCAACGGGCTTTTGCCAGTAGCGGTGTTCGATTTGACCCCGATAACGGAAGCCACAAATTCCTGCCCTGAAACGAGAAAAGCCCCGGCCGGAGGCCAGGGCTTTTCAAAGCGGGGATGATCAAGCTTGCCTCTTCAGCAGGTCGCGGATCTCCATCAATAATTTCTGGTCTTCGGTAGGACCTGCGGGAGCGGGCACTACCTCGGGCGGCTTCATCCTGTTGACGGCTTTCACCACCATGAACATCACGAATGCCACGATGATGAAATCGACCGTGGCTTGTAGAAAGTCGCCATACAGCACAGCCACCTCTGCAATTCCGGGCGTGGTAACGGCACCTGCGGCATCCTTTACATCCGGAGTACCATCGCGGAGCACCAATTTCAAGTTATCGAACTTCACGTCGCCGGTGATCATACTGATCAGCGGAGTGACGATACCACCGGTGAATGCCGTGACCAATCGCGTGAAGGCGGCGCCCATCACGAAACCGACCGCGATGTCGACAAGGTTACCCTTCATCGCGAATTCCTTGAACTCCTTCATCATGCCCATGTGGTGCGTGTTTTAGTTGTTACGGGGAGAAAATAAGTCAGCCTCAGGCGCTGGCTTCAGTGGAAGGGTTGGCTGCCTCTTCCGGTTGCGCAGCGCGCATCTCGGCACGTAGCTGCTTGTGCTGGGCTTTCAGGCGCTCGATCTCCTCCCTTGTACGGTCCAACTTACTTTCCATGTCTTTTTTCATGGCCGCGCCTGCAGCGCTCTTGAAGCTGAACTTGCCCATGTTCTCCTCGCCTTGGCGCACCTCCGTCTCCAACTCCTCGATCTTGCGCTTCACGAAGCGGCTCTCCTTCTCGATGCGCTCCTTGCCGTCCGGAGCGGAAGCCATGTCCTGCACGCGGTTCTGGAACGACATCGTCCGTCGCTCCCCGTCGTTCATCTTCAATTGCCCGTACTGCTTGTCCAAGGCGGCCCGGTAGCGCGAGCTCAGCCGGTCATAATGTTTTGGCGAGATACGCCCGCCATTCAGCCAGCGGCCGCTGAACGCCTTGAGGCTGTCCATGTCCGCGTTGCGGTCGCCGGAAAGGGTGAAGTTCTCGATCTCCGCGATCAGGTCATCCTTTTCCTTGGCGTGCTCGGCCTGTTCGGCGTCCTGTTGTTCAAAGGTCGCGCTGCGTGCCTTGAAGAAGGCATCACAAGCCTCGCGGAAGCGGCCCCACAACTTGTGTTCGTCGCGTTGCCCCGCGCTGCCGGATTCCTTCCATTGTTGCTGAAGGCTTTTCAGCTTGTCGGCGGTCTGGCGCCATGCGGTGCTGTCCTTCAGGGCCACTGCCTCGGCAATGAGGGCTTCCTTCTTCAGCCGCACGGCCTTGAACTGGTCCTTGATGCCCGCATAATGCGCGTTCTTCTTGTCGAAGAAGACGTTGCAGGCATCGCGGAATTCCCGCCACACACGCTCGTTATCCTTCTTGGTGGCGAAGCCGATGCTCTTCCAGGCGTTCTGTAGTTCCAGCACCTGATCCGTCATGGACTTCCAATCGGTGGTGGAGAGGTTCTCGGCCTGCTTCCCCAGCTCGGCCACTTTTTCCACAAGGGCTTGCTTGGCGGCGAGGTTGATCTCGTGCTCGGCACGGCGGGCCTTGTAGTGGTCGTTGATGCGATCGTACACCACGCGGGTGGCGTTCCAGAAGGCTTCGCTCACGGTCTCCCGGTCCTCTTTGGTCACCGGGCCGACCTGGTGCCATTTGTCCTGGTATTCCTTCACAAGGATCTCCGCCTCGCGCACGCTGTCCACGCGTTGCACGGCCTCCATGTCCGCCACGAGCGCCTGCTTCAACGCGGTGTTCTTGCGCAGGTCGTGGTCGCGCAATTCCTTGTAAATGCGGATGTGGTAGAAGAACTCTTCGCGGAGCTGGCTGTACTCATGCTGCAGCTCGCGGTAGCTCTGCTGCGGGATCGTGCCGATGTTCTTCCAGAGCTCACCCACTTCGGTGAAGCGTTGGAAGGCGTTGCCGATGTTCTCCTCGTTGGCGATCAGCGCACGTAGCTCCGTCATGAGCGCCTGCTTGGCCGAGAGGTTGTCATTCTCCTCCTTCTGGCGCTTCCGACGGATGTCGTTCACCTTGGTGTTGAAGGCGTCCAGCAGTTGCTTGAACTTCTTGTCGTCCTCGTTGGTGAGCTGCGCGGATTCGATCGGCTGGTGGGTAGCTGCTGAAGCTGCGGGCACGATGGGTTCGGCGGCTGGAGGTGGACCCACCCGCTCTTCCTCCTCTTCCACCACTACGGGCGCAGCGGCTTCCTCCTCTTCATGGGCTTCCGCAGCCTTGGCATCCGCCTCGGCTTTCTCCGCTGCTACGATGTCCTCGTATGCTTCCTTCAAGGTATCGACCGCCTCGGACGACCGTTCCACATCCGGCTGCTGGAGCAGTTCCTCCATGCGACCGATCAACTCACTTTTCGTTGCCATGCTATACAAACGGCGGCCGTAATTGTGCGTGGCCGCGCGACCAAATATAGACGGCTCAGGTGAGTTCAGCAGCGATCGATCAACGATGTCGTTCGGAACGGTGTGCGAAGAGGCGCGGTGCACCCCCTTAAACAGCGATCCCTAGCACGCAAACATCATCCACTTGGGGCTGCGTTCCCTTCCATTCATTGAAGGCGCGTTCCAGTGCTTCGGCCTGCATGGCCATGGGCAGCCCGTGGTTGGCCAAGAGGACTTCGTTGAGGCGCGTGGCCATGAATTTTTTCCGGTCCGGCCCGCCGAACTGGTCCACATATCCATCGCTGAAGAGGTAGATGTTGTCCCCCTCGTGATAGGCGATCCGGTGTACGCTGAACTTCCGATCGGTGCCGTGATGCGAGCCGCCCACGGGTTTGCGGTCCCCATTGATCACCGTGAGCTGCCCTTCATGCATCCAGTACAACGGACGGAAGGCGCCGGCGAAAAGGATCTCCTTCGCATTGCGGTCAATGCGGCAAAGTGCGATGTCCATACCGTCGCCGGCACCGGAACGCCGTCCTTCCTGGTTCAGGGTGCTGATCAGTCGTTGGTTCAGCTCGCTCAGCAGCTCGGCCGGGTCGTGGTATTGACGGTCCCGCGCCAGATCGTTCAGTAGGGAGCATGCGATCGCCGCCATCATCGCGCCCGGAAAACCGTGGCCCGTGCAATCCGCTGTCGCCACCAGGCATTCGTGCTCGCTGATCCGGTGGTACCAATGGAAATCGCCGCTTACCACGTCACGGGGGCGGTTCAGTACGAAGAAATCAGCGAACTGCTCGCGGAAGCGCTCCGGCGAAGGGATCAGCGCGGACTGGATCTTTCCGGCGTAGGCGATGCTGTCCGTGATGCCGTCGTGCCGTGCCTGTAGGTTGTTGCGCTCTTCCTCTTCATGGCGCACCAAGCGGCCCACACGGCGGAAGAGCAGTAGGCCGATCAAAATGAACAGTAGACCGGTGAACCCGATCTCCCGGACCAATTCCGCTTTTGTGCTCGTGCGCAATAAGGACAATGGTGATCGGGCCACGAGCGCTGCTACAACCTTGCCTTGGCCATCGTGTACCGCGTCGATGGCGACCAGCTCACCCGCACTGGTGATGCGCATGGCTTTGGCTTCATTCCGCTGGAGGTAGTTGCGGATCTCCACGGCGGCCGGGCCGGTGTAGGCATTGCGCAGTTCCGGCCGCTCCGCCGAGGTCACCACGGTCTGCAGTTCCTGCTTCTGGGGATCGTAGGCAACAATGAGCAGGGGTGTGGTGAGACCCGCGGCATCGGCACTTTTCTGCAAGGCGCCATGCTGCACGTAATACCACGCATCCTGGGTGTTCTTGATCAGCATGCCCCGCGAATCGTAGGTGTTCAGCAAGCGCGTGATGCGGCCGCCGTCCAGTTGCGAGGAAAGAGTGCCGGTAACGCCTGTCAGCCGCGCCATGGTCTGCTCCTGTATGGCCTCCTTCTCGCCGCGGTGGGAGCTGACAATGACGAAAACGCCGATCACCAACGAAGCTCCGTAGAGGAGCAGCAGGACCTTGCGGGATGTGGTGGCGAAATACTTCTTCACGACAGGGCGCCCATCCGCTTTGGTGAACAGGCCCGCGTTCCTACGTGAAAAAGGGTTGTGAGGTTGTACGCAACCTTACTTGGCAGCGGTCTTCCGCTTGAACTCGGCGATGGCGTTCCGGGTGAATTCCGAAAGCACCAGTCGGCCGCTGACGGCGGCACGCTCCGGCAATAAGCTGCCCCAGTCCTCGGTACCGCGCCACATGATCCGCTTCAGTTCCGCCATGGCCTCCGGGCTGTATGTGCTCAGTTCACGGGCATGGGCTTCCACGGCCGCATCCAGCTTTCCGGTCGTCTCGAAAAGCTCGGCATACAGGCCTTTTTGTTCGGCCCATGCGGCCGATCGCCAAGTGGCCGGGGTGGCGCTTATGAAGCCAAAGCTGGCCGCGCCGATCTTGCGTTCCACCGCAGGACCCACCACGAACGGCCCGATGCCGATGGCGAGTTCGCTCAGCTTCACCGCTGCGCTTTCATGCGCATAGCACACGTCCACCGCTGCGGCCAGACCCACGCCACCGCCCACGGCCTTGGACTGTACGCGGCCGATCACGAAGCAGGGCGCCGTGCGGATCGCATTGATCACCAAGGCGAAGCCGTTGAAGAAGGCCAGTCCGGCCGCTTCGTCATCGATCGCCACGAGCTCATCGAAGCTGGCGCCCGCGCAGAACGCCTTTTCGCCCTCGCTCCGAAGTACGATCACACGGACGCTCTTGTCCGCGCCGGCCTGCTCGATGTTCTTGGCCAATGCGGCAAGGATGGCAGCGGGCAGGCTGTTGCTCTTGGGGTGAAAAAAGGTGACGGTGGCGATACCGTCGGTGATCGCGGTCTTCACAAAGGCTTCGTTCATGGGATGCGGTTGTTAGCGGTCGCGAAGATCGTGATCTTGCGTTTGTGGTGGTGGGGGACGCCGGACTTCCGGCATGAACCATGGAGAGGTCAGGTACTCGTTGCTGTAACTCTCCGCACAGGAACAATTCTCCTTGATCGGTTTCCCGGGGAACACGAGCTGGTATGCCGTGATCCGACTTCGAAGATAAAGTGGGTCCATGGTAACGAAGGCACTTCCAGGAGATCCATGGAAAAGGGTCTTTCGGAAGGTTTTCGCGGAGGGGTTGTCCATGAAGGAGAAGTTCAACCAAGTTGCGACGACAAGGAACGGGTCGTGCAAAGGAGGCCGCCAGCCATCGAACAGGCAGAGTGACATGTGGTACTTGAAGTGCATGCCGAGCATGCGCTCCGTCATGTAGCTGGGTGTGACCAAGGACGAGTTGCGCACCGGATCGTCAAGGGCCGCTTGAACGGACGGATAGCTCCTATTGAACCAAATGGCCATGAAGAGGGCGGACCCCAAGCAAAGACCCCCACCGGATGCAAAGAACTTCCGCCATCTGCGCCTTTCCTCGGAAGTGACCAGATGGAAGATGATCTGAGCGAGCAAAAAGTGAGGGAGAAGGACGAGTGCGGCCACCGGCTGCCAGATGGCGAACAAGGGGATCAGGAGCATCATCCTCGGATCCATCATCCCGATGAACAAGATGCAATACACGCAAATGCACGCCGCGATGCCGAAGAGGAAAAACACCAGACCTCGAAACGGGTGCAGCCGTTCCTTGAGCAAAGGATAGAGCACCACCGGCAGGAATGCGACCACCAACATGATCGACGCCCATGGCACCGGTCGGCAGAAGTACTGGTGCTGCTTGTTGGCCAGCACCGCTGCCGTGATCAATAGCACATTCACCAAGCAAATCCAAGGGGAGGCCATGGCCCGTCCGATCCATTTGCGTATGCGCATCGCGGCAGAACGGAGAAGGCGAGCCGATCAGTACGTGCTCTACGATCGAACACGACGGATGTCGCCGACTTTGAAGCGGAGACAAGAGACCCGTCCAGTAGTGCTTTCCAGGAGCTGCTCTACTGGAGCTTGACAAATGCCACGGGCCGTTGTTCCTGTCCGTTATCAAACCGGAGAAAGTACGATCCTGGGGGCAGATCGCCCACGGAGAACGAGGGGTTCACCCGCTGAAAGGTCATAGTCCGAAGTATCCGGCCACTGAGGTCCAGGATGCTCGCCGAATGCGTTCCATGATCCAGCCCGTGGACCGTTACGATATCCGACGCCGGATTCGGTGAAAGCAGCAATGCAGGGACTTCGGAAGGTGTGGCCACCGCTGTGGTGATGCCTTGGAAGATCCGCTCGTAGTTCTCCGCGAAACTGTATGTCCCGTTGCAACTTCCGACCGCGTCCCAATTGATGCTCCAGGTCATCATTCCACGCAGAGTGGGATAACCGCCGGTCTGGGCCAAGGTGTAGGATCCCGGCTGTGGGCCGGTGCCGAGCAGGTAGCGTAGCGCCGCAGCCACCGTGGCCGTATCCGTGTATCCACCGCCTGCTGCGGACCCACAAGCGGGAAGGCCAACTGCGACCTGTTCCGGGGCCAGCCCGACAAAGGGACCGCCTGAAGTGGTGAAGCCTTGGATCACAGCCTCCGTCTGGCTGACGATGAAATCAGCGGTCCCTTGTTCGTAGATGCCGCCATCGATGCCGTAGCTGCTGCCGCTGTTGTAGAGTTGCACTTGCAGGATGTCGATGCGGTCCCGCAGCGCATGGATCAACGGAAGGTAGGCGCCCCAGATGCCACCGAAAGCACTTTGCCCGCCTTGCACACCGGCCGTTTCCGGGGCCATGGTCAACATCATGGGCGAGCCGTTATTCTGCTCGAATGCATCGCCGATGTTCTCGATCGCCTGGATCAAGCGCAGCATTGGCGCATCCACAGGAGTGGCGATCGTGCCGCCGGTGATGCTCATGGACGCACCTTCCAGATCGATGTCGATACCGTCGAAACCATAGTCGTCCACGATCCCAAGCATACTGGCCGTGAACTCGTCGCGTTCGGCATCGGTATTCAAATGGACGGTGGCATTGGCCCCACCAATGCTGATGAGCACTTTCCGGCCGGAGGAACGCAGCGCTGCCACCTGTGCCGTGAAGGTGACCTGATCAGTGCCGCTGGGTGTGAACACCATCTGCGATGTGGATCCGAACGCCGGTTCGGCGAACGAGACCTCGATCACATTGTAGCGCGTGTCGATCTGGTCCAAGGGGATATAGGGTGCTCCTGCGATGTCCCAGTTGTGCCAGTAGCCGATGAGCGCCGGGGACTGGGCCATCAATGCACCTCCGAATAGCAAGGAGGAAAGGAGTATGAGTTTTCGCATGAAGCAAACGTAGTATAGGAGAGAGGCTCGCTGCATTCGGACAAGTATTAAGTTCGCCTCATAGTGGCCGAAGATCTTCACCAAGCCAACCTCAGAATAACCTTCACAGCATGAGAACATCGCTACTCTGTATCACCACCGTCTTCACCTTTTCAGCCATGGCGCAAGTGCCGAGCTATGTGCCCGCATCCGGCCTTGTGGCCTGGTATCCATTGAACAACAGCGCCGTGGACGTAGGCCCGAACGGCCTTAACGGAACATCATCGGGGACCCTGTCCGCGGTCGACAGGAACGGGGTTGCAGGAGGAGCCAGTGAGTTCTACTATGCGTACGACATGGTCCCCACCAACCCTTTGTTCAACACCGGCGCAGGCCTGACGGTCACCGCTTGGGTGCAGCTCTCCGACGCCAGCGCGAACCAGAAGATCATCGGGCGCACCAATGGCTCGTTCAATTCAGGCTTTATCCTGGGTGTTGAGAATGGCCAACTGCATCCGGAGGTATGGAACAGCGCCGGTGTGGCTTACGCATTCAGCGCGGGGAACATTCCTTCCAACACATGGACACACGTGGCGATCACTTGGGCGACGAACGGCAACCTCATTGCCTATGTCAACGGCGTGTCGACGGTGAGTACTACAGCCGGTGCGTTGCCCATTGGCACCAACTCCGAGCCACTGGTCATCGGCGGTTCCCCATGGAGTACATCGCCACTCTACTTCCCGGTCGGCGGCAGCATCGACGATATCGGCATCTGGAACCGTGCCTTGACGCCGGCCGAAATGCTGGACGTGTACAACTCGGTTTCCACGGGTATTGCTCACGTCAATGACAAGAGTGCGTTGGCCTTGTATCCGAATCCTGCAGGTTCTTCGGTCGCCATCACGTCCGCTCCTGAGATGGCAGGACAGAGCTATCAGATGACGCCACGGGCAGGAAGGTTGCACAAGGCACGCTTGATAACGGCCTTACCACTGTCGGGATCGAGAACTTGTCATCTGGCATCTACACCGTGATGATCGGTGATAGCAAAGCCCATGTGCTGAAGTTGGTGAAGCAGTGATCGGCGATCAGGTCGGTGATATGGAAGCCCCGGGGGAATGCCTCGGGGCTTTTTTGTGGAAGGAGTTCTGGTTCTGCTTTATGTGGTGCCTAGGACTGGATCGGCTTCGCCGGACCAGGTTTAGCCGTGGAGTGGATCAAGCCCTGTCGCTTCGCTCTCGGTCTTTTTTCATGCCCTTCCCGACTCAAGCTTCGCTTGGCCGGTCGGTCATGAAAAAAGCCCTGCCGCTTCGCGACAGGGCTTCATCATCAAGTGCCCAGGACTGGACTCGAACCAGCATAGCCTTTCGGCCACACGCCCCTCAAGCGTGCGTGTCTACCAATTTCACCACCTGGGCAAGGGGGCGCAAATATATAAGCGTCCGCCATAGTGAAAGCCCTATTCTTTTTTAAGTGTCGAAGTCCACGTTTTTCCGCTGGAAACAACGCGTACAGCATAGGTTCCCGGAGGCAGCTTGGAAACGTCGATAGCCCCGGTGTTGCGCGTGTTCAGCACGGTTCTGCCCATCGTGTCGAAGAGGGTGACGTCCGAAGTGCCGACCTCGTGCGGTAATTGGATCCACACCAGGTCCTTGCACGGATTTGGCGCGAGGATCGGTTCCTGCCCCGGGCCGATCTTACCAATTCCGGCGGTACAATCGAGTGCGTTCACGTATTGCCAGATCCGATCATTGAAAATGATGGAGACTTGTTGTGAGTCGTAGGCTGGATCGCCCATGCGCACGAGTACCAACCCGCGGCTGAGGGATACATTGATCAGCTGGTCGTTCTTGCCCAGCCCGTTGTACGTGTCCGCCGGGGCATGCGGCATCAGTTCCCCTTGGAATACGAACTGCGTCTGCGGTAGCCTGAAACTGGACTGCCCGTTCAGCCACCAGAGGTAGCCGTAGCTGTGGTTCAGGTCTTGGGAGGGCGTGGTGGCGGCGTGGAAGTAGGCGGTGTCGTGCAGGATGGTGTCCGTGTTCCAGACCATACCGTTCAAGGCGAGCAGGCCGAAGCGTGCCGCGCTTCTCACCGTGCTGAAGTAGACCTTGTTGTAGCCGCTCGGCACCCATGCGCCGTCCATGCCGATCGCGTTGCGCAGGCGGTTGTTGAAGTAGAGGCTGAAATTCTGACCGGTAGCGGCGGCCACCACGTTGTGCAAGAGCGTGTAGGGCGCATTGTGATAGGCCCAGCGATCACCGGCATCGGCGATGTAACTGAGGCAGGCCGGGTCCGTGCAGTCATTGTCCGTCACCCCGTCATCGAGGCCGCTGGTCATGGAGAGCTGGTTCCGAACGGTGATCAGCGCCTCCTGTGCAGACGTTTCGGAGGTCCAGCCGGTGCCGAGGTAGGTGCTCGTTGGTGCGTTGATGTCGAGGAAGCCATCCGCTTGGGCGATCCCGACGATGGTGCTTGTCAATGTCTTTCCCGCGCTGGCCCAGTACCACAGGCTGTCCTGTGTGAAGGTGCCGAAGTAATGCTCCAGCACGATCCGCCCGTCCTTCAGCAGGATAAAGCCCTTCGTGTGGTGGTCGCCCAGAAAGGCGTAGAGCGAATCGATCCGTTCCGGACACCAGTCCAAGGTGGCGGGGTCGGTGGTCTCCCATGTGCTTCCCGCGGTCGGTGCGGGGAAGTAGGGCGTTTGGGCCAAGGTGAAGGAAGGGAGCGCCAACAAGGCTAAGCAGGGGAGTAGCGTGGTGGGCTGCATGGTGGCTATGACATCTGTGGCCGGGAATGGTTCAATGTGCATCGTCTTCGCAGGGTCCGCTATGTGTCAGAGATATCGGTTGGCGTGACCCTGCGTTGACGCTGAATGCATGTGTGTGTCGTCACCGTAGGTCCGATATGCATCGGACCACACCCGCAAGGATGTCCACCGTTAGTGGACCCTGCGGGATCGTACATCATTCCCCGCCCTCCGGAATGTTCAACTTCTTGATCCGTACCAACGGCCCCGGGCACATCTGGCCATGGCAGCCGGCGCAGGCCATGATCAGGTCGTTGAACACCTCCGTGCGATCGGACTTGGGCGCTGTATAGAGCAGATCCAGCTGGTGCAGCCAAGCTTCTGCGTAAGGGTCGAAGATGCGCCGATCGACCATGCCCGGCGTGGGCTCCGCTGTTTTCAGCTTCTTGAACTGCGCCGGGAAGGGCGGAAGTTCACCTCCTTCTCGGAGCCGTTTTCCAGTGGTGTCGGCGAAGGCGGTCATCTCGCGCATCAGCTGGGCCAGTTCGCTTTTCGCAGGCGGTTCACCCTTCACGATGTGGACCGTCTCCGCTACTGGCGGGGCGGGTGGAGCTTCGGACTTCCGGCTGGAAGAGCACGCGATCAGGAAAAACAGCGCCGCCACGGCGCCCATAATGCCGAAATGAGGAATGGTCCGATGCATGGATCGTCGTTGTTTGTTCATCTTCGCCTGCCAAGGTGTCCGAAGTCGCTTACGGCCCGAAGATCGCGAAGTCCGCGGGATCGATGCAGAAATTCTACAACCAGCCCATCGATCACGATCGCAGGCGCCTGCTCACCGCATTGATCCCGCCCGCCTTGGTGGTCGCGCTGATGTGGGTGGTGCTGGGCTTCGACTTGGTCTATCACTTGGACCTTGCGCGCTTCGGGATCTTTCCACGCACCATCACCGGTTTGCGTGGCATCGTGTTCGCGCCCTTCCTACATGGAGGGTTTGAGCACCTGCTGAACAATAGTTTGCCGCTGCTGCTGTTGGGTTGGCTCACCGTCTATTTCTACCCGAAGGCCAGCGGTCGCGTGGTGCTGATCAGTTGGCTGGCCACCGGGCTTTGGGTCTGGGCCATGGGCCGCATGAGCTACCACATCGGCGCAAGCGGCATCGTGTATGCCTTGGCCGGGTTCCATTTCTTCAGCGGTTTGTTCCGCAGGCGGATCGCGCTGATGGCCATTTCCCTGATCGTGGTGTTCCTCTACGGCAGCATGTGGTGGGGCGTGCTGCCCATCCAGCCCGGCGTCAGCTGGGAAAGCCACCTTTTCGGCGGTATCGTGGGATCGTTAATGGCGTGGTGGTACCGCAAGGTGCCGCCTGCACACGTGCCGCCACCACGAGTTGAAGAGGAGGAGGAGGAAGAAGCTCTGCTCCCGGGTAGCGATCCCGGTGATGAGCAGCCGCCTGCGCCCTCGGCCGTTGAGCCCGGACCGATCGGCCCGATGTACGATCCTTCGCGCACAAGTAGCACGTATCCGTGGGAGTGATAAGGGCCGAGGCCGTCAGTTGTCCGTTTTAGGACTTTATCCAGCCCGCAATTCCCACTTCGCGAGCCTGCGGCCTCCTGCATACACGTCGCGGCCAAGGCATTTCATTTTCTGATCTTCTGATCGTCTAATCTTCTGATCCACTTACTCCACCACCACCCGCTCCGAACAAACCCAGTCCCGATCCGAGAACCGGATCAGGTACATTCCCTTGCCATAGCTGGAAAGATCCACCTCAACCTTCTCCATGCTTTTGGTAAGTGGCCGCTGGAACAACAACCTGCCCGTGGCGTCATACACCGAATAAAAGCTGTCCACGCTTAGCGGATCGGTGAACTCCACCGTGAAGTGGCCGGTGCTGGGGTTGGGACGGACGCGCGGCTTGTTGCGCCCTTGGTTGTACAGGTGCGGCACTCCTACGGTGTTGCAGGCGTTGTAGACTTGGATAGCATCGTAGGTAGTATCCTGCACGTATGCCGGGTAAGCCGTGGCGCCGTCCACCGACGTAAGCGTAAAGCTGCTGTCCGTGGGAAAGAGTTCGGACACGTCAACGGGGTAATGCAGTTCGTTGCAATCAAAGTGGCCCAAGGAGTCGGTCTTGAAGATGTAGGATATTCCCGAGACACCGCCTGGAACATCGCCCCAAACGCTTCCACTGAACATCAGCCCCCCGTCCGAGCACACCAACAGGTCCCGGGTAAAGTAGTCCTGACTTGCAATGCCTCTGGAACGGGTCCACAGGGTGTCGCCGTTAAGGTCGGTCTTCATCAGGAAGGGCCGGTGGAAGAAGTTGTTCTGTGGATATCCCAGCGTGGCCAGCACCACATAGTTGCCATCCTGAGCCTTTTCGATGCGCGACCACTGCGGGGTATACCACAGGTCCGGGGCGCTGTCGTAGCCCTTGCACCATTGCACCTCGCCCTGTCCATCCAGCTCCATCATGAAAAGCTGTGGATGGAAGCTTGCAGGCAGGGGAAGAAACATGCTTTGCTGGATACTGTCCGTGTAGCCCGTGATGATGAAGGAGGAATCCGACTCGATGAGCGCATCATGCACCATGCCACCGGGCCGGATGTAGCTCTTGCACCAAAGGAAGTTGCCGTCCGCATCCATCCGCGCCACCACGGCACCGGCGCTGTCCATGTTGATGCCCGCTAGCAGGTCGCCGTCGGGCAGTTCCTTAATGAACTGGAAGCCGCCGCGGCGGTCAAAATGCTTGGACCAGATGTGCGCCAAATTGGAATCGGCCTTCAGGGTGTAGAACGCGTTATCCCGGCCCCAGGCGATCACGCTCTTGTCGTGATTGACTTCCAAATTCCCTGCGAGATTTTGGCAGCCTGTGTTCAGTTCATAATACCGCGTCGAGGAGACATTCCCCAAAGAATCCATCTTGCCGATCACCGGTTGGGTCTGTTGATGGGTTGCACCAGCCGAGTTGACACAAGTGCCGAAATGATAGCCAGTAACAAAATAAAACTCATTAAATGAGCTTTGCGCAAAAGATTGAATTACAAGCACATTTGTTCCATAATAATTGCAAGATTGAAGGATGTGCCCCCCTTGATTTATGGTAGTATGTATTCCAATACCCGTAATTATATTTGCACTATTTAGTTCGACTAAATTTAACTGGTAAGTTCCACCTATTGGATAGTATTTGTCAAAAGTCGGCTGTGCTTGTCCGCTGGAAATCCACCAAGTGGTCAAACAGAGCAGGAGTGTCTTCCTCATGGTTCAGCGGATTATAAGGTCCTTAACCTTGGTATGTGTGCCATCGGATGCCCGGACTGAATAGACGCCCATCGCTGCCGCAAGTCTTCCCGGCCAACCAGACTACGCGTTCTAACATGAGCAGCCGGGGCGACTTGTGGTAGATGTATAAAACGTTCATCCATGCTTCTCCGTGAAGTCTTCGGACTTCACACGATGAGATCCGATCATCGAATGTACAATAGCGCTAGGTGATCCAGCACCGAACATTCTTCTGCCCGGTATGCCGAAGACTGCCTGGTCTTCTTCAGCTTTACTGATCCACGGATGCCTCCAAGGCCACTTCTGCATTTCTCTCGCCCCTGGCTGCCGAAGGCATGCTCCGCGCCTCCGCGCCTCCGCGTCCCAACCCCAACAACCACCTCCGCGCCTCTCTCCCTACACTTGCACCATGGATCCCCGCCTCGAAGCCTTTGAACGCCTGCTGAACATCATGGACGACCTGCGCGCCAAGTGCCCGTGGGACCGCAAACAGACACTGGAAACGCTCCGGCCGCTCACCATCGAAGAGACCTACGAGCTTGGCGATGCCATCCTGAACAACGACCTGCAGGAGGTGAAGAACGAGCTGGGCGACCTGATGCTGCACAACGTGTTCTACGCCAAGATCGGCGAGGAGAAGGGTGCGTTCACCATGACGGACGTGCTCAACGGCATCTGTGAGAAGCTGATCCGCAGGCACCCGCACATCTACGGCGACGTGCAGGTGCAGGACGAGGAGGAGGTGAAGGCCAACTGGGAGAAGATCAAGCTGAAGGAAAAGGGAAAGGGAAAGGAAGGTGTGAAGGAAGGGGAGAAGAGTGTACTGGAAGGCGTGCCGCGCGGCCTGCCCAGCATGGTGAAGGCGATCCGCATCCAGGACAAGGCCCGCGGCGTGGGCTTCGATTGGGAGCACGCCCACCAAGTATGGGAGAAGGTGAACGAGGAGCTCGCGGAGCTGAAGCACGAGGTGGAGACCGAGAGCGACAAGCAGGCCGATGAACTCGGCGACCTGCTCTTCAGCATCGTGAACTACGCACGCTTCCTGAAGATCGACCCGGACGAGGCGCTTGAGCGCACCAACCGCAAGTTCATCCAGCGCTTCCAATACTTGGAGACCGAGTCCCGCAAGGACGGTAAGAAGCTCGGCGAGATGAGCTTGGCTGAGATGGACGCTTACTGGGAGCGGGCCAAGTCGCTCTGAGGTTTCTCACGCCTCAACGTCTCCGCCGTACGGCGGAAGACGTTGATGGGACAGTTCCCTCAGCTGCCGAAGGCAGCATCTGCGTCATCTGCGACATCTGCGGAAAAAAAGCCTGTGCGGTTCTCTCTGTAAGAAGCTCGGCTCTCAGGTATCAACGTCAACTTCGTGAAACGTTGATGGAACTAGTTCCCTAAGCTGCCAAAGGCAGCATCTGCGTCATCTGCGTCATCTGCGGAAAAAAACTCTGCGGTTCCCTCTGTAAGAAGCTCGGCTCTCAGGCCTCAACGTCCACTGCGTGAGACGTTGAGGGGACTAGAACCGGGCGATCACCTTCAGGTTGATCCTCCTCGGCGTCAGGAATTCCGGGATGCCGTAGTAGCGGCCCTGCACATCCTGCACCCACGTGTAATCCACCGTGTTGTTCAGGTTGATCAGGTTGAAGACCTCCAAGGAGATCCAGAGGTCCTTCACATGGCGCAGCACGCCGGTCTTTTCCTGGCCGGGCGCGCCGAGCAGCTGCTTGCTGAAGCCGATGTCCACGCGGCGGTAGAGGCTGGTGCGCAGAGTGTCCGCGTAGCGCGTTTCGTTCGGTGGGCCATAGGGCAGGCTGGTGCCGAAGACAAGGTTCATGTGCACCTTGAAGGTCGGCCAACGTGGCATCTCGTCCTGGAAGAACATGGCGAAACTCACGCGCTGATCGGTGGGGCGGGGGATGTAGCCCGCTTCCACGCGCACGCTGTCCACGGGTGTGCGGTCGCGGGTGTCGATGGCATCGGTGCGCTCACCGGCGGCATTGAAGGTGTGGTAGTAGTAGTCGCCGTCGATGTCCTCCATGGTCTTCATCACGGAGAGCGAGGCCCACGATTCCACGCCCTTGATGAACTCGCCGTTGAGCTTCATGTCGATGCCCGTGGCGTAGCCCTTGGCGTTGTTCTTCGCATAGTAGCGGATGCGGACGTTGTCCAGCTCGTACGGATTGAGGTCGCTGAGCGCCTTGTAGTAGGCCTCGGTGCTGAACTTGAAGGGGCGGTCCCACATCTTGAACTGCCGGTCCATGCCGAGGATGAAGTGGATGCTCTTCTGGGCCCTCACCTCCGGGTTCAACACGCCATTGAAATCGCGCAGCTCCCGGTAGAAGGGTGGTTGGTAATACACGCCAGTGGCGAACCAGAAACTGTAGTCGCGTGGAACGGTGTCCCCGGCAGCCACTATTTTCCGCCAACCCGGATGGTAGGCCAAGCGCAGCCGTGGACTGACCACCGTCTGCCCGTTGTAGCTCCAGTTCTGCCCGCGCACCCCGGCCACCAAGGCCCATGAGCGGTCGCGGCCGGTCTTCCATTCCCAGGCATTCTGCACATAGGCGGAAGTGCGGACACTTTCCAGCTCGATCTTGGTCTTCACGCTCGTGTTCAGCTCCAGCAGGCCGTTATGGCTTTGCGGAATGCTGTAGCCCGCGCTGTCCACCATGTACCATTCGCTCAGGCGGTCGTTGATCCGTTCCGTGCGGGACTCAAGGCCCCATTGCAGGTTGCTGCCTCGGCCCCAAAAGAAGGAGCCTGTGTGGGTGGCGCTCAGCACCGTGGCTTCCAAGCTGTTCCGGGCATGGTCCAGGTAGGCGCCGATGCCGAGGTCGCGCACCACTTCGCCGAACTGATCGCTGGCGAGGTTGCGGTCCAGCTCGCCCAAGCGGTATTCGCCGAGGATGTCCATCCGCTCGGTCTCGTAAGTGTTGAAGGCGCTGCCGATGAATTTCAGCACGGTGCGCGGGGAAGGACGCGCGGTGAGGCTGAGCGCGCCGGACATGGTCTCGTAGGCCGTGCGTTCCTGCCCTTCAAAGTAGACCGTGTAGCGCAACGCCTGGTTGAAATTCCCGAGCTCCGTCTCCCGGTCCTTCGGCGTCACATCGTAGCGGTTCCGTGAATAGAGACCGAGGAAGCCGAGTTCCAACTTGTCCGTGAGGTCATAGGTCCAATAGCTCTGTAGGTCGGTATAGGTGGGCACGTAGTCGCCTTGGGTGTCAAGGCCCTTCAGCACGGTGCTCAGCGTCCGGTAGCGGAAGCCGGTGATCTGGCGCAGCCGCTGGTGGGCCATGGCGCTGCCTACCGTAACGGAGCCGCCGAGCAGGCTCGCACTAACGATGGCATCGAACTCGCGCGGCCGCTTGTAGGTGATGTCCAGCACACTGCTGAGCTTGTCGCCATAGCGGGGTTCCCAGCCGCCGGCGCTGAAGTGGATCCGCTCGATCATGTCCGGGTTCGGGAAGCTGAGGCCCTCTTGCTGGCCGCTGCGCGCCAAGAATGGGCGGTACACTTCGATGCCGTTCACATAGACCAGGTTCTCATCGAAGTTGCCACCGCGCACGTTGTAGCCGCTGCTCAGCTCGTTGCGCGTCATCACGCCGAGGCTGCCTTGGAGCAGGCTGTTCACGTCGCCGAGCGAAGGCTGGAAGTGCGAGGTGCGCGCATTGAGCTTGTCGATGCCCGCATCGCGAAGGCGGTCGTCCGTAACGGTGACAGGGCCGATGATGGAGGAACGGATCCTCACGTCCAACGAACGCTTTTCCCCGGCCTTCAATGTCAAGGTCCGTTCCACGGTCTCTGCACCGGGATAGACGAAGCGGAGCACGATCTCGCGCTCGGCAGGCACCGTGAGCGAATAGCTGCCGTTGGAACCGGATGAAGTGGCTGCTTGCCCCACCACGGCGATGCTCGCATCCGGTAGCGGGCGGTTCTCATCGTCGCGCACCACGCCGGTCACCGTGGCCGTTTGGGCCGCGAGCAGGAACGGGAGCAGGAGAAGAAGGAAGAGGAGGGAACGCCTCATACAGGGATACCGGGCGGGTGACTTCTTTTGGGGACGGCCAAAGTAACGGGGAAGCGTCGGTTTTAGTGCCAAGGGACCTCTTCCCTACGTGCCGACATCGCTATACGCGACCTGTGCTTTGCCCATTTTCGCACCTCGGACCCGGTGGACGGCTGCTTGGATCATGGGGAGCGCACCTGCCAGTTATGAACCGGGAGCGACCAACGGTGAACCCTCAGCAACCAACAGTGCCACGTCTGTTGTGGCTGCCTTGTGGATCAACGAGCCTTGTGGACATTACTTCCATAACCCCAAACCACTAACCGCCATGAGACACGCACTACTTGCTGCAGCGCTTTTCCTCTTCAGCGCCACATACGCTCAAGAGGAATACCAAAAAATACTACGGACCAACCCTTACCTATCCAACGGGTACTTCATTGTGAACGCTGAGGAATGGGATCAAATGGACATAAGCCATATTGATGTGGATGTCATCATAGCCACGTCTAAAGGTAACGGGGTTGAGCGGACAGTAGTTCAAAGCATAACCATTGTGAACCCTTCTTTCGGCAAGGCTGATCTTGGTTTCGTATCCACGCTGGAAGGAGATCAATACGCATACTACAACTTGCGTGCTTATGATCAATCCGGAAATGTGCCAGTTCAGTATAGCACAGACCGAAATTGTCCTGATTGCTGGGGCTGGCCTGCTGTATGCCAGCAGATCTGCAATGCGCCCAGCTATGCATGGGCACTTAAAGCGTTTGCCGGTGATGGACAAGGGAATATCACAATGCTGAATGCTGTCACACCGAATCAGTCCTACTTCTACTTCTATGTCAAGCAAGCAAATTGGGGGGCTTTTATGAATCGCTCACAATCCGCTTATGGAATTCCAGGCAGTGGCTGGATTGACGCACTCCACTATCCGGATGAAGTGTTTCATGTCTCTTCCACCACATCAGAAATGCGTGACGAGGAAGGCTACTCGCTGGGCACAGGTGATTTAGGGGCTTTTGCGATTGCCAAGCACTTCGGCCCATGGCAATTAGCTCCACACGGTGTAACTACCAGCAATATGCCTATCGACATCAACTCCCTTTGCATGCCTATTGGCATAAGCGGAGCCGACGACAATCTCCGCGCATTGTTCAATGCAAATAGCGCTTCCTCTAATTTGCTTACAAGCACCGGAGCGCCTGAACTAGTTTGCAACGGAATGATTTCCTTGGGAGGGGATGCCAATCAATGGGGCGGACAATTTTCGCAATGCACCGAGCTCACTGTTTATTCGGATACATATCCAGATGGCACCGTGGACATATTGGGCTGGATGATGGAGTTGACCGATTGCGCGATTTCCCCCACAAACGCTACCATTTATCCATTTTCCGAAGTATCGAGCGTGGAGGTCATACCCATCACTGGCGGCGGTATTGGTAGTGGGGGCTATGTGGACCCAGTGATCAGTGTAGCAATGCCTGAATCGAAGGACCCCAAACTGGTCCAAGTGCCCAAAACTGAACTATCACCAGGCCTATATGCGTTCACCGTAGTCATGCGGAATGGAGATGTTCTTCGGCATTATGAGGATTTTGATCAACCAGTTGTGATCAACTCTCATTTCGCCGCTTTCGCTACCATCAATATTTACCCCGTGCCCATAAAGGGAAGGGAGTTTGCCGTGGAATTCAACTTGGCTTATCCACTACAGGTCGAGATGACAATTTTGGACAACATGGGCCATACATACTTCTCGAAAGCTTTGAATTTCGAGACAGCGGGCCTGAATAAGATCGTGGTGGACATGGGCCAGCAATGGCCGGGTGGCATCTACCATGCCATCTTCCAGTATCAAGATGGTTCCTCTAACTCAAAGAATTTCACCGTGATGGAATGAGGTTAGTATGTCGGTGGGACGATAGGCACCCCAAGGCAACTCGGCCTTAGGGTGCCTACCGTCATTATCTTCGCTTAACTACCCATCTAACCAAACAACCCCCATGTACAGATCGATTCTCGTTATGCTACTGAACATGTCGGTCGGCTATGGCTGGGCGCAAACAGCACCACCCATCGAGTGGCAGCGTTCCTTAGGCGGTTCGGAAAGGGATTTCGCCAATTCTGTCCAACCCACCGCTGATGGGGGGTATATCATCGCGGGTACCACCAGCAGCTCCAATGGCGATGTGGTGGGATACCATGGTGGGCCGAGCGATGCTTGGGTTGTGAAATTGGATGCTGTTGGTATGTTGGAATGGCAACGAACTTTTGGAGGTCCAGGGAGCGATGAGGCTTCCGCTGTTAAACAGACCAGTGATGGCGGATATATCGTAGCTGCAGCGTCAAACGCCAATGGAGGTGATGTTACTGGCAACCATGGGAATTGGGATCTTTGGGTCTTCAAGCTGGATATGAATGGCGTGCTGGAATGGCAAAAGTCCTATGGAGGCTCGAATGAGGATTCAGGCAATTCAGTTGAACTGACCGGTGATGGTGGCTATATCATCGCTGGGGAAACAAGGTCTGCAGACGGTGATGTAACCAATTATCATGGTGCAAGCGATTGTTGGTTGGTGAAAATTGATGGGAACGGCGATCTGCAATGGCAGCATGCTTTGGGCGGTTCAGGTTATGACGGTGGGTTTCTGACGGCTCACCAAAATAATGATGGTGGGTACGTCATGGTAGGGTCTTCCGGGTCGGCGGACGGTGATGTGACAGAAAACCAGGGGAACTCTGATCTCTGGGTAGTGAAGGTGGATGACAGTGGTCAGGTACACTGGCAGCGATCTTTGGGCGGGTCTTTGGACGACAATGGCTTTTCAATCTTGCAGATCGCGGATGGTAGTTATATCGCTGCAGGCTACTCGTTATCGAACGATGGCGACGTGAGCGGGAACCATGGTGCTTTTGACTATTGGGTAGTGAAGCTGGGCATCGACGGTACACTTCAATGGCAAAAGTGCTTGGGTGGTACCTCGGAGGACTCGGGCCTTTCCATGCAACAAACCAGTGATGGGGGTTATGTATTGACGGGTTGGACTCAATCTGATGATGGTCAAGTTACAGGCTATCATGGTGGGCAGTTCGGCGATGCATGGGTGGTCCGTTTGGACCCGGATGGTGAACTTCTTTGGGAAAAAACGATAGGCGGTTCAGCAACCGACCGAGCCTTTGATATTCAGGCAACCGCAGATGGAGGCTATATTTTGACGGGCATGTCCAATTCCAATGACGGCGACATCACGGGCAACCATGGAGGGTACGATGCATGGATCGTCAAGCTCGGCCCGGATGATGTGGGTATTGCGGAGAACGAGGCCACAGCACCCTTCACGCTTTACCCCAATCCGGCCACGGATGCGGTTACCATAAGTTTCGACCGCGCTTCCACAGCACCCGTACAACTACAGATATACGATGCCGCAGGTCGGAGTGTGAGGACTGAATTAGAGACAACGCCGATCATGGGCGAACGCGATGTGCAAGTTTTCCTCGGAGACCTTCCTGCGGGCATTTATGAGCTGCGGCTCAACACCGGTGGCCAGTGGTATGCGCGGCGGTTGGTGAAGCTGTGAGGTCAAATTTTCTTCACTGAATAGGACCATTCATCACTCAACCTCATCTCCCATGCGTGCTGTACTTTCCTTTCTCTCGTCCATCGTTTTCCTCCAAGCCACGGCTCAAATGGCCCCGCCTGTGGAATGGCAGCATTCCTTTGGTGGTACAGTTGAGGACCAGGCAAAGGACATCCGACAGACCACGGACGGTGGCTACATCGTTGCTGGGTCCACATCATCGACGAACGGAGACGTGATCTACAACCACGGTGGAGCGGATTATTGGGTGATGAAATTGAATGTAGGAGGCGCTATTGCTTGGCTTAGAACTTACGGGGGATCAGGGAACGACCTTGCCAGCGCCATCCAACAGACGCCGGACGGTGGCTATATCGTCGCTGGTTCTACAACTTCCCAAGATGGAGATGTAACGGGATTTCATGGCGACACTGATGCTTGGATAGCACGACTGAACGCCTTTGGCGATCTGCTCTGGCAAGTGGCACTAGGCGGGTCGGATGCAGATGGTGCCAGTAGCATCGCAATGACCGATGATGGTGGACACATCGTTGCGGGTTCTTCATACTCCGACGATGGCGGTGTCCCGGGCAATCAGGGAAGTGCCGATTATTGGGTAGTAAAGCTGGATGCTGCCGGGGCCACTGTTTGGCAAAGGACGTTGGGCGGTTCAGGATATGACTCAGCTACGGATATCAAGCCGACCTTGGACGGCGGCTACATTTTGACCGGTTCTTCAACTTCAACGGATGGGGATGTGGATAATTCGCACGGCTCCGGTGATGAATGGGTGGTCAAACTGGACAGTAGCGGAAACATGGAGTGGCAGCAGTCCTTGGGGGGGTCAGGCGACGATGTCGGATATGCGATCCAGCAAACGGCCGATGGTAGCTATATCACGGCTGGCTATACATTCTCGAATGACGGTGATGTGAACGGCTATCATGGGAATGGCGATGTTTGGGTCGCCAAACTCAGTATCAATGGGGCCTTGGAATGGCAACAATGCTTAGGTGGTTCGGATTATGAAATGGCCCGCTCTATTGACCAAACAGTAGATGGCGGGTATATTGTATTTGGCCAGACCCAATCAATTGATGGACAAGTGAGCGGCAATCACGGTGGGCAACTTGGCGATTATTGGGCCCTTCGCTTGGACTCCGTAGGTAACATGGTTTGGCAAAGGTGTTTGGGCGGTTCCAATTCCGATCTCGGCTGGTCTGCTCGCCAATCTAGCGATGGAGGGTACGTACTGGCCGGTTCCTCCAAATCCACGGATGGCGATGTCACGGGCAACCATGGAGGGTACGATGCATGGATCGTCAAGCTCGGCCCGGATGATGTGGGTATTGCGGAGAACGAGGCCACAGCACCCTTCACGCTTTACCCCAATCCGGCCACGGATGCGGTTACCATAAGTTTTGACCGGGCTTCCGCAGCATCCGTGCAACTACAGATATACGATGCCGCAGGTCGGAGTGTGAGGACTGATTTCGAGACAACGCGGATCATGGGCGAACGCGATGTTCAAGTTTTTCTCGGGGATCTTCCGGCGGGCATTTATGAGCTGCGGCTCAACACCGGTGGCAGGTGGCATGCGCGGAGGTTGGTGAAGTTGTGAGGTCAAAGGCGTTCCATGGCCGCTACCAGTGCGGCCCACTTCCTGCGTGATACCTCCACCGATTCACCTGTTGCCAAGAGAACTCGGTGCCCTGCATGTTTGATCAGCTTCTTCACTTTTGATAGGTTGATCAAGTGCGAGTGGTGGCATCGGAAGAAATGGGGCACGGGCAACTTTTCCTCCAATTCATGAAGGTTCATGCTTACCAAGTGTTTCACGCCAAGCTCACAATGCACCCGCGTGTAGCTACCCTCGGCCAGAAGGTGTAGGATCTCGTGGTGCTCAATGAAGATCGCCCCGTCCGTCGTGGGGATCCGTAATCGGCTTGAACAAGGCTCGGGTGTGGCTGGACCATGTAACCGTGTATTATGCTCACCCATGGTCCGGGGGTGTTTGAGCGTATCGGAGGGGGGGGGGGGGGGGGGTCATAGGGTGGTTATCAATGAGATTCTCGGCTAGCCTGCCCTTGGTTCTATCTGGATCGGCCTGTTCAGAAATACTATCCTCTTCGCATT